>JBDTMI010000043.1:0-29269 GCA_039934355.1 Gemmatimonadales bacterium
TCGCCCAACCGCCCACTCGCCCAATCGCCCAATCGCCCAATCGCCCCTACTCCCTACTCCCTACCGCCCACCTTACTTTCAACCGCACTGGCCCCTCGTCCAATGGCAGGACAGCAGACTTTGGATCTGCGAATGGTGGTTCGAATCCACCGGGGCCAATCTCCGCGCCGCGCCTCGCGTCCCCGACCCCGCCCCCCATGTCAGAACGGGATCGCCTCTTCCTCCTCCATCCTGGCTTCGTCGATCCCGCGCAAGGCGCGCACAGCTTCTACTGCGTTGATTGCGCCGCGATCGAAGGGGTACTGACCTACTACCCCGAACTGCGCTCACGCATCTCGGTGGAGCACCTCGCGTTCCTCAGGCCCCGCGCGCCGCTGGTGGAATTGCTGGGAGCGGAGCATCAGAGCTGCCCCGTGATGGTGATCGGCATCCGACCCTCCCCGCCCGTCGCCGGACTTGAGAGCAGCACCTCCACGGGGCGCCTGTTCGCCCACGGGGTCCCGGCCATTACCAGCTACCTCGCCGCGGTGTACCAAATCCCCGTCGTCCATCCTTGAAGAGTGCGGGTGGGAGCTGGCGGGAGGCGGACCGCCGAACGCTGCATGCTGAATGCTGAGCGCCGACCACCAATCGCCAAAACTCGAGCCCCCCGCCCGGCAACCCTAGAGTTGACCTAACCCTGCAGCCCCGGCTATTTTGGCCGGCTCGACTTATGAGCGAACTGCTACAGCGCAGCCAGATGCTTCTTCTCTCCGGATCGGCCAATCGGCCGCTCGCGGAGGAGGTCGCCGCCCACCTCGGCCAGCCCCTCTGCCAGGTGACGGTGAAGCGCTTCGCCGACGGCGAACTGTTCATCAAGATCGACGAGAACGTCCGCGGACGGGACGTCTTCGTGATTCAGCCGACCAATCCGCCCGCCGAGCACATGGTGGAGCTGCTGCTCCTCATCGACGCGGCGCGGCGGGCGAGTGCCGCCCGGATTACGGCCGTGATTCCGTACTTTGGCTACGCCCGGCAGGATCGCAAGGATCAGCCGCGGGTCGCCATCAGCGCCAAGCTGATGGCCAACATGGTGTCGACGGCAGGGACCGATCGGGTGCTGGGGATGGATTTCCATTCCCACCAGATGCAGGGGTTCTTCGACCTGCCGGTGGACCATCTCTACGCCGCGCCGGTGTTCGTGAACCACTACCGGCAGAAGTCGCTGCGGGAGCTCGCCGTGGTGGCCTCGGATGTCGGTGGCGCCAAGATGGCCCGGGGGTTCGCCAAGCGGCTCAATGCTACGCTGGCGATCATCGACAAGCGCCGGCCCTCGGCCAACGTGGCGGAAGTCGTGAACGTGGTGGGCGACGTCACGGGGAAGGATTGCATCATTCCCGACGACATGATCGATACCGGTGGGACGATGTCCGAGGCCATCCACGCCCTCAAGCGGCTCGGGGCGGAAGACATCTACTGCTGTGCCACCCATGCCCTGCTGTCGGGGCCGGCGGTCGAGCGGTTGATGAACAGCCCGGTGACGGAGGTGGCGGTGACCAACACCATCGGCCTCCCCCCCGAGCGGCAGTTTGCCAAACTGAAGGTACTGTCGATCGCACCTCTGCTGGCGAAAGCGATCGGTTACACTCACAGCGATCAATCCGTCAGTTCGCTGTTCGACTGAGACACGAAGGACCGGACCATGGCAAATCAGACTACCCTGTTGACGACTCGCCGCCCCGACCACGGGAAGGGCGCCGCCCGCTCGCTCCGCAGCACCGGCCGGATTCCCGCCGTCATCTACGGGCACAACCGCGAGGCCGAGTCGCTTAGCATCGACAGCGCGGCCCTGGCCAAGCTGATCAAGGCGGGTGGCGCCGGCAGCGCGATTCTCGACGTCACGATCGATGGCGGCACCGCGGTCAAGGCACTCATCCGTGAGATCCAGCGCCACCCGCTGCGCCAGACCGAAATCCTGCATGTGGACCTCTACGAAGTTCGCGCCGATGAGAAGGTCACCCTCGAAGTCCCGGTGCACCTGACCGGTACCTCGGATGGTGTCCGGAACTTCGGCGGTGTGCTCGATCAGGTCCTCTACAAGCTCCAGATCCGGGTCTTCCCGGCCGACATCCCGGCCCACATCGACCTCGATGTGACCCCCCTCGGGATCGGCAAGTCGATCTACGTCCGGGACGTGAAGCTGGACAAGGTGGAAGTCCTGAACGACCCGAACCTGCCGGTCTGCTCGGTGGTCGCTCCGCGGACGGAAGAGGTGGTGGCACCTGTTGCCGCCGTCGCCGCGACCGGCACCGAGCCGGAGCTGATCCGGAAGGCCAAGCCCGACGGGGAAGCCGACACCAAGGCCTAGGCCCTGCGCGCCATCGTCGGCCTGGGCAATCCTGGCCCGGAGTACGAGAACACCCGGCACAACGCCGGGTTTCTCTTGGCCGACCACCTCGCTGCCCGCTGGGAGCTGCTGCCGTTTCGCCGAGTCCCGTCCGCCCGCGAGATTCGCGGCCGGGCGCTGGGCCGGGACATCACTCTCCTGAAGCCGCTGACCTACATGAATCGGAGCGGGGCCGCACTGGCCCCGCTCCGCGCGCTTCCAGGGTTTGATCCCGCCACCGATCTCCTGGTCCTGGTGGACGACTTCGCCCTGCCAGCCGGGACGTTTCGGCTCCGTGGCGCCGGCTCTGCGGGCGGCCACAACGGCTTGAAGAGCATCGAGGGCAGCCTGCGGCGCCAGGACTACGCCCGGCTGCGCATCGGCATCGGCCCGTTGCCCACCGGCACCCGCGACACCGCCGACTTCGTGCTCGGCGCCTTTGCCGCCGACGAACGTGCCGAGCTGACGATCCTCCTCGAGCCGATGAGCGAGGCCGTGGAGTGCTGGCTCCGGGATGGAATCGAACTCGCGATGAACCGATTCAACAAAGGATAATCGGCCCATGCACCTGGCCTTCCCCGCCCTGATCGCGATCGCCA
Organism: Gemmatimonadales bacterium; assembly: GCA_039934355.1. Classification (GTDB taxonomy): domain Bacteria; phylum Gemmatimonadota; class Gemmatimonadetes; order Gemmatimonadales; family GWC2-71-9; genus JADJOM01. Next base: position 2,965 of record JBDTMI010000043.1, read on the forward strand.
CCGGCCTGCTTGGCCTCGTGGTCGCGGCGGTCATCTACCGCTATATCGCGCGACAGTCCGCCGGCTCGCAGTCGATGCAGGACCTGGCGATGCTGATCGAGCAAGGGGCGATGGCCTTCCTCCGCCGGGAGTACACCGTCCTCGGCCCGTTCATCGTTGCGGTCGCGCTGCTGCTCGGGTGGGCCGTGGGTGTCCAGACGGCGGTGGCCTACGTCTTCGGCGGGCTCTGTTCGATTGCCGCGGGGCTCTTCGGCATGAAGGCGGCGACCACGGCGAATGTCCGCACCGCGGAAGCGGCGCGAGCGACCGGGCAGGCGAGTGCGCTGCGCATCGCGTTCAACGGCGGGGCGGTGATGGGTCTCGCGGTGGCGGCCCTCGGGCTGATCGGGATCGGAGTCGTGGCAGCACTGGTCCTGCCGCAGGGTAGCGTGGAGTCGCTCACCGACGGGCTGCAGCCGGCGTTCGTCCGCTTCAGCGGGATCATCAGCGGATTCGCCATGGGCGCGTCGAGCATCGCGCTCTTCGCGCGGGTCGGCGGCGGCATCTTTACCAAGGCCGCCGACGTCGGCGCCGACCTGGTGGGCAAGGTTGAAGCCGGTATCCCCGAGGATGACCCGCGCAACCCCGCGACGATTGCCGACAACGTGGGCGACAACGTCGGCGATGTGGCTGGGATGGGCGCCGACATCTTCGAGAGTTACGTCGGCGCGATCATCGCCACCATCGCCCTCGGCGCCACCAGCGCCGTCATCCCGCTCGAATCCCGCGGCAATGCTGTCGCGCTCCCGATTCTATTGACGGTGGCGGGATTGATCGCGTCGCTGCTGGGCATCGCCGGGATGCGCCTCCTGGAACGTGGCAATGCCGCCAACGCCCTCCGGTCCACGACCCTGCTGGCGGCCGGTGCCTTCGTGACTGCGGCCTATTTCATCTGCGGACAGCTTCCCATCGGCATCGTCGGTCTGCCGGTCCTCGGCGCCTTCTGGGCGGTGCTCGCCGGTACGATCGCGGGGATCGCGATCGGCGCGGTGACCGAGTATTACACCAGCGCCAAGCCGGTGCGGGACATCGCCAACGCCTCGCTGACCGGACCGGCCACCAATATTATCGCCGGACTGTCGGTCGGCATGATGTCCACCCTGCTGCCCCTGCTCCTCATCTGCGCCAGCATCTTTGTGAGCTTTCAGACGGCCGGACTCTACGGCATCGCGATCGCCGCGGTCGGCATGCTGGCCACGGTTGGCGTGACGATGTCGGTGGACGCCTACGGCCCGATCGCCGACAACGCCGGCGGCATCGCCCAGATGAGTCACCTCGGCCCGGAGGTCCGCAAGATCACCGACGGCCTTGATGCGCTCGGGAACACCACCGCGGCGATCGGTAAGGGCTTCGCGATCGGCTCCGCGGCGTTGACAGCACTGGCGCTCTTCAGCGCGTACGCGGCGGCCGTCGCCCTGGGCGGTCGGCCGCTGGTGCTGGATCTGATCAACCCGATGGTCGTGATCGGGCTGTTCATCGGCGGTACCCTACCCTTCGTCATTGGTGCGCTGACCCTGACCGCCGTGGGCCGCGCCGCTGCCGGAATGGTCGAGGAAGTTCGCCGCCAGTTCCGCGAGATCCCCGGCCTGATGGCGGGGACCGCCAAGCCGGACAGCGCCCGCTGCGTGGACATCTCCACCCGGGCGGCACTCCGGGAGATGATCCTCCCCGGCGTCATTGCGGTCGTCGCCCCGGTCGTGATCGGGGCCGGCATCGGGGTCGAGGCGCTCGGCGGCATGCTGGCGGGTGCGACGCTCTCCGGCGTGCTGCTGGCACTCTTCATGGCCAACGCCGGCGGCGCCTGGGACAACGCAAAGAAACTGATCGAGGGTGGGGCGCACGGCGGCAAGGGCTCGGTGGCCCATCACGCTGCCGTCGTGGGCGACACCGTCGGCGATCCGTTCAAGGACACCGCCGGCCCGGCGATGAACATCCTCATCAAGCTGATGAGCGTGGTGTCGCTGGTGCTGGCCCCGTGGTTCGTTTCTCTCAGCCGGTAGCCCGTCATGCTCAGGCTCGGAATCGTCGGACTTCCCAACGTCGGCAAGTCGACGCTGTTCAACGCGCTCACCTCGGCGGGTGCGCTGGTGGCGAACTACCCGTTCGCGACCATCGAGCCAAACACCGGTGTGGTCACCGTCCCGGACCCGCGCCTCGACGCCATCGCAAAGATCATTTCACCCCAGCGCATCGTTCCCGCCACCGTCGAGTTCCTGGATATCGCCGGGCTGGTCAAGGGCGCCAGTCAGGGCGAGGGGCTCGGCAACCAGTTCCTCGCCAACATCCGCGAGGTCGATGCGATCGTGCAGGTCATCCGCTGCTTTGATGATCCCGACACCCAGCATGTGATGGGTTCGGTGGATCCGGCGCGCGACCGGGAGGTGATCAACATCGAGCTCCAGCTCGCCGACCTCGCCTCGGTGGAGAAGCGGCTGGAGAAGACGATTCGCACCGCCAAATCGGGCGACGCGCAGGCGAAGCTCGAGGCCCGGCTCCTGACCGCCGCCCGCGATGCGCTCGCCGCCGGCAAGCCGGCGCGCTCCGTCACACCGACGGACGAAGAGCTCCCCATCTGGCGCAGCTTCAACCTGCTCACCGCCAAATCGGTGCTCTACGCCGCCAATGTGCTGGAAAGCGAGATCATGACGGGGAACGCGCACGTCGATGCGCTGCGCCAGTCGATCGCAACCGACCACGAGTCGGCCGAACTGGTCATCTTCTCCGGAAAGGTCGAGGCGGAACTCGCCGAGCTCGCGCCGGAGGATCGCCAGGAATTCCTTGCCTCGCTCGGCGCCACGGAGTCCGGACTGGATCGGCTCGCCAAGGCGGCCTATCACCTTCTCGGCCTGCAGAGCTACTTCACCGCCGGCGAAAAGGAGGTCCGGGCCTGGACCATTCATCGGGGTGACCGCGCGCCCCAGGCCGCCGCCGTCATCCATACCGACTTCGAGAAAGGCTTCATCAAGGCGGAGACTGTCGCCTACGATGATTTCATCCGCGTCGGCGGCTGGAAGCCGGCCCGCGAACAGGGACTCTCCCGCGCCGAGGGCAAGGAATACGTGGTGCAGGATGGCGACGTCCTGCTGTTCCGCTTCAGCAGCTAGCTGGCCTGCGTCCGTCGCGGCGCACCGAACTTCTGGGTGGCGTAGCCGACAATCAGCCCGACCATCGATCCCGGGATCATGATCTCCCAGAAATAGGGCTGCCCCGTCACGGCATTCTTGTTCATCATCGCGATGGGGAACGCGAACAGCGCCGCGATCGCCGTCCCCGCGATCAGACCGACGGGCAGCGAATTCCATTTGCGGGAGACAAAGCCGATCAGCAGCCCAGCAAGCAACCCCTTGCCCATCGAACCGATCACGATCCCGCCGATGTCGGGCGCGACCTCCGGAGCGGAAACCAGCGCGGAAAGACCATCCAGCGCACCGAGGATCCCGCCCAGCACCAGTCCCAGCACAGGCTTGTTCATCGACGGCTCCGTTGTGGAGTTGCGTGATTCGAGACTTCACTGATCCATTACCCGTCCCCAGCCCGCGTCTTTAGAAACCTCTGGCGGCCAGAAACAGGAGACGCATGGCGAGGTAGGCCAGCACCAGCAGAATCGCGGTCTGGTAGGTGTGATAGAACCGGCCGGCCCGCTCCAGCCAGCTCTCCCGGTGCGCCTCGACCGGCTTGGAATCCAGGAACCGGGCGACGTCCGCACCCAGCGCTGCGGCGGAGTGGTACCTGGCGTCGGGGGAGGCGCTGAGGGCCTTGGACCAGATGGATTGCAGCGGCGGCCGCGCCGACGCACCGGATGCAGCCAGGTCGCGCAGGATCGCACCAAGCGCGAATACATCGGTGCGGGCATCCACCCGATCGATCTGCCCCAGCGCTTGTTCGGGGGCCATGTACCCAGGCGTGCCCAGCACCGTGCCGGAGGCCGTGTCGCCCTCCGCGGGGGGACTGGTCGGCGACCCGCCCGTCGCCTCTGACTGGGCGGTCAGCACCCGCGCGATTCCCCAGTCGAGGACCAGGACCTCACCAAACGCACCGATCATGATGTTGCCCGGCTTGAGGTCCCGGTGGATCACCCCGGTCACGTGCGCGAAATCGATGGTCTCGCAGATCCGGAGATAGATTCGCAACCGCTCCGACAGCGCCAGCGGTCGTGCGAAATCATCCAGCCGAATCCCCCGCACCAGCTTCATCACATAGTACGGGCGCCCATCACGGAGGCTCCCGACATCATGCACCGCCACGATTCCAGGGTGCTCGAGCTGGGCGAGGATCTGCGCTTCACGGCCGAACCGGGCAACGGCGGCACCTTCGGCGAACTCGGGGCGGAGCACCTTGAGCGCCACCTCCCGGCCCAGGAGCAGATCCGTGGCCTGGTAGACCACCCCCATCCCGCCCTGACCAAGCAGCGGCCCGAGCCGATAGCGCTCCCCCTCGAGCACCGGCTCCTCAAGCACGCGCTGAAGGTGGCGCACCGTCTCACCTGAGAGTGACTTCACCGTCGAGCCGTCCCGAACAGCGCTCGGGCCTCCTCCTGGAATTCGGCCTCGCTGCCGCACAGATTCCGCAAACGATCGAGCAGCAGGGCCCGGAGTCGGCGCCGGCACCAGGCGAGGTGATTGGTCACCTGAGTCTCGGGGATTCCCAGTCGCTCGGCGAGAACGCGATACGTTGGCCGAGAGCCGTCGTCGGCCGGCGCCAGGTCGTACTGCTCGAATACGGTGAAACGGACCTCGTGGCCCTCATCGCGACACTCCGACCCGAGCGAATCGATCGCCCAGTCAAACAACGCCCGCACCCACTCGGTATCAAAGGCTTCGTCGTCGGTCTCCCCCCCACGTGGCACCTCCAGCGCTAGTTCTGCCGCGACGAAATCCAGCGACAGATGTTCCGCATCGCCTCCCCGTTTCAGCCGATGCTCGGCGCGGCGCGCCTTGGCCGCGAACCGGTCGAGGCAGAGCCGGAGAAAACTTCGGAATCGCGATTGGGCCGGGTCGTATTCGCGGAAGAACTCCTGATCAAGTGCGACGGTGAAGAACTCTTGCACCCGGTCCTCCGCATCCGCCGGTTCCAGCCTCCAGCGGAGCCGCAAGTGCGCGTACGCCGGTCGCCAGTAGGCAGTGACCAGCATCTCGAGCCCCATACGGCGCTGCCCCGGATCCGCGCTGGTCATGGCGAGGACCAGCGACTCCCGCGTCGGCGGAAAAGCCCGCGGCGCGCGGGACTCAGGTTCGATGACCATCAAGCGATTGGGTATGGCATGGCGTGTGGCGGGGAAAGGTGCATCGCCAGCGAAGATCCGTCCAACCTTGCTGCGAAGTCGTGCTTGTCCCCCTTCCGATGAATACCTGCTCCGTCGTATAATTTTCCATCCATCCGTACCGGGTTCGCCCAGGATCTCCCCGCCGGCGGCGCCCGACCCTTCCATCGAGGCACGTTTCCGAATGAGCTCGACCCAGAGCGAACTGCTCGCCCGTTTCGCGCCCGAGTCCGCCTTGGCGCGCACTCCGGAGATTGCCGCCGAGAGTGCGGTGTTTCGCGAGGTGCTGACGGAGATCGGCCGGGTGATCGTGGGCCAGCAGACGCTGCTGGAAAGTCTGCTGATCGGCCTTCTGGCGGACGGGCACCTGCTGCTGGAAGGGCTGCCCGGCCTCGCCAAAACGCTCGCGGTCCGGACGCTGGCTTCTACCATCGACTGCGATTGCCGCCGGGTGCAGTTCACCCCGGACCTGCTGCCCGCGGACCTGCTCGGGACGATGATCTACAACCAGAAGAGTGGCGACTTCACCGTGCAGCAGGGACCGATTTTCACCAACATCCTGCTGGCCGACGAGGTGAACCGGGCCCCCTCGAAGGTGCAGAGCGCCCTGCTCGAATGCATGCAGGAGCGCCAGGTAACCATCGGCGGAACCAGCCACCGCCTGCCCCCGCTCTTCCTGGTCCTCGCCACCCAGAATCCGCTCGAGCATGAAGGCACCTATCCCCTGCCGGAGGCGCAGGTCGATCGCTTCCTCTTCAAGCTGGTCGTCGGGTACCCGAGCCGGACCGAGGAGCGCGCGATCATCGACCGGATGACCGACGGCCCGGAGCCGACGACACGTGCGGTCCTGCATCCTGACCGGGTGCTGAGCGCGCGCGAGATCGTCAGGACGGTGTACGTCGATGATCGGATCAAGGAGTATGTCCTCGATATCGTCACCGCGACCCGCGAGCCGGACCGCTGGAAACTCCCCGATCTCAAGGCGATGATCCAGTTCGGGGCCTCGCCCCGCGCCGGCATCTACCTGGTGAAGGCGGCCAAGGCGCATGCCTTCCTGCAGGGTCGCGCCTACGTCCTGCCGGAGGACATCAAGGCGATGGCCCACGACACCATCCGCCACCGCCTCATTCCGACCTACCAGGCCGAGGCCGAAGGCCTCACGTCGGACCAGATGCTGGACCGCATTCTCGCCGCCGTGCCGGTGCCGTGACCCCGGCGGAACTCGAGCGCGAAGTCCGTCGAATCGAGATCACGACCCGGGAACTGGTGCGGGATCTCGTCGCCGGCGACTACGCCAGCACTTTCCGTGGACGCGGGATCGAATTCGCCGAAGTCCGGGAATACCTCCCGGGTGACGACGTCCGGACCATCGACTGGAACGTCACGGCCCGCCTCGGCACCCCGTTCATCAAGCGATTTCACGAGGACCGGCAGCTCACCCTGCTGCTGCTGCTCGACGTCAGTGCGTCGAGCGGGTTCGGGAGCGTGTCACGCACCAAGCGCGACCTCGCGGCGGAACTGGGCGCGGTGCTGGCGCTCTCCGCCACCCGCCACCGCGACCGGGTGGGTGCCGCCTTCTATTCCGACCGGGTGGAGTGGTTCGCCCCGCCCCGGAGCGGACGGCGACAGGCGCTCGGCGTGGTGAGTCAGATACTTTCGTACGCGCCGGAAGAGCGGGCCACCGATCTGGGCAAGAGTCTCGATCTGATCGAACCGCTGCTGCGGCATCGGAGCATGGTGGTCGTCATCTCCGATTTCCTGGATGACAGCAGCTGGCCCGCCCTCGATCGTCTGGCCTGGCGCAACGACGTCATCGCCCTGCAGCTCATGGATCCCCGGGAGCGAGAGTTGCCGCCGGTGGGTCTGGTCACGCTCTGGGATCCGGAATCCGACGACTGGCGCGTGGTGGATGCGGGCCGGCCCGATGTGCGCGAACACTTCCGGGCAGCGCGTCAGGCATTCGACGACGGCTTCAGCGCCCATTGCACCCGCCGCGGCATCGACCTCCTCCGGCTGCATACCGACCAGCAGTACGGTGAGGCCCTCGCCGCCTTCTTCAGCCGGCGGGAGCGCCGCAGAATTCAGTGACCCGCCGCCGCCCGCCACTCCTGCTCCTGCTCCTGGTCCTGCTGTCGCACCCGCTGCTGGCGCAGCGCATGGACCTGCGGGCGGAGGTGCCGAGCGCCACACTCGGTGACGCGGTCACGTTTCTCGTGACGGTGGAGATTTCGCCGGGACAGGAGCTGCTGGAAACGGCCCCGCGGGTGATGCTCAATGTGCCCGATGGTGTTCGCCTCCTCGGCATCGACACCCTGCGCGGCGCCGGCGACCGGATCTGGCGGGGCAAGCTCCGCCTGGCGTTTTATCGGGTCGGGGAGCAACCGGTCCCGATCCTCGGCCTGCTCTACCGCGCCAGTCCCGGTGGCGCACCGGACACGCTACTCGGCCCTTCGCTCCGCATGGTGATCGCCTCGCTGGCGCCGGAGGGGAATCCCCAGCTCAAGGACATCAAGCCGCTGATCTCGCTCGTCGGGCCCGCCTGGGGGCCGCTCGCCGGGCTCCTCGTCCTGATGGTGGCGGCGGCCTACTGGCTCTGGCGCAGAGGGGGTGGGCGACGGATGCGCATCGTGGAGCCGGTGAACTTGCCCCGGGGCCCGTTCGCGACCGCGCTGGCGCGGCTGGATGCACTCTCCGCTTCGTTGAACGGCAGCACCAACGGCGTCGCGCCTTTCTATGCCGATGTCGCCGACGTGCTGCGGGACTGCCTGCTCGCCGCCGGGGCAATTCCTCACCCCGGCCTCACCACACCGGAACTCAGCCGTGCCCTGCCGTCCGTGCTCGCCGCTGGCAATGGACGCGTGGGCTGCGAACGCCTCCTGCGGGAAGCGGATCTGGTGAAGTTTGCCCGCATCCGCCCCGATCGGCCGGCGGCGATAGAGCATCTCGGACGCGCCCGTGAGTTGCTGCAGGGCTGGGAAGCCAGCGCCACCGCACCGGAGGTGGCCGATGCGGTTCGGTAGTCCCTGGTTCCTGGTGTTGATCATCGTACCGCTACTGCTCTTTGTGCGCTGGTTTCGGCATCGCCGCGCTGCGCCGCTGCATCGCATCGCCTTTCCCGCGCTGCGCTTTGCGAGGGGGCTGCCGCCTTCGTCCAGGGAACGGTGGCACCGGCTGCCGCAGATGCTGGCCATCGGGGGCCTGGCGCTGCTGGTACTCGGGCTCGCGCGCCCGCAGGTCCCGGGCAAGGCGGAGCCGACCCGGGTGCGCTCGCGCAACCTGATGCTGGTGCTGGATATCTCGAGCAGCATGAAGGCGTCCGATTTCCAGCCCGGCAACCGGCTCGCCGTCGCCAAGACGGTGATGCAGGAATTCATCCACCGCCGCGACGGCGACCTCATGGGATTGGTGGTCTTCGCCAGCAAGGCCCTGCTCCAGGCGCCGCTCACCAGCGACGCGGATGTGCTGGACCGGCTGGTCGGACAGGTGGAGATTGGCCAGCTCCCCGACGGGACCGCGATCGGCAGTGCGCTCTCGCTGGCGCTCAACCAGTTGAAGAATCTGCAGCGAAACGCCTGTGCCGTGGTCCTGATCACCGACGGCGCCAACAATACCGGTGAGCCTTCGCCGGTCCAGGCCGCTGAAGCCGCGCGCGCGTTAGGTATCCGCATCCACTCGATCGGATTGAGCTCGGCCGATACCGGTGCCTACGCGTTGAACGGCGTCTGGAGTCTCCGGACCCTGTCCGGACGCCTCTCCCACCGGGATGAGGCGGCGCTCAAGGACATCGCGGCCCGCACCGGCGGCCAGTACTACAAGGCGACGGACCCCAAGGCACTGGAAGACGTGATCTCCGTGATCGACCCGCTCGAGCGGATCGAGGTCGAGATCAACGAGACGCGGGAGTACCACGAGCTGTTCCCGTGGCTGGTCGGCATCGGTCTCGCGATGGTCCTGACCGAAGCGCTGCTGCGCGCCACCTGGCTCCGGACCCTGCCATGAGCCTCTTCGCCCAGCCCTCCGCCCTGATCCTGCTCGCCGTCCTGCCGGCCCTCTGGCTGCTCGGGCGGATTGCCACCCGCGAGCGGGAGCGCGCCCTTGGCACGTTTGGAGACCCGGCGCTGCTCGGACGCACGTCGGCGCTTCCCGGTGCGGTCCCGGCATGGCGACAGGCGCTGCGCTGGATCGCCTTCGTCGCCGCAATCCTTGCCCTCGCCCGTCCCCAGCTCGGGCGGCATGCCGCTTCGCTCTCCCGCACCGGCCGGGACATCATCGTCGCCCTCGACCTCTCCCGGTCCATGAAGGCCGAGGATGTAAATGGCGGAACCCGGCTCGCGCGCGCGAAGGAGTTGGCCTGGCGCCTGGCGGCCTCACGCCCCGGGGACCGGATCGGTCTGGTGATCTTTGCCGGCTCCGCCTTTCTCCAATTGCCGCCGACCGCCGAGCTCGGCACCCTGCGGCAGTTTCTCGACGCCGCGACGCCGGACGACATCGCCGACCCCGCGACCGACATCTCGTCGGCCCTGCGGGTCTCCGAGCGCGCCCTGCGGCGCGAAGGAACCCTGCTCGGTTCCCGCGCCGTCCTGCTCCTCTCGGATGGCGAGCGCTCCGAAGGCGAGCTCCCTTCGGTGTTACAGCTGCTGCGGACTGCGCGGCTGCCGGTGTTCGCCGTCGGGATCGGCACCGAAGCCGGTGCCCCGGTTCCGGCCGACTCCGGCGCGGAGGAGGGGCCGTGGCACCTGGATGGTATCGGTCGGCCGGTCGTCTCCCGGCTGAACGAGGTCGACCTCAAGCGGATCACCGACGCATCCAGCGGCGCCTACGCCAGGTGGGATGACGCCCCGGCCATGCAGCGGCTATCCGACGCCCTGGGAAACCTCGAGGCTCGCACTCTCGCGACCCAGGCGTCCACCGAACCGATCGAGCGCTACCAATGGCCGCTGGCGCTCGCCGTCCTCGCGCTGGCGCTTGAACTGTTGCTCGGCCAGCCGGTTCGACGTCCGGCACGCGTCAGCGCGAACTCCCTCGGCAGTGGCACCGCGCGCGGCGCCGCGGCCGCCGCGGCGTTATTTCTCCTCGGCTCATGCGCTGGCGGGCGGACGCAGCTGGTGCGTGGCCAGCAGCTGTACGAATCGGGGAAGTACAAGGAAGCGTTCGAGTCGTACCAGGCCGTGCTCCTGCAGCAGGGCGGGCCGGAGATCAAGTACAACTCGGGTAACGCCCTCTACCGGATGAGCCAGTACCGCGATGCTGCCCAGACCTGGCGCGACGCGTTGAACGGTCCCGACCAACTTCGGGAACGGGCCTACTTCAACATGGGAAATGCCTACGTGCGCGCCGCCGAGGATGCCAATGAGATGAGCGACTACCTTGGCCGCGCGGTACAGGCCTATGAGGAAGCGCTCAAGCTCGACCCCAACGATGTCGACGCGAAGTACAACCTCGAGCTCGCCCTGCGGAAGCGGGGCGACACCCGCTCCGGGGGTTCACCGGGTCGAGGCGGCCGGGCCGACTTTGGTCGCGGCAACATGCGTGAGGAGGGACTCGATGCGAACACCGCCACGGCGGTTGGTGCGATGGCCGGCGGCGGGCAGGGCGGCGACGAGGGCGAGTCGGTGGAAGAGCTGAGTGAGGCCGAGGCGCGCTCACTCCTGGAGGCGGTCGAGCGACAGCAGCTCTCCAGTCACCAGGGACAGCGCCCCAAGAGCAGTCCGGGCTCCTCCCGGGACTGGTAGGACCCAGGACTGCGCGCCAGACGGCTTTTGCGTAGATTTCCGCCTCCTTTGACCTGAGGGCATTGCATGTCGAACCCGTTCGGCTCCCCGTCCCAGACGATGAGCGGTGCCGCCGCCGAATCAGCGCGCGTCGCCGGCTTCCTTCAGAAGGTCTATGGCTGGATGTTCGTCGGCCTGGGGATCACGGCGCTGACCGCACTGTTCGTCGCCTCGAGCCCGACGCTGCTCAGCATCCTGCAGCAGAACCGGCTGCTCTTCTGGGTGGTGCTCCTTGCCCCGCTCGGCTTCGTAATCTTCCTGTCGGCCAAGGTGGATACGATGGCGCCCAGCACGGCGGCGATCGTCTTCTCGGTCTATGCGGCCGTGAACGGCATCTCGCTCGCGTTCATCTTTCTCGCCTACACGAGCGCCTCGATCGCCAGCACCTTCCTGACGACCTCGGCCACGTTTGGTGCGATGGCCCTCTATGGCACGATCACCAAGCGAGATCTGACCGGCGTCGGCCAATTCGCCATGATGGGCCTGATCGGCGTCATTATCGCCTCAATCGTCGGGATCTTCTGGCAGAACGACATGTTCCAGTTCGTGCTCTCGGTCTGCGGTGTCCTGGTCTTTACGGCGCTGACGGCCTACCGGGCCCAGCAGCTCCGGTCCATGGCCTTGGCGCTCCCGGAGGGCAAGGTGGGCTCCTATGCCGTCGTCGGTGCGCTGGGGTTGTATCTCGCCTTCATCAACCTGTTCCTGTTCCTGCTCCGGCTGTTCGGGCGTCGTCGCTAGACCTGGGGCGCACGGCAGAAGGGGTCAGAGCAAGCGCTCTGGCCCCTTTTGTGTCACCGTGAGCTCGGGCCTTCCACGAACCCCTTCTCCTGACTAGGTTTTCCGGCTCACATATCGCCTCCCCGCGCCTCCACCAGGGCCGGGGCGTCCAGACCAAAGGAAGGTGCCATGGCCCGTCCGTACGAGGCGGTCTATATCTTCGACAGTGCGCTCGAAGAGACCGCCATCACCGAAAAACTCAATCGCTTTCACGCGCTCATCCAGCAGCCCGGGGATGAGTCGGCCACGCTGACCCATTGGGGGAAGCGCACCCTCGCCTACCCGATCAAGCGTCGGGAGACGGGTTACTACGTCGTGGCCGCCTTCAAGGCGCTGCCGGCGCAGTTACCCGAATTCGAGCGCGCCATCAAACTCGATGACGGCGTCCTGCGCTTCCTCGTGGTGGCCGATGAGCACGACTATACCCCGTCACGCGACACGACCGACCGCAAGCTGGAGGAAGACGACGAATGATGATGAAGCGCATGAAAAAGGGCGATCCGCTCGCCGAGGCCGGCCTCCGGTATGTCGATTTCAAGGACGAGAAGCTGCTGTCCCGCTTCATCACTGATCGGGGCAAGATCCTCCCGGCCCGACTGTCCGGCGTGACGGCTCGCCATCAGCGTCAGCTGGCCACCGCGATCAAGCGGGCCCGCTTTCTGGCCCTGCTGCCTTACGTGAGGGGTGGTGGGTGACCTAGGAAGTCAGTCACTTCCCCGTCCGGGAGTGAACTTGAGGGCGGTACTCCTGCTGGTGGCGTACCTGCTCCTCTTCCCGCCGCTGTTCGTGCTCGGGCCGCTGGCGGGCTTGCTTGCGGCCTCGCGACCCGCAACGCTGAGAGAATGGATGTGGATCGGGGCGGCGGGGCTCTGGCTGACCCTTTCCCTGTCGCTACCCGGCGGCATTGCCCCGCAAATGACGCAGGCCTGGCCCCTCTTCGTGACGACGGCCTTTGTCGCGCTGATGCTGGTGGGTCGGCGTGCGCTGGTGCCTGGTGCGCTGCTCGCGACGATCTTCGGGCTCGGCGGCGCGACCGGCTGGATCTGGTCCCTCGGAACCCGCTGGCAGGATATCCAGCTCGCGATGGCGCGGATGGGCTGGGAGCAGTGCCGGCAGTTGCTGATCCAGATCCGCGCACTCGCTCCAGAGAAAGCCGCGGGTCTGCAGGTCGCGGTCGAGGCCATGGCGGATGGCGTGGGCTGGATGGTGGAGCTCTACCCGGCCCTCCTCGTCCTCTCGGCGCTGCCCGGACTGGCCATCGCCTGGTCCTGGTATCACCGGCTTGCCGCCCACCCGACGGGGGCGCCCGCGGGACGCTTCGCCGAGTTCCGCTTTTCGGATCAGTTCGTGTGGGGCGTCGTCCTGGCCTTGGTCGGCATCGTGGCGCCGGTACCGGACCAGCTCCAGCCAGTGCTGGGCAATATCGCGCTGGTCGCTGGCGGGTTATACGCCGCGCGCGGCGCCGCAATCGTATGGGGCGGCATCGAGGAGTTTCCTCTCCTGGTGCTGATCGTCATCGGAGTAGGCATCATCTTCATTCTGCCGGTCGCGCTGGGAGGTCTGTTCTCCCTCGGACTGGCGGACACCTGGGTGGATTTCCGGCGGCGCTTTGCCGCCGACAGCAAACGGAGCGACCGATGGAAGTGATTCTGCGCGAAGACATCAAGACGCTTGGCAAGGCCGGCGATCTCGTGAAGGTGAAGCCGGGTTATGCCCGCAATTTCCTTCTGCCGAAGGGGCTCGCTTATGAGGCGACCGACGGCAACCGCAAGCGGATCGACTCGGAATCGAAGGCCCGCCTGGCTCGCCACGCCGAGGAGCGCACCGGCGCGGAGGCGATGGCCGCCACGCTCGCCGCTGCCCCACTGGCCCTGTCCCGCAAGGCGGGCGAAGGGGATCGCTTGTTCGGCTCGATCACGGCACAGGACCTGGCCGACGCACTCGCCGCACAGGGGATCGAGCTGGACCGCCGTCGCATCGAACTCGAGCACCCGATCAAGACGGTGGGGCAGCACACCGTCATGGTCCGGCTGCACGCCGACGTCCACGCCGAACTGCACGTCACCATCACGGCGGAGTAACCGCCGTCCCGATGACGGTCGGCATCCGGTACGTCGACGGCCCGCGACTGGCGCAGTCGCTCTTCGCCGCGTCAGACTGGGTGGCGGCCGGCCGCGAGGAAATCAACCGGATCAACGTCTTCCCGGTCCCCGACGGGGATACCGGAACCAACTTCAGTCTCACGCTGCGTGCCGTCGCCGACGCCCTTCGGGCCCTCGGCGACGCGCCGCTTTCCGAGACCGCTCGCACGGCGGCGCGCGGTGCCGTGCTCGGTGCCCGGGGCAACTCGGGGATGATGCTGGCCCATTTCCTTCTCGGATTCGCCGACGCGATTGACGGTCGGGACCAGATCAGCGCCCAGGAGATCGCCATCGGCCTCCGCCTCGGCGCCGACCGGCTGTATGCCTCGCTCGACGATCCGCGGGAGGGCACGATTCTCACCGTCGCCCGCGAAGCGGCGCTCGCGGCGGAGTGCGCCGCCAAGGATTCCCCCGACATTTCCGTCTTCATGACTCGGATGCTCGCCGAGGGCGAGCTCTCCCTGGCCCGAACGCCAGAGCTGATGGCCGTGCTCAAGGAAGCGGGCGTGGTCGATGCTGGCGGCAAGGGATTTGTGCGGATGATCGAAGGCGTCGTCCGGCTCATCGATGGCGACCCGATTCTCCCCGCCGCCCCGTATGCCGATTCGACCGATGAGAGGATGCCCGCCGCACTCGCAGGTGTGGCGGCCGAACGCGACTTCCAGTATTGCACCGAAGTGCGCATCCGCGGGAGACCGCTGCCCACCGCTAACGAGGTCCGGATGCAGATCCGGAACTTCGGGGGGTCGGTTCAGGTAGTGGTCGCCGAGGATATCCTCAAGATCCATGTGCACACGGATACGCCGGAGGCCGTCCTTACCTACGCAGCACGATGGGGCACGGTCGACGCCTCCAAGGCCGAGGATATGCGGGCACAGCACCGGCACCTGGCCCACAATGATCGTCGCCCGGTCGCGATCGTGGCGGACAGCTCCAATGACCTTCCCGATGCGGTGCTGGACCGGCATCACATCGCGCTGGTGCCGATGCAAGTGATGTTTGGAGACGAAACGTTTCGTGACCGGGTGGAGCTCAAGCCGGAAGACTTCTACCGGCGGATGCGGCTCTCGAAGACCAACCCGACCACCTCCCAACCCACACCGGGTGAGTTTGTCCGGGTGCTGCGGGACGCACGGGCGGAGGCCGATGAAGTGATCGCCGTCCTGGTGTCGGCCCGGCTCTCCGGGACGTACCAGTCGGGGGTGACGGCGGCGAAGGTGGGCGGGATCGACAAGGTCTCGTGCGTCGATAGCGGCACGGCGTCTCTCGGGCTCGGTATGCAGGCGCTCCGGGCGGCGGAACTGGCGGAATCGGGGTGGCTGGCGGCCGACATCGTGTCCGAACTGGCCCGGGTACGGAAGCAATCCGGCTGCTTCATCACCGTGGATCGCTTCGACAACCTGCTGCGCTCCGGGCGGGTGACACGGGGCAAGGCGTTTATCGCCGGGATGCTGGATGTGAAACCCATCCTCGGCCTGGATGCCGAGGGCGCCGTCGTTCCGCTCGATCGGGTACGGGGCCGCGCGAACCTCGTACCCCGGGTCCTGAGCCTGCTGGAGCAGCGGCTCTCACCCCGGCCCGCCCAGGTGCGCTTCGGGATCGCGCACGCGGAGGCCCCCGAGGCGGCCGAACGGGTGCGGGCGGCGCTGATGGCGGCCTACCGGCCCCGCGACTGCTTCGTGAGTCTCGCGACGGGTGTGCTCGGGACTCATGTCGGCTTCGGGGCCTGGGCGCTCTTCTGGCAGGTCGAGGACGGTACCCCAACCCGATCGGCGGGGGCGGCGTGACGGTCCTCAATTCGCTGGAAGTGGCCGCCGCCGTCCAGGCGATCGAAGACCTGAGCGGCCGCGAGATCCGCATTCTCGACCTCCGGGGCCTGACCGATGCGACGGACTACTTTGTTGTGGCATCCGGAACATCGGATGCGCATGTCCGCGGGATCGCGGAGTCGGTGCTGGAGAAGTTGCGGGACCGGGGCGTGCGGGCCCACCATGTGGAGGGCCTGCCCAGCGGCCGGTGGGTGCTGCTCGATTATGTGGACTTCGTCGTCCACCTCTTTCATCCGGAGACGCGCGGGTTCTACCAGCTCGAGCGTCTCTGGAGCGATGCGCCGGAGTACCGTCCCGGTGCCTGACTGGCAGGTATCCTCATGATCCGTCGTTCCATGCTCGCGCTGTGCCTCGTCGCCGGTGCGCCCGCCGCGCTCTCCGCGCAGTACTATTTCGGCCAGAACAAGGTCCAGTACCGCGCGTTCGACTTCCAGGTCATGCGGACCGAACACTTCGACATCCATTTCTATCCCGAGGCGCGCGAGGCCGCGCTGGATGCCGGGCGGATGGCCGAGCGGTCCTATCAGCGCCTGTCGCGCATTTTCCGCCACGAGTACCAGGAGCGGAAGCCGATCATCCTGTACGCCTCCCACTCCGACTTCCAGCAGACCAACGCCCTTGGTGGGGAGGCCCCGGGCGAAGGGACCGGCGGTGTCACCGATTTCTTCAAGCAGCGCATCATCCTGCCCTTCACCGGCTCCTATGCGGAGCTGGAGCATGTGTTGCAGCACGAGATGGTGCACCAGTTCCAGTACGACATCTGGAGCCGCGGGCATTCCGGGGCCGGCCTCCAGACAATCATCAGCGTGAATCCGCCGCTCTGGTTCGTGGAAGGCATGGCCGAATATTTCTCGATCGGTGGCGTGGACCCCAACACCGCGATGTGGCTTCGTGATGCCTCGATCGAGGGCAAGATCCCCACAATCAACCAGCTGGAGACCGACCCCCGGATCTTCCCCTACCGGTTCGGGCAGGCCCTGATGGCATTCATCGGGGAGCGCTGGGGCGACGAAGCCATTGGCGCGATCATGCAGGGCACGCTCGCCGGGGGCGGCGGGTTGGAGGGCTCCATCCGACGGGTGCTCGGGGTCAACTACCGCGAGCTCTCCGACCTGTGGAAAGACGCGGTCCAGAAGCGCTACCTGCCGGAAGTCGGCACCCGCCAGAAAGCGCGGGATGTCGCCCGCGAGATGCTGACCGAGGCTCGCTCCGAGGGGACCCTCCACCTGGCGCCCGCGCTCTCGCCGGACGGCAACCAGGTCGCCTACTTCAGCGAGAAGGATTTCTATTTCGTCGATCTCTACCTGGCCGATGCCAACACCGGCAAGGTGAAGAAGCGGCTGCTCAAGTCCTCCTACAGCAGCAATTACGAGACGTATCGTTTCATCAACTCTGCGGCGAGCTGGTCCCCCGACGGGAAGTTCATCGCGATCGCGGCCAAGCGAGGGGCGCGCGATGAGATCGTGATCATCGATGTCGCGAAGAACCAGGAACATCGCCGGATCAAGGTGAAGCTGAACGGTATCACCACTCCCGCCTGGAGCCCGGACGGACGCCAGCTCGTGTTCACCGGCTATGACGGCGGGCTCTCGGATCTCTTCATCGTGAACGTCAACGGCAGCGGACTCATCCGCCTGACTCACGACAAGTACGCCGACCTGAATCCGGCCTGGTCGCCGGATGGCAAGACGATTGCCTTTGCCACCGACCGCGGCCCCGAGACCAACTTCGCCACGCTCCACATCGGCAACACACGCATCGCGCTCCTGGACATCGCGACCGGCCGGATCGACGGCCTGCCGGACATGGAGCTGGGCACCAATCGCAGTCCCCAATGGTCGCCCGACGGCCAGACCATCGCCTTTGTCTCCGACCGCAATGGCGTCAGCGACATCTATCTGTACGAACTGGGCGACCGGAAGACCTACCCGATCACCGATCTCTATACCGGGGCCCAGGGAATCACTCCGCTCTCCCCCGTCCTCTCCTGGGCCAGGAACGCCGATCGCCTGGCCTTCGGCTACTACTCGCGCGATCGCTACGATGTTTACGGGATCGACAATCCTCGGAGCCTGAAGCGGGCGGCGTGGGTCGCGCCGCTGCTGGCCCGGCGTGATTCCGCCATGGGTCCGATCGGTGTGCTCAACCCACCGGATGCGAATGGTGTGGTCACCGGCTACACGCCGATTCCGCCGCGGCGCGATTCCGCCATGGGTCCGATCGGCGTGCTGAATCCGCCCGACTCCAACGGCGTGGTGACCGGCTACACGCCCCTCACCCCGTCGGACACCACGCGCGGTATCGCTCCGAAGGATACGGTCGCAGGGAAAGGCGAACCGCTCGAGTCCACCGGGTCGCTCTATGTGAATGGCAACAGTTTCCGGCAGAGCGATTCGGCCCCGGCCCTCGCCGATACGGCCCAGCGCCCGGTCACCATCACGGCCCTGATGGATTCGACCGATATCCCGTTGCCGGACACGGCCGAGTTTACCATCAGGAAATACCGGGTGCGCTACCGGCCCGATTACGTCGCCCGGCCGACCGTGGGCTACACCCGCGACAGCTTCGGCCGCGGCTTCTATGGCGGCAGCGCCATCGCCCTTTCCGATATGCTCGGTGATCACAACCTGCTCTTCGCGGCCTATGTGAACGGCCGGATCAGCGAGGCCATGGTAAATGCCACGTACGTGAACATGGCGCATCGGATCAACTGGGCGGTGGGGGTGGGCCAGGAGCCGTACTATTTTCTGGAGGCCAGCCAGATCGTCGTCGACTCGTTCCTGCCCGCCTCCGACGACCGGGTCTTCGTCACCAACCTCCGACGCATCGTCGAGCGCTCGGTCACCGGTCAGGGTTACTACCCGCTCAGCCGGTTCGCCCGGATCGAATTCGGCATGACCGCCGCCGCGATCTCCGACAAGCGCCAACAGATCCTGGAGCGCTACGATCCGACGACCGGCCTCGCCACCGATGACCCGGTCTCCCGCGAAGTCAGCTTGAATGGAGCGAGCTATTTCCAGCCGTCGCTCGCCTACGCCTTTGACAACTCGCTCCCCGGATATGTCGGCCCGTTCTATGGACGGCGGTATCGCTTCTCTGTCGCGCAGTCGATCGGTGGCTGGCGCTTTTTCGAGGGGCTGGCCGACTACCGCCGGTACGATCACATCGTGGGTCCGTTCACCTTCGCGACGCGGGCGCTCTATTTCGGGCGGATCGGTCGCGATGCCGACCGCTTCCGAGTGTACCTCGGCAGCACCGACCTGCTGCGCGGCAACACCTCCGGTAGCTACTACCGCAACGAATGCCGCACGGCCGATCCCAGCGCCCCCACCACCGGCTGTATCGAGCTCGACCGCCTGGTCGGGACCCAGCTCGCCGTGGCCAGCGCGGAAATCCGCTTCCCGCTGCTCAACAGTTCCTTTGGGTTCATCCCGAACGGATTTCCGCCCATCGAAGGCGCCCTGTTCTACGACGTCGGCATGGCCTGGAACGAGGGGGACAAGCTCAAATTCAATCGCACCGCCGGGGACGATCCGATCCGGGTTCGCACACCGGCACAGACGTTCGGGGCTTCCGCGAGGATGAACCTCTTCAATTTCGTGGTTCTGCGGCTCGACTATTCGATTCCGCAGGAGCGCCGTTCCGTGAAGGGGTATTGGACCTTAAGCCTCGGACCGGTGTTCTAGTTCGCACCGGATCCGGCCAGGGCAGTCAGCGGCTCGGCGGTTGAGTATGGGGGCGGGTCCCGGACCTTCCCCCATGCTTTTCGTCCCCCCACTCGATTTCCAGCCAGATGCCGGTGGTGATCCACAATGGGGTACGGCTCAGATCCGCCCCAAGCATTTCCGCCGGCGCGGTGCCTCGCCCCTCTGCCCTCAGCCGACTATTTTCCCCGCGTGACAACCCGCCCCCTCCGAACCGCCCTGGTGCTGCTCCTCGCCGGCGCGTGCCAGTCCGATCCCAGCTCCCACGTTCGCGGTCTCTCGGTCGCCTCGACCACGCCGCCATCGAGCCTGCTGCGGCTCCCGGCCGCCGGGGGCATCGCGGAGCTATACCGCCTCCCCCGTCTGGAGGCGTGGGGCTGGAAGTCCGTCGGGGCGTTGCCGCCCTTGAGTCGGCCCGTCGGGGCGGACCTCGACCAGGGCCTGATCTACGCGCTCGGCGCGCAGCACGACGTGGTCGCGCTGGATCTCCAGACCGCCCGGCCACGACTGCAGTTGATCAGCAACGCTCGCGAGATCGCGATGGGGCCCGACGGCACCCTGTACACGGTGGATGACAGTCTGCGCGTCGTGCAGTTCGTGCGCCGCAATCCCGTCCGATTCTCCAGTCGCCTGCCCGCCCGTCCCCGCGACCTGTTCGGCACCCGCAGCGCCAGTCTGCTCGCCATCTCCAGCGGCCCCACGAACGCCCTGACGCTGCTCCGCCCGGAGGACCCGCCCACTCGCGCCCTGCTGCCGACCGGCGATGCCGCCGCCACGTTCTGGGGTGATCTCCTGGCGATTGCCGCCGACAGCGTGGTTCTCCTGGTCGATCCAGCGCGGCCGGAGGAACCAACGGCCATCAAGGTCGAAGGTCACGCGCGTGCGGTCCTCTTCTCACCATCGGGACACCGCTTCTACGTCGCGCGGCGCGAAGGCGGCGTACTCGTATTCAATCGGTTCACCCGCAACCGGGTCGCCGAAATCGACCTGCCCGGCGGCGCCGGCGCCCTGCGAGTCGATCCCTTCGGTCGCTGGCTTCTGGTGCACCCTCCCACAGCCGACTCGGTGTGGCTGGTGGACCTCGCGACCAACAAGTATGTCGGCGGTGTCGCGGCAGAGTGGGCTGCCGATCTGCCGACGGTCACCAACCAGCAGGTTTTGCTGGTCAAGAGCGGCGGTGACGTTGTGGCGTACAATCTGGCGCTGGGCGATCGTCCCGAAAGCGGACGGATAAAGGGCGGCGCCGCGGACTACTGGCTGCCACTGGCCTGGACCCCTGAGACCGGCACGGCGGGGACCGCGCCCACCGACTCCGTGACCACGGTCGTTCCGGGGGACAGCGGCGAGGCGGCGCCACCTCCCGCGAAAGTGTTCCTCCAAGTCTCGAGTTCACAGAATCATGACTGGTCGGCCGAACTGGCGCGTCAACTCAGCGAACAGGGCCTCCCGGCGACGGTGCTGGATCCCGGCACCGGAGAAGAAGGCTTCCGCGTCGTGCTCGGCCCCTATCCATCCCGGGAAGTCGCCGAATCCACCGGTCGCCGGCTCGGCCGGCCATTCTTCATCTATCAACCCGACCGTTAAACCAGGACGCACTGCATGAAGCTCTCGAAGCTCGAGCTCTCCGGCTTCAAGTCGTTCGCCGACACCGTCACGCTGACCTTCCATGACGGCGTCACCGCCGTCGTGGGGCCGAACGGCTGCGGCAAGTCGAACGTCTCGGACGCGGTCCGCTGGGTGCTCGGCGAGCAATCGGCACGCATGCTCCGCGGTGGGAAGATGGAAGATGTCATTTTCCAGGGATCGTCGGGCCGCCGACCGGTGAATGTCACGGAGGTCTCCCTCTTCCTGGACAACACCGATGGGGATCTGCCGATCGCCTACCAGGAGGTCCAGATTACCCGGCGGCTCTCCCGCAGCGGCCAGTCGGATTACCTGCTGAATGGCAGCGTCGTTCGTCTGCGCGACATCCAGGATCTGCTGCGTGGGACGGGTCTCGGTGGCGACGCCGGCGTCGTCATCGAGTCGAAGATGATTGAATGGCTGCTCAGCGATCGGGCGGAGGAGCGTCGCTCGCTGTTCGAAGAAGCGGCCGGGATCGGCCTCTATCGCGACCGGCGCCAGACGACGGAACGGCGTCTCGAGGAAACTGCCGGCGACCTCCAGCGGGTGGAGGACCTCATCGCCGAGGTGCAGAGCCAGATTCGCAGTCTCGCACGGCAGAAGGGCAAAGCCGAACGCCATGCCCGGCTGACTGAAGAGAAGTTCTCCGTGCACCTCACGCTGGCGCGTCGGCAGCTTTCCGATCTCGCCGAGATGCTCCACACCTCGGACGCGCGGCATGGGCAGCTGGAGCAGGAGCTTCCGGAAGCCCGCAACGGACTGGGCCAGCTCGAGGAACGGCGCGATGAGTGCGCCCGCGCCCGGGCCAGCGCCGAGACGCAGCGAACCGAAATCGCCCGCGGCCTCGGCAATGTGCGACTCGAGTTCGGCAAGCTGGAGGGCGACCTCGCCCTCGCGGCCGAACGCCTGGCCAACGCCGCCGCGCGGAAGCTGCGTGCGAGCGATGAGCGTGGCGTCATGGACTCCCGGAGGCAGCAGGCCCAGCGCGATCGCGATGCGGCCGAACTGGAGCTGGCCGCGGCGCAAGCGGAGCGCGAACGGATCCAGGGCGAACTGTCCGCCCGCAGCGCCGCTGAACAGGAGGGGCGACTCACCCTCGGCGATCAGCGTCAGACCGTCCGCACCCTGGAAGAGGAGATCCAGCGTCGCATCCAGACACTCCGTTCGCTCGCCGGCGAGCGTCACTCGCTCGAGAACGATCTGGCCTCATTGCGGGAACAGACCGGCGTCGCCAGCGCCCGCCGCGAGGCGGCGCAGGCCGAACAGGAGGTCGCCGAACGGCGCCGGGCCGAGACCATCGATATCGCGGAGCGCCGGGTACTGGACGCACGGCGCCTCGCCGGCGAGGCTGAGCGTACCCGGCATCTCGTGGCCGAACTGCGGCGCCGGGAGGCGCTGGAACGAGCCGCCCGCCGGGGCGCGGAGGAGACACTCTCCCAGCTCTCTGCCCGGCGCCAGGCGCTGGAAGAACTAGAACGCGACCGTGTCGGGCTCGCTCCCGGCGCCGCCGCGCTACTCTCGGCTCGCGAGCGATTCGGCGATGCCATCCTCGGTCCGCTCAGCGACTTCATCCGGACCGGTCGGGACGACGCGGAGCTCGCCGAGCGACTTTTGGGGGAGTGGGTGCACGCGGTGCTGATTCGCGACGAAAGCACCATCCCCGCCATCCAGGCGTGGCACGCCGCCGAACACCCCGGTGCGATCGCCCTCCTTCCCGCGTCGGCGGCAATGATTCCGGGTGGGAGTGCGAGCCCGTTGGGCGAGCGCCTGTACGCCCAGGGCCCGGCCGCCGGCTGGGTCCAGTCACTGCTTGGCGGATCCGAGGTGCTCGAGCCGAGTGGCCGCGCCCTGCGTCGCCCGAACGGAGCAATCCTCCTCGCCGGAGCGCCAAGCCCCTCCGGGCCCCTGCGCCGCCGCGCCGAACTCGAGAGTCTCTCTACCGACCTGGCCGAAGCCCAGGCCACGCTGCATCGTACCGATCTGGCACTCGGCGCCACGGTCGTGAAGCTGGCGGAAACCGAGCGTGAGCTGGAAGCCGCGACCCACGCCTCGGATCAGGCACGGGAGGCGGAACGGATCGCGGTCGCTTCTCGCGAGGACGCGATCCGTGTGGCCAACGCCGTGGCGCGTGAGCACGGGGAGGCACAGTCACAGGTGACGTCGCTGACCGAACGGGTGGAGCGATCCGAGCGACGGCTGCAGGAGATTGATGCCGGCCTAACCGAAGGGGACCTCACCCGGGCTCGGCTCGACGAGTCCCTCGGGCAGGGCCGCGTGCGGCTGGCGGACCTCGAGGCCCAGCAGGAGGCAGCTCGCGATGCTCGCGTCCATTGGCAGGTCCAGGAGGCCCAACTCCAGGCCCGGCTGGAGGCGGCCCAGTCCGCCCACACCCGTGCCTCACGGGTCGGGACCGAAGCCGATCTGGCTTCCGGCGCGCTGGTTGGCGAATTGATGCAGATCGACAGCGACACCTCCGCGCTGGCTACCCAGCAGGCGCAGTGGATCGAGGCCCGTTCCGAGCGCCGCGTGGCCGTGCTGGAGCTGGAAGCCGCCACTGCGGAGGCCGATCAGGCCGCGGTGGATGCTGGCGCCGCACTGGTCGCCGCGGAGCAGGTCCTGCATGAGGCCCGTGAGCGGGTGGACCACCTCACCGCCGAATACCACCGGCTCGAGATCGAAATCACAGAGGCGGCGGGCCGTCGGCGGGCCATCGTGGAACGAGTTGAAAATGAATGGCGCAAGCCGGTCGATACCCTGCTCGCCGACGCCCCGATCCTCGACCTCGACCTGCCGACCCTTGAGGCCGAAGCCCAGCGCATTACCGAGGGGCTGGAGAGCATCGGGCCGGTCAACGCGCTCGCGGTCGAGGAGTACGCGGAGGAGAGCAAGCGACTGGAATTCCTGACCACCCAGCGGGACGATCTCGTCGCCGCGCGGGGTTCGCTGCAGCAGGCGATTCGCGAGATCGATGGCACCGCCCGCACGATGTTCATGGAGGTCTTCACGGCGATCCAGGCCAACTTCCAGAATGTCTTTCAGACGCTCTTCGGCGGTGGCGAGTGTGACCTCCGTCTCTCCAATCCGGACGACCCGCTCGACTGCGAGATCGACATCCATGCCGCTCCGCGCGGCAAGAAGGTACAGCGCATCCACCTGCTCTCCACCGGCGAGCGGTATCTTGTCGCCGTCTCGCTGCTGTTCAGCATTTACCTCACCAAGCCGAGCCCGTTCTGCCTGATGGACGAGGTGGATGCACCGCTGGACGACGCCAACGTCGGGCGGTTTATCCGCCTGCTCGAGGAGTTCAAGCCGTCGACCCAGTTCGTCGTCATCACGCACAATCCCCGCACCATGCAGTCCGCCGAAGCCGTCTACGGCGTCACGATGCAGGAACCGGGCGTGTCATCCATCGTCGGCGTGCGCCTGGGCGAACTGGAGCGGGTGTGACCGGTCGTTTCCCCGGAGTGGCATCATGCTGATCGTCATGCGCCAGGACGCCGCTGAGAGCGAGATCCAGCGCGTTTGTGATGTGATACTCGAGATGGGCTACCAGGCCCGCCCCATGCCTGGCAAGCAGCGTACGACGGTCGGGCTTGTCGGCAACGACGGGCGGGTGGATGGGTCACGCCTCGAGGCACTCACTGGCGTGCAGGAGGTCATCCACGTCACCAAGCCGTACAAGCAGGTGTCCCGGGAGTGGCGGCCCGAGCCGACCGTTGTGCGACTGGCCGGGGGCGTCACGATCGGTGGCAATGAAGTTGTCGTCATGGCCGGACCGTGTTCAGTCGAAAGCGAGGCCCAGATCCTCGCCGCCGCACACGCGGTCCGCGATGCGGGAGCGACGGTGCTCCGTGCTGGTGCGTTCAAGCCCCGCTCTTCACCCTACTCCTTTCAAGGGCTGGGCGTGGAGGGACTCCGGCTCCTGGCGCTCGCCCGTGCCGAGACCGGCCTGCTGATCGTCACGGAAGCGATGGATCCCGAAGGCGCCGAGCAGGTGGCGGAGGTGGCCGACATCATCCAGGTCGGCGCGCGCAACATGCAGAATTACTCGCTGCTGAAAAAAGTCGGTCGCCTCCGCCGCCCGGTCCTGCTCAAGCGCGGGCTCTCCGCCACCATCCAGGAGCTGCTGCTCTCCGCCGAGTACATCCTGGCCGAGGGCAATCCGGAAGTCATCCTCTGCGAGCGTGGGGTGCGTGGCTTCGATTCCGCCACCCGGAATCTGTTCGATCTCTCGGCGATTCCCGTCGTGAAGGGGCTGTCGCACCTCCCGATCGTGGCCGATCCCAGCCACGGCACCGGTCATCGTGACATGGTCATTCCGATGGCGCGTGCCGCTGTCGCCGCCGGCGCCGATGGCCTGCTCGTGGAAGTGCATCCCACCCCCGATCGCGCCCTTTCGGATGGGGCGCAGAGCCTCTATCCGGAACAGTTCGCCCGGATGATGCCAGAGGTCCGGCGTATCGCCGAAGTGATCGGCCGGCGAATCGGTACGATGGTCGAGGCGGGCAGGTGAATCGAGCGATGCGTTGGGGGCAGGGACTCCTGCTCGGTGCGGCGATGATGGGGCTGGCACAGCGGTCCGCCGCCCAGGAGCCCGACCCACGCGTCATCGTGGACCAGGCGGCGAAGGCATACGCCGCACTCAAGTCGTTCCGGGCCGATTTTCGTCAGGTGATCGCCGACTCCATGATCGGGACCTACGAAAGTCAGGGCACGCTGACCCAGGCGGGGCCGGCCCAGCTCACCATGCGGTTCTCCGATCCGAAGGACGACGCGATCGTCATGGATGGCGAGCATTTGTGGGTCTACACGCCAAGCACCACACCGGGGCAGGTCATCCGCCTGAAGGTCCCCAGCGATCCAACCTACGGCCCGAATGTCCTCGCCTGGATCCTGACTCGGCCGGCCGATCGCTATCAGAGCCGGTACCTCCGGTCCGACGCGGTTGCGGGGCGTGGCGTCCATGTCATTGCACTGGTGCCGCTCGACAAGTCGCTGCCATTTACCGAGGCCACGGTGTGGCTGGATCAGTACGATGCCCTGCCCCGCCGGCTGGAATTCCGCGAGCGCGGCGGGACCCGTCGAACGCTGGTGTTTTCGGCCGTGGAAGTGAACCGCCGGATTCCGGCGAATCAGTTCACATTCAGCGTGCCGAGCGGAG
>JBDTMI010000044.1:0-28694 GCA_039934355.1 Gemmatimonadales bacterium
CCTACTCCCTACTCCCTACTCCCTACTCCCTACTCCCTACTCCCTACTCCCTACTCCCTACTGCCCACTCCCGACGTATCCTCCACAATCCTGCCATCCAGCATGTGCACCACCCGCCCAGCCTCGGCGGCCAGGCGCTCGTCGTGAGTCACGACCACGAGGGTCACGCCATCGAGCGAGAGGCGGCGGAAGAGATCGAGGATGCCGCGGCCGGTCTTCGCGTCGAGCTCGCCGGTGGGCTCGTCGGCCAGAATCACCTTGGGCTTGTTGGCGAGGGCGCGGGCGATCGCGACCCGCTGCATCTCGCCACCGGAAAGCTGCGTCGCCCGGTGACCGGCTCGGTTGGCGAGTCCGACATAGCCCAGCAGCTCGACGGCGCGGGCCCGGCGTTCCTCGCGACTCACGCCGGCCTCGGACATCGGCAGTTCGACATTCTCCTGCGCCGTCAGCACCGGCAGGAGGTGAAATCGCTGGAAGATGAAGCCCAGCCTGGTCAGACGCACCCGGGTGAGCTCACGGTCATTCAGCGCCTCGAGCCGCGTGCCTGACAACGCGATGCTCCCGCCCGATGGCGTGTCGATCCCGCCGAGCAGTTGCAGCAGCGTGGACTTGCCGGAACCCGACGGTCCGACGATGGCGACGTACTCGCCGGCGTTGACGGTGAGCGAGGCGCCCCGCAGGGCATGCACCGTCTCGCCGTTCATCGGGTAGTCCTTCCGGAGCTCAGAGGCGACCAGCACGGCGGTGCTCATGTGGCCTCGGTACGAAGCGTGGCGGCGATCGGCGCCCGCGCGGCCAGCCAGGCCGGGTAGACACCAGCGACGACACCGGCGGCCACCAGTACGAGCCCGGCCACCACGAGGCTCGCGGTGTGGGGCACGAAGAAGGAGATCGCCGCCGGCAGGCCGGGAAACGAGGTGAGGATCTGGTCCAGGTAGTGGGCCGTCACCGATCCGAGCAGGGCCCCGAGCGCGCCGCCGATCAGCGTGAGCGCCCCGCCTTCCAGCATCACCCCCTGGATCACCCGAATGCGGCTCATGCCGATCGCGCGAAGGGTGGCGATCTCGCCCCGACGCTCATTGACCGTGATCGTCATGAGGGTGGCGACGAGCAGCACCGTGACAATGAGGCTGATGCTGCCAAGGATGAAGGAAAGCTGCCGGAAGTAGACCAGGCGCTCCCGGAAGTGGACCAGCAGGTCGGCGACGCTGTTCACCTCCAGGCGCGGAAAGGCGGCGCGGAGTCTGGCCGCCGTCGGTTCGACCTCCTCATCCGCCTGCACCCGGACGATGATCGCCGAGCCGCGATCCTCGTCACGAAATCCGGCGAGATCCTGCAGCACCGGCAGCGCAGTGCCGACGGACGGCTGCCCCTTGTAGTCGTAGAGCCATCGCACGACGCCCCGCGCGACCAGCCGCCGGGTCGACCCCGCCACAATCACCTGCGGGTCCAGTCGACTCACCAGTGTCACCGTGTCCCCGAGTGCGGCGTTCAGCAACCGTGCCGCGGGCTCACTGAGGAGGAGTCCAGTGGTATCGCCAGGCTGGAGATCCGCGCCCTGCTCCAGGAGGTAGAGCGCCTGATGCGCCGGGTCGATGCCGTAGCCGAACAGCGTGATCAGGGAATCACCCCGGCGCCCGTAGAGACTGGCGCCGGCCAGGGGTGCCACCGACGCCACCGACGGATCCTGTGCAATCGCGGCGCGAATCCGTTCGATGCCGGGAATCGTCGCCTCGGTATCGAACGGGAGTGTCCCCTTCGGCGAGATCCGGATCTGGTACCCACGCCCGAGCAGGAGTTGCTCGAACGATCGCTCGATCCCGCCGGCCAGCAGCACCATGTTCAGCAGCATGGCGGTCGTAACCGCGATCCCGGCGAGGGCGAGACCATTGCGGACGGGGTGGCGGGTGAGGTTGCGCAGGAAACGGGGAAAAGGGAAAAGGGAAAAGGGAAAAGGGGCGCCGGTGGCCGTCTCCTTCCCTTCCCTTTCCCCGTTCCCCTTTGCCCCTCCCCGGCTGTTCATCCCCGCCCCCACAAGATCATCGGGTTGGTCCGCACCAGCCGCCACGCCGCGAGTGCCCCGGCGGCGAGTCCCAGGCCGAGAGACAGCAGCACGCTGAAGCGGACGATGCCGAAGGTGACCAGCGAGAAGATCAGCCGGGTGTCGAAGAAGTGCTGGTAATAGCTGTTGGTGGCGACACTGGCTGCGACCGCCAGCGCCACGCCGAAGATCGAGCCGAGGCTGGCGACCAGAACGGCCTCCAGCAGCACCGCGCCGAAGATGGTCCGGCGCCGGACCCCGGTGAAACGCATCACCGCCGCATCCCGGCGACGCTCCTCCACTTTGAGCAGCATGATGCACAGGAGAAAGATGGCGCTCGCGATCACGCTGATGACGGCAATCGCGGCATGGAACCGGCTCACGACGCGGAAGGTCTGCGACGACTCATTCGCGATCAGTGCCGAGGGCGCCGCCCGGTAGCCGAAGGCGACCTGGTTGAGTTCCGCCGCCGTGGCAAGCGCTTCGGCGCCCGGCTGGAGGGCGATGCCGAAGCGATCAACCCGATCAGTGGCGCCAAGGAGCGCACCCAGATCCGGCAGGTGAAAACGCGCGGCCAGGTCGCGCCGGGTGACGGTCGAGGGATCGGTCGCCGGCTCGTAAATGGCGCGGACCACCACCCGCCTGATGAGGGAGCCCGGCTCCAGTGCCAGATCCAGCGTGTCCCCGACTCGCGCCTCCAGCGCCGCCGCGGTCCGGCGCTCGAGGGCGACACCCGGGAGGGAATCGCCGGTGACGAGGGCAAATGCGGCAAGCAGGGTGACGGCGATCATGCGGGAGTCGAGCCTCTCGGCACACGCTGGGGTGGTCCTGACGGGCGAGTCGTAATCTACCCCGCTTGGCCGAATGCCCCTCGAACGTTATCCTAGACGGACACCATGACACGCTTCGAATCGCCACGGGTTGCCGTGGTCGGTGCGGGAGAGGTCGGCCGGGGCTGGGCCGCGCTTGCCGTCGCTGCCGGCTGGCCGGTGACCATCTATGATGCCGATGCCGAAAAGCTCGCCCCGGCCGCCGACGCCGTGGCCGATCGCGTCGTGCGCATGGTGCACCTGCGCCGGGCACAGGCCGGCGTGGCGGAGGATGCCCTCAACCTCATGCGGGTGGGACGCAGCCTGCTCAACGCGGTGTCGGATGCCGACTGGATCATTGAGGCGGTCCCCGAAGAAATCGCGGTCAAACAGAAGGCGTTGCAGCTGTGCGAGCAGGTCGCGCGTCGTGCCGCCATCCTCACGAGCAGCTCCCCCACGCTCGGTCCCACCTTGCTCGGTGCCCGACTGGACCGCCCTGAGCGCTTCATCGTGACCCATCCAGTCGCGCCCGTCGAGCTGATCCCGCTGGTCGAGATCGTGCCCGGCCCAACGACCGATGCGGAGGTGATCGAGGATATCCGTTTCTGGCTGAGCATGATGGGGCGAGCACCCGTCGTCTTCAAGAAGGAAGTTGCCGGCAACCTGGCCCAGCGGCTGCGGGCCGCGGTCTGGCGGGAGTGCATTCAGCTGGCACTGGATGGGGTGCTGGATATCGAGGATATCGACCGGGCTGTTTCGGTCGGCCCCGCCCTCGCCTGGGCCGCGACGGGTCCCCACCTCGATCATCAACTCGGCGGCGGTGAGCTCGGCGTGGACGTGGTCCTCCCGAGGATTCTGGCCGAATACGAAGAAATCTGGAAATCCCTGGCCGACTGGAAGCACTTGCCAACCGAGGACCAGAACCGGCTGGTGAAGCTGCTGGACAAGTCGTACGCCCAGCACCTGACGGAATTGCGGGAGGCGCGGGATCAGCGGGTGGCCAGGTTGCTGGAGGCGTTGAGGGAGTAGGCGTTGGGGATTGGGCGGTTGGGCGGCTGGGCAGGTGGGCAGTTGGGGGAGGCGAATACAGTTTTTGTCATCCTGAGCGCAGCGAAGGATCTCTTGTCCTCGGAGCCGGACTCTCCGGCGGAATCGCGAGATGAGGAGCCCCGCTCCGCGCCTGATGCAGGTACCTAACGGCTAACAGCCAACGGCTGCCCACTAGAACGAATGCTCAAAGCTCAAATATAGAAACACCCCATCCTGCCCCTCGCTCGGTCCCAGCCCAATCGTGTAGGCGACGCCCGGCACGATCTGCAGCCCGCCTGGTGAGTCCCAGCCAAATCGAACGCCCGGGTTGATGAACATCGCCCGCTCCCGCAGCGTGCCCCCCGTCGCTGTCACGCCCTCGTTGTCCTGCCAGATCCATTCGACCATCAGATTGAACCGCGACCGCGCCAGCCAGATGGCGCTCGCGCCCACGGCATAGTTCATGGTGGATGCGTGAGCGCCGCCGGGATGCTCCGCGTGGGGATACCAGGTGAGCCCCGCGTTGGCGTGCAGCGCCAGCGCTGGCACGACGTGATAGCTCACCGGAAGCGCGATTTGGGCTCCGACACTCCCGGCGCCACGTCCCCGATCCACCGAACCGGTGGGAATCACCGCGGAAAGTCGGGGTGACATGGCGACGATCGCATCGGCACCACCGATCGCCTGGTAGCGATAGTTGAGCAGGAGATCACCGAATCCGGTCCCGTTGCCGTGAATGAGTTGCACCGTGTAGCTGAGTTGATGCGCTCGACGGCGATAGGGCCACTCCTGGGTGAAAGAGGCGGCCCAGTCGCCGCCCCTGCCCCGGCCGAACGTGCTGATGTGCTGCACCACGCCCGGATCCTGGTTGTAGGCCTCCTCGATGAGAAAGCTGTTGTCGGACAACGGCTCCGGTTGCTGTGCGGCAACGGAGTGCGGTGCGGCCGCGAGGACGGCGATCAGGGAACCGGCCCGCGCCAACAACCGGCGATGCACGCTACCCGGCCCTCGGTGCGTAGAGCACCAGCAGCGCGCCGGTCAGGCTGAGCCCGGCACCGAGCAGGTCCCACCGATCAATCTGACCGCCGTCCAGCAGAACGAACCACGCCATGGCACCGAGCAGGTAGACCCCCGCGTACGCGGCGAACGCCCGTCCGGCGAATTGCGCCGGCGAGCGGGTGAGCGCCCACGCAAAGGCCAGCAGCAGCAGCACGGCGACGGCCAGCCACCAGGGTGATTGCCGGGCCCGGACCACCTGCCAAACGGCGTAACAGCCGAGCAGTTCGCAGAGCGCGGCCAGGAGCAGGTATGACATGGCGGGGAGTGGCTAGGCGTCAGGACGGGAGCAGAGCAGCAGGCGGGCAATCTCGGCACCGAGCACGTGGTGACTCCCGTCGTGCTCGACCGTCACCGGCCCGTCGAAGGGCTGTCGATCGAGCACCGTCACACTGGTGCCGGGCGTGAGCCCGTAGCCGGCGAGGTATCTGAGGCGATCGGCCTGGCCGGTGTTGACCTGGCGGATGATCGCGGTCTCACCGGTGGGGATGTCGGTGAGCGGGACCGAGACGAGTTCGGCGATGCTGCCGTCGGCCGAGGGGATCGGATCACCGTGAGGATCGACCCGTGGGTCGCCCAGTGCCCGCGCCATGCGTTCGATCAGCGCATCCGAGACAGCGTGCTCGAGACGTTCGGCTTCCTCATGCACGGTGTCCCAGGTGTAGCCGAGAAACCCGACGAGGTAGGCTTCGATCATCCGGTGGCGCCGCACCATCCGGAGGGCGACGCGCCGGCCTTCCAGCGAGAGCGTCACCCCGCGATACGGCTCGTGCTCGACAAAACCCTGCTCGGCGAGACGCTTGACCATGCCGCTCACCGATGCCGGGGCGAGATCGAGGGCCTGGGCCAGTTCGGTCGTCCCGGCGAGCGAGCCGCCGAGGGTAAGGCGGTAGATCGCCTTGAGGTAGTCCTCGGCGGAACGGGTCAGCAGTTCGGAGGAGAGCTGTGCGTTCATCGAGAAATCCGGTGCGGTGCGCATGAAATCACTGCGCGAGACACTGCAGCCTGTACGTCAGGAAAAGGAAGGCGAGCTCAGGTCAGCCAGGCATAGGCGGTAATGGCCACCAGATAGGCGTTGAGCCCCATGATCACGACAGCGACGGTCCACGCCGCGACGATGGTCGCCCGCCGGTTCACGAAGGCACCCATCTTCGCCTTGTCGCTGGTGAACTGTACCAGCGGCACCACGGCGAACGAAAGCTGCAGGCTGAGAATGACCTGGCTGAGGATCAGCAGACTGCCGACACCCCGCTCGCCGTACAGCGCCGTGACGATGACCGCGGGGATGATCGCGATCAGGCGGGTGATCAGGCGACGGAGCCACGGGGGCAGGCGAATGTCGAGAAAGCCTTCCATCACAATCTGCCCCGCCAGCGTGCCGGTGATGGTCGAGTTCTGGCCCGACGCCAGCAGCGCCAGCGCGAAGAGTGTGCTGGCGAACGAGGTCCCGAGCAGTGGCGTCAGCAGGCGGTAGGCATCGCCGATGTCGGCCACATCCTGATGACCGGAATTATGGAACGTCGACGCCGCCAGGATGAGGATCGCCGCGTTGATGAAGAAGGCAAACAGCAGCGCGACCGTGGAGTCGATGGTGGAATAGCGGATTGCTTCGCGCTTCGCGGCCGGATCGTCCGCGATCTTGCGGGTCTGCACGATCGCCGAGTGCAGGTAGAGATTGTGGGGCATCACGGTGGCGCCGAGAATCCCGATCGCGATGTACAGCATGATCGGATTGGCAATGATCTGCGGGGAGGGCAGCAGCCCGGCGGCGACGCCGGCCAGATCCGGCCGCGACAGCACCAGCTCGACGCCGAAGCAGACGCCCACCGTCAGCACCAGCGCGAACACGAACGCCTCGAGGTAGCGAAACCCCTTCTGCTGCAGGAAGAGGATCAGCAGCACGTCGGCGGCGGTGACACACACGCCCCAGATGAGCGGCACGCCGAACAGCAGGTTCAGCGCGATGGCGGAGCCGATGACCTCGGCAAGATCGCAGGCGGCAATGGCGATTTCGCAGAGCACCCACAGCATGAAGCTGACGGGGCGGGAATAATGGTCGCGGCAGGCCTGGGCCAGGTCCCGGCCGGTGACGATGCCGAGCTTGAGGGCGAGGGACTGGAGCAGAATGGCCATCAAGTTGGACAGGAGGACCACGGACAGCAGGCTGTAGCCGAACTTGGCCCCGCCGGCGAGATCGGTGGCCCAGTTGCCCGGATCCATGTACCCCACCGCCACCATGTATCCCGGGCCGGCAAAGGCCATCAGCTTCCGAAAGGCGCTCAGGCCCGGGGGAATGGTGATCGAATGGTGCGACTCGGGCAGACTCACCGTATGTCGTGGACGCCGCCAGGCAGGGCGACCAGGAGCGGGAGCAGAGAGGGTAGTCACAGTGTCCAGTCAGCGCCGGTGCAGCGCCTGTTGAACCGCAGAGGCGCCGGGTGATTCGGTTATCGGAATGGCGATGGTTTCACTTGAGAAATTATATGTTAGTACGTACGAAATCGCAAGTGAAGGCAGCGGCACCAACCGCCCATCGCCCATCGCCTACCAGGGTCAGCCTACCCCAGCATCTCCAGCACCGGCGTCAGCACCCGCTCGGTCAGCCCCCAGACCAGATCGTCATTCAGGTGATAGGCCGGAAAGGACCGCTGGCCGCCGCCGACCTGGACCAGCGCCTCGCGGTAGAGGCCCGGTTGGCGCAAGACCTCGAGCGGCACCCAGAAGGCCTCGGCGACTTCGGCGCTGAGGGTCAAGACAGGACGCGCTGGGAGCGCAAAGACGGCGGGGCGCACGATCACGACGCGGGGGAGCGGAGTGCGGGGCCAGACATCGTCGAGCGTACCGAGCAGTTGGGAGCGGTCGAGCCGGCAGCCGACTTCCTCTTCGGTTTCGCGGATGGCCGTGGTGAGGAGATCGGCGTCGGCAGGATTGCGCCGTCCTCCGGGCAGGCCGATATGGCCCGACCAGGGATCGCCGGCCCGCTCGGCGCGGCGAATCAACAGGACGGCATCGGGGTCGGGGGCTATCAGGAGGGCGACACCGGCCCACGCGTCGTCTGAGGAGACAGTGGGATACTCGACCGGCTGACGGCGGGCGAGTCGACTCGCGAGCCGCTGCTGGGTGGCGCTCAGTGGCAGCCGCACCCGCCGCCGCCGCAGCCCCCGCCCTGCCCGCCCGAGGGGGGACCGAGCTTGGAAAAATCGGAGGGGCCATTGCCACCACCGGCGGGGCGCGCTGGCCGGGACATGAGCCGCTCGACCATGCGACTCTCACAGGCGGGGCAGGCGATCCGCGTCTCGCCGCGGACGAACAGTTCGAAATCGCGGGCGCACTTGGCGCAGTGATACTCGTAGATGGGCATGGGTGGATGTTGTGCGACTGAATGGAGTGCGTCAATGGGGACCGATCGGCGACCCCGCTGCTACAGGTGCCGCCCCAGCCATTTCATCGTTTCATCGAACACCTGGGCCAGGTCGGGGGAGATCCCGGCGAACGGATGGACGGCGCCGAAGGTGTGCCCGGCATTCTCGACGATCATGAAGCGTGGCGGATGGGCCGACGCGGCTGCGGCGAGCGTGCGCCCCTCGATCAGCGGAACGGCCTGGTCATCCGAGCCATGGACCAGCAGCCAGGGAGTCGTGAGCGCCGCCGCCGCGGCCTGGATATCGAGCGCCTCGCGGTGCTGCTCGATGTCCTCCAGTACATCAAGGTAGAGCGGGAGCACTTCCCCGGTCCGGGTATTGACGATGTCGAGCTTGCCGGCGGCGCGCCATTGCGCCGCCCGGTCGAGCCAGCGATTCGTCGTGGCGATGGCGGCCCAGGTCACTAGCGCCTGGACCCGTGGGTCGGCGCGCGCGGCGAGAATCGCCAGACCGCCGCCACGAGAGTGCCCCACCAGCCCGAGGATGGTCGTAGGCGCGAGCCCGAGGGTGCCCTGCTCCAGCACATCGAGCACGCGCCGGATGTCCCGCAGTTCAATGGAGAAGGCGTTGTGGCCGAATCGTTCCGGGTAGGCAAACTCGCCCCGCTCATTCACCCCGCAACCACTGACGTTGACGGCGACGGCAGTGAAGCCGGCGCGCGCGACCCGCTCCGCGAGCGCGGGGAACATGCCCCACTCCTTGAAGCCCTTGAAGCCGGGCAGAATCACCACGGCGGGTCGGGGCGAGTGCCGGTCGCTGGTGCGGACATCGACCTGGATCGGACCGAGCACGCCGGGGAGGGTGTGACGGGTAAGGGAGGGAGTGGCCATGGAGTAGCCTACTGCACCGCCGCCTCGAGCAACTCCACCGTCCCCGCGTCCGCATCCAGCCGTACCCGCACCCCGAGCGGCATGGTCCATTGATCGTCGACATGGCCAATCGGGAACCCGTAGGCGACAGGAACCCGGAGCGGGCGCAGGTAGGTGGAGAGCACCTCGTCGAAGGCGAGAGCTCCCCCGTCTCCGGTGCCGCGCTTGAGTTCGGTGAACTGCCCGACCATCACCCCGGCGAGCCGCGCCAGCGCACCGGTCATTCGCCACTGCGCCAGCATCCGATCCACCCGGTAGAGGTCCTCCCCCACATCCTCCAGGAACAGGACGGCGCCGTCCAGCTCGGGGAAGTGTCGCGTCCCGATGAGGCAGGTGAGAAGCGTGAGGTTTCCGCCGATCAGCCGTCCCTCCGCGATCCCGCCATGAAGCGCGACCACCCGCGGCGCACGCGGCACCAGGACCCCGGCGGGGAGCGGAAGTGCGGCCAGTCGTCCGGGGGGTGACGGCGCGGTCAGCACCCGGGTGAAATGACCGGCGCTGAACGCACTGAGGGGAGCACGCGCCATCGGACCATGGATGGTGACGACACTGGTGGCCTGATGCAGACCCACCAGCAGGCTGGTGACATCCGAGAAACCGATGACGGGCTTCGGTCGCCGGGCGAATCCGGCGAAATCGACCTGATCGAGAATCCGGGTGAGGCCGTAGCCACCACGCAGGCACCAGACGGCATCGATCTCGGGGCTGGTGAGCGCGTCGTTGAGATCCGCGAGCCGCTCCGCGTCCGAGCCGGCGAGATACCCGTGACGCGCGAGCACATGCGCCCCCGCCACCGGCTCCCAGCCCAGCGCGCGGCACAGTTCCAGGCCACGCGCAAGATCGTCGTGCTCGCTCAGCGGCCCCGCCGGCGTCACCAGTGCCACGCGACTTCCCGGTGCGATCGCTCGCGGCCGGATCACGGTCTTTGACCCCATCACCTCTCCCGATGTAGATTGCCCGCGCGAATCAACCCCCTGGAGCGCCAGCATTGCGCGCATCGCATCCCACCCTGCTCACGATCGGCCGTGCCATGGCCGTGCATCGTGACGCGATTCTGCTCGAATGGACCGACTGGCTCGCTGAACGCGTTGCTTCCGCCGGCATGATTCCCCGCAGCACCATCAATCGTGAGCTGCGCCTGCTGCTCGAGATCCTGATCGAATCAGTCGGACCGATGCGGCGTTCGGTCAGCGAAGTCTGGTACCATGCCTGCGAGCACTACGGCCGGGTCGGCGCGGCCCGCGGCCTCGCCGCCGGAGAAATCGTCGAGGAGCTGCAATACCTCCGCTCGCTCCTCATCCGCCGGATCGGTCCGGTCCTCACCCCGCTTCGGCAGCGCCAGACGATGGCCATCATTCTCCGCCTGAACAGCGTTCTCGACAAGGGCATCGCCGTGGCCGTCGTGGGATACACCGATGCACTGGTCGCCACCCTGTTCATCCAGAACGGCGTGCCCGCCCCCGATACCGCGCTGGACGCCCAGGATATTGCCCGGCAGCTGGAGCAGCTGGAGGGCGAGCTGGCGGGCGTTGTCAGACACCGGTGACAGGGAACGGGGAATAGGGAAAGAGGACAGGGACATCCCAGCGATCTCACCGTTGGCAGCTGAACGCTAACGGCCATCCCCTGACACCTGACGGCTGATGGCTGAGGGCTCCCTCAACACTCGCACCGCCGTGGCCGCCTGCCACAACGCCATCAGCCCGATGGACGCGACCATCAGCGGCTGTCCCGGCACCGCAAAGAAGTTCCCCGCCAGTCCGACGACGCACGTCACTGCCGCCAGGCCCACCAGCCAGCGCGGGTCCCGACCTGACCGGCTGGTCACCCAGGCCACGAGCCCGGCCCCGAGTGCGACCAGGAATCCACCCAGCCGGCCCGTCATGATCGCCGCCGCGTGGCTGGCGAGATACACCTCGCGCACATCGGCACCGGAGGCGTGAGCCGCAGCGAATTCGGTGCCCGCCC
The DNA here is from genome assembly GCA_039934355.1 of Gemmatimonadales bacterium. Lineage (GTDB taxonomy): Bacteria > Gemmatimonadota > Gemmatimonadetes > Gemmatimonadales > GWC2-71-9 > JADJOM01. The sequence goes on from JBDTMI010000044.1 coordinate 11,195, forward strand.
CGGCCATGTAGGTGATGTTCACACCGTGCAGCGCCTCGCCGATGGTCACCACCAGGAGCGCCACGCCGAGCGGGGCGCGCTCCGCGGGGTCCGCGATCAGCCAGCGGGCCCAGACGCCCGCGATGATCAGTCCCGTGGCGTACATCAGGCCAAGGTGTATCAGTCGCCAGTGGGGCGTGTGCGCCATGAGCCCCAGATCGCCCTCGGCGGTCAACGGCAGAATCGGATGGAAGGCCGCTGCGCCAAGCAGCACCAGACTCCCTGCCAGGAGCAACAGGGCAAGCAGCCGGGTCATACACCCTCCTTTCGGACGACATCGAGCACGTCACGCACCCGGTGAGTCAGGTCGGCGAGAGTCCACGGCTTCTGCAGCAGCGGCAGCTCGCCCTCGGCGAGATCGCCACGCAGGATCTCATGCGCGGCATATCCGCTGGTAAAGAGAAACCGGACCGCCACGCCTTCCTGGCGTAGCGTGCGGTAGAGCGCGATGCCGCCGAGCTTTGGCATCACCACGTCGGTGATGATCAGGTCGATCTCGTCGCGATGCCGGTGATAGGCCTCGAGAGCCTCCAGGCCATCGGCAGCGGTGATCACGCGGTAACCCACCTTTTCGAGGGCACGCTGCGCGACCCGACGCAATCCTTCCTCGTCCTCGACCAGCAGGATGTACTCGCGCCCGCCACGCAGTTCCAGGGGAGGAGGCCTGAGCTCCGTGAGTGGCTGATCTTCCCGCGCGAGGGGAAAATAGATGCGCACCGACGTTCCCCGATCGAGCCCGGTATCCAGCTCCACGAATCCGGCGTGCTGCTGCGTCAGGCCATAGATCATCGCCATCCCGAGGCCGCTGCCTTCGCCCGGCGGCTTGGTGGTGAAGAACGGCTCGAACACCCTGGCCTTCACCCGCTCATCCATCCCCATCCCGGTATCCCGCACGGTCAGGCAGGCGTAGGCGCCGGGGTGGGCGCCGCCGGGGGGCAGGGCGACATCCACCCGCCGGACTTCCAGCGTCATCGTGCCGCCGCGGGCCATCGCGTCGCGTGCGTTGGTGGCGAGATTGAGGACGATCTGCTCGACCGCGCCCGCATCGGCAAGCACCTTGACCGGCCGCGGGTCCCGCTGGAAGGCGACGTCGATATGCGCCGGCAGCAGTCGGCCGAGGGTGGAGCGGAGGTCCTCCACGACTCGGCCAAGGTCCAGCACCTTGTAGGTGAGCGGTGCGTGGCGGCTGAATGAAAGCAGCTTCCTGATCATCTGTGCGCCGCGACGTGCCGCGGCCTGCAGCTCCTCGAGATCGCTCCTCAGATCATCCCGGCCCGCGGGCAGGGCGTCAGACATCATCTCACTGTTGGCGAGCACGACGGTGAGCAGGTTATTGAGGTCGTGCGCGATGCCCCCGGTGAGCTGCCCGACCGCCTCCATTTTCTGGGCCTGGCGGAGCTGCTCCTCAAGGCGACGCCGCTCGGAGATGTCGCGCACGATGGCCTGGAACCGTCCGTCACCGAGGTCGCTCGCACTGATCTCGACGTCGGCGATGCCACCGCCCATGCGCTGCAGGCGGTGCTCCGACAGCACGCTCCGGCCCTCCAGCAGGTCCCGCATGTGAAGCGGCTTCCGCTCCCGGTCCTCGGGCGTGAGGAAATCGTCCATCCGCTTGCCGGTGATCTCGTCACGCGGGTACCCGAGCAGCTCCTCGGCACGGGCATTCGCCTCGAGGATGACGCCCTGGCGATCGCTCACCACGATGGCATCGGAGGCCTGCTCCAGCGCCCGACGGTAGGTGGCCTCCGACTCAATCAGTTGACGCTCGGCCCGCACCCGGTCGGTGATATCGTGCACGATCGAGAACAGGGCGGCGCGGCGATTGAGGACGATTGAACTGGAATGCACTTCGACATCCCGCAACTGGCCGGAACGCAGCCGGTGCTGGAAAACAAAGAAGTTGCGCCGCTCATCCTGCGCCGCCCGTACCAGGTCGCGCACCTCGAGGGTGCTGAGGGTGTTAATCTCGCTGAGCGGCTTGCCGATCAGCTCCTCGCGAGACCAGCCGTAGAACAGCACTGCGGCAGGATTCACATCGATCAGTGACTGCGTCTCCACGTCCACGAGGAGTGAGACGGACGTGGTCTTCTCGAAAATCTGCCGGTAGCGCACCTCACTCTCGAACCAGCCCTTCTCCGCTTCCGCCACTGCCGCGACCGCCCGCCGTGCGAGCCACCAGATGAGCAGGCTGGAGAGGCCGACAAAGGCCAGTCCCTTGTAGGTCTGGATCTGGGCAAGCCGCTCCCCCGAGATGCGGGTCAAGCGCATCCAGGCCCGGTCAGACAGGAAGATCCAGGTCGCGCCGAGCACGGCATAGCCCAGCGCGATGGCGATCGGCATCTGCCGACGGGTGAGGCGGAGACTCATGACGCCGCTCGCCACACTCACGACGCTCCGTGGCGGACGATGCGCAGCCCCTGCGCCGGGAGCGCGCCGCCGAGAATGCGCCCGCTCCCGTCCACCCGCAGACGGAATTCGACCGTGCCGAGCGCGACGACGGCCGAGTCCCCGCCGAGGCGGCGCACGCGGCCCACGACCGTCTGGCCGCCGTCGAGGCTGAAGAAGGGCATCGGGACGCTGTCTCTCCCGGGCGAGGCCGCCGCGCGACGGGTGGCCTGCTCGAGGAAGGCGATCGACAGCTTCAGGTAGGGGATCGGGGCCGGCTGGGTCGGCATCACCAGAGTGCGCAGGCCGGATCCGGTCATGTCATCCACAGCGACGCTGTCATCCTTGAAGATCACCCGCGAGGTCTGCCTCGCCCTGGCGCGCTCGGGATCATCGCGCTGCCAGACCGAGAGCTCGATCAACGGCGCGCTCTCATCCTCGACCAGAACAGCGCGATACCGCACCCGATCCCCGGTCGTGGTCCCACCGCGCATCAGCGTCCCGGTGAGTTCGACCGGCCCGCGGCTGAACTCCTCGACCGCCACCGTGTCGCGCCCCCGCAGCACGGAAAAACCACCCGTCTCCTGGGCCGCCCCGGTCGCGGGCACGAGCCCGACGAGCAGGAGGCCGATCCAGCGCACCACCGGCATGAGCGTTCCTCGCGGGAGACTCCGGGGAAGGAGTGCGTGGGTTTTCCCGCACCGCCCCGGTGTGACTCGGATACAAAGCTACCTAGCCAACCTGCCTAGCATGGACCCCCGCACACCGGGGGCTCCATGGATTTTGGCACGCTGCTCTCCAGCATCCGCACCCTGCCCGACCTGCGCCGCCTGGTCGCCGCACTGGGACATGCCCCCGCCTGGAGACCCTTTGATCCGGCCACTCCCGGTTGGCCGGTGCGTTCCGGCGCCGAGATCGGCGGCCCGGAGAATTGCCCCTGGCTCGCGCTGGAGACCGACAACCCGGCGCGCATCGCCCGGCAGGTGAGTCGATCGCTCTCAGCAACGGGTCGCCACGCCGGTCTGCTCGTTCTCGATCCCGACCGGCGGGTGCTGGTGCTGGCGGTGGGCGACGGCACTCCGGTGCTGCTTCCGCTGTCGCTGGACTATCCGGACCGGCACGACCTCGAGCGGCTCCGTCGCCTGGCCCTCACTGCCGGCGCGACCGGGCTCGGCTATGCCCTGCGCTCGGCAGAAGCCCTGAGCGGCGAAGATGCCGGCCAGCGTTTTTTCCGCGTCTTTCGCCAGACCATGTCGCAGATGGCTGCGGGGCTGGGCGGAACCCTGCGTCCCGCCGAGCGGGAGACGCTCGCGCTGGTCCAGCTCACCCGCATCCTCTTCCTGTACTTCGTCCAGTCGAAGGGCTGGCTCAATGGTCAGCCCGATTTTCTCCGCCGGGCGGTGGATCGGACGCTGGGCGCGGGGCGGCGCCTGCACCGCGACCTGTTCCGGCCGCTCTTCTTCGGCACCCTCAACCGCCCCGCTGCCCAGCGCGGACGGGCCGCCGCCTTCGGTCGGATCCCGTTTCTCAACGGCGGGCTATTCGAACCCCACGCCCTGGAGCGGGCGGGGACGGGAGACATTCCCGACGCCTGCTGGCAGTCGGCCTTCGACGACCTTTTCGAACGGTTCCACTTCACGGTGCACGAGGCCGGAGCGCCGGGCGCCATTGCGCCGGACATGCTGGGCCGGGTGTTTGAAGGGTTGATGGCGCCGGGTGCCCGGTGCGCCAGCGGTGCGTTCTACACTCCGGCACTGCTGGTGACCCGAGTGGTCGATGCCGCCCTCGCCGGCTGGATCGCCGAGCGACTGCGGCTGGAGCCGGCGGAGGCGGATCGGCGGCTGCGCGAACGGACACCGGAGGTGCGCCTCGCACTGTGCGACATCACCATCCTCGACCCCGCGGTCGGTTCAGGTGCGTTCCTGTTAGGCGCGCTCGAACGGCTCGCCACGCTGCGGCACGGCGAATGCCCGCCTGCCGCGCTCCGCCGGACCATCCTCGAGCGCAACCTCTTCGGTGTCGACCTCAATCCGATGGCGGTGCGGCTGGCGGAACTGCGCCTCTGGCTCGCGGTGATCGCCGAGGAGACCATGACCGACCCGGCCGCGGTCCCACCCCTGCCGAACCTCGACGCCATGCTGCGCCAGGGCGACAGCCTGCTCGACCCGACAGCGTGTCTCGCCACCCTGGACCTCAGACCCGATGTCGCCAATGCCGAGCTGAGCGATCTGCGCCGCGAGTTCGTGCGGGAGGCGGGGCCCGGCAAGCGCGCGGTCCTGCGGCGACTGCGACAGGCGGAAACCCGGGCGCTCGAGCGGGGGCTGGCGCAGGCGCACGAGCGCCAGGTACAGGCGGCGACGCGTTGCCTGCTCGATGCCCGCTCCCCCACCCTCTTCGGCGAGCGGCGCGGCCTCGACCGGGAGCTGCGCCTCCAGCTCGGCGCGGCCCGCCGCGGCATGGTCGACGTGCGCCGGCTGCAGCGCCGGCTCCGGCAGGAGGGGGGGGTGCCCTGGTTCTCGTATGAGTGCCAGTTCGCCGACATTCTGGCCCTCGGCGGCTTCGATCTCGTGATCGGCAATCCACCGTGGGTGCGAGCGGAAGCGCTGGCGCCACGGGTGCGGGCCGCGCTCGCGCACCGCTACACCATTTGGCGCACCTCCGGCGCCGGCTTCCGGCACCAGCCCGATCTCTCCCTCGCCTTTCTGGAGCGGAGTGTCGAGTTGCTGGCCCCGGCGGGAATCCTCGCGCTCCTGTTGCCTGCCAAGCTGGCGACGGCGGGATATGCCGTCCGGGGCCGGCACTTCCTGGCCCGGCGCACGACGCTGCACGCCGTGGTGGACCTGCGCGACGATCCCACCGCAGTCTTCGAGGCGACGACCTACCCGGCCGCCGTCATTGCCGCGCGGGGAGCGGCTCCGCCCGGCCACCGACTGCGGCTCGCGCTGGATCCGGCCAGCGAGGCGACACGGCCCCAGGCGCTGCTCGGCGCTGGTCCATGGTTGTTAGGCAACCCGGCGACCAGCGCCGCCTCGGCCCTGGCGCGTGCCGATCATCCGCTCCTCGGCACCCGCGGGGCACCGCAGCTCGGCGTGAAGACGGGCGCCAATGCGGTGTTCCTGTCGCCGCCGCCGGAGATCGAGGGCACGGTGATTCGCCCCGCACTGCGCGGTCGGGACATCCGGGCGTTCCAGGCGCGGCCCGGAACCCGGCTCCTCTACCCTCACGATGCGCGGGGCCAAGTGCTGCCACGCCTGCCGGCCGCGGCCAGTCGCTATCTCGCCGCGCACGCGCCGCTCCTGCGGGCCCGGTCGGACTATCAGGCCGGGCCGTTGTGGACCCTGTTTCGCACCGGGCCTTCGGTGGCGCGGTTCCGCGTCGTCTGGGCCGACCTGGCCCTCCGGCTGGAAGCCCTCGCGCTGACCGGACCGGGCGATGCCCACGTCATTCCGCTCAACAGCTGCTACGTCCTCGGACTGCCGGAGGCACGACAGGCGCTGGCCCTCACGGCCTGGCTCAACTCCAGCTGGTTGCGCGCGCTCGCAAGGCTCGAGGCGGATCCGGCCGCCGGCGGCTACGCCCGATTCAACGCCCGGGTCGTCGCCGCCCTCCCCCTGCCCCAGGAGGCCCTGTACGACCCCACCCTCGTGGGGTTGGCGGAGCGCGGGGCCCGGGGCGACCTCATTCAGGAACCACTCGATGATCACACTGCCGCGCTGCTCGGCCTTTCCGCCGCGTCGCGCGCCGCACTGGCCGCCGTGGCTGGCGTCGGCACCGCGACTCGTGGCCGAAGCACTCGTCCCGGTTGACGACCCGCTCACCACCGTGCTTCGGCTCGGGGTCACTGCCGCTCCCGCCGGGGTCATCCGCGCGATGGCGCGCGCCGTCGCACCCCTCGAGTCAGTGGTGGAGCCTCCGGCGTGGCTCCGGCCAGACCAGATCCCCAGCTTCCGGCGCTGCCTCGCCGCGGTGATGCGCCATGGCGGGGCGCTGCTGGCCGACCCAGTGGGCAGCGGCAAGACCTGGATCGCGCTCGCTGTCGCCGGGCGGCTGCAGGGACGGCACACGGCAGTCGCAATCGTTCCCGCCGTGCTGCGGTCGCAGTGGGCCCGCACCGCGGAGCGTGCCGGTGTCGCGCTCACCGTGGTGTCGCACGAGTCGGTGAGCCGCGGACGACTTCCGCCGGATGCCGCGGTGGTCCTGATCGACGAAGCGCATCACTTCCGTCACCCCGACACCTGCCGGTATCGCCACCTGGCACCGTGGCTGGTGGGACGACGCACGCTGCTGCTGACCGGCACGCCGGTGGTGAACCGGCTGGAGGACCTCGTCCATCAGTTGCTGCTGGCGGTGCGCGACGACGCGCTGCGTCAGCGTGGCGTGCCAAGTCTCGCCGCGGCACTGCGGACCGGGACGGTGCCACCTGCGTTGGGCGACCTGATCTTCCGCCGTGCTGATCCGCAAGCCCAGCCCGCGCGACGGGCCCGCGATCTCACCCTCCCGCTCTCCGCCGCTGAAGCGACGCTGCTCACCGGCATCGATCGGCTCGACCTTTCGCGCGATCCGGGAATCAGTTCTCTCATCCGGGTTCAGCTCTGGCGCGCACTCGCGTCCAGCTCCGCCGCGTTGCGCGCCGCACTGCAGCAGTATCTCACTCTCCTGCAGCAGGCCAGGTCCGCTCGGGCCGCCGGACGACGCCTGACTCGAAGTGCACTCCTGGCGCAACTTGGCACGGCGCCGGAGCAATTGCTGCTCTGGGGGGTGCTACCGGACAGCGGCGGCAGCCTCGATCTGCGCCTGACGGACGCCGAGCGCGTAAAACGCCTGGTGCAGGCGACGGCGCGCGTAATCGACACGCCAAGGCTCGAAGCACTCCGCGGCCTGCTGCGCGATACGACACCCACGCTGGTTTTCACCACCAGCCGCCCGACGCTCGCCCTCCTTCGTGATGCGCTGCCGGGATCTCCCTCCGCCTGGATCTCGGGCCACAGCGCGGGGATCGGCCGGACCCGACTGCCACGTCGCGCGATCCTCGACTGGTTCGGCCCGACGCCGCCCACGCCGCCGGACGGGCTCCGACCCCCGTCTCTGCTGCTGGCCACGGATGTTGCCGCGGAGGGACTTGATCTGCAACGGATCGGTCGGGTGATTCATTGGGATCTCCCGTGGACCAGTGTGCGGCTCGACCAGCGCGAAGGACGCGCCATCCGCCTCGGGTCGATGGTCCCGGTCATCGAGACGATCCGCTTCCTCCCGCCCGTCGAACTGGAGAGTCGATTGCGCCAATCGGGGCGCATTGACCAGAAGCGGCAACTCGGTGCCACCGCCGGACTGGTGGATCGCGACGGCTGGCTGTTCCGCTGGCGCGCGGAGCTCGGCGAGCGGTTCGGGACCGGGCCGGCCAATGCGGGCGTCGTTGCCATCGAAGGAGTGCCATCGGGCTGGCTCATCGCCCTGGCGATGGATCGGTGCGACGGTGCGTGCGCGGAGGCCGCCGGGCTGTTCTGGCTGGGGGATGATGGAGTGGCGACCGACGCGCCGGACATCGTCGTTCCGCGGCTCGGTGCGGCCGCCGACGCGCCGCTCCTCCTGCCCGCGCCGTCATGCGCTGGTGCGATCCGCGAGGCCCTGTGCCCTTTCATCCGTGCGCGATTGCAGGCCGCCGATGGTGCGGCGTGGAGCAGCCAGTCGCGCCCACTGGTTCAGCGGCAGGCCCTGGCCTCCCTGCGTCGCCTCGGCCGACAGGCGGCGGCGGATCGCGCCGCGGACCGATTGCGCCAGGTCGAACGCGGGATGATCTGGCTGGGCGGCGGACTGCTGGCGGGGGAACTGCTGCTCCTTGAGGTGGCGATCGCCCGCGGGCCTGATGCGCTGATGGAGCTGGTCGCAGAGTATGCTCCGCGCCCGGAGGCGGGCAGGGCAACGGCGCTCATCCCCCGGCTCGCGGGGGTTGTGCGGGTAGGTAGCTTCCGGCCATGTCATCCATCCGCACCGTGCTGTTCGACCTCGACGGCACCCTCATCGACAGTATCGCGCTGATCCTCGCGAGCTACCGCCACACGCTGACCGCCCATGGCTTCGAACAGATCTCCGATGCCGACTGGCTGCGCGGTGTCGGCACGCCACTGCGGGTCCAGCTCGCGCCCTGGGCCCGTTCCCCGGAGCACCTGGTGGAGCTCGCGCTCACCTATCGCGAACACAATCTGGCCCATCACGACAGCATGATTACCGCCTATCCCGGTGTGGTGGAGCTGGTGCGGAAGATCCAGCGCCATGGACTCAAAACCGGTGTGGTGACTAGCAAGAACCGCGAAGGGACTCGGCGCGGCCTCGCACTCGTCGGTCTGGATGGGACGTTTGATATCCTGGTCTGCGCCGACGACGTGGTCCAGCCGAAGCCGCATCCCGAGCCGGTCCTCAAGGCCGTCGCCCAGCTCGGCGCCGATCCCGCGACCACGCTCTTTGTCGGTGACAGCATCCACGACCTGCACTCGGGGCGGGGGGCGGGCGTGCTCACCGGCGCGGTGCTGTGGGGACCGTTCAGTCGGGAGGAGCTGGAGCCGGCGGCGCCGGACTACTGGTTTAACAGCGTGGCGGAGATGGGGAAGCTGGTCGCCGGCGGGGAGTAGGCGATTGGGCGATTAGGCGATTAGGCGATTAAGCGATTGGGCGATTGGGCGATTGGGCGATTGGCGCCGAACGCTCTCTAAGCCTTCCTTCACCAACCCATCATCCTCGGTTTACTTCCTCCCCACGAACTTCCTCACCTCAAATACTTTCGAGGAGGACGCGTTCCCGTTCTCCTTTCTCCTTTTCTTTTCCCCGCCCCTCGACCTCCATGGCTCGTCCGCTCGATCCGATTCTCTCCCCCAGCTCCATCGCCGTGGTCGGCGCGTCGCGCACTCCGACGACCATGGGACATCAGATCCTCGCCAACCTGATCCGATACGAGTTCACTGGCACGGTGTACCCGGTCAACAGTGCGGCGCGCTCGGTCCATTCGATTCGGGCCTGGCCCAGTGTCTCGTCGCTCCCCGATCCGGTGGACCTGGCGGTCATCTGCGTCCCGAAGCAGCATGTGCTGCAGGTGGCGGAGGAATGCGGGGTCCACGGCGTCAAGGGGCTCTGCGTCATCAGCGCCGGCTTTCGTGAGGTGGGTGGCGACGGCGTTGCGCTGGAGCGGGAGCTGGTGGCAATCGCACGGCGGCACGGCATGCGACTGGTCGGCCCTAATTGCATGGGCGTCCTCAACGCCGATCCGGCGGTGCGGATGAATGCGACCTTCGCGCCCAGCATGCCGCCGTTCGGGCGGGTGGGGTTCGTGAGCCAGTCGGGTGCGATGGGGTTGTCGGTGCTGGATCACGCGCAGGGATACGGCATCGGGATCGGCCAGTTCGTCTCGATGGGCAACAAGCCGGACGTCAGCGGCAACGACCTGCTGCTGCACTGGGAGGATGACGAGACGATCGGGGTGATCCTGATGTACGTCGAGAACTTCGGCAACCCGCGGAGGTTTCTGGAGATCGCCAGTCGCGTGACCCGCAAGAAGCCGATCATCGTGGTCAAGTCGGGCCGCTCCCAGACCGGCGCCCGCGCAGCATCCTCCCATACCGGGGCACTCGCCGCGAACGATGTCGCGATCGACGCCCTGCTCAACCAGGCCGGCGTGCTGCGCGCCGGTTCGGTCGAGGAGCTGTTCGACTTCGCGATGGCGTTCTCCGGGCCGCCGCTGCCGCGCGGCCGACGTGTGGCCGTGCTCACCAACTCCGGCGGGCCCGGGATTCTCGCGGCCGATGCGCTGGAGGCCAACGGCCTCGAGGTGGCCGAGTTGCACCCGACGACGGTCGCAACGCTCAGGCCGATCTTCCCCGCCGAGGCTTCGCTCAGAAATCCGCTCGACATGATCGCCTCGGCCACGCCGGCGGGCTACCGCGGCGCCTTGAGCGCACTGCTGGCGGACCCGGGGCTCGACGCCGTCATGGCAATCTTCGTCCCGCCGTTGGGCGTGAGACAGGAGGATGTTGCCGAGGCCATCGTCAGCGCCACCGCGCCGCACAGAGACAAGACGGTCCTCGGCGTGCTGATGGGACGACAGGGACTGCCGCAGGGCAGGTCGGAACTGCACTCGGTCGGCATTCCGGCCTACATCTTTCCCGAGTCGGCGGCGCGGGCACTGGCCGCGCTCTGTCGCTATCGGGAGTGGCGCGAACGCCCGCTTCCCGTGCCGGAAACGCTAAGTGTGGATCGGGCCGGCGCAGCAGCCATCCTCGATGGCGCGCGCGCCGAAGGCCGCAGCCGGCTGGATGAGGTCGAATCACTGAAGCTGCTGGCGTGCTATGGGATCCCCACCGCGCCAGCCGTCCTCACGCGCTCGCCGGACCAGGCGGTGGCCGAGGCGGAGCGGATCGGTTTTCCGGTCGTGCTGAAGATCGTGGCCCCCGCGATCATCCATAAGACCGAGGCGGCTGGTGTGCAGGTGGGCATCGGCAACGCCCAGGAAGCGCGCGAAGCCTACGCGACGATTCTCGCCGGCGCCGCACGGGTGGCGCCCGGAGCACCGATCTCCGGCGTCCTGGTGCAGAAGATGGTGCGGGGCGGTCGCGAGATGATCGTCGGCGTCTCGCGCGATCCTGTGGTCGGGCCGCTATTGATGTTCGGGCTCGGCGGCACACTGGTGGAGGTGCTGGCCGACGTGGTCTTCCGCCTGGCGCCGATCAACCGACTCGAGGCGGGCGACATGCTGCGGGGATTCCGTGGCGTCCGGATCCTGCAGGCGCTGCGCGGCGCGCCGGCGGCGGACCTGCATGCGCTGGAAGAGATTCTGCTGCGGGTGGCGCAGCTCGCCGCGGATTTTCCGGTCATCGTCGAACTGGACCTGAATCCGGTGCTGGCCTTCGGAGACGGGGCGCTGGCGGTGGATGCGCGGGTGCTGCTGGGGGAACCACAGGCCGTTGGCCGTTAGCCGTTGGTTCTTGACTTGGAAAGGTCAGCCGAAAGCGATCCGCGGCACGCGTACGAGCAATGGCTAACGGCTGATGGCCAATGGCAGCTTTTCACGCCGCCATGGCGAGTTCGCGGAGGTCCGGGTTCGACCGGAGGTGATTGCAGGCGCGCGCGAGAATCTGCGAGACGCGCCCAGGGGTGACGCGGAGTTCCTCGGCTACCGTTCTCCCGGTCGCGCCTTCGAGGAGGACCCGGGTGACGACACGCCGTTCCTGCGGTGGCAGCGTATCGACTGCGCGCGCGACAACAGCCTGATCGTCCGCACGATCCATTGCGGCACACGGGTCTTCGCTGCGCTCGGTCCTCAGCAGATCGTGCAGCGTGATCTCGACACCGGCCGGATCGAGGGGTGTATCCATGGAAATTACCTGCGCGCCTTGCGCGCGCTCACGCAGGTCGACCAGCGCCGGCTGGGTGAGACCGAGTTCCTCTGCGAGCTCGGAGGAGCGGGGTGCCCGGACATGCCGGGACGCGAGGGTATCTTCTGCCTGCCGAAGCGTGCGTCGGGCGAGGACCTGGTCGCGGAGCCCTGGCGTCTGGCGCCGAATGGCGTCGACGACAGCGCCCTGGACCCGTCGCCAGGCGTGCGTGGTAAACTCGCCTCGACTGGGTTCGTAGCTCCGCGCGGCGTCGTAAAGCGCCACCTGCGCGGCCGAGAGGAGATCCTCGGGACCCAGCAGCGCGCCGGTCTGGTTGAGGTAGCGGTGGGCGATGCGCCGGGCGATCCCGGCGTGGCGTTCAAAGAGTCGAGCCGCAGTGAGGTCCGCGCGTGTTGATGGAGTCGAGTCGGTCATGCGGAACCACCTTCCATGGCGGTATGGGAGCAGCGAACAATGATTGGTATGCCTCCACTGAAGAGCAGGGCATGTGCCGTTGAGGCAACCGTTGCCGTTACTGAGAGTTAGGGATCTCAAGGGAGTTGTGGTGGTTCGAGGCTGCCGACCTGATCGACCCGATACGGCATTTCTTTCCGCTACTCATACGTACCACGCGGCCCGTGACCGCGTGGCGTAGTGATGAAGCACACAGTTCGCCATTGCCGCTCACGCCCGCTGGCTGACGGCTGACGACCTTTCCAAGTTGAGGCACCATGGCACTCGCGCCGATCGACTACCTGCACCATCCCCGGCTCAACAAGGGCACCGCCTTCACAGAGTCGGAGCGCGATGCCCTCGGACTCCGGGGCCTGCTGCCTCCCCGGGTGACGACGCCCGAGGCCCAGGTGGCTCGCATCGTGGAGACCCTGCGGCTCAAGCCGAATCCGCTAGAACAGTACATCTACCTCACCAGCCTCCACGACCGAAACGAGCACCTCTTCTATCGCACGGTGATCGCCCACATTGAAGAGCTGATGCCGATTCTCTACACCCCCACGGTCGGGGAGGCGTGCAAGGAGTTCGGCCACATCTTCCGCCGACCCCGGGGATTGTATCTGTCGATCGAGGATCGGGGAAAAATCCGGGACATCCTGCACAACTGGCCGGAACCCAGCGTCGGAATCATCGTGGTGACGGACGGCGAGCGGATCCTGGGACTCGGCGACCTCGGCGCGAACGGGATGGGCATCCCGATCGGCAAGCTGTCCCTCTATACCGCGTGTGCCGGCATCGATCCGGCGCTCTGTCTGCCGATCACCCTCGACGTCGGGACGGAGCGCCAGGAGCTGCGTGATGATCCACTCTATCTTGGCCTCGCACGCGCCCGCGTGCGGGGTGATGCCTACGATGCCATGATCGAGGAGTTTGTCCTCGCGGTGCAGGACGTCTTTCCCGGCGCCATCATCCAGTTCGAGGATTTCGCGACCGCACACGCCATCGACCTGCTGGCGCGCTACCGCGACCGGGTGTGCTGCTTCAATGACGACATCCAGGGCACGGCGGCCGTGAGCCTCGCCGGACTGCTGTCCGCCACACGGATCACCGGGCAGCCGCTGATCGAACAGCGTGTGTTGTTCTTCGGCGCCGGGTCCGCGGCAACCGGGATCGCGGATCTCATCGTGTCGGCGCTCGAACGCGAAGGACTCTCCCAGGAGGCGGCGCGAAAGCACTGCTGGCTGGTGGATCGTGGGGGGTTGGTGGTCGCGGGTCGGACGGACCTCACCGCATACAAGCTGCCCTACGCCCACGCACATCCCGGCGTCGCAACCCTCGAGGAAGCGGTGGAGGCGACCCGGCCGACGGCAATCATCGGTGTCTCGGCCCAACCAGCGACCTTCACCGAGGCCGTCATCCGCACGATGGCGCGACTCAACAGTCGGCCCATCATCTTTCCGCTCTCCAACCCGACGAGCAAGTCCGAGTGCACCGCGGAGCAGGCGTACCAGTGGTCCGAAGGCCGTGCCATCGTTGCCAGTGGGAGCCCCTTCGCGCCGGTCACCTGGCAGGGTCGCACCTTCCGTCCCGGCCAGGGGAACAACGCCTACATCTTTCCGGGCGTCGGACTGGGAGTGATCGTCTCCCGGGCTCAACGGGTGACCGACACGATGTTCTACGCTGCCGCGCGCACGCTGGCTGAGCAGGTCCCGCAGGCCGCGCTCGATCAGGGGCTGCTCTACCCGCCGCTGTCGGAGATCAGGGAGGTGTCGGCGAAGATCGCGACCGCGGTGGCCGAGGTCGCCTGGGCGGAGGGGCTGGCCGGGATCGACAAGCCTGAGGATCTGCCCGGACTGATTCGGAGCCGGATGTACGATGGGGGGTATGCGAGTTACGTGTAGCTGACGGCTGGCAGCTGGCAGCTAGCGGGGTGCAGGCGGTAGGCCGGGCAAATGTCGCCTATCGCCCAACGCCTCGCGCCTTCCTGCTGACGCCCTCCCCACCCCTCCCCCTCCCTCCCACCCGCCCCGTCGTTACATTCCTCGCGCGCCGTGACCCGTCCGTGACATTCCGACCATCCGCCCGGAGCTCCTGTGCGTCTGCTTCCCCGCGACGAGCACTTTTTCGAATTGTTTACCGCGGTTGCCGAACGCAGTGTGGAGGCGGCCGGCATGCTCGAGGAGCTGCTGAAGAGCGATCCCGCCCGCCGCAACCCGATCGTCGATTCCATCAAGCGACTGGAGCATGAGTGCGACCTCGTGACCCACGAGGTGATTACTCGTCTCGATCGCACCTTCATTGCCCCGTTGGATCGGGAGGACATCCACGCCCTCGCCTCCGGACTGGACGACGTGGTTGACCTGATTGACGGGCTGGCGCGCCGGACCCAGATCTTCCACGTCGGCGAGTCACCACTCGGCGCCATCCTGCTGGCCAATGTCATCAAGCGGGCCTGCGAGCAGCTGGCGATCGCGGTCCGGGGCCTCAAGAAGCGGAATGACCGCAGCATCATGCCGGCCTGCATCGCGGTGAAGCGGCTGGAGGAGGAGGGCGACTCGCTCTACAGCGAATGGCTGGGCAAGATGTTCGAGGGAAATCCCGACCCGTTGTTCCTGATCAAGTGGAAGGAGCTGTACGACACCCTCGAGAAGACGCTCGACTACATCGAGGATGCCGCCAACGTGCTCGAGTCCATTTCGATCAAGCACGGCTGATCCATGGACCCGACGGTCACGTATATCCTGCTGATCATCGCGGTCGCGCTGGCGTTTGACTTCATCAACGGCTTCCACGACAGCGCCAATTCCATTGCAACGGTTGTCGCGACCCGGGTCCTGTCCCCCGGCGTCGCCGTGATCTGGGCGGCGTTCTTCAATTTCGCCGCCGCATTTGTGGTCGGGACGGCTGTCGCCAAGACGATGGGCAAGGGGCTGATTGATCCTGCGGCGGTCAACCCGGACGTCATTCTCGCCGGTCTGCTCGGCGCTGTCGTGTGGAATCTCATCACCTGGTGGTTTGGCCTGCCGAGTTCGTCCTCCCATGCCCTGCTGGGCGGATACGGTGGTGCCGCGGTGGCCAAGGCTGGCGTCGGCGCGCTGATCCTGAGCGGGTGGGTCAAGCCGGTCCTGTTCATCTTCCTTTCCCCGCTCATCGGCATGGTGCTGGGGCTCTCGCTCACCGTGGCACTCTCCTGGGCGCTGCGGCGTCAGGCGCGGGCCCCAATGGAGCGGCTGTTTCGGCGGCTGCAACTGGTGTCCGCGGCGCTTTTTTCCCTGAGCCACGGCGCCAATGACGCCCAGAAGACAATGGGGATCATCGTGGGCCTGCTGGTTTCGGTGCAGGCGAGCTTCGCGACACAAACCGGTTGGTTGCACCGGCTGTACCTGCCCGATGCGGACACCATCCCCTTCTGGGTCGAGATGGCCGCGTACACCGCCATCTCGCTGGGCACCGCCCTCGGCGGCTGGCGAATTGTGAAAACGATGGGCTCGCGCATCACCCGCCTGCAGCCTTTCGGCGGCTTTTGCGCCGAAACTTCCGGCGGCATCACCATCCTGATGGCCTCGGCATGGGGCATCCCGGTGAGCACGACCCATACGATCACTGGCGCCATCGTCGGCGTCGGTGCGAGTCAACGGATCTCGGCAGTCCGATGGGGCGTGGCGGGAAAAATCGTGTGGGCGTGGGTGCTGACGATTCCGATGAGTGCGGCGATCGCGGGGTTGAGTTATCTGTTGCTGAGGTGAGATGGGGGTCGGCGTTCAGCGTTCAGCGCAGGTCGCCACCGAATTGCATTGGGTCAAGGCAGAGCCTTCGGCAATCCGCCCAATCATGGGCGCCCACGCGCCTGCTGAACGCTGTATGCTGAACGCTGTTCCGTCCCTCACGCCGCCCTGCTCCGCCGCCGTGTCGCGGCCATCCGGTACTCATTGATCAATCGGTCGTAGATCCCTCCCCACTGTCGTTCGGCGGCGGTCGTCAGGCCACCGGCGGAGAGGCGCTGACGCAGGGTCGGGTCGCCTAACAGCAACTGCAATCCTGCCGCCAGCGCCGCGGTATCCTGCGGCTTGACTAGCCAGGCGTTCCGGTCGTGTTCCGCGAATTCCAGTACCCCGCCGCCCCGCACTGCGAGCGATGGCAGTCCGGACGCCATCGCCTCCAGGAGAGAATTGCCGAACGTCTCGGTGGACGACGGGAAGACGAAGCAATCGGCGCTGGCGTAGGCCTCGCCCAATGCACGCCCCTCCAGCAGCCCGCCGAGATGCACCCCTTCCGGAGCGTGGCGCCGGATCTCCTCCTCCAGCGGCCCCTGCCCCACCAGCACCAGTTGGGCGTTGCCGCGAATTGCCTTGAGCTGCTGCCATGCCGCGACCAGTCGATGGAGATCCTTTTCCCGCGCCAGTCGCCCGATGTACGTGACCAGGAGGTCGTCCGGCCCCACGCCGTGGCGGGCACGATAGGCCTCGCTGCGAAGACTCGGGTGGAACTCCCCCGGGTCAACCCCGCGGGTCCACAGCCCGGTGTGCGTCACTCCGCGCCGCCCCAACGACTGCTGGTACAGCCGCGACGGGACCAGCACGCGCTCCGCATGGCCGTAGAACCAGCGCAGGTACATCCATCCCATGCCCAGGACCCAGGGGACCCCGTAGCGCTGGGCGTATTTCTGATAGTCGGTGTGCGCCGAAGCGATGATCGGCAGATCGAGATGCTGCGCGGCCTTGAGCCCGGCTCGGCCGAGGGCGAACTCCGTGGCGAGGTGCACGACGTCGGGCCGGAAAGCGGCGAGATCGGCCACGATCTCCCGCTGGCGCGGGAAGGCCCACTGGACGTCGGGGTAGAGGAAGAGCGGCACCCCGGGGGAGCGATGCACTTCGGGGCGATCCGGGACGCCCGGCGGGAGCGGGTAACTCGCGGAATAGACGCGGACCACATGCCCCCGCACCTCAAGCGCACGCACCAGCCTGAGCAGGGTGACCCCGACCCCGCTTACCATCGGCCAGTACACCTCGGAAAAGATTGCGATGCGCATGGTCCTAGCCTAGCGGCAGGGGGGAGCGAGCGGAAGGGAGTGGGGGAACGGCGATCCGGCGGATGGGCAATTGGGCGGTTGGGCGCGACCGAAGCGCCTTAGGAGCGGCGACCGAAGCGCCATGGGAGCGGCAAAGCCGCGACCCGGCGCGAGGGAGTGCCGCGACTCGGCGCGAGGGAGGGGCGGTTGGGCGGTTGGGCGGTTGGGCGAAGCTGTCAAACCTGAATGCAGGTAG
>JBDTMI010000045.1:0-28414 GCA_039934355.1 Gemmatimonadales bacterium
GTTGGGCGGTTGGGCGGTTGGGCGGTTGGGCGGTTGGGCGGTTGGGCGGTTGGGCAAGGTAGCGCCGGCGATTGATGGAACAACTGAGCGATCACATTCTGCATTCTTTTTGTCGAGGCTCCTGTGGCAACCTTTGACGTCATTGTGCTCGGCGGCGGCCCCGCCGGTTATGTCTGCGCCATCCGCGCGGCCCAGCTCGGTCTCTCCACCGCCGTCATCGAGAAGGACAAGCTGGGCGGCGTGTGTGTCAACATCGGCTGCATCCCGACCAAGGCCCTGCTGTTCAGCGCCCGGATGGCCAGTATCATTGCCCACGACGCGAAAGACCTCGGGATTGAAGTCGGCACGGTCACGACCAGCTACGGGGTGGCGATGAAGCGCTCCCGCAGAGTGTCGGAGCAGAACTCGAAGGGCGTCGAATTCCTGATGAAGAAGCACAAGGTCACCGTCGTGAAAGGCACCGGCAGCCTCCTGCCCGGAAAGAAGGTGAAGGTCGGGGCGGACATCCACGAAGCCACCAAGGCGATCGTGATCGCCACCGGTTCACGGGTGAAGGGCATCCCGCAGATCGGGCTGGAGATCAACAAGACGACGGTGATCAGCTCCGACGAGGCGCTGTTCCTCGAACAGGCGCCGACGACACTGGCCGTGATCGGGGCCGGCGCCGTCGGGTGCGAATTCGCCGACATCTTCAACGCCTTTGGCAGCAAGGTGACGCTGATCGAAGCGCTGCCGCGCATTCTCCCGATCGAGGATGCCGAATGCTCCGACGCGGTGGCCAAGACCTACAAGAAACGCGGGATCGATGTGTACGCCGGGGCCAAGGTCACCAAGGCCGACGTGGGCAAGGACAACGTCACCCTCACGCTGGATGTCGGCGGCAAAGTGCAGACGGTGGTGGCGGAGAAGGTGCTGATGGCGGCCGGCCGCGCGGTGAATACCGAAGCGATGGGCTTCAAGGAAGCGGGCGTGCAGGTCACCGATCGCGGCTGGGTGAAAGTGAATCTGGCGACGCTGGAAACCACGGCACCGGGCATCTATTGCATCGGCGACGTCGCTGGACCGCCGATGCTGGCGCACAAGGGGAGCCGGGAAGGGATGGTGGTGGCAGAGCGGATCGCCGGGCACACCCCGCATCCGATCAGGTACGACAACATCCCGAGCGTCACCTATTGTCACCCCGAAGTGGCCAGCATCGGGCTGACGGAGGAACAGTGCAAGGAGAAGAAGCTCGACTACCAGGTCGGCCGCTTCCCCTTCAGTGCGAATGGCCGAGCCCGCGCCTCCAACGAGACCGACGGGTTCGTCAAGATCATCCGGGACAAGAAGTACAGTGAAATCCTCGGGGCGCATATCGTCGGCGGACATGCCTCCGAAATAATTCATGAGCTCGCGGTCGCGCGAGAGAACGAGTACACGGTGGAAGAAATCGATCTGACCGTGCACGCCCATCCGACCCTTTCCGAGGCCATCGCCGAAGCTGCACTGGATTCGATGGGCCGGGCGATTCACATCTGAGACCCGGCGGCGATGCGCGCTTATCACAGGGGTGGAGCCGATGGTCGGTCCCGGCACCCGCACGGTCACCGCGACTCATGACCGAGCCGATCCTCACCGGACCGACGGGCGAGCCTGCTGCGCCGCAGCAGGTCGGGCCGGCGCTCCGTGCCGTGGTGACCGCGACCCTGTTCGGGGCTGGGACCATCGCCATCGCGCTCTGGGGGGCGCGCACGCTGCAACTCGCCGTGCCCGCGGTGGCCGGCACGCCGCCGCCAACTTCTGTATTCATCGTCGTCGTGGGTGGGACGCTCGGCGGCATCGGAGCGGCGACGGCCGTGGCCTGGACGCTGCTCGCACCGCTGGTATCGGCGTATCGCCGGGGTGGGCTGTCGATGGTCGCGGGATTCGCGACGGCGCTCGCCATGCTGCCGGCCGCATTCGCCGAGCAGGTCGGCGGCCGCTGGGGCCTGCTGGGCTACGGCGTGGTCGCGCTGCTGCTGGCCGTCCTGCTGACCTGGGGCCGCACCGTGCCGAGTAGCGAGGGATGAGCGCCGCGCTCGCGGTCCTGCGGCTGGGACATGTCGCCTACCAAGACGCACACGAGTTGCAGCGACGCCTCGCGGACCAGCGTCAACAGGGCATCATCGATCGCGACATGCTGCTGCTGCTGGAGCATGAGCCCACGATCACGCTCGGTCGTGGGACTCGCCCCGAAAGCCTTCCCATCGCCGTCGAGGAACTGAAGCTTCGTGGCCTCACCGTCGCCGAGGTGGATCGCGGTGGCGATGTCACGTGGCACGGGCCGGGGCAGCTCGTCGGCTATCCGATTCTCGACCTCACCCGGCATCGGCAGGACTTGCACTGGTACTTGCGTCAGGTCGAGGCAGCGCTGATCGACGCCCTCGTGCGCCTGCAGCTGCCGGCCGAGCGGAACCCCGGAAAGACAGGCGTCTGGACTCGAGGGCGAAAGATCGCCAGTGTCGGGATCCATGTGAGACAGTGGGTGACGACCCACGGCTTCGCGCTTAATGTGAGCAACGATCTCGACGACTTCGGGCTGATCGTGCCCTGCGGCATTCCCGGCGTGACGATGACCACGGTGGAGCGGGAGCTGGGACGCGGGGAATCAACCGAGCTCTGGGACACGACGCTCGATGCGGTGGTGGCCGGCGTGGCCAAGGTCTTTTCTCTCACGCCCGAGCCCACCACACTCGCCGAGCTGCCGAGCGAGGGAACCGGGGTACACCCTGGAGCGTTCTAGAGTGCCGACAGAGCAGCCGGCTTCCCCAATTGACCCGACTGGCGACTCATGACCGAACGCATCGACGTGCGCACCGACGAACAGCGACGGCTTCCCCCGGGACAGATTGTCACGAAGAAGTGGCCGGTGCTGCACTACGGCACGGTGCCGACGGTCGACGTCCGGACCTGGCGCTTCGAGGTTTCAGGAGCCGTCGAGTCGCCATTCGTGCTGACGTGGGACCAGATCCTCCAGTATCCACGGCAGGAGACGATGTGCGACATCCACTGCGTGACGCGGTGGAGCCGGTACGACAACGTCTTCGAGGGTATCCCGCTGGCTCCGCTGCTCGCCGACGCGCGGCCATCGGCGACAGCGAAATATGTGCTGGTTCATGCCGAACATGGCTTCACGACGAACGTCGCGCTGGATGACCTGATGCGGCCGGCCAACCTGCTCGCCCTGTCCCACAACGGGCAGCCGTTGGACGCCGAGCACGGTGGTCCGATCCGGCTGGTGATCCCGCATCTCTATTTCTGGAAGAGTGCCAAGTGGATTCGCGGCTTCGAATTCATGGAGGAGGACTACCCTGGTTTCTGGGAGCAGAACGGGTATCACATGCGTGGCGAGCCATGGGCGGAGGAGCGGTACGGTCGCCCCGACCCCGCGCGGATGCGGCGGGGCCCCAGGAAATAGCCGCCTGGAAGCGGCGGGGCGTATACGGACCCGGATACCCCTTGTCAACGGGTGTCGGGGCCCATTCCCGTGTCGGGCGGACGCCATTGCATTTCCGCTGCCGTCGGAGCATTGTGAAAGTCCTATGACGTCTCCGACAGAGCGCCGCACCCCCGAGGCGCAGGCCGACACGATCATTCAGGATATCCTGAAGGCCGCCCGTGGCTGGGCCCGCGAAGCACCGCCAGCGGTGCAGCCGGCGGTCCGGGCGGTGTGCATTCGACTGGGCGAGATGGTGGCGGACCAGCGGAACTTCTTTGCACCGCTGCCCGGCCCGCAGGAAGCGGAGCGGGTACAGGTCATGGCGATCGTGGCGCGGCGTCTTGCCACGATCGCCACGGATGAAGGCCTCGAACCCCAGCTTGCCGAACTGAATGAACTGGAGCTCAAGTCCACCACCTCGTGGGCGCTGGTACCCGGGGCGCAGGCGGAATGGACCGGCACGGCGGTGCAGTATCTGGAGAGCTGCACCCAGTCGGTCCCGGCCAGCGAACAGCCCGATCCCTACTGGTCCGAGGACGTGGTGGCCGGTGTCATCGCTTCGGTGCGCGCAGTGCTCGGCGTCGACGACCTGCATGCCCGCACCGAGTCGCAGTATCCCAATGGACGACGGGGCAGCGGGGAGTTTCAGACCGAGGAATAGTCCGTCGCAGCCTGACCAACGAACCGCATGACGAAACGGCCCCGTGGATGACCACGGGGCCGCTGTCATTCCCACGCGCCGGACATCAGCGAATCGCGGCCAGTCGCTCCATGAAGCGGCCAAAGACGGCGATGCCATCCCACAGCTGTTGCAAGTCCAGCTTTTCGTTGGGCGAGTGCAGTCCGTCGTCGGGCAGGCCGATCCCGGTAAGCAGCACCGGGGCGCCGCCCGACCCGATGCGCGGGACGATCGGGATGGAACCGCCAGCGCGGACGCGCACCGTCGGCTTCCCCACGACTTCCTTGAAGGCCTCGTCCAGCACGGCGAAGGCCGGGTGCGAGGTATCGACCTGCACGGCGTCGCCGCCGTGCAGGATCTTGAGTTCGACGTCGGCCCACTTGGGTGCGGCGGCCTTCGCGGCTCTCTCGAGCCACTTCGCGACTTGCAGGAATGGCAACCCGGGCACCAGGCGGAGGCTGATCTTGGCGGTGGCCGAGGCCGGAATCACCGTCTTCGCGCCGTCGCCCACAAAGCCGCCCCGAATCCCGTGAATCTCGAATGTGGGCAGCGCCCAGATGCGCTCGAAGACCGAGTACTTCTTGAGGCCGGTCAGCGCCTTGCCCGTCACTTCGTCGCGCAGGAAGTCGCGCTTGCTGAAGGGGAGCCGGTCCCAGGCACGGCGCTCCGCGCGCGTCGGCGCGATGACCGATTTGTACAGCTTGGGGATGTGGATCCGCCCTTCGTCATCCTTGAGGTCGGTGAGGATGCGGCAGAGCGTCTCGATCGCGTTGGGCGCCACGCCCCCGTAGCTGCCGGAGTGCAGATCCCGCTGGAGCGTGCGTACCGTGAGCTCCGCGTAGCACATCCCGCGAAGCGCGGTATACACTCCCGGCATGCCGGGCGCAAAGTACGACATATCGCAAATCAGCGCGGCATCGGCCTGGGTACGGTGCGGCTCGCGCGCCAGGAAATCATCCAGTACGTGGCCGCCACACTCTTCCTCCCCCTCGAACAGGAAGTGGACGTTGAGCGGCGGATTGCCATCGGCGTCCCGCACCGCCTCGTAGGCGCGCAGCAGGCAGAAGACCTGGCCCTTGTCGTCGGCGGCGCCGCGGGCATACAGCTTTCCCTCGCGGACCGTCGCGTCGAACGGTGGTGATTCCCATTCCTCCACCGGATCGACCGGCTGCACGTCGTAATGCCCGTAAATCAGCAGCGTCGGAGCATCGGGAATCTTCGGACCTTCCGCCCAGACCACCGGGTGCCCGTCGCCCTCGATCACTTCAACCACGGGGCAGCCGAGCCGACCCAGGTCGGTGACCAGCCAGTCGGCGGCACGACGGCAGTCGGCGGTGTGTGACGGCAGGGCACTGATACTGGGGATCGCGAGAAACTCGCGCAGTTCTCGCAGCAGGCGGGGCTGTTCCCGCGACACGAAAGTAGAATCCATGGGGAAGAAGGTAGCGCGCGAGTGGCGAATCGCGGAAGGGGAATGGGCGACGGGGCGATTCTCCCCTGCCCTAGCGGGATTCCGGTCCCCCGGTACATTCGCGCCCATGTACTCCACCGACCAATTCCGGGTCTTTGCCACCCCTCCATCCGAGCGCGCACTCTCCCGGCCACGCCGGCTGCTGCAGGAAGGGCGGGTGACGGAAGCCGAGGTGGCGTACCGCACCGTGCTGGCGGCCCATCCGGACATGCGGCAGGCCTGGATCGAAGCTTTCGCCCTGCTGCGAGCCGGCGCGCGCCATTCGGAAGCGCTCGCGCTGGCGGAGGAAGCCGACCTCCAGTTTGGTGGAGAGGCGTTGCCCTCTGCATTGCGTGGCGCCGCGCTGGTGGAGCTGGGCCGCTACCGGGACGGACTGGAAGCACTCGACGATGCCGCACAGCGCGACCCGAATCTGGGACTGGTCTGGCATGAAGCGGGCTATGCGGCCTATCGGCTGGGCGAATTCTCGCGGGCTTTGATGGCGCTTGATCGCGCCTTCGCGCTCGAACCCCACGGGAGTACCCTCCAACTGCGCGGGCAGGTGCTGCGACAGGCAGGACGATACCTGGCGGCGGAGGTGGCATTCGAAGGTGCCGCCGAAGCTGCGGAGTTCCCGGGACAGCGGGAGGAGGCTCGTGCCGAGATCGACATCACGCGGCGGTACGCCAGATTTCAGGGGACCAAGCCGGAAGCGCTGGACCCGGCGAGTCGCTGGTTCGCGGACGCCGGCGGAATTCCCTTGACGAGTGGCCGCGGGCGCGCGCCGACTGATGCCGAGCTCGGTGTCGCATTCGCCGGTCTCGCGCGTGAAGCCGGTTGGCGCTTTTCGGTGCTGGTAGCGCTGGACGCCTGGGAGGGCTGGTACGACCTGGCACGTGCCCTGACGGTCCCGGTCGCGGCAGAGCTTTCGGAGGGAGACCTGACGATTCCCCTGATCGTGGCCCGTCATCCTGCTGATGTTTCACGCTGGTTCGACCTGGCACACACCGTCTCAGTTACGAGGCGCGGGCTCGCCTTCGCGCTCCATCAACCGCCGGCACTCTGGGGCGCGGACATCGGTGGAATCGTGGGCGATACGGGTGAACTCGTCGCGGCCCCCGTTTCCCTCGAACTGGTGCACCACCCCGAATGCCGCCTCGCCGGCCGCCGACTCGGCTAGACGAGCGCTACATCCGGTGAATGCGGTCCACCCACGGGACCGCGCTCTGGTACAACCTGGGCAATCGTCCCGCCGAGACATTCTCAGCCTTGCCGAGATCCTTCAACTGGTCCCACCGGGCGCGCTCGTAGGCGAGCACCAGCTGCCACACCGGCGACATGGCGGTGGCCCGACCCAGCAGTGTGTCCCGTACCTCCTCGGGCAACGGCATCTGGTCGAGCGCCTCGTCCATGGGTCGGCCGAGCAGCGTGTCGGGCGTGGAGAGCATCCCGACCACCCCCTCCAGCGCGTCGAAGTCGAGTTCGGGCCGATTCAGCTCAGCCATGAACCGGACACAGTTCCGCTTGAAGGCCGGGACATCGCTGGCGGTGAGGATCTCAGGCTGGCAGAAGAAGTATCCCTGGAAATGAGTGAACCCTTCCTCCATGGCGGCCGCGACCTGCGCCCGGGTCTCGACCCTCTCCCAGCCCGATGATGGTACGATCCCGTGGCAGCACGTGGTAGATCTCCTGGAGCAGTACTTCGCGCGACGCATTGATGAAGCCGAGCCGGTCGCCGAGCAGCACATCCAGCCCAAAGCCAAGCAGACTGGTGTGCAGCATCTGGAACGAGGCCTGATCGAGATCATCCGGGTGACAGGCGTTCTCCGTACCCGAGCGGAAGCGCAGCTCGTAGCCGTACAGTTCCTGATGGCGATCCAGAATCGGTTGGCGGGCGACGTAAATATCGGTGCTCATCCGCGCTCGGCGGTCGGGCGACGGGAGGATGGCGCGCCCGGACATGAGGGCGTTGATGCGGGCGGCGGGAACGACGCGGGTCCACGTCCATCGCTGCGTCACGACCTGGTGACAAGCGCCCTCGTTCAGCCGTTGTCGAGAAGGCTTCCCACCCATGCCACGGCGCCGGCATACGCCCCAGGCAGTCCCGATTCGGGGAAGCCGATCGCTCGCGCGAGAAACTCCACCCGTTCCCAGTCGGCGCGGTCGTAGGAGATGGCGAGCGCGAGCGCCTGGCCCACGGGTGTTTCGCCGCCCGGTTCCGACCCGACGCAAATCAGGGCGTCGTGGATTTCCTGGGAAATGGCCATCTGTTCGAGAATTGCGGCCATCGGCCGGTCGAGCAGGGCATCGAGCGTGGATAGCAGACCGGCGAGGAAGCAATCCGCCTGGCGGTCGGCAAGTGCACCCGCCTTGCCGATTGCCTCGCAGAACTGGGCTCGGACCAGCGAGGTGGTCACGAGTTCCGGCGGCTTGTCCTCTCCAATCAGCGTGAGGGCCACGAGTGAAGCCCACTTCCGCGTCGGGCCCTCGCCCAGCACCCGAAGCGCCTGGCTGATCGTGTGCACCTCGTGGCGCCAGCCGAAGCCCGCCGAATGGAGGAAACGCAGCAGCTTGACCGAGAGAGCCACCTCCCGCTTGATCAGCAGCTCCAGTCGGTCGAAATCCACCTCGGGCCGGTTCACTTCCTGAATCAGGAGGAGCAGGCTGGCCTTGAGCGGGGACAGATCCTTCCCGGTCACCATCTCCGGCTTGCAGAAGAAATAGCCCTGGAACAGCTCGTAGCCCGCCGCCAGTCCGTGCTGGAATTCCGCGTAGGTCTCGACCTTCTCGGCGAGCATGCGGATGCCCCGGCGGAGAAAGTTGCGCGCGATTTCCGCGCGCTCGTCGCCTGTCGTGATGAGGAAGTCGATCTTCACGAAGTCGGCGTACTGCAGCAGGGTCTCGTACTCCGGCCGAAAGACAAAATCGTCCAGCGCCAGCTGGTAACCGGCGTTCTTCAGCGCCCGGCAGGCCTCGATCACCTCGGCATCCGGCTCGACCGTCTCCAGCAACTCGATGACGCTCTTGCCCGGCGGCAGCACGGCCCAGTGCTCCTGGACAAAGACCTCCCGGGACGCATTGAAGAACGCCAGCTTGTCGCCCACCAGGCTGTCGAGGCCGAAGCCAAGCAGCGTGGTATCCATCATCTGGAGGGACGCATGATCGGAGTCGTGCTTCCCGAACACATTGACCAGGGAGTTTCGGAAGAGGAGCTCGTAGCCGATTACCTGCCGACGCCGATCGAAGATCGGCTGTCGAGCAACGAAGATTTCCATCCCGCGCTCAGGCCGGGGTCGGGACGGGGAGCGAGGCGAGCATCGCCGCGGCACTGGCCCAGCGATCGCCCGGATCCTTGGCCAGGGCGCGGGTGATGGCCGAGGCCAGCGATGCCGGCGTGTCGGGCCGCGCGGCACTGACATCAGGCACCGGCGCCGTCTGGTGTTTGTGCAGAACCAGCTCCTCGAACGGATCGTCGTACGGCGGACGGCCGGCGAGGCATTCATACAGCACGCAGGCGAGGGAATAGAGATCCGACCGGGCGTCGATGCCATCAATCCCGCCGACCTGTTCGGGGCTCATATAGGCCGACGTTCCCACGGCAAAACCGGACCGCGTCAGGCGGTCGCTGCCCGCGTCCGCCACCGCCTTGGCGATCCCGAAGTCCACCAGCACCGCCCCGCCGGGCGACAGGACGATATTCTCCGGCTTCACATCCCGATGCACGATGCCCTGAGCGTGAGCACAGGTCAGCGCCGCCAGCATGTCCTGCGCGATACGCAGCGTGTCACTGGTCGAGACCCGCCGGGCCCGCTCCAGGTGCTGGCGCATGGTCGGGCCAGGCACGAAGTCCATGACATACCAGATCAACCACTCGTCCTCACCGGAATCCACCAGCCGGGCGATGTGAGGATGATCCAGCCGGCCGATGAACTTCACCTCGCGGAGGAACCGGTCGGCGGTGACGCTGGCGGCGAGCTGGGGATGCAGGACCTTGAGCGCCACTGGTCGGTTGGACGGATCGGTGGCACTGAAGACCCGTGCAGCACCGCCACGACCGATCTCCCGCCCGACCGTGTAGCGACCCTCCAGGGCGTTGCGTATGATCGGGAGAAGGTCTCGGGCCATGGGGTTCCGGCGGATACCGGCCTCGTGGAGGAAGGGGTAAGGTTGGTCGGGGCACCGGCCCCCGCAAGGGGGCTTCCAACCCCCGGCGGATGAGCCCTGTCTCATGAAGGCCCACACCCCCAGGGAGTTCCCGTGATTCGCCCTTTCGCTTTGACCGCCATCGTCGTGGCGGCACCGCTCGCGGCCCAGCAGGCCGAACGCTTCACGCTGTCCGGACCGGAGGTGGCGATCTTCAACCTCGTCGGGAGCCTCTCCATCGACCAGGGCGCCGGCACCGATGTCGTGGTGACGGTGACGCGGAGCGGCCGCGACGCCAGCCAGCTTACCGTGGAGCGCACCACACTGCGCTCCGTGCCTTCCCTCCGGGTGGTCTATCCCGGGGATCGCATCATCTATCCTGCCATGGGCCGCGGCTCGAATACCCGATTCACCCTGCGGGACGACGGCACCTGGGATGGCACGGATTGGGGTCGGCACGGACGAGGGTCGCACGAGATCGAGATCACCGGCAGCGGTTCGGGACTCGAAGCCTCGGCTCGGCTCCAGATCAGTATCCCGACGGGACGGAAGGTGACGGTCCACCTGGGCGTGGGCACCGTGGACGTCGCCAATGTCGACGGCACACTGGAGGTGGATGTTTCCAGCGCCAGTATCTCCACTCGCGCCACCCGCGGCAGCCTCACGCTGGACACCGGTTCGGGCAACATCGAGGTCGACGACCACACCGGCAACCTCCGCCTCGACTCGGGCTCGGGGGATATCCGCGTTGCAACCCAGAAGAACGGCGAGTTGCACATCGACACCGGCAGCGGGTCCGTCCGGACCAGCGGCATCACCACGACCACGCTGAAGATCGACACCGGTTCCGGCGAGATCCAGCTGGGCGAGATCACCGCGACGCGCGTCTCACTGGAGACCGGAAGCGGCTCCATCGAAGCGCGTTTCCTGACGGCGATCGAGGACTTGAAGGTGGAAACGGGATCGGGCGACGTGACTCTCCGTCTCCCGGACGGATTGAACGCCACCGTCGATCTCGAAACGTCGAGCGGGAACCTGACCCTGGACTTCCCGGTCCAGCTCATCCGCAAGGAAGAGAACAGCCTCCGCGGCCGAATCGGCGATGGCCGGGGACGGATCCAGGTGGAGAGCGGGTCGGGGGATATCTCACTGCTCAAATGACATCACAGCCGAACGGATGGCGGGGGCGGGGCGGCACAATTGCAGCCCCTCCCCCCCCGCTGCGACGCTTCACGCCTGGCACCCGTCAGTGGACGGCCACGCTATCCCCCTCCGCCGCCGCGAGGCGGGCGTAGGCACTGTCGCCCGGCACGCCCTGCATCAGATCGGACAATGCCCGCACCGACATCGCGATATCGCGGCCGTGTTCCTGATACCAGCGCTCCAGCAGATCCAGTCGCTCACGGTAGATGGTCGCGGCGATCAGTCGGGCGTTGTTGATCGGCCGGTCGGCCATCGGACCGATCGTGTACGTGCCGAGTTGCGCGCCAATCGGACCCTGCAGTTGTTCCCGGGCCCAGCGCCCCATCGCTGCGCGCCCCGCGTCGATCGCCACCGAATCCGTCGTCGTGGCATAGACACTGTCGAGTCGTCGTGACAGCTCGGTGTAATACCCACTCAGGACGACTTCGTCGAGCCACCGCCGAGCCGCCCGATCCGCCGCCTCGGTGGATCCCCGCTGCCGGAAGAACGCCTCCGCGGCACGGTATCCCGACAGCTGGGCAAAGCTTTCGTTAAATGGTGTCGCACTCTTCACGTAGAGCGTGTTGTGCGAAATCTCGTGCAGCACCGTCGCCACCAGCTCGACCGAATCCTCGCTCATCGCGGTCGAGTAGAGCGGATCGTTGAACCAGCCGAGGGTGGAGAAGGCACCCGCCGGGCGGAGGTAGACATCGTATCCGCGTGCCTCCAGCCGGGCCGATTCCTTCCGTGCCATCTTCGGATCGAAGAAGCCCTTGTACGGGATGCGGCCAACGATCGGATACTTCCAGAGGTGAGGACAGAGACAGTTTCGCGGACTCGCAGAGAGGACGAGGAGCAGCGTGTCCCGCCCGACGTTCGCGTAGGTGGTGTACGTCTGGCCCGCCTTGAAACCAAGGGTCGCGGCAAAAT
The DNA here is from genome assembly GCA_039934355.1 of Gemmatimonadales bacterium. Taxonomy (GTDB): domain Bacteria; phylum Gemmatimonadota; class Gemmatimonadetes; order Gemmatimonadales; family GWC2-71-9; genus JADJOM01. The sequence goes on from JBDTMI010000045.1 coordinate 11,842, forward strand.
CCCTGGCATCAAGCACCAGCTGGAGCGACTGTCGCGTGGCCGGCGTGGTCGCGGGGTCCTGAAGTATCTTCGCGATCGGCTGGCGCGCCTCGAGGATCACCGTCTGCTCGATACCCGCACGGGTGAGGTACCGCACGTCCTCGCTCGCCACGTAGGCCGTGCCGTACCCCGCAATCAGCGCACCGGCAATAATGAGGAGAATCATCCCGCCCCGTCGACGCATCAGATGGTGAACCGGAGGCCCATCCGGTGAATTTGGCTGCCCAGCCGGGTCCGGTGCTGCCAGGCATAATCGATATTGAAGCGGCTGAGGACGATGCCGCCGCCAAGGGACCACTCCTTCTGGCCGGCACCTTCCGGCGGGGCGCCGTACCCGGCACGCGCCACCAAGCCGACCTTGCCCAGGACCGCGCCGCCCTCCAGCCCGATGATCGTGCGCCGGGGCGCCCGGTCGGTCCAGATCACTTCCATGGTGGTCAACAGGCGGGCGGTGGCCTGGGGGTCGACGAAATTGAACTCGAAGGCAGCGTGCTTGCTGACCGGCAGCAGCAGCGGCGCCCCGTTCACCCGCCAGCTGCCAAGATTCTGCACCGAGAGGGCCAGGTTCAAGATGTCGAAAATGTGGATGCCGAGGCCGGCATCCAACGTGGCAGCTCGACGGGTGGCGTTGCTCGAATCCTCCAGTGACACATACTTGAGCGTGCTGCCCAGCGCGATCAGCCCGAAGCGGTAGACCGCCGATGCGGTCCACTGCAGGTTGTCCTTGACGGCGGAGGTGTCGCTAAAGCGGAGGTAGTGAATTCCGCCCCCGAGATTGAACTGGAAGAGCCGCAGGCCTCCGGCGGCCATGGTCTCGACCGAGCCATCGGGATAGCGCTGCACCGCGCCTTCGATAGCGATGTTGCGGATTGTGGCGAGACCGGCGGGATTGAGGAAGGTGGCACTCGCATCGCCAGCGAGCGCCACCCCTGCACCGCCGAGGCCCGCGGCGCGGACGGAGATGGGCAAGGTCAGGATGAGTGGTGCGAGCGCAGGCGGCGACTGCGCCAGCAGGGGTGCACTGCGAAGCCCGAGGCAGACGATCATCCCGGTGCGAATCGCGAACACCCATTGCCTCCGCACAAGGGAAACCCTCACGCCGACTCCTGGTTGCTGGGGCTCACCGCAGCCGCACCACCGCGTACCGGGGTTGTACCGCACCGCTGTTGTTCACGGTGAGGCCAAGGGCGACTGGTGGTCCGTTGGGATCCTGCACCACCCGAAGATAGACCCCCGATCCGCCGCGCAGTGTGCCAGTGGCCAGGTAGGCGCTCCCGTCGATGGAGTCCGGCCGCAGCGGATACGGAAATACAAAGAGGGTACTGAAGGTGGCGGCCAGATCCCAGCTCCGATACTGCAGCCGGCCGCTGGGATCGGTGAATCCGCTCCGGCTCTCGGCATAGTTGGCCAGATGCCACTGGCTCAACAGGGTGGTGAAAGTCACACCCGACTGAAACAACGCCGCCGCGGAGACCACATTCGCGGCGCCCGTGATGGCGAGACCCCCGGGACTGGCGGCTCCGGTCAGGCGACGGGTGAGGTCCGTGCCCAGTGCGGAATCGGTGGGTGACTGATCGGCCAGCCAGCGGACGAACAACCAGTTGGCGCCTCGTTCCTGCAGCGTTCCGGTGGAGGTCCCGGCTTCGATCAGCGCCTGGGACTCCGGACTGCGCAGATAGTCGTAGGCGTTTAACAGGTCACCCCGGCTGAACTGCGTGAGGCAGTTCGTCGTGGGGCAGAAGGCGTCCGGGACCTGCCTCCCTCCCAGTTCCTCCGCGAGGTGCGACAATCCCTCGTTCAGCCAGGTCTCCTCGGCCTCACCCCCACCGAGCAGCACGTGGCGGTTGTAGCTGATCATGTGCTGAAACTCATGGATGAAGGTGCCACCCAGGGTCTTCCGGGCGAAAGCCTTCCCGAAACAGGTCGGCCGGGTCGGATCCGGTACCATGCTGTAGAAGATCTCGCCGCCGTTCGAGTTGGGATCCGCCAGCAGATCCAGCCCGAAGAAATATCCCGTGATCACCTGGCCGCTCTGGGCGCAATTCGGGGAGAGCGCGTTGATCCGGTCGGTGAGCAGGATGATCACGACACCGTTGCCATCGATGTCCGATTCGCGACCGAACGCCGTCGTGTCGATCGGATAGAGATACTGTTCGAACAAGCCGCCGATCGAATCGATCTCGGCCTGAGAATACCCGCCGGCCGGAACGGTATCGTCGAGGAAGATGGCGCCGTGCACACCGATAAATCTTGCCGTCGCCCCGACGGAGACGAAACTCGTGCAGCTCGTGGTCTGGCAGACCTTGAAGCTGCGCTGGTCGCCCACGACTGGTGGCGCCCGGAGGTCGGACGACATCACCGCGGCGCGCGTCATTCGCCGGTCGCGTGCATAGCCCCGCTCCCGCTGCCGCAACAGCAGATCGAACGATGATGCCGCCGAGGTCAGCGGTCCGACCGCGACACCCGGCCGGCGCAGCGCCGCGGGCCCGAAAGTATCGGTCGTCGCTTCCAGCGTGAACTCGCCCTGGATTCCGTTGGCCGTTACCTGGCCAGCCGCCGACAGCGCCACGACCAGATGCTCGGCGCCCTGGGGACCGGCGGGCGGCAGCCGGAGACAGCCGTGCTGCGGCGCCGGGTCGATGATCGCCTGCACCCCGACCGCGAGTGCGGTGGTCGTGACACCGGCGCAGTCGATCGTGGGCGTTGGGCTGGTGTCGCCCGAGCCGCACCCGGTGGACCCAACGTACAGCCCGGCGACGACGGCGATCGTACGCGAACGTGAACACGGAAAGAGGCTTGTCATGATGCCGGGTGGGTGAAGGCAAGATAAAGAGCCACAAGGGTTTTTGACAATCATCTGAAGCGCCGATACCTTGCGGCCGTGACTCAGGAAACGTGGCTGGAAAAAGTACGGTTTGGCCCCGACGGGCTGGTGCCAGTGGTGGCCCAGGACCGGCGCAACGGCAACCTGCTCATGGTGGCCTGGGCCGACTGCGAGGCGCTCCGGCGCACGCGGGCCACCGGCTTGGCCCACTACTGGAGCCGCAGCCGGAAGGCCCTCTGGCAGAAGGGGGAATCCTCGGGTCACAGCCAGCGGGTGGCGGAGATCCGCCTCGACTGCGACGCCGACACCGTGCTCTACCGCGTAGATCAGACCGGCCCTGCCTGCCACACTGGCGAGCCGACCTGCTTCTTCACCACCGTCCAGCCGGACGGCACCACCGCAACGCTCCCCGATCCCGGCGGACATCTGTTGACGCGCCTGGCGAGCACGATCGCCCGCCGGGCGGTGGAGGGTACTCCGGACTCGTATACTGTCGATCTGCTTGGTCAGGGTTTGGCAAAGGTTTCGCAAAAGGTCGGCGAAGAGGCGGTGGAAGTCGTCGTCGCGGCCCATGCCGAGGATGAGGCCCGGTTGGCCGCCGAATCGGCCGACCTGCTCTTTCATCTGCTGGTCCTGCTTCAGGCGCGCGGAGTGCCGTTTGAAGATGTCCTGCGCACGCTGGAATCACGGGAGAAATAGGGAGCATTCTGCGTTCAGCGTTCAGCGTTCAGCTGTCAGTGGCTGATCGCTGAATGCTGATTGCTGAATGCTCCCCGCCAGAAGCCCAACTATGGCCTTTGCCCATCTCCACACCCACTCCGAGTACTCCCTCCTCGACGGCGCCAACCGCATCCCGGAGCTGGTCGACCATGTCCTGAAACTGGGCATGGATAGCCTTGCGGTCACCGATCACGGGAACCTCCACGCCGCCCGGACTTTCTACGACGAATCCCGGGCCCGGGGCCTCCGCCCGATCCTTGGTTTCGAGGCCTATCTCGCCTTCGGTTCCCGCACCAGCATCCAGAAGCCTCCCGGCGCGCCGGCGCAATACAGTCATCTCGTGCTGCTGGCCCGCAACCGGGTCGGCTACCGCAACCTCGTCCGGCTCTCCTCGATCGGGTATCTCGAGGGATTCTATCGTCGACCCCGCATCGACAAGGAAGTCCTGAGTCTGCATTCGGAGGGCATCACCTGTCTGGCCGCCTGCCTCTCGGGCGAGGTCTCGCTCTACCTGCGGCAGGGCAACTACGAGGAGGCGAAGCGCTCGGCGGAGTATTTCGCCCGCACCTTTGGCGAGGGCAACTTCTGGCTCGAGGTGCAGCGTCACGGGATCCCCGAGGAAGCCCAGGTCAACGAAGGGATGTTCCGGCTCGGCCAGGAGCTCGGGCTCGGCGTTGTGGCGACGAACGATGCCCACTATTTGAAACGGGAGGATGCCGAGGCGCACGACGTCCTCCTCGCGATCGGCACCGGTGCGGAGCTGGACGATCCGAAGCGATTCCGTTTTACTGGCGAGGAGTCGTACGTCAAGTCCGCTGCCGAGATGGCAAGCCTCTTTCCGGAACACCCAGAGGCCCTGACGAACACCCAGCTGGTCGCGAATGCCTGCGAGTTCAGCTTCGAAAAGAAGTATTTCCTCCCGGAGTTCCCTCGCCCCGCCGGCGTCGGGACGGAGGCGGAGTTGCTGGATACACTCGCCCGGCTTGGCGCCGAGGCCCGCTATGGAACACCCCTCCCTGCCCCGGTTGCCGAACGGCTGGACTTCGAACTTGCGGTCATCAACAAGGCCGGCTACGCCGGCTATTTCCTGATCACCCAGGATTTCATCGCCGCCGCCCGGGAACGCGGCATTCCGGTGGGTCCCGGGCGAGGGTCCGCCGCCGGCTCGATTGTCGCGTACGCGCTGAAGATCACCAATGTCGATCCGCTCAAGTTCGACCTGCTGTTCGAGCGGTTCCTCAATCCCGAACGCGTGTCGATGCCCGACATCGACATCGACTTCTGTTTCGAGCGCCGGGGCGAAGTGATCGAGTATGTCCGCCAGCGCTATGGCCGGACCAGCGTCGGCCAGATCATCACCTTCGGAACGCTGAAAGCCCGCGCCGCATTGAAGGACGTCGCCCGCCTGCTCCGCATTCCTCCCGGCGAGGCCGACAAGCTCACCAAGCTGATCCCTTCCGCGCCCGGCTTCTCGATGACGCTGAACGAGGCGCTGGAGAAGGTGAAGGAATTCCGCGATCTGGTGGCTACCAGTCCGCAGTATCAGCGCTGCGTGCAGCTGGCGAGCCGCATCGAGGGCATCAGCCGGCACGCCTCGGTCCACGCTGCCGGAGTGGTGATCGCCCCGGGCCCGCTGAGCGAGTACGTCCCGGTCTGCACGGCCCCCAGCAAGGGCGCGGGTCAATCGGCGGACGGCGAGGACTCCATCATCACGCAGTTCGAGATGGGGCCGCTCGAGAAGGTCGGGATGCTGAAGATGGACATGCTGGGTCTCAAGACCCTGACGGTGATCCACGATGCGGTGCAGATGATCCAGGCGCGGCACGGGCTTCTGGTCGACATGGATGCGCTGGACCTGGAGGACCCCAAGGTCTATCAGCTCCTTCGCGCGGGCCGCACCGCCGGCATCTTCCAGTTTGAGTCGGCGCTGGCCACCGAAACCCTGCGGAACATGAAGTGCGACCGGTTCGACGACCTCGTCGCCGCGAACGCGCTGCTCCGCCCCGGTCCGCTCGACAGCGGGATGCACCTCGTCTTCATCAAGCGCAAGCTGGGCCAGGAGGCGGTGACCTATCCGCATCCGTCGCTCCGCGAGGTGCTGGCACCGACCTATGGCGTCATCACGTACCAGGAACAGGTGATGCGCATCGCGAACATCCTCGCGGGCTTCTCGCTCGGCGAAGCCGACGTTCTGCGCAAGGCCGTCGGCAAGAAGGATGCGGAGCTGATCCGCAAGGAGCTGGGCCGGTTCGTGGAGCGCGCCATCGCCCTGGGCCATCCGAAGAAGCTGGCCGACGAACTCGCGACCCAGATCGAGACCTTCGGCCGCTACGGCTTCAACAAGTCGCACTCCGTCGCCTACTCGGTGCTGAGCTATCACACGGCCTGGCTCAAGACCTACTATCCCGCCGAGTTCATGGCGGCGCTGCTCAGTTCGGAAATCGGCAGCACCGACAAGGTGGTCCAGTATATCAACGAGGCGCGCGAGCTGGGCCTCGAAGTGCTGCCGCCCGACGTGAACGAATCCGGGTTCAAGTTTACCGTGACCGGCGACCGGCGCATCCGCTTCGGGCTCGGGGCGGTGCGCAACGTGGGACGCGGTGCCATTGAATCGATTATCCAGGGCCGGCAGCAGAGTGCCTACGCCACGCTCAACGATCTCGCCCGCCGGATCGACCTCCGGCTCTGCAACAAGCGGGTGCTGGATTCGCTGATCGCGGCAGGGGCATTGGATGGCCTCAATGGCCATCGGGCTCAGCTGGTGCAGGGCACCGAGGAGGCACTGCGGGAAGCCCAGGTGCTGGCGCAGGAGCTGGAGGTGGGCCAGGTCTCGCTCTTTGGCGAGGAGGCGACCCCGACGCATCCTGCCGGCACGACGCTGGTGGATGTCCCCGCCTGGTCGGAACAGGAGCGGTTGTCTAAGGAGAAGGAAGTCATCGGCTTCTTCATTTCCGGCCACCCGCTCGAGCGCTTCCGGGCGGAGACGGAGGTGTTCGGCACCCGCACGACCGCCACGCTGGGCGAATGGAGCGAACACCCCGTGACGATTGCGGCGGTGATTACCCAGGTGAAGCGGCAGATCTCCAAGAAGACCGGAAAGGAATACGCCCGCATCATTCTGGAGGATTTTCACGGCACCGCGGAGGCGATCATCTTTCCCGATGCGTGGGCCAAGCTCAACACGATCGTGCGGGATGACCTGTCGGTGCTGCTGAGCGGTGGGTACAGCCGGCGGGACCAGGGCGAGGAGCGGGCCCCGTTCGTGGTCGAAGGCGCCCGGCCCCTGGAGGACCTGAAAGCGTCCGGCGCACTCGGACTGGCGCTGCGCTGGAAGCTGGCCGAGGCGCCGTCGCCGGAGGCCCTCCAGCAGGCGGTGGCACTGCTGGGCGCGCACCCTGGCCCGGCTCCCCTCTATATTGAATGGAGCGACGGCAACGGCGAGCGGCTTCGCGCCCGGGCCCGCCGCCTCCGCATCTCCCCAGATGAAGCACTGGTCCAGAACCTCCGGCGGCTCCTGGGTCCGGAGGCGGTCGCTTTCGTGAAGGCGGGATAACATGGCAACGACCTACGCGCTCGATTTCGAGAAGCCGCTGCAGGAACTGGAGCGACAGATCGAGGACCTGCAGAAACACGGCGAGGAGCATGGGTACGATGTGGGGGAGGAGGCCCGGCTGCTGCAAGTCCGCCTGAACACGCTGCGGGCCGAGATCTACAGCAACCTCGCCCCGATCCAGCGGGTGCAGGTCGCCCGGCATCCGCGGCGGCCGTACACCCTCGACTACCTCAGCACGATCTTTACCGACTTCATCGAGCTCCACGGCGACCGGCTGTTCCGCGACGACCCGGCAATCGTGGGCGGCTGGGCCCGCCTTGCGGGCGTCACGGTCATGGTGATCGGGCACCAGAAGGGTCGTGACACGAAGGAAAACCTCAAACGCAACTTCGGCATGGCGCACCCGGAAGGGTACCGCAAGGCGCTGCGCCTCATGAAACTCGCCGCGAAATTTGGCGCGCCGGTGATCACGCTCATCGACACGCCCGGCGCCTTTCCCGGACTCGGCGCCGAGGAGCGGGGACAGTCCGAGGCGCTGGCCCGCAACATCCTCGAGATGGCCGCGCTGCCGACACCCATCGTCGCGGTGGTGGTGGGCGAGGGGGGCTCGGGGGGCGCGCTCGCGCTGGGCACGGCGGACCGGATCCTCATGTTCGAGAATTCGGTCTATTCCGTGATTTCCCCCGAAGGCTGCGCCGCGATCCTCTGGAAGGACGCCGCGCAGCGCGAGCGCGCGGCCGATGCCCTGCGCCTGACCGCGCAGGACCTGCTCAAGTTCAAGCTGATCGACGAGATCATCCCGGAGCCGATGGGTGGTGCGCATCTCGACCCCGATGCCACCGGCGAAGCGCTGCGCGGGGCTCTGATCCGCCATGTCACGGAGCTGCGGAAGGTCCGCCCCGAAAAGCTGGTTCGCCGGCGCGCCGACAAATACGCCGCGATGGGCGCGTACACCGAGGCCTGATGCCGCAGACCGTCGAAGTTCGCTTCAAAGGCACGCGCCGCGATTTCTTCCACTGGCCCGAGACTGAAGAACCACTTCACCTCTCCGAATCGGTGGTGGTGGAGGCGGAGCGTGGGTTCGACTTCGGACGGGTGCAGTCGGCGGGAGCGGTCGCGGAAAAGAAGTGCAACAGCTGCACGAGCTGCGGCGTGGGCGAAGGAATCGCCGAGAGCCGGACCGGTGGCGTGGCGGTCGAGGAGCCTGGGCCGGACGCCCCTGCCCCCGGGGGTGCGCCACCGGCCACCGTCCCGGGACGGCGACTGATCCTCCGCCGGGCCTCGCAGGAGGAGGTCCGTCAGGCCAACGACCTGCGCCGCGCCGAGGAGGACGCCCGGCGCCAGGTGATCGCGAAGGTGCGGCACCACAAGCTCGACATGAAGGTGAGCGATACCGAGTGGCAGTGGGATCGCACCAAGCTCACCGTCTTCTTCACCGCGGAAAAGCGGGTCGACTTCCGCACCCTCGTGCGGGACCTGGCCAACATCTTTCGGGCCCGCATCGACCTGCGGCAGATCGGTGTGCGGGACGAAGCCGCACGTCTCACGGGCGTTGGGCGCTGCGGCAGAGAGTACTGTTGCAGCACCTGGCTGGGCGAGCTCTCGCCGGTCAGCCTGTCCCTCGCGAAGGACCAGCACCTCTCTCTCAATCCGGCCCAGATCTCCGGCGGTTGCGGCCGCCTGCTCTGTTGCCTGCGGTATGAGCATGAGTTCTACGTCGCGGCCCGCAAGCGCTTCCCGCGCGAAGGCAAGATGCTGCAGACCGCCCAGGGGGTGGAGAAGGTGGTTGCGGTGGACATCTTCCGGGAGCGGGTCTTCCTGCGCGGAGAGGAGGGCGCCCGGATCATTCCGCTGATTGACTTGAATGATGAGATCGAGCAAAGCCTCGCTGCCGTTGCGCGGGGCGAGCTGCCGGAAAGTCCGCGGGTGCCGAGTCTTCCCCTCGCCGAATCATCCACCCGGCGTCCCGCCGAGCCGGCGTCTCGTCGCCCACCGGAGGCGCCAAGTCGACGCCCCGCTCCCCCGGCGCCCCGACAGGGCGCCCGACCGGCGCCCCCTCGGGCCTCCGCCGCGCCCCCCCCACCTCCCGCACCCCCACCGGCGCCGCCGGCGCCCGCGAAACCCGAAGTGACCACGGACGCGACCGAGGCGCGTCGACCCCGCCGCCGTCGCCGGGGACGCCGCGGAGGTCGTGGTGGCGGTGATGGTTCCGCCCCACCGCCGCCCGCTCCCGCCGAATAGATGGCCCGCTTCTTCATCACGACCGCCATTGACTACGCCAATGGCAATCCGCACATGGGGCACGCCTTCGAAAAAGTTGGCGCCGACTGCATCGCCCGCTACCGGCGACTGCGGGGTGATGAGGTCTGGTTTCTCATCGGCATGGATGAGCACGGCCAGAAGGTCGCCCAGACCGCCGCCGAGCGCGGGATGTCGCCCCAGGCGCTCACCGACGAGGTCGCCGCCACCTTTCAGCACACCTGGGCCCAGCTCGGCATCTCGAACGACCAATTCATGCGCACCACCGCCGCCGCGCACAAGGCGAGCGTGGTGGACCTGATCGAACGGATCTTCGCGCGCAATCCGGATGATTTTTACGAGAAGGCCTACAGCGGACACTATTGCGTCGGCTGTGAAGCGTTCAAGACCGAAGCCGAGCTCGTGGATGGGCGCTGCGCGCTGCACCCCACCCGCACCCTGCAGTGGGTAGAGGAGCGCAACTGGTTCTTCCGCCTCTCCCGCTACCAGAAATTCCTCGAGGAGCTGCTGGAACGTCGCCCCGATTTTCTCCAGCCGGACACCCGGCGCAATGAAATCCTCGGCCTGCTGCGGCAGGGACTGGATGATGTCTCCGCCAGCCGCAGCCGGCTCGCCTGGGGCATCCCCTTCCCCCACCCCCTCAGGAGTGGAGAAGCCCAGACCACCTATGTCTGGTTCGATGCGCTGCCAAACTACTGGACCGAGACCCAACGTCCCGGCACAGGTGCCGAGTGGCCCGCCCAGCTGCACGTGATCGGCAAGGACATCACCCGGTTTCACTGCGTGATCTGGCCCGCGATGCTCGAGGCTGCGGGCCTGCCGCTGCCGGAACGGGTGTGGGCGCACGGCTTCATCTATTTCGGCGGGGACCGCCTCTCCAAGAGCGCCGGGGTCCAGCTCGACCTGCAGGAGGCGATCGCCCGGCACGGGTCGGATGCGTTGCGCTACTTCCTGCTGCGGGAAGTCGGGTTCGCCAACGATGGCAACTTCACCTGGGAACGATACGACGAACGTTATACCTCCGATCTCGCCGATGGCCTGGGCAATCTCGTCTCGCGCTCGCTCGCCATGGTCGAGAAGTACCGTGGTGGCACCGTCCCCGCCGGCCCGCCGACCCAGCTGGATGAGGCAGGACAGGTCGCCCTGCGCGACTATGCCGCCGCCATGGACCGCCTGGACCTGCGCGGCGGTGCGGATGCCGCCTGGGCACTGGTGACCGCCGCCAACCAGTACATCGTGCAGGTGGCCCCTTGGGCCCTGGCCAAGCAGGGCAAGGACGCGGAGCTGGACGCATCGCTTGCGGCGCTGACCCGCTGCCTGATTCGTCTCGCCGTGCTCACCGAGCCGTTCCTTCCCAGCAAGGCAGCTGACCTTCGGCGACACCTCGGGCAGGATGCGCTGGTCCCGGCGTCGTGGGCCTCCGCCGAAGCTCCTGAGGCGGCCGGCCTTCAGGTCCGGAAACCCGCCGGACTCTTCCCCAGGCCCGAACCACCAAATCCTTGACTGTAAAGAACTTGGACGTGATCAAAAGCACTTGACGGAGGTGGGACCGGGACGCACCTTAGCCTCCCGGTCGAGCCACGAGGTCGTGGAAACTGCCGGGCACGGCTCTTCCCATAAGTACAGCGAACGATTCTCGTAAGGCACCGTCATGTCGGAACGGAAGTGGACCCTTGTGGTTGTGCCGCCAGGCTCTGGCGCCTCGAAAGCTATCGAGGTGTCTCAGCGCCTGTTGAAGGCCGCCGCCGGGTCCGCTGCCGTTCTGGGGTTCGGGGCGCTGCTGCTCGGGTATGGGACCGTCTCCCGCACGGTCAATCTCCATCATACGGTCGCCGTCGAGCAGGAGAATGTGCGGCTGGCCGAGGAGCTGGGCCGGCTGCATGGCGAGATGTCGCTGCTTACCGACACGCTGCAGACGATTGCCGTGCGCGACACCCGCATCCGCCTCCTCGCCAATCTCGAACCGACCGACCCGACCGTGCAGGAGGCCGGCATCGGCGGGCCCGTAGTCCGTCAGCGGAGACCGGTACTGACCAGCATTCTTGGCCGGCGCAGCGAAGAGGTTCGTGTCGACCTCGGTGCGTTGATCCGGCGGGCCAATCTCCTCGCCGCATCGTTCAGCGAGGCGCATGACAGCCTGGAGCATCACCGCGACCGCATGGCCGCCACCCCGTCCATCATACCGACGACCGGCTGGCTGTCCAGCGCCTTCAGCGCGATGCGTGAACATCCGGTGCTGCACATCGGGCGTCCGCACGAGGGGATCGATGTCTCCGCGCCGATGGGCACGGCGATCCAGTCGCCCGCCGCCGGACGAGTCGTGAAGACCGGCTGGGAGTCGGGGTATGGCAACGTCATCGTGATCGATCATGGCTTCGGGCTCCAGACCAAGTTTGCCCACTGCTCCAAGGTCCTCGCACGCACCGGTCAGCAGGTCGCGCGGGGCGAGCTGATCGCCGAGGTGGGCAACACCGGCCTGGCCACCGGACCGCACCTCCACTACGAAGTGCATGTCAACGGCAAGCCGGTGGATCCGCTGCGGTACGTCCTGCCCGATGCGGTGGTCGACTAGCAGGCGTGTCTCAGGCGCTGGCTACGGGTTACGGCTGAGAGGATAAGCGAAGGCCCCCGGGAGATCGATCTCCCAGGGGCCCACTTTTTCCGCCCACTCCCGATCGCCTACCGCCCTGCTGTTCCCACCTGGCGCCCGCTCCTCCCGCCCATCGCCTAGTTGAACTTCACCGCCGGCGGCTCCTCCGACCCTTCTTTTGCCTGGAAGTAGGCCCGGGGTGTCCCGTGGCCGAACATCTTGGCCGTCAGGTTCTGGGGAAAGGTCCGGATGTAGGCGTTGAACTGATTGACCGACTCATTGTAATCCTGCCGCGCGGTGGCGATCCGATTCTCGGTGCCAGTCAGTTCATCCTGCAGGGCGCGGAAATTCGCATCCGATTTGAGCTGCGGATAATTCTCCGAGATGGCGAGCAGTCGGCCGAGCGGCGCGTTCAGTGCCTGGTTCGCCGCGGCCATGTCTTCGAGGTTGCCGCTCTGCACCGATCCGGCCAGCTTGGCGCGGGCCTCGGCGACAGCGATGAAGATCGACGATTCCTGCTTGGCGTAGCCCTTGACTGTCTCAACAAGATTCGGGATCAGGTCCGCTCGCCGCTGCAATTGGGTCGCGATCTGCCCCTGCGCCTTGTTGACCTGTTCATCCAGCGTCTGGATCTGGTTGTAGCCACAGCCGCTGGCCGTCAGGGCCAGGGCGACGACGAACCAGAGGCGAATTGACCGCATCATGCCCATTCTCCGTGCTGATAGTGATCCACAAAGCGCGCCATCGACTCGACGGACGCAAGATAGTCCTGCCACTGCGCTGCCGTACATCGCCATGCCCCATCCCCCCGGTTGGTCACGACCGTCGCGACCGCACCGTCAGGAAAGCCGGCGATCCGTGCCGCGGCCGCGACGAGCGCGGCCGGCTCCGCCGGAACCGCTTCCCCCACGAGGAGCACCAGGCCGCGGCACAGCAGCATGATCGAGCCGGCGCTGCGCCGCAGCAGTTCACTCATCTGGGCGAGGTCGTCGCCGGCGACGGCCCAAGCCTGCCGCAGACGCATCAGCTTGCCGCGCAGCTCGCGCTCCACTGCCGCGCGAAGGTCCTGGGGCCGTACCACCTGACCGAGCAGGGGGTCGATCCCCCGCAGCACCTCGTAGCAGCTGTTCATCTCGGCAAGCTCCAGCGGATAGGCATCCGCGGAACGACCCCACTCGGCCTCGGTGAACAGCAGCGGTGGCCCGCCGGCGTCTTCCCGCCACCGGCGGAACGCCGGACCGGCGGCGCGCAGCACCTCGGGCGAGATCGCCGACAGGACGAGCAGGATGTTGATATCGGACCAGCCGGCGATGTGTTGACCCCGCGCCGCCGATCCGAACAGCACCGCGGCGTAGCCGGCCGGCCACACCCGGTCCAACTCGTCAAGGAACCGGTCCACCCGCGCCTTTACATCTGGCATCATCATTTCAGAAGCTCCTTCCGGCGCCGCCGCCACTGAACCCACCGCCGCCGCCAAACCCGCCGAATCCGCCGCCACCACCGCCGCCGCCGCCGCCGCCGAATCCCCCACCCCAACCACCTCCGCCCCAGCCGCCCATGTACGGACCGCCGCCCCGCCGGCCACCGCGCCCGCCCCTGGAATTCTTCTGGATCGCGGAGACGATCATCGAGATCACGATGAAAATGACGAACAGGACCAGCGGATTGATCTCGCCGTCACTCCCGCCACTGCTCGTCTGGAACGGGTCGGCGGCAGCGATCACCGAGTCGGTCACGCCGAAGCCCTTTGCCACGGTGGAGACCACCGCCTGGGTCCCCAGGAGCAGTGCGGGCCCATAGCGTTGCTCGCGAAGGTCGGGAATCATCAGGTCGAGGATGCGACCCGATGTGGCATCCGTGACGATCCCCTCCACTCCGCGCCCGGTGGAGAGATATAGCTCGCCTTTGTGCTCCGCCGTCCGCGGCACGACGAGCAGCACCAGCCCGGCATTGCGCGCCGAGTCGCCGATCGCCCCCTTGCCGCCGACACCCCAGGCACGTCCGATCGCGAGCGCCACGTCGCCCGGCGCCCGGTCGTTGACGGTGGGCAGCGTCACGACGGCGAGTTCCGCCCCAGTGGCGCTGCGGAGCCGGGCGGCGAGGTCGTTGATCTCGCGGGCGGTCGGCGCATCCACCAGCCCCGCGACATCGGTCAGGTAGTCCGTCGGATGGGCGGGAAACAGCGCTGTGACCGGTCCTGCGACCTGCGCGGCGAGCAATACCGGGATGAGTTGTAGCAGCCCGAGGGTCCGGGTAGCTTTCCGCCACCCGAGCCCGAGCCAACCACCCGTGAATCGCTGGTCCCCGCTGCTGCTCCTCATGCTGGCTGCCTGCAGTCGGCGTGAGGTGAAGATCGAAGTCGTCATTCCTGGTCCCGACTCCGTGGATGCGCCCGTGGCCCGTCTGGGCCTGGTGGCCCTGCCCTACGATCGTGACAGCATCATTGCCGCGCTCGAGGCCAGGCATCCTCGGCCGGCTGTGATGACGCGGCAGCTCGACAGTCTGTTTCAGGCCTTCCGCACGCCGTTCGCGGTGTACGCGTCCGCCGCGTATCGGGTGCAGACCCTCGAGCAGTCGCTGGGACACCTGCGCATGACCTTGGACTCTCTGCCGCGGTCCTCCGCCACCTACGACTCACTCTACCGCATCTTCACTCGCCTGAGCGACTCCGTGGCGAAGGCGCGCGACGGCCGGCGTGACGCGCTGGAAGAACTGGCGATCACCCGCGCGCGGGTGGGCTTCCGGATCGATAGCCTGCGCCAGCTGATGAGCGGCTGGGAAGATAGCACGTATCGGGGCTACGACAGCATCACCAAGGCGTTGGGCTCCGGACTGGGCAACGAACCGATCGCCGACAGCACCGGGGCGGACGGCAGCGTGACCGTGCGGCTGCCGGTGGGACAATGGTGGATCTACGCCCGGTCGTGGGATGCCTGGGATCCCAACAGCGAGTGGTACTGGAATATTCCCGTCACCGGCGATCACCTGGTCCTCGATCGCAGCAACGGCCGCCGGCTCCCTCGGTACTGATCATCCGCATCCTCCGGAGTCGCCCCGTGATTCGACCCCGCATTCTCTGGGCGACGAGTGCCCTGGTCCTGGCCCTGGTCCTCACCGGCAGCCTGGTGGCGTTTCGCCGCGACGCCGCGCCGACCGCGCACCCGCAGCAGGGCGATCCGCTGATCGTGCAGCGCACCAAGGGGCTGGTGACCGCGCCCCTCACGGTCTATGAGCTGTCGGACTTCCAGTGCCCCTTTTGCCGGCGCCAGGCACTGGAGACCTTCCCGGTGCTGGAGCAGGAATTCATCGCGACGGGGAAGGTCCGCTGGATCTTCCTCAACTTTCCGATTTCCTCAATTCATCCCAACGCCATTGCCGCGGCGGAGCTCTCCCTCTGTGCGGCGCGAGTCGACCACTTCTGGCCCATCCACGATCTGCTCTTCACCTATCAGTCGAAGTGGGCCCCGCTCAAAGACCCGGCCCCTTTCCTGCTATCGCTGGCAGATTCAGCCGGGATCCCGCGGGACGACATGGTCGGTTGTCTCCAGAATCACGACATGCTGGAATTGGCGAAGGCGGAGGCGGAGGGAGCGGCGAAGTCCGGCGTGGCAAGCACCCCGACGGTCTACATCGAGGGCGCGGGACTCATCACCGGCGCCCAGCCCGTGGCGATCTACCGGGAGATCCTGGATTCACTGTGGAAGGAGCGGACGACAGGCGAGTAGGTGGGCGCAGGGCGACGCGAATCTCGCCCAACGCCCGTCGCCCATCGCCTACCCTCCTCGGAGGGTAAGAATGACGTCGTAGAGTGCATGGGTCCACGCGGCGATACCGAACCCACGCATCAGGAACAGCCCGCTCAGCAGCAGTCCCGCCACCGTGCGAAAGACGAAACTGCCCACCGCGAACGTGTCGCCCATCGGTCCGATATAGTGAAACGCGCTGAAGATCAAGGCGCCAAAGACTGTCGCGAACACCCCTGAAGTCCACGGCTTCCAGCCGAAGATCACCAACGCCAGCTTGGCCAGCGCGGAAACGATCACCACCCGGAACAACAGCTCCTCGTACAGCCCCGCGCCCAGCGACACCATGAGCTGGGTGGGAACATCGAGCGCGGTGCCACCCTGGATCATCAGGCCGCGCGGACCGTTGAGCAGCAGCCCGGTCAACGCGCTCGTGACGCCACCGAACAGCAGGGCGTAGCCGATCGATTCCCCCGCCATGCCGACGAAGTAGCGCATTTCGGGCGCGCCGTTCTTGCGCCAGTCGCGGATGACAAGCGCGAGGCCGGTGCCGAGCAGCACGATGGCGAAGATGGTGAGCCCGTGCGCCCCACCCAGGAGCGCGAACAGGGTCTTGAGGAGGACATCCGCCCCGTTGCGAATCCCGGTGTTGCCGGAGAGGAGCTGCGCCAGCAGCTCGTACAACAGCAACAGCGGGAGCGCAAAGAGGAGACTGTATCGCGGCGCGCGCGTCTGGCGCCAGTAAGCTGAGCCGGGGGAAGCCATGCTCCAATCTATCCCTGTCACCAAGAAGGGCGGATCTCAGCTCCGCCCCACGCCACTACGCGCTGACGTGGCAGGCACAT
>JBDTMI010000046.1:0-28086 GCA_039934355.1 Gemmatimonadales bacterium
TGGGCAGGTGGGCAGGTGGGCAGGTGTTGCCAATGGCTAATGGCTACCGGCTAATGGCCATTGGCTGATGGCTGACGGCCGACGGCTGACGGCTGACGGCTTACTTCCCACCCCCCTCGCCCCTCACGACACCCTCGGCACGCACAATCGACTCTGTCCTGCCACGCTTCCCTCCCAGCACCCGCTCCGCCACCGCCCGCACTGCACCTGCCGTCACCTCCCGATAACGGGCCTCGTGATCGCCAAGATCGGCGAGCCCGCTCCCGGCAAGCCATGCGTCCAGGATCTCTCCCGCTACCGCCGAACCGCTTTGCCGGGTGACCGCCGTCTGTCCGACCAGGTAGTTCGTCGCCTGAGACAATTCCGTCGGCGTAACCTCTTCCTCCGCGAAGCGCAGCAGCTCCGCGAGCATCTCGTGTCGCGCCTCGTCCTCCCGCTCCGGTGAGGTGGCGATATAGCTGAGCAGCGCGCCGGCGCGAGCCTTCTGCCACGAGGAGGCCATGACGGTGTACGCCAGCGATCGGCGATCCCGGAGCGCCTCGAAGAGCCGTCCGCCAAGCCCGCTCGCGATAGCCGTCCAGACGTCGGCAGCATATCGCATCGGGTCGCGTCGGGAGGGACCGGGGAACACCATCGCAAACGCGGACTGGGCTTTCTGCCGCGAGACGACCTGCTGCTCCACCGTCGTGGCGAGACGCCAGGCGACCGGCTGGTCCAGTGCGCACGCGGGCCGCGCGGCATGCCGACCAAACGTGCCGGCGAGCATCGACGCCGCCTGCTCCGGATCGAGATCGCCCACAGCGACGATCACCCCGCGCGCACCGAGGACCCGTTCCGCATGCCAGTGTCGGACATCCTCCACGGTCAGGTTGGCCAGGTCCGCCGGAAGCCCGTTCGCCGGCACCCCATATCCGGAATCGCCAAAGGCACCGGTCATTGCGAGCTGGAAGGGAAAGCGGAACATGTCGTCGGCCACCTGGCGCGTCTCCTCGACGAGCAGCTGGCGCTCGGCTTCGACCTGCGAGGGCGCAAAGGCGGGGTCGTGCACCACGGCATCCAGCAGGGACGCCGCTTCGGCCAGCCGGGACGAGAGCACCGTGCCGCCGAGCCCGGTCCAGTCGAGCCCGACACTCGAGCCGAGGGTGCCTCCGAGTCGTTCGGAGGCGAATGCAAGGCCCGCAGCATCGAGTCCGGCCGCGCCGCGCAGCGACGCACGCACAGTCAGCGCGCCGATTCCCGCCTTGCCCACCGGATCGAAGCGATACCGGGGGAAATAGGCGCCGAGGCTGACCGTCGGGACACCGGGTTTGTGACGGAGCAACAGGTCGAAGGCCGGCAGGGCGACGTGCAGGACGCCCTGCTCCGTCCGCCCGCTGGTGGTCCGCGGGGTGTGGACGACGGTGACAGTGGATCCCGGCGGTGGGGTGGGGCTGATGCTGGTGACGGCGAACGCGATGGCGAGGGCGTCCACGGACAGATCGGCGCCGGTCGTCCGCGGCAGGTACGCGACGGCGCTCACCGCCTCGGGGTCGAGGATCTGGCGTGCCGCCTCACGAACCTCCTCGATCGTGACCGCGGCCAGCGCGGCGAACTCACGGTCGAGCAGCTCGTATCCCTGGAGCGCCTCCGCCGCGGCCAGCGATGACGCCCGCCCTTCCATCTCCTCCATGCTGCGCGACCAGCGAGTCAGCAGCAGCGTGCGGGCCCGTTCGCACTCATCCGGTGACGGTCCCGCGAGCACCATCCGAGTGGTGGCCTCGGCGATCCGGTCAATGATGGCGCCCACTCGATCGGCTTCGCAGGTGACGCCGATCGAAAAGACCCCCAGCTCGGTGGGCGAGTAATGATGGGCGCTGACGGAGGTGGCGAGACCGGATTCGCGCAGCGAGCGGTAGAGCCAGCTGCCCCGTCCCGCCCCGAGCACGCCCGCGGCGAGGTCCAGCGCCGTGGCGCGCGAATCGAGCGCGGACACGCCACGCCATCCCAGGGCGAGTTCGGCCTGCGTGACATCGCCACGAAGGGTGCGGACTCGGACCGATCGCCGCAGTGGTTCCGCGGGCGACGGATTGACCGCACCCGGTGCTGCGATCCAGTCCCCGTAGGTGTCGCGGGCCAGCGCGAGCGCTTCACCCTCGTCGACATCGCCGACGATCGACACGATGGTGCGCGAGGGCACATAGCGTGAGCGGTAGTAGCCGAACACGTCGGCCCGGGTGAATCCCGCGAGGTCCTTCTCGTACCCGATCCGCCAGCGACGGATGCGATGCTGGTCGTACATCACCTCGTGCAGCGTCTCGTGGGTGACGGCGCCGGGGTGGTCCAGCTTTCGTTTGGCCTCCTGGATGATGACCTGCAGCTCGCGGGCGAGCTCGTCGGCGTCGACCGAGGCATGCATCAAGGCATCGGCCTGAATCGTTACCGCTTCCCGCAACTGCGTCGCGGGCAACACGGCGAAATACGAAGTGTGATCGTAGGTCGTGCTGGCGTTGAGGTAGCCGCCCGCCGCCTTGGTCTCCTTCGCGATCTGACCCACCCCGCGCGTTGGTGTCCCCTTGAAGAACATATGCTCGAGCACATGCGAGATCCCGGCCCACGCATCCGGTTCATCGAAGAACCCCGCCTTGACGTGAGTGACGACGGCGGCCACCGGTGCCGAGCGATCGCGCTGGACAAGCAGCGTGAGGCCATTGGGCAACACTTCGCGGCGAACGCCCGCGGTCCACGAGGGCAGCAGAGGGGGAGTCATGCGGGAAGGGTAAGACGGGTGGGGGACGGGGAGTAGGGAGTAGGCGGTTGGGGGGTTGGGTGGTTGGGGTTGGGCGAATCCTCTACGCTTCAAGCCAACGGCCAATGGCCATGGGCTGACGGCTGACGGCTGACGGCTGAACGCTGAACGCCCTACTGAATAATCCGCACCACCCCCGCCTGCGCGCTCCCTCGGAGAAAGGCCTCCGCGTCCGTTGTCGGAATCACCACCCCGGTTTCGGCGGCGCCCTGGCGGGCGAGGTCGCTCATGAATTCCTGCAGCGTGCCTTCGGAAAATTCCCGCTCGGCATCCTTCATCTGGAAGAGGATCTCGTCCCAGGTGCCACGGAAGGTTTTCCCGTTCAGCGTGGCAATCGCGTGCATGCCGACCGGCGCGGACCGCTTCTGCATGGCGTGCAGCTCGGTCAGCAGCGTGCCGAACAGTTCGAGCTGAGTCGGATCGCGCTGCGTGCCATCCGGCTGAGTGTCCTCAATCTCAGCCAGGACCTGATCGGTGGCATCGAGGTCCCCGCTCACTTCGCCCAGTCGGGCAAACCAGGGCCGCAACTCGGGATCGTCATCGCCCAGCCGATAGAGCGTCTTCTTCAGTTCGACGTAGCGCCAGATCCCCAGCTCATCGAAATGATCCTCCGGCACCGTCTGGTGCAGGTGGTGCATCGATGCTTCGGTCTCACCCCGGTCATACAGCATGTTGGCGAGGTACACCCGCGCCTCGGCGTACTGCGGATCGAGTCGCAGCGCGCGACGCAGCCAGAAGAGGGCGCCGCTCTCATCGTTCAGACGGTGGCAGGCGTACCCGACGCAGGCCGCCGCCTCGGAGCAATCGGTCTGCGCATTGACGGCATACTCGAAAAAGCTCTTGGCGGCGGCCAGCAATCCCTCGCGGAACAGTGCGCGGCCCACCTGCAGCATCAGGTCGTGATCGTCCTGCAACTCGAGCGAGAGGATGTGATCGAATGTCGCGAGGGCGGCCTGTCGCTCACCCAGCTTCAGCAGCACTTCCCCGTAACCGGCGAGGGTGTCCTCATGGTCGGGGTCCAGGGTCAGGCCCCGTTCAAAGCTGCGCCGCGCCCAGGCGTAATCCTCCCGCGCGAGGTAGGCATACGCCATCCCCACGTGGAGTTCCACGGTGTCGGGATAGAGCTGGAGACCTTCTTTCAGGAGGGCGAGGGCCTCGTCGAAGCGGCCTTCGTTGTAGAGCTGGTGTGCGTTTTCGTCGTATTCGTCGGAGCTCAGGAACCGATCTGGCATCAGGGCGGGCCTCCGGCGGTGAGTGCTCCTATGATATGAAGATCGGGTGAGGCCGGCAAGCCTTGCTGCCAGCAGGAGATACAGGCTTGTGCCAGGCCCACCTTGACCCACTCAACTGAACAAGTATGTTACTGACCGGTCAGTTACTAAGAAAGTCCGTCATCATGCCGATTCGCACTCCCCGGCCACGTGCGCCGCGCTGGCACCGACGTCCCGACGCCCGTCCCGAGGAAATCCTCGAGGCCGCCCTCCAGGTGTTCGATGCCCGGGGGTATGCCCGCACCCGGCTCGAGGATGTCGCCCACAAGGCCGGTGTCAGCAAGGGCACACTCTACCTCTATTTCGATTCGAAAGACGCCCTGTTCCGCGAAGTGATTCGCGCCACCAAGGGACAGGCGCTCACCGGCGCGGAAGCGCTGATGGAGCAATTCGACGGCACCACGCGCGAGGCGCTGACGCTGCTGATGCGGCGGATGTGGTCGCACATGAATGACCCTCGCCAGGCCTCGGTCTCCCGCCTGGTGCAGAGCGAGATCAAGGGGTTTCCCGAGCTGGCGCGCTTCTACGCTGAGGAAGTGGTCTTTCGGGCGCGTCGCCTGCTGGAGAGTGTGCTGGCCCGCGGTGTGACCCGGGGAGAAATCCGCGTTGAGCAGGCTCGCTTCGCCGCGCGCGCGATTCCGGCGCTCGCCATCCAGCTGTCCGCTCCCACCTGCTTTCACCAGGCCTATGATCCCGATCCTCTGTCGAATGAGGCGCTCGTCGAGGGTGCGATCGACCTCGTGCTCAACGGTGTCTCTCTGGTGCCGTCGCGTGGAGCGCGCTGAGATGCCGCGCCGTCTTCTCCTGGTCGTCGGACTGGTTTACCTGCCGGTCCTGCTCAGGGCCCAGACCCCGACGACGCTGACGCTCGACCAGGCGATCGCCATGGGCCGGGAGCGGGGCATCAGCGCCGCGCTCGCCACATTGAATGTCCGGCTGGCCGATGCGCGGGCCGGGCAGCGGCGGGCCGACCTGCTCCCGTCGCTTTCCCTGGGCGCGGGAGCCATCCGGCAGACGCTGAATCTCGATGAGTTCGGCATCGCCTTCGCCAGCGGTGTCACCGATCCCTTCACTCTGTGGCGTTTCCAGGCCACCGCGCGCGAGACGCTGTTCGACGCGAGCGCCCTCCTCCGGCTCCGGGCCGCGAAGGATTCGGCGCTGGTGAGCGGCGCCGATGCGCGCGCCGTGGGCGAGCTCTCCGCCGCGACGGCGGGCCTGACCTACCTGCGTGCGCTCAGCGCCGATGAGACGGTGCGCGCCCGCGAGGCCGACAGCGCCATTTCGGTCACCCTGCTGGGTCAGGCGCGGCAGCTGGTGGACGCCGGCACCAGTCCCGCCATCGATGCGACCCGCAGCCAGACCCAACTCGCCGCGGTGCTGACGCAGCTCGAGATCGCGCGCAACCTGCGGGGCCGGACTCTCCTCGACCTCACCCGTGCGCTGGATCTTCCTCCCGAGACCCGGATCGAGCTGGCGGACACGCTCGGGGGGTCCGCCACGGCGCCGGTCGCGGACCCGGACTCCGCCGTGGCGTTTGCCCTCGGTCACCGGCTTGAAGTGGAGGCGGAACGGGGTCGGACTGCGGTGATCGAACGCTCCCTCAAGGCGATCGGCCTCGAGTACCTGCCCAGCGTCGCGGTAGGCGGCGCCTACACCCAGAGCGGACGGGACCTTGGCAGTCTGGCCGGCACCTACAACGTGCAGCTGCAGGTCTCGGTTCCGCTGCTTGACGGGCTGCGCCGACCGGCCCGGCAGCAGGAGCAGTCGGCCCGGCTTGATGCGCAGCGACTTCGCGAACACGATATCCGGCAGCAGGTGGCGACCGAGACTCGGCAGGCGCTGCTCGATCTGGCATCCGCGGAGCACCAGGTGACGCTTGCGGGCGAGCGACTGCGACTGGCCGAGCTGGAGTTGAGCCAGGCGCGTGAACGATTCGCCGCCGGTGTCGCCGGCAGTGTGGAGACCACCACCGCGCAGGGGGGGCTCGTCGCCGCGCGCGATGGTGTGATCCAGGCGCGCGTCAGTGCCGCCGTGGCCCGCGTGGCGGTCCGCCGGGCGCTTGGTACCCTCGATCAGACGCCCTAACCGAAGCGGGAGCATTCCGAACATGACGACCCCCGAGTTGACCATGACTACCCCGATCGCCGCCGCGGCCTCGTCCAGGCGCCGCCTCCCCATGATCGTCGCCGGCCTCGCCGCTCTCGCGGTCGTGGGGTGGGGATGGCAGAAATACCATTTTGGCCAGAGCCACGTGCAGACCGACAACGCCCAGGTCGACGGCCACATCACGCCGATCGCGCCGAAAGTGCAAGCCTTCGTGAGTACGGTGCGCGTCGAGGAGAATCAACCGGTGCGCGCGGGCGACACGCTCGTGGTGCTCGATCCACGCGACCTCGCCGTCCGGCTGACACAGGTGGAGGCGGACTATGCCAATGCCCTCGCGGCCGTGGGGAGCCGGGGACGGGAGGGGCAGACGCAGGCCCAGCTTGCCGTCAGCGAGGCCACGGCGCAGTCGGCCCAGGCGACCATCGCCTCTGCCGAGGCGGCAAACCGGAAAGCCACGGCGGACCTCGAGCGGGTGCGGGGACTCGCGGCCCAGAAAATCGTGCCGGCGCAGCAACTCGATGCGGCGCAGGCCACGGCGGACGCCGCGGCGGCCAACCTCGACGCGGCACGGCGGATGGCATCGGCGGCCGGCAGCCAGGTCTCGGCATCGGGCGCGGCGGTGAGCGCGGCGCAGGCTCGTCTGGCCAGTGCCCGGGCGCTGGTGGACAATGCGCGGCTGCAACTCTCCTACGCCGTGCTGACGGCCCCGGTCAGCGGCGTAATCGCACGGCGCACGGTCGAGCCCGGCGCGCTGGTCCAGATCGGCCAGGCGCTGATGTCGGTGATTCCCGACAGCGGTGTCTGGGTCACGGCGAATCTCAAGGAAACCGAGCTGGCCGACGTGAAGGTGGGCGATGCCGTCAGCTTCACGGTGGACGCTTATCCGGGCCGGGAGTTCTCCGGCCGGGTGGAGAGTCTGAGTCCGGCGACCGGGGCGCGTTTCGCGCTGCTGCCGCCCGACAATGCCACCGGCAACTTCACCAAGGTGGTCCAGCGCGTGCCGGTGCGGATTGCGGTGGATCCGGCCGACGCGGCCCACCCGCTCCGGCCGGGAATGTCCGTCATCGCCACGATCGCGACGCGCTGAGCCTCGCATGGCCACGCTCGCCCTCCCGGCCCTCCCGGTCCGCCTGTCGCGCGCGGAGATCTACCGTCACCGCTACCTGATCGCCTTCGCGGTGGTCTCGGCCAGCGTGATGGAACTGGTCGACACCTCCATCGTGAACGTCGCGATTCCCCACATGATGGGAAACCTCGGCGCGACGCTGGACGAAATCGCGTGGGTGAGCACTGGCTACATCGTCGCCAACGTCATCATTCTGCCGCTGACGAGCTGGCTCTCGGACCGGTTCGGGCGGAGGAACTATTACACCGGCTCCATCATCCTCTTCACCGTCGCCTCGTTCCTGTGCGGCAACGCGCACACCCTCGAGGAGCTGGTGGGCGCCCGCATCATCCAGGGGATCGGCGGCGGCGCGCTGATCTCGACGGCACAGGCCATCCTCTTTGACGTCTTCCCCCTCGCGGAGCGCGGCAAGGCGATGGCCATCTTCGGTATGGGCGTAATGGTCGGACCAACGCTCGGGCCGACCCTGGGTGGGTGGATCACCGACAACTATTCCTGGCCCTGGATCTTCTACATCAACCTGCCGCTGGGCGTCATCGCCTCGATGCTCTGCTGGCGTTTTGTCCCCGAGCCGGAACACGCCAACGCGCGCTCGACGTCGGTGGACTGGCTGGGACTGGCGCTGCTGATCATCGGCATCGGCTCGCTGCAGGTCATGCTCGAACGTGGCGAAGCCCGGGGCTGGTTCGAGGCCCGCGAGATCGTGGTGGAGGGGCTGCTCGCGGCGGGGGCCCTCGTCGGCTTTGTCTGGCAGGAGCTGCGGTCCGACCATCCCATGGTCGACCTGCGGATTCTGCGCAATCGGCAGCTCACCGCCGGTGTCGTCTTCGGGCTGGCCCTCGGGTTTGCACTGTATGCCAGTGTCTTTGCCCTGCCGGTCTTCCTGCAGGCGCATCTCGGCTACACCGCGTGGGACACTGGCAAGGTCATCCTCCCGGGTGCCATCGCGAGCGCGCTCACCATGGCCGTCGCCGGAAAGCTCGCGGGCAAATTCGATGCGCGCTACATGATCGTCACCGGGGTCGGGCTGTTCTTCTGGTCGATGTGGATGCACTTCCACTTTACGCTCGACATCGGCATGCACGACCTGCTCTGGCCGATGATCCTCCGCGGGGTCGGCCTGGGCCTGATCTTCGTTCCGCTCACCCAGGTGGCGGTGGCGGACCTCAAGCCTCAGCAGCTGGCCCAGGGCACCGGCCTGTTCAATCTCTCGCGCCAGTTAGGCGGCAGCTTCGGCATCGCGGTGGCCGCCACGATGCTGAGCCGGTTCACCGAGCAGAGCCGCGAGGCGTTGCGCAGCCATCTCGGCGGCGCCGAACCCGCGACGGCCGGCTGGCTGGACGCGGTCACCCGCAGCATGCTCCGGCTCGGCGGAACCATCGAGCAGGCCCAGATGAAGGCCTATCAGCTGCTGGATCTCAAGCTCTACCAGCAGGCCAGCGTGATCGCCTTCGAGAAGGTCTTTCTCATCATGGGCTGCACCTTCCTCGCGGCGCTGCCCCTGCTGCTGCTCTTCCGGACCGGACGTACCCAGGGCGGAGGCGGCGCGGCGCACTAGCCGCGTCGTCGTTCCGCCCGAGCACGATCCCCACCGGTCGGCGATGGGGACGGCGTTATTTTCCCGCATGCCCGATTCCATCCTGCACGACCTCGACGCCGACAGCTCGCCAGCCTCCGGCGCCCTCTTCCTCGACCTCGTCGCCCGCTATCTCGCCAGCACCGCGCGCGGCGAGGGACCCGTCTCAACCGCCCTGTCGCCCGAGGAACTGGCCCGCCGGTTCGACGAGCCACTCCCCCGCGAAGGACGTCCCCTGTCCGAGGTGGTGGAGCGGCTGGAACGCGACGTGATCAGCGACGCAACCCGGTTGACCCATCCGATGTACATGGGTCACCAGGTCTCGGCCCCGCTTCCCGCAACTATCTGGTGCGAGTCGCTGATCAGCGCGCTCAACAATTCGACCGCGGTGCGCGAGATGTCGCCCTCGGTCAACGCGATCGAGCACCGGCTGGTCCGCTGGTTCACCGAACTGGTGGGGTGGGACGAGCGCGCCGGCGGCACGCTCACCTCCGGCGGCACCGAGGCGACCTTCACCGCCCTCCTCGCGGCCCGCGCCGTTGCGCTGCCGGAGGCGTGGGAGCAGGGGGTCGGCGCCAATCCCCCGGTCGTCATCTACGGCGAGCAGTCCCACTATGCCATCACCCGAGCCATCGGGGAGCTGGGGCTCGGGCTGCGAGCCGGGATCGCCATCCCGACGGTC
The DNA here is from genome assembly GCA_039934355.1 of Gemmatimonadales bacterium. Lineage (GTDB taxonomy): Bacteria > Gemmatimonadota > Gemmatimonadetes > Gemmatimonadales > GWC2-71-9 > JADJOM01. The sequence goes on from JBDTMI010000046.1 coordinate 9,547, forward strand.
GATCACCGGATGGACACCATCGCGCTCGGGCAGACCCTCGACCGGCTGAGACGCGAAGGCCGTGGAGTGATGGCCGTCGTCGCCACCGCCGGCTCCACGCCGGTGGGGGCATTCGACGATCTCGAGACGATCGGACCGCTGTGTGAGGCCCGCGGCATCTGGCTGCACGTAGACGGCGCGCATGGTGCTTCAGCGCTGCTCTCGGCGAAGCACCGGCATCGGTTGGCGGGACTCCAGTACGCCCGGTCGATCGCCTGGGACCCGCACAAGGCGATGCTGCTTCCATTGTCGGCCGGCATGGTCCTGGTCCGGAAGGAAACCGAACTCGACCAGGCCTTCGCCCAGCGAGCCCCCTATCTCTTCCACGGGCAGGGCACCGAACGGGTGTGGGATCAGGGGGTGCGCAGCTTTCAGTGCTCCCGTCGCGCCGACGCGCTCAAACTCTGGGTGGCGCTCGAGCGGCATGGCGCCGACGGCATCGGCCGACTCTACGACCGTCTCTGCGACACGACCCTGGCGCTGCACGCCGCCGTCGCGGCGCATCCCGCCTTTGCGACGATCCACGCACCGGAATCCAACATTCTCTGCTTCCGTTACGTGGGCGACGGAACCCGGACGGAGGCGGCATTGGATCCCGTCAACTTCGACTTGCGCCAGCGTTACAATCGCTCCGGCGCGGGGTGGATTACGACGACGATGCTGGGGGGGCGGCGGGTCTTGCGGGTGACGGTGATGAACCCGCGAACCGGCCCATCAGAGATCGCGGCCCTGCTCGATGGATTGGCCCGGGAAGCGGCCCGGCTTCCGGGGTGAGACGTGGCGCAACGCGCGGAAGCGGGCGAATATACCTGCCACTCATCCGCCCCACGCACCGTCGCCTTTCCCCCTTCGGACGCGCCTCGTCATGACTCTGCAGCGCCGTCTTCTCCTCGGGGCCTCGCTGATGGTGCTACCCGTGCTGCTGGTCGGCGCGGAGGCGTTCCGGACCAATGCGCTCGAGCGCCGGGCGCTCGAGACGCTCGGCACCGGCCTGGGACGCAACCGCACGTACGCCGAGCTGGAAACGGCGATGTTCGATCAGGTGGAGGCGGTCTGGCGCGCCCTGACGGGCCTCGATCCGGATGCTCGTCGGGAATTCCAGCTGAGTGGACAGGTGGTCGTCTATCGGCTGGAACAGTGGCGATCGGAGCTGGGCAGTGGCGAGCAGCCGCTGGCCGACCAGGTCGCGACCATCCAGCGCGAGATCGTCGCGACCGGCGACAGCGTCTTTCGCCTCGCCGATGCGGGCCAGCATGACCTCGCGTTCAAGCTCGCGCTCGTCGAGCTGAAGGGCCGCCTGCAGCCGGCGTTGACCGCACTCAACCGCCAGATCTACCGTCAGGCGCGCGAGAACAGTGTGTCGGCGGCCTTCGCACGGGTGAAGGAGATCGTTCTCCGGGAACGCGTGGTCCTGATCGCGATCGTGCTTGGGGCCATGCTCATCGGGCTGCTATCCGCCTGGATGCTGGCCCGGAGCCTGACGCGACCGATCACCGGACTCGGCCGGGCCATGGTCGTGGTCGGCGGCGGTCAGCTCGATCACCCGATCGACACCAGCGCGCGCGACGAGATCGGCGATCTCGCCCGCTCCTTTGCCGACATGACCGGACAGCTGAGGAGCTCCCAGGACGAAATGCATCGGCTCAACGCGGAACTGGCCGGCAAGGTCGCCCAGCTCGAGACGACCCGGGACCAGCTGGTGCAGTCGGAGAAACTGGCGTCGATCGGCGAGATGGCCGCGGCCGTCGCCCACGGGCTGCGCAATCCGCTCGCGAGCCTGCGCGCCTCGGCGCAGCTGGTGCAGCGCCATCCCACCTCGCCGTCCGCGGGCGAGCAGCTCCGCGCGATCGTCGAGGAGGTGGATCGGCTCGATCGGCGGATCACGCACCTCCTGACCTTTTCCCGCCCCGCCCCGTTCCATCCGCTGCCGGAACGACTGGGCTCGGTGGTGCAGGGCGTGCTGCCGGCCTTTGCCGAGCGGCTGAGAACCCAGCAGGTTACCCTGACGCTCGACTTCGCCGCCTCGTTGCCGGACATTCCCCTCGACCCCATGAAGATGGAACAGGTGCTCCTCGAGTTGATCGGCAATGCCCTCGACGCCATGCCCGCCGGCGGTCAGCTCACGCTCGCCGCTCGTGTCGCGAGCGGGCCGGACCGCCTGCCGGGCCTCGAGCTCGAAGTCCGCGATACCGGGCGGGGGATCAGCGCCGAGGCACTCCCGCTCGTTGGCCAGCCATTCTTCACCACCCGCCCGGACGGCACCGGACTCGGCCTCGCCACTGCTCGGCGATTCGTCGAGCAGCATGGCGGGCACCTCCAACTGGAGAGCCGTCCCGATGCCGGCACCACGATCCACATCTGGCTGCCCACAGCACCGCTCGCTGCAGGCCGGTCCGCATGAGCGGATCCACCGTTCTGATCGTCGACGATGAGCGCACACTGGCGCGGGCCATCAAGGCGTTCCTCACCGAGTCGGGCTACGTCGCGGAACTCGCATTCGACGCCGAAAGCGCGATCGCGCTGCTGCCGACGCTGCATCCCGATGTCGTCTTCACCGACTTCCGGCTCCCCGGACTGGACGGGCTGGAGCTGCTGCGCCGCATCCGCGAGTTCGATCCGACGATCTGCGTGGTCATGATGACCGCGTTCGGATCCATCGAAGGGGCGGTCGCCGCCCTCAAGCTTGGCGCGCTCGACTACATCAAGAAGCCGGTCGACCTCGACGAGATCAAACTGCTGGCCGATCGCGCTCGCGAGACCTCCCAGCTCAAGCAGGAGCTGTCGTACTATCGGAAACGTCAGACCCGCGGGGATTCGTTCGCCAACGTGATGGGACATTCCCCAATCATGCAGGCCGTCCTCGATCAGGCGCGGCAGGTCGCCGCCCTCGCCGACACCCCGCCGGTGCTGATCACCGGCGAGACGGGCACCGGCAAGGGCCTGCTGGCCCGGACCCTGCACACCTCGGGGCCGCGGGGTGGCAAGCCGTTCATCGACGTTAACTGCACCGCACTGCCGGCGAACTTGATGGAGGCGGAGTTGTTCGGCTATGAGCGCGGCGCCTTCACCGACGCGAAGGAATCGAAGCTCGGACTCTTCGAGGCGGCGGAGGGCGGCTTTCTTTTCCTGGACGAGATCGGCGACGTGGAGCTGGCGCTGCAGGGCAAGCTGCTGCGTGCCATCGAGGACCGCGTGGTGCGTCGAGTCGGCGGCATCCGCGATCGCAAGATCGACGTGCGCATTGTCTCCGCGACGAACCGCGACCTCGAGCGGGATGTCGAACGCGACCAGTTCCGCCGCGACCTCTACTTTCGTCTGGCGGTGATCCTGCTGCGGCTGCCTCCGCTGCGTGAACGGGGCGACGACGTCCTGCTCCTGGCCGATCACTACCTCCACCGTCTCGCCGCGAAGTATGGCAAGGAGGTGCGACGCTTCAGCCCGGAGGCCCAGCAGCGGATGCTGGGCTATCCCTGGCCCGGCAATGTGCGCGAGCTGAGTCACGTCATCGAACGGGCGGTGCTCTGGAGCCGCGGGCCGGAGCTGACACCAGAACACCTCGCGCTCACCCAGCCGGGTAGTGCGGCGGGGCGCCGTTCCGACAGCCTCCCGCCACCTGAGGTCCGGGCGCCCAGCGCCGCCAGCCACGAAGCCGATCCGTCAATTCGACGCGGCGCCGAGCCATCCCCACCGGATGGCGTCACACTGGATCAGTGGGAGCGTACCCTGCTGGAACGCGCCCTCGCGGAATCCGCCGGCAACCAGACACGCGCCGCCCAGCGGCTGGGTATTTCCCGCGACACGCTCCGCTATCGGATGAAGAAGCACGGTCTCAATTCCTGAGGTGACGCCGGCCGAACTGCCCTGAATCCCCCGGGATGCTCAGGTGGTGGGTGGGGGAAATCCCCCACCCACCACCCAAGACCCAATCGAGCATGGTCAGCACTCCCGTCGAAGTATTCCACTCGAACTGTCAGCCAACAAATAACTTAGGGCATCCCGGAATGGTGCGATCCCTTTGGGCACGCCACGTGCTTCATTAGGTGCGTCGTCGGAGAGATACAGGCTCTGACTGGGTGCAGTTACCCAGACGAATGCAGCGGGTCACCTCGACCCAACCGAATTCTTCCCTCAGTAAGGAGCTCACCATGACCTGGACCAAGCCCGAAGCGGAAGTCGTTGCGGTCACCATGGAAGTCACCGCGTACGTCGCGACCCTCTAAGGTCGACTAGCGGAAGCGGGGCTCGCCCTCGGGCGAGCCCCGCTTCCTTTTTTTATGCAGGTCATCCTGCTTGGCACGGCAGCGGGTGGTGGGTTCCCCCAGTGGAACTGCTGGTGTCCCTCCTGCCGCGTCGCCCGCACCTCCCCCGAACGGGCCCATCCGCGGACCCAGTCATCGGTCGCGGTCAGCGCGGACGGGCACCGCTGGTTCCTGCTCAACGCCTCACCCGATGTTCGCGAGCAGCTCGGCCGACTCACCCGTGAGGCTCCGGTGGAGACGCGCCACGTACCGGTTGAGGGTATCGTCCTCACCGATGCCGAGCTGGACCATACCCTTGGCATTGCGCTCCTGCGGGAGGCCCGACATCTCCAGCTCTATGCGACGGCCGCCGTCCGTGCGGTTCTGGCGGAGGATTCCCGGATCCTTCCGGTGACAAGCGCCTTCGCGCAGGTGGAGACGACCGACCTCGTGCTGGATGTCGAGATCGCCTTGCGGTATCGCGACGGCAACACGAGCGGACTGGTGGCAACGGCCTTTGTCGTGCCCGGCGATCCTCCGCGCTTCGCGCGGCAGAAGCTCGTGGGTCACACGGTGGGGTTGCTCCTTCGGGAGACGGCGACCGGCGCAACGCTGGCATTCCTGCCGGGCTGCGGCGCGCTCGATACTTCCCTGTTGAACCGCCTTGGACAGGCCAGGCTGATCCTGTTCGACGGGACCTTCTGGACCGACGACGAGATGATTCGCCTGGGGTTGAGCGAACGCACCGCGCGACAGATGGATCACCTGCCGCAGAGCGGTCACGAGGGAAGCCTGCGGCAGCTTAGTCAGCTCAGCGGAGCACGTGTGGTCTACACCCACATCAACAATTCCAATCCGATGTTGGTGGAAGACGGCCGCGAACGGCGTGAGGTGGAACAGGCGGGGTTGGTGGTGGGCGACGATGGGATGCGATTCGAATTATGAGAATTGTGGACGGGCGGCCGTCGGCCGTAAGCCGTTGGCTATTGGCGACTGCCCCCGTTTGGAGGCTGTACGACGTGGTGGTCACGGCCAACCGTCGCTCAGGGCATGTTAACGGCCAACGGCCAACGGCTAACGGCCAGGCACCGAGATTCGACCGATGACCCAAGCGCTCGCCCCCTCCGAGCTCGCGACACCGCCCACCCCGCCGATTCCGGTGCTCACCCGGCCGTTGACGCCCGCGGAGCTGGAGCATGCGCTGCGGAATTTTCACGGCTCCTATTACGTCGAGCATAACTTTCACAAGCTGATGTACGCCGGCCAGCTCACCCGCCGGCAGTTCCAGGGCTGGGTCGCCAACCGGCTGGCCTACCAGCGTGTCGTCCCGCGGAAGGATGCCGCGATCCTGATGAATTGCCCCGACGGCGATGTGCGCCGCATCTGGATCGAGCGGATCATCGATCACGATGGCACCCGGCCCGGCGAGGGGGGAATCGAACTCTGGATCCGCCTCGGCGTCCATCTGGGCGTCCCGCGCGAGGAGATGGAAGATGAGCGTCACGTCCTGCCGGCGGTGCGGCTGATCTGCGAGTCCTACATCACCTTCTGCCGCCAGCGCCCGTGGGTACAGGCCTGTGCGTCGTCGCTCACCGAACTCTTTGCGCCAAAGATTCACGGCCAGCGGATCGAGTCGTTTCCGGTGCACTATCCCTGGATCGCACCCGAAGCGCTGGACTACTTCCGCAGTCGACTGGTGCAGGCCCCGCGCGACGTCAAGCACGGCCTCGCGATCGTCCAGGCGCATTGCACCACCGTCGAGACCCAGCGGATGGCGTTCGAAGCACTCGCCTTCAAGCTGCAGATGCTCTGGGCGATGATCGACACAATTCACAACGCATACCTGGAGCCGTCAGGCGTCGGCCATCAGCCGTCAGCGGCTGAAGGCTGACGGCCGATGGCGGACGGCTTACCCATGTCACTCTCCCCCGCGGCTCGGCCGAAACTCTGGCGTCTCGCCCGCATCGGCTTCGACCGGGTGCGGCAGCGACCGGTGCTGCTCTACCCCGAGGGCGCGATGTTCATCAACGACACCGGCAAGGCGATTCTGGAGCTGTGCGACGGCACCCATACCGTCGCCGAGATCAGCGCGCAACTGAGCACGCGATATGCCGCGGACGTGACCACGGACGTGACCGAATACCTGACCACCATGTTCGACCGGGACCTGGTCCAGGTCGCGGATCATTAGACGACCGGCGGCACCCATGACCCTCAATCAACCGACGACGCTGCTGGCGGAGCTCACCTACCGCTGCCCGTTGCACTGCCCGTACTGCTCCAATCCGCTGGAGATGTCGCGCGCGGATGCCGAGCTGTCCACCGAAGACTGGAAGCGGGTCTTCACCCAGGCCCGCAACCTCGGCGTCCTCCAGCTCGGCCTCTCCGGTGGCGAACCGCTGGTGCGGAAGGATCTGGAGGAGCTGGTCGCCCACGCGCGCGAGGAAGGGCTGTACACCACGCTGGTCACCTCGGCGCTCGGGCTGACGCGGCCGCGCGCCGAGCGGCTCAAGGCCGCCGGCATCGATCATATCCAGATCTCGTTCCAGGATACCGATACGGTGAATGCGGAGCGGATCGCAGGGGTGCGCTCGGTGAAGCAGAAACTGGAGGGGGCGGCCCTGGTGAAGGCGCTCGACCTCGCCTTCTCGGTCAACGTCGTCCTGCACCGGGGCAATCTGGACCGGCTGGCGGAGATCATCGAGATGGCGGCAGCGTTGGGCGCGGATCGGCTGGAGCTGGCCAATACCCAGTACTACGGCTGGGCCTCAAAGAACCGTCACATGCTGATGCCGACGCGAGAGCAGGTGGAACGCTCCCGGCCAATCGCGGAGGCGGCGATCAAGCGGTACAAGGGGAAGATGCAGATCCTCTATGTGCTGCCGGACTACTATGAACAGTTCCCCAAGCCCTGCTACGGCGGATGGGGCAACGTCTACATCCTGGTCACCCCGGAGGGCCGGGCACTGCCCTGCCACGGGGCGACCCAGATTTCCCACCTGCAGTTCGTCAACGTGCGGGAGCATGCGCTGGAGTGGATCTGGACCCAGTCGCCCATCTTCAACGCCTTCCGGGGCAACGACTGGATGCAGGAGCCCTGCCGCAGCTGTCCGCGGAAGGACAAGGATTTTGGGGGCTGCCGCTGCCAGGCCTTTGCCCTCACCGGGGATGCCACCAACACCGATCCGGTCTGCACCCTGAGTCCGCGGCACGAGATCATCAGCGGGGCGCTGACGGAGACGACCGCACCGCTGGAGTACGTGTACCGCGAGATCGCGACAGTCGAGTCGCGCTAGGAAGCGTATTCGATGGTCGCAAGCGGACGGGCCGACTGGTGGTCGGCCCGAGCGCCCGATTAATCACACGCGCCGCCCCCCACCCGCTCCACCGTCACCTGCTGCACAATCGTGGTTCGGAACGGCGACCGCACCACCCCACCGCTCGGCACACTCACGTCCACGGTGATGGCCCGCTCCCAGCGCACCAGCCCGACCTCCACCGACCAGAGCACGATCCCCGTCTCATCTTCGATACGCGTCGCCCGGACGATGCTGGAGTCCGGCAGCAGCCGAGCCTCCTCGCGTGACGTGCGCCGGATCAGGCGGTAGCGCTCCACTCGGCGCCCCTGATGCAGTCCGTCGGGAAGCCGGGTGATGACCAGCCCGAAACCGTCCTTCCATCCCTTCCCGGGAGCAAGCGCGGGTTGTGGCAGCGGCGGCAGCAAGTCCTCGAGCGCGCCGCTCAATTCGGCCACCTGCGCGACGTCGTCGGGGACGAATGGCCGGTCCGTGATCGTCAGGCCGCCCTGTCGCGTCAGGAGGCCGGCGAACCGCCCGCCAATCACACCATCGGTCCCGGGCGCCAGTCGCTCACCATGGCCTTCGCGCCAGACCTCGAGCGTATCGAACCAGGCCTCGAGCGCGATCAGCGTGTCACTGGCAGCGGCGCGGAGTCGCAGGACGCCGTCGCGGCCGCTCTTTTCCCTCGAGCGTTCCCGTGCGCCTTCGAGCTGGATGTCGGAGGTGAGCGTCTGGCGATAGGCGGCGCAGTCGAGCTGGGCGGGATGGTAGGCGAGTGGCGCAGGCGCCTGGCACAGGACCCCCCCGGCCACCAGGGTCGCGGCGCACCGAAAGGAAGCCGTTGGTCGGATCAATGACCGCGACGGCGCAACCACCAGGTGGCCAGCCCGGCGACTAGGATGACAAGCGCAACGACCAGCGGCCAGCGGGACCGAGGTGGCCGCTTGCGTACCTTGCTATCCGGCATCAGAACGGGGATATCTACCGCTGATATTGTCCGTTCTTTCGTCCCGCCTCCGCGCATCCTTCGCCATTCTCCCGTCAGGACTCAGTCAGTATGCCACTATTGACCACCCTGCGCTACGTCGCCCTGACCACCGTGCCGGCGGTGCTGCTGCTGGCACACAGTGCCACCGGCGCCTCGGCTCAGGCCCCCGCCGCCCGGATCGTCATCCACGCCGGCCGGTTGATCGACGGCGTGGGCGCCCAGCCTCGCATCGATCAGGGCATCCTCATCGAAGGGGAACGGATCGTCCGGGTGGGCTCGTGGGGAGAGGTGCAGGCGGCCGCCGGCACCGCGACCGTGATCGATCTCGCCGACCGCACCGTCCTGCCCGGGTTGATCGACAACCACGTCCACATCCTGCTGCAGGGCGACATCACCGCCCAGGACTATGACGACCAGCTGCTCAAGGAGTCGATTCCGTATCGGACCATTCGGGCGACCGTCGCGGTCAAGACCGCGCTTCTGAACGGCTTTACCAGCATGCGCGACCTCGAAACCGAGGGCGCCATGTACGCCGACGTCGACATCCGGAATGCCATCAATCGAGGGATCATCCCCGGGCCCAGGATGTCGGTCTCGACGCGCGCCTTCAGCGCCACCGGGATGTACCCGCTCAGTGGCTACTCCTGGGAACTGCGTGTCCCGGAGGGCGTGCAGATTGTCGACGGAGTGGACAACATCCGCCACGCCGTGCGAGAACAGGTGAAGTACGGTGCCGACTGGATCAAGGTCTATGTCGACCGCCGGTACTACATCGGCGATGATGGTCGGCTCCACAGCTGGACCAACTTCACCGACGAGGAGCTCAAGGCCTTCGCCGACGAAGCCCACCGCCTGGGGCGGAAGATCGCCGGCCATGCGATCGGATGGGACGGGATCGACGCCGCGCTGCGTGCCGGCTTCAACACCATCGAGCACGGCGACGGCCTCACTCCGGATCTGATCGAGCGGATGGTACGGCAGAAGGTCTACTGGTGTCCCACGATCTTCGTCGGGGCGTACGTGGCCGAAGGGCGCGGCGGCATCTGGCCGAAGATGGTGGAGATCGAACGCGTGGCGTTTGGCGAGGCGGTGAAGCGTGGCATGCTTCCCTACATCTCGTACGGGACCGACGCCGGCGGCTATGCCTGGACCGAGAACCAGGCCCAGGAACTGGCCTATATGGTGCGCTACGGCATGACGCCCATGCAGGCTATCCAGTCCGCCACCAGCGTGGCGGCCCGGCTGCTGGACAAGGCAGATCAGGTTGGCGCGATCGCCCCGGGACGCTTCGCCGACATCATCGCCACGACCGGTGATCCGCTCGCGGACATCACCGAACTGGAGCGCGTGGGGTTCGTGATGAAAGGGGGCGTAGTGTACAAACAGTGAGGAGTGAGGAGTGGTCGCCCGCTCTCCTCACTCCTCACTCCCTGGGCCGGGCTCCTCACAGCCTCCCGCCTACTCCGCCCCCATGAACGGATACCGATAGTCCGTCGGCGGAACCAGCGTCTCCTTGATGCTGCGGGGGGAGACCCAGCGCATCAGGTTGAGCACCGAGCCGGCCTTGTCGTTGGTCCCGCTCGCCCGCGCGCCGCCGAATGGCTGCTGTCCCACCACGGCGCCGGTCGGCTTGTCGTTCACGTAGAAGTTGCCCGCCGCATGCCGGAGCGCCACTCTCGCTTCGGCCAGTGCCCGCCGGTCCTGGGCGAAGACCGCGCCGGTCAGCGCGTAGGGCGACGTCGCGTCGACCAGCGCCAGCGTCTCGGTCCAGCGCGCATCGGGATAGACATGCAGCGTGAGCACCGGGCCGAACAGCTCCTCGCACATGGTCCGGTAGTTCGGATCCTCGACCTGCAGCAGCGTCGGCTCGATGAAAAATCCTTTCTCCGCGCTGGCCTTTCCCCCCGCGAGCACGGTCACGCTGGTGTCGCTCTTGGCGCGGGCGAGATACCCGGTGATCCGATCAAACGCACGCTGGTCGATGACCGCACCCATGAAATTGCGGAAGTCGCTGACGTCGCCCATCCGGATGTCGGCCATCATGGCGAGCACCCGCTCCTTGAGCCGGGGCCAGAGACTGGCCGGCACATAGGCTCGCGAGGCTGCGCTGCACTTCTGGCCCTGATACTCGAACGCTCCGCGAACCAGTGCCACGGCCAGTGCATCCACATCCGCGCTCGGGTGCGCCAGCACGAAGTCCTTGCCCCCGGTCTCGCCCACGATGCGGGGATAGGTCCGGTAGTCACCCAGGTGGTCGCCGATCTGGCGCCAGAGCATCTGGAACACGCTGGTCGAACCGGTGAAGTGGATGCCGGCGAAGTCGCGGTCGGCGAGGAGCAGATTGCTCACCTGCGCCGAGTCGCCCGACAGGAAATTGATGACGCCGGGGGGCAGCCCGGCCGCCTCAAGCAACCGCATGACGTAGTAGTTGCTGAGGAGCGCGGTGTGCGAGGGTTTCCATTGCACCACGTTGCCCATCAGCGCCGGCGCCGTCGGCAGGTTGCCACCGATCGCGGTGAAGTTGAAGGGCGTCACCGCATAGACGAATCCCTCGAGCGGCCGATGCTCCATCCGGTTCCAGATCCCCGGTGAAGAGTTGGGCTGCTCCGAATAGATCCGCTCGGCGAAATGCACATTGAAGCGCCAGAAATCGATCAGCTCGCAGGCGCTGTCGATCTCGGCCTGAAAGGCGGTCTTGCTCTGCCCCAGCATGGTGGCGGCGTTCACCTTCGCGCGCCACGGACCTGCCAGCAGGTCGGCGGCCTTGAGGAAGATCGCCGAGCGATCCGCGAAGGACATCACCGACCACTCCTTCCACGCCGTCCGGCTGCTTTCCAGCGCCAGCCGGATCGTCGCCTCGTCGGCCTGGTGCGCCCGCGCCAGCACCCGGTGGTGATCGTGCGGACTCACCACATCGACCAGCTTGCCGGTGCGGATCTCCTTGCCACCCACGATAATCGGGATCTCGATCGTCTCCTCGCGCATGGTCGCCAGGGCGGCCTTGAGCGTGGCCCGCTCGGGCGAGCCCGGGGCGTAGCCGAGAATAGGATCGTTGTAGGGCTGGGGAAGATTGGGAACACCGTTCATGCGGTCCACCGGAAGAAGAGGCGGGAGAGATTAGTCGTGGGAACCTCGGACGGGCAAGGGCGGCGGAGTCACGCGCCGTTGCCCCTCACGAGCCCGGGAAGGAGTTGGACCGCGCTTGGCTGCACGGAGACCGTCCACTGGCGATCGTAGTAGACGCACAATTTCTCGTGCACCAGCCGGGACACCTCGATTTCCAGGTCGTACCCCCGCAATTGTGGCGGCCCATCGCCCTCGGCGCGGAATTGCAGCGCCACCATCGCGCCCATGTCCACCTCACCGACCACCGCCCCGCTGATCAGATTGACCCGTCGGTTGGGCACCGGGCCGCCACGGTCTTTCCGCATCAGGCGAACATGCTCCGGTCGGACGAAAAATGCGACACGGCTCCCCGCCGCGGGCAGATCGGGACGGTCCGGCCAGTTGGCGGCGACCATCGTATGCCCACGCCAGTTCAGTCGCACGAATTCCGGCGTGGCTTCCAGCACGGTGCCTTCGAGGACATTGCGGATGCCCAGCACACTGGCCACCTCTGACGAGGCGGGCCGGCCCATCACCTCGCTCTTGCGTCCTGCCTGCATCACCCGGCCCCGGTCATAGACTACGATCTGATCGGCCAGCTGGCACGCCTCGGCCAGGTCGTGCGTCACGACGATCGCCGTCTTTCCGAAGCCGCGGAGGGTCGCCTGAAGGTCGTCGCGCAGACTCCGGCGTAGCGGACTGTCGAGTGCCGACAGTGGTTCGTCGAACAGGAGGAGATCGGGATCCAGCGCGAGCGCCCGACCCAGAGCCGCGCGCTGCTGCTGCCCGCCGGACAGCTGGGCCGGGCGCAGCCTGGCGACCGTGGTGAGGCCGAGCCGTTCAAGCATCTCATCGGTGCGCCGCCGCCGGACTTCGCGCTTGGCCCGGTCCAGGCCGAACGCGATGTTCTCCGCGACCGTCAGATGGGGAAAAAGCGCGAAGCCCTGGAAAACGACGCCGAGGTTTCGGTCGCGGACCGGGCGGTTGAGGCCCGCGACGGAGTCGAACAGGGTCCGGCCGCGGACAGTAATCCGGCCGCTATCCGGTCGCGTGAGCCCGGCGAGGCACTGCAGCGTCAGCGTCTTGCCCGCGCCGGAAGGCCCGAACAGCGCCACCACGCCGTCGCCCACCTCCCAGCGGACATCGAGGGTGAAACCGGGAAAGGCCTTGAGCAGTTCGACGGAAAGCATCTACAGTCGCGCTCCCGAGCCGCGCCGAGCCAGCAGCAACAGGAGCGCGACGACCGAGATGGTCAGCAGCGAGAGCGCGTTCGCCTCGGCCATCCGGTTGGCCTGCACGTAGTCATAGATGGCCAGCGGCACGGTCTGGGTGCGCCCGGGAATATTGCCTGCCACCATCAGCGTAATGCCGAATTCGCCGACGGCGCGACAGAATGCCAGCGCGGTGCCCGCCGCGAGGCCGCGCCACGCCAGCGGCAGGGTCACGGCGTGGAACACGCTCCACTCCGAGCGACCCAGTGTCCGCGCCGCATCCTCGAGACGCGGGTCGACCAGCTCGAATCCCGCCTGTGCCGCTCGCACGAACAGCCCCAGCGAGCCGACCCATGCCGCGAGCACCGCTCCGCGCCAGGTGAAAGCCAGTTCCAGTCCGAGACCGGCGAAGAAGTGCCCCACCGGGGCGGAGCGGTTCACCAGCACGAGGAGATAGTAGCCCAGCACGGTGGGGGGCAGCACGAGCGGCAGGAGGACGAGACCCTCGATGAAGGCCTGCCCGCGAAAGCGATGGCGTCCCAGCAGCCAGGCCAGCGGAGTTCCGGTGAGGACGGCGAGCAGCGTGGCCAGACTCGCCACCCGTGCACTCATCAGGATGGGAACGAGATCCATGGAGGTCAGGGGCGGTGCGGGCGGGCGAAGCCGTACCGCTGCATCACGGCCCAGCCCTCGGTCCCGGTCACGAACGCCAGGAACCTCCGCGCGAGGTCCAGTTGCCCCGTCCGACGAACGATGCCCGCGGTCTGCAGGATTGGATCGTAGAATGTCAGATCGATCGATGCCGACTCCAGCGCCGAATCACCCGCGAGCGATCGAGCGATGATCCCTGCCTCGACCGCGCCGGTCGCGACATATTGCATCGCCTGCCGCACGTTCTCACCCAGGACCAGCTTCGGCTGCACCACTTCCCACACCCCTGCCTGGCGCAGCGCCTGCTCCGCGGCCCGGCCATACGGCGCATGCGCCGGATTCGCCAGCGCGATCCGCACGACGCTGTCACTCGTCAGACTGCTCAGGGTACGCAGTGTCAGCCCCGAGCCGCGACGGGTCACCAGCGAGAGGTAGCCGAGGGCGTAAACCTGATCGCTGCCCCGATACAGCACCTCGCGATCAACCAACTGCTGCACATACCCCTGGTCCGCCGAGAAGAAGATGTCCGCCGGCGCGCCTCGTTCGATCTGTGCCGCCAGGGCCCCGCTCGATCCGAAGACCAGGACCACCTTCTGGCCGGTGAACCGCTCGAACATCGGCACAATCTCACCGAACGGGAGCTGAAGATCGGAGGCGGCAAACACCATCAGCGTGTCCGGGGCGACCGCGGGCGCGGCCACCAGGATCGCGGCAGCGAGCATGGCTTGCAGCATGATTACCTCTCCAGTCCGATCATGACTTCGGTGGACTTGATCACGGCGAGCACTTCGTCGCCGACCTTGAGCCGGAGCCGCTCGGCGGATCCCCGAGTGATGATCGACACAAGTTCCTGGGTGTCGATCCGCAGGTGGACTTCGGCCATGACGCCATCGATCACCAGCGACGTGACCCGGCCGCGCAGCTGATTGCGGGCGCTCAGCTCGACCCCGCCCGAGCCAGGACTGGCCTGTTGTCCCAGAAGCGTTTCCAGCTGTCGACGGGGGAAGAGCCACTTCCGCCCGACGCGGGTCGCGGGGAGCTGGCCGCTCCGGGCGAGGCTCTGCACTCTCTTGACATTGAGATGCAGCAAAGCCGCGGCTTCGCGGACATTCAACGTTTCCATATATTACCCTAAATGACTCTATGGGCCTTCGATATTTGCGTGGAGGAGAAGATACCCGCAACGTGGCGCAACGCCAGCACCAACCGTCGGCGCGTGCTTCCCCTGCAACGGAGTCGCGGAATGCGGTCGGCTTCCCTCACCCTGTTGGCCGTTCTCCTCTCCCCAGCCCTCCCCAGTGCGCTCATCGGCCAGTCGCCGGACACGCTCGCCGCGCACCCGCCCCTCATCGCCCTGCCCAAACTCGGCGGCTACCTCCAGGTCAGGGAGAGCTGGCAACGCGGTGCGGGAGTGTCGGCCGTGCTGAATCGCGCCCGGTTGAGTGCCGAGGGGAGCCTGCCCGGTCATTTCGCCTATCGCCTGATGGCGGAGTTCGCGGCGACGAGCAGTTCGGGACCGAGCGGAGTAAGCCTGCGAGATGCCTATTTGACCTGGACCAGGAGCGCGCTGACGGTAACCGCGGGGCAGTTCAAGACGCCATACAGTCGTGAGTACCTCACTTCCCTCACCATGATCGAAACCGCTGATCGATCGGCGGTCGTCGACGGTCTCGCGACCAAGCGTGACATCGGCCTCATGGCGGGCTACAGCTTCGGAACCGTGGCGGTGCTGCAGGCGGGCCTGTTCAACAGTGAGGGTCAGAACAGCAGCGGGAACCGGGACTCGCTCCTGTTGGGGGTGGGACGGCTCGCGATGCGAGTGACACCAGCGCTCACCGTCGCGGCCAACACTGCGCGGTATGCCGACAGCACCCGCTATGGCGTCGACGCGAGCGTGGAGCTTGGCCGTCTCGTATTTCGAGGGGAGTACCACGGTCAGCACCGCGATGCCGGAGGCGCGGATGACCAGGGCTGGTTCGTGCTCGGTGCCGTTCGCGTGGCACCCTGGATTCAGTTGGTGATTCGGCAGGAAGATTTTCAGCGGCCTGCCATTGCTGCCACCGCGCGCAACCGAGCCACGACCTTGGGGAGCAATTTCGAGTTCGGCGCCGCGCGGGTCAGAGTGCTCGCGAACTACGTCTCCCGGAGGATCGGCGGCACTCGCCGGGGTAGCCTCGTCACCCAGGCCCAGGTGCGATTCTGAACCGTGCCGCCAGACTAGAGACCAACGTGCCCGCGCACTGCCTCGAACAATTGTTCCGCCGTCACCGGCTTTGCGAGCAGTGCCCGCGCACCAAGACCGGTGGCCAGCTCCGGCAGCGTCTCACTGGTGTCCGCAGTGATGACGACCACGGGGATGGCCGTGGTCTTCGCCTGCTCGTGAAGTCGGCGCAGGAGCTGGGGGCCGCCTCCGGCCGGCATGTGCCAGTCGACCAGGATGGCGGCGGGCTGCTGGCGCTGGGCCACGAGGAACCCCTGGATGGCATCGAACGCCGCGACCGTCTCGACCCCGTGACTCTGCAGAACCGCACCGATGAAGCGGACCATGTCGGCATCGTCGTCCACCACCAGCACCGGCGGCCGAGTCGGGCGTCGCGCCCGTGGATCAACCGCACGCTGGGTTCCCGTCCCGGCGAGCTGGTACTTCATCGGTCTGGTGCTGCGTGGGGTGTCCGACACTCCGACTCCGGGACAGGGTCGCAGACCCGCCGGTCGGCGGGCCATCGTGGCCTCATCTGAACTGTCGGCCAGCGCGACGGGCAGCTTGAGGAATTGCTGCGGCAGGCGTCTTGACCCTTCCCGCAGCCAGTAGTCACAACGACCCCTTCGGGGACTAGGTCATCCATGCAAGGCGTTGCCAGATAGTGGCTTACTTCGGGGATTTTATGTCAACCCCCGAACAGCATATTGGTCCAATGCGCCGTGGGGGGCTGGACAGGGGGTGGGGGGGAAGGGCTAGACTGGCCATGCGGCTCCCGCCTCGTGCGGGTGGCGTGTTTGAATTCTCCGACCAACCGGAGAGTCCGATCTCGCGGCTGACTGCACCCTTGAGCTGCGACCCCTACAGGCGGGGGGGGCGAGGTGACCCTGGGGAGCTTGGACCTGAGCCGAGACGACGCTGGCATGCGTCACTCTCACAGATCCGCTCGAACGGGCACCAGAGCGAGACCCGCACCACAATGAAAAGAGGAGTTTGTGAAAGTCCTGGTCCTGGGCGCCGGCGCCGTGGGGACGGTGTCTGCCCTCAAGTTCGCGCAGGACGCGATGGTCGAGCAACTCGTCATCGCCGACACCCTACCCGGTCGGGCCCAGGAACTGGCGGACCGCATCGGGGGCACCCACGTCCGGGCCCGCACGCTGAACGCGGGGAACCGGGCCGAACTCGCTCAAACGATCCGCGACACCGGCACCACCATTCTGCTCAACGCCGCGCTTCCCGTCACGAATCTGGTCGTCATGCGCGCCTGCCTCGACGCGGGCTGCGACTACATCGACATGGCCGCAGGCGGTGCGGAGAACGACGGTACGCCGAAGCTGCCCGACCAGTTTGCCCTCGATGCGGAGTTCAAGGCGGCCGGCCGACTCGCGCTGCTCGGCATGGGCGCCGACCCCGGCACGAGCAACATCTACGCGGCCTACGCGGTGAAGCACCTGCTCGATGAAGTGACCGAGCTGCGGATTCGTGATGGCGACAACTCCGCCTGTGATGGCCACAATGGATTTCTCGCCGCCTTCAGTCCCTGGGTGATGATCGACGAGTGCACCTCCGGCGCCGTCTCCTGGCGCGACGGGGCCTATCACCTCGAGGAAGCCCTCAGCGGATTCGAGCCGTTCGATTTCCCGGAGCTGGGGGTGCTGAACACCTACTACGTGGATCACGAGGAGGCCCGGACGCTGCCGATGTTCTTTCCCGGGCTCAAGGTGGCCGATTTCAAGCTGTGCATGGACGACACGACCTGGCAGACCCTCCGAGTGCTCAAGGCGCTCGGGCTCTCGCGGAAGGACAAGGTTCGCGTCGGCGACATCGAAATCGCGCCGCGGGATCTCGTGGTGTCGCTGTTGCCTGAACCCAGGAACCTGGCGGGACGGATGCGGGGCAAGACCTGCGTCGGCACGCTGGCGCGCGGGATCCGTGATGGTGTCGAACGTTCCTTCTACATCTACAATGTGTGCAGCCACGAACAGGCGTGGCGCGACCTGGGCGTTCAGGCGACCGCCTACCAGACGGGTATTCCGCCGTACGTGGCCGCCAAGCTGCTCGCGACTGGCGAGTGGAGCGGGACCGGCGTGATGTCCCCCGAACAGCTCAATCCCGATCCCTTCATGGCCCTCCTGGACGTCTCTGGCATGCCTTGGCATATCCGGGATGAGCAGACCGGTGTCATCGACCCGGAATACATCTGGATCGAGGAGCCGCTGGCCGCGTAGGAGTCGTTCCACAACGACAGCCGCCGCCGCGCGCCGGCTTCAACCGGCGATACACGACAGGGGCGATCCGATGGATCGCCCCTGTGCGTTGCGGGCTCCCGCGACTCCCGAAGCCCTGTGGCACCCGGTCAGAATCGGAGGTTCAGTCCGACGACACCGGGACTCAGCAGGAAGCGCGGCCCCATGACGCCAAAGACACGCCAGTGACCATTCATCAGTTTCGCACTAGTGACTCCAACCGCCGCGCCAGTCAGGACGTCACTCAACCAGTGCCGATTGTCATTCAGGCGAGACCAGCCGGTCAGCGTCGCGGCACTGTACAGGAGGACGGTGGCGGGGGTGGAATGCAACTCGTCACTGACCCCGGTGGCGAGCGCGAACGCCATGATTGTATGACCTGAGGGCCATGCGTCATCGCCGGAGAAGGGGTGAAACTCGTAGGCGCCTCCCCCACCGCTCGGCCGACGCCGACCCACCAGCTGCTTGAGCACCGTTCCGCTCACCCCGGCCAGGAGCAGCCCGGCGCTGATCCGCTCTCCCGAATGAGTAATCCGCGCATCACCGGCCAGCAGCCCCACCGC
>JBDTMI010000047.1:0-27780 GCA_039934355.1 Gemmatimonadales bacterium
GTCTGTAGGGGCGGGTCTTTAGACCCGCCCCTGCAGACCCGCGCGCGCTCACCGGGTTCCCCGCGACATCGCCCCGTTCGGGTCTCTCCCTGTGATTCGCTACAGCCCCACCCGCACCCCCGCGCCCAAGCTCCAGCTCCAGAGCGTCCGGAGCTTTCCGGTCGGCGCCACCGCGGCTTCGGTGAAAGGACTGCTGCTCACGCCGATAAGGGCCGTTTCCTCGAAGCTCAGTCGCCCCACCACGATCCCCAGATGCAGCCCGCCCCGTGCCCCGAACACCGTGCGGTCGTTGATTCCCGCCGCCTCCCACCGGTCAAGGGTCGGTCCCAGCGCTGCCGAGAGGCGGAGGCGGTCGCCGTGGGCGATGACCCGTTCCAGCAGCACTCCCGCACGATAGCGATCGACGCTGGTGGAATTGTCGTCAATCCGCACCGGCCCCGTCTTTCCCCGCAGCCCTCCACTGGCCACGCCCAGCCCGAGGCGGATGCCCCAGCGGGGGCCGAAATGCGAAAGCCCAAGTTCGTAGGCAATCCGCGGATTCGGGGAGATCTCGATTGCGCCGCCGTGGTCGGAGGATGCCCCGGTGAACGCGTCGCGGGCGATCAGGAGATCCACGCCCCAGCGACGCGGGGCGATCTGGGCGGAGAGAGCCGTGATGGGGCACAGGAGAATCGCCAGAGCGACAAGTGAGCGGGTCATCGGTACTCCCGGTGCGGGGTGAGCGGCCGGCGGGAGCATCCCGCCGGCCTGATCGTCACTTCATAACCAGGTAGATCCAGCCGTTGGTGTTGTTGCCGTCCGCCTTGAGATTCCAGTTGTAGCCGGTGTGGAACTCGCCAGTCACCTTGTCCTCGACCGCATTGCCGATCAGGTCGTCGTTCGATTTGAGCCAGCTCGCCAGCTTGCTCAGAAGCTTGAGGAGACTCCTGCCCGCCGACACGTACCTCTTGACCCCGCCGGAATCGATGGTTCCCGTCACGTCCTGGTAGAGGGGCCCGATCGTGCCGAGAAAGGTGGCCCAGCGGTTCGGGTCGATCCGCATGTCGCAGGAGGTGTCGTCATCCTCCATGGCTACAACCCGGAACGACTGCCCCGGATGGGCGGTCTTGTAGGAGGTGATCTGTGCTGCGCTGAAGAGCATGACGCTACCGCTCCAGTCGGTATCGCCGTTCCAGTCGTAGGGCGAGGGCTGATGTTCGCCGGCGCAGGCGTACCTGACCAGCGAGTCGGTGGTACCGAGCTGGCCCATAATGTGGATCTCAAACTCGGGATTCCCCTTCAACCAACCCTCAAAATCCCCGGTCATGTGGGCCTTAGTCATGTAGAGTCCCGGGGTTACGATCGAAGGGGGAGGGGAGCCACCCCCGCCGCTCCCGCAGTCCGGAGGGGGACAGGTCTGGTCGCCGGAGACGCCGCCGGCGTGGTCAAAGTCGGTTTCCACCGGCACGACCGCCAACACCGGCGTATCCGGCGGCCGGGTCGGGTCGAGGTAGTGGCGTCCTCCCTGAAGATCATAGGCGACGATCAGCTCGTGATCCTTCGCCTGTGTCGCGACCAGCAGGCGGTTGTCGCCTTTCCAGGCTGTGCGATGGGCGCGAACGGGGAGATAGATCTCCAGCAGCTGGGCGCGGCGGACGATGGAATCGGTGGTCGCGGCCGATTCCCCGTTCAGCTGGGCGAGCGCCCGCAGTTCCTGACCACCCCCTGAGGCGAGGTGGCGCTGGAGCTGGAGCTTGTGCTCCCGGAAGGGAGATCGCTCCAGCTCGTCATGGAGTCGCTGGCGGAAGGCAGGTTCGCCGAGGGCGAGGGCCAGTCGCCGGGCGACGGGTTCGAGCGCCTGGGTCTCAGGCGAAACGCTCAGGGTCTGGGTGAGATTGCTGCTGACCGGAGCGGTGGGCTCGTCGGACGGCTCCGGGGAGGAGCAGGCGGCGAGCGTGAGGGTGGCGGCGGCGCAGGCCGCGACCAGCGAACGACGGGACATCGGAACCTCCTCGCTGAAGTGATCCGCCTCGGATGGGCGGCAGCGCGAGGATAGGGTTCGGTCAATCGGAGTTGGGTGCGGGAGAAACGCGGGTGGGTGCAAAGAAATGCGCCGCCCTCAGTGATGAAGGCGGCGCTGGTTCAGGTTGGGTCGGCAGCTACACGCCACTGCGTCGAACACAATAGACGATTACATGAAAGTCATCGGCTCCCACAAGGCTCAGCTTGGGCACGTCGTCCCAGGGTTTTCTCTCGTCTGTATGATTTGCCCGTTGTAGATGAGCTGCGTCGTGGCTCTGTTCGTGGTCGAAAAGAAGGTATCAACAAAGCCCTGTCCCGATGTCGCGGCGGCTATCGGGAATGTTTTGCTCTCGGCGATACCGACAAGATTGTATGTAACCTGCACTCTAATGTCCCCCGCATTCCTGACCCGGAATCGGTTGCCGCAAACATATGTGAGCGCAATCGTACCGGCGAGTATCGGTGTCGTAGACGGTGACCGATAGTAAATGTCGCTTCGAATGAATCTTGCCGCTGCCTTCACTGCTGGGGAGGGGGAGGTGCCAGGGTAGCGAACGCGGAGCCAGTGTATGTCGCTGACGCCGCTTCAAGCGGCATCGTGGTAGTCGTCGGGTGAAACTCTGTCTCGCCGTAGAGGCGCCCCGCGGTACCAGCGATTGCATGTTCCAGTTGGCTTGGTACAGCCACAGCCGTAGCATCAGCGTAATTCAGCATGACTTGGAGTGCAGCGAGGCGGAGTCGCTGGGGGTTGGATTCGCCAAGTGCGAGCCCACCTACTACGGTGAGCATACGGGTATCGCGTAGAAATCTGCTGCTCTCAACGAGAGCGTTTAGCGTCGTATCGTCTGAGGTGAACGCAGGCCAGACCCTCGCGATGATCGCCGGTCCGGACATGCCGCACGCCTTTAGCCCGGATACACCCGACCTGAGGGAGCTTGGGATGGCAGCTCGCCGCGCGGCGGCATGACACGCAGTCTGCAGGGCAGTGTCAGTTGCTTCTCGTACCTGGGCCGTCGCGCCCTGAGGCAACAAAATGGCGCTGAACACGATGGCACACCTTGGCAAGGAAGCACTCATGGGGCTAAAGACCTCAATGGTCGTAGATGAAATCGCAAGACTTCGAGCCATCATCGGCAATAGAAAATGAATTGCGAGAGGTGGCATCAAACGCCCTCGACTGCTGCACCGCTAGCGCTTGAACGGTGGCTGCCACCGCGAACGGATCTTGCACTCCTCCGTATACCCGTATCCCCTCCAGGAGCCTCCGGCCAATTGAGTCGATGGAGGGTCGAAAGACCGCGAGGTGTGAATCCGGACCGGTTGGGGGGAAGCCTTCGTGCAATTTCACGTCAGGGACGATTGCAACGACACGCGATTGCCCGCAGTGACCGGAAGCCAGTTGGTGCTGCCAGAATTCAGAGCCTGCACTGAGCGCCTGGTTGTCATATGCGAGGTACGAATCACTGAGAAGCGGAATGTTGTCATACACAATCAGACCTTCGTTTGGGCCACCCAGAACCATAAATGGGCTGCCGCTGAAGCTGAGGACCTTCCCACTCGTGCCCAAGCCACTCGATGCTCGCGGGGTGCCCTGTCAGCCGGCCGGTTCCTGTCACGTCTGTCGGTGCCTGGGCTGGGCAGTTTTCGTGGACCAGTCCCTAGCCACTACGTCGATGCTTACTGAAGCAGCTTCCGTGGTGCCGATGACCACCCCCGTCACAGTAACGACACCGCTTGCGACAAGCGGCCCGCTCCACTGAACTGAAGCACCGCCGATGCCAGGTCTTGCGATGGAACTAGGCAAGAGTGGGCTTGTGAATATCCATCCCGTGATCGTCGGAGTTGAGCCATTGGTATTTGATGCTGTACACGTCACTATCGCCTCACGCACCGGTGCGATACTATCGCAAAAGAGCTGAAAGGCGCCATCGGGGCTTTGCCCGATCTCTCCACCTTGGGGTGTGCAGTGCGGAGTCGGGAAGCTCGGGTCACAAATCACGTTTCCCGTGGTGCCAAGGCCAAGTGGGTGCGAGAGGTCCTCTGCCGGCGCGCACGAGGCAGCGAATAACGAGAGGCAGGTCGCACCCAGAACCGCGGAGAGTGCCCGCCAGGGCGGCAAGAGCGGCACGCGAACTCCGTTCATTTCGATTGTGGATGTTCCGCGGAGGTGGGATCGCTGACCTAAGCTAGCACCGCCACAGCGCGAGCGATGTGCTTCCCGTCGCCTCCCATGCAGCGCCTGGCCGGCGCATTGCCGACGACTTGATCGCCGTGAGGGCGATCGGCTTTGGCCGAGACAGTGGGTAACTCGGGACGTGCGGAGCCCGCGCGCGTGGCGTTTGTTGAAATGCCGGTGCCAAGGGGCGCTCCCAGGTTGGTCGCCGCGGGCCTGAGCAGGTTCCTCGCCCCCTATTGCTCTGCTGGCAGAAAAGAAGCGCGCCGCCCTCATTCCTGAGAGCGGCGCCTCATCCTGCTTCGACCATCAGCGCGCCGTTACTGCGCCATCTCCTGCATCCCCTCGTCGGACGCTGCGGCGGTCGCGGTCGCCGCCTTGGGCCGGAGCCGGATCGGGATCGTGGCCGGCGCGGTCTGGACGGTGTGGAGATACGCGTTCGGATCGTGGGTCATCGCGCCCGCCGGCAGCTCCGACCACAACGGCCCCAGCTCGTCCTTGACCCGGTTGACGTAGAACGCCGGGATCTCGGTGGTCTTGCCCTCGAAGAAGTTGCGTACGTCTTTGTCCGCGTCCAGGCGGGCGCGCATCTTGGTGTGATAGTCGATCCGGCCGAAGCCCTCCGACGACACCGCGCGCAGCACATTCATCCATTTCGGGATGGCATTCTCCGTGGCCGGAATGCGCTTGGCGATCGCCTTCCAGCGGAAGGAATAGGCGGTGACATCCACCAGCCCGTCGTAGAAGTCGGTCCACGAATAGTTGAGCGGACGGACGTTCATCGCGTGATTGTTGTTGAGGAAGTGGAACGGGAAGGGCAGCACCCGTCCGGCCTTCTGGTACTCGAGGTTGAGCGGCGCCGCGCGGCCAAAAGCCGACAGCAGCGAATAGGCCGGGAAGGCGCCGGGGCAGAGATCGATGAACTTCTTGGTGAGCTCGAACGGCTCCGCGCCGGAGTCACAGTCGAGGCCCATGACGAAGTTGGTCTGCACGTAGGGGATGTATCGCAGGATCATGTTCACATGATCCGCCACATGCCGCACCTTGTCGTCCCCGGTGTCGGTGGTCTTGGACTTGTTGCCCAGGCTGTACCACGACTCGATGCCCGGCAGGATCGCCTGGAAATTGTTGCTCCGCAGCCGCTTCAGGTGCGGCTCCGACAGCAGCGACAGGCTGCTCTCGGCGATATGCCGGATACGCTTCTCGGGATCGGCGGCCTCGACCGCTTCCATGTAGTCGTTGAACCGCACCCCGAAGTTCGGGTCGTGCCAGCCAACGATGGGGCGCTTGTGCTTGCCCAGCAGGAAGACGAGGTCCTGCCGCAACTGTTCGAAACTCAGCGGCTTGTAGTCCACCGTCGAGTCGATGCAGAAGCTGCAGGTGTAGGGACAGCCGAGGCTGCCGATCATCGGCACGAACTTGATGAGCGGCGCCTTGACGAGCGTGGACTCGATGAAGCTCCACCGCTCCTGCAGCGTCGGCAGCTCCTGCGGCTGCTGTTCCGCGCTGACCTGCCGTCCCAGCGGACGGTGCTGGGAACATTCATGCAGGACTTCGTCGATCACCTTCCGGTCGGTAAAGCCGAGGACGTAGTCGAAATACTTCTGGGCGTCCTCCGGATAGCAGCGCGCGTGCGGCCCGCCGAGCACGGTGACGGCGCCGCGCTTCTGGAACAGGTTGCTGAGGGCGTAGGAGAGCTGGGCGGACTGGGTGAAGGCGCCGATGAACAGCAGGTCGAGATCGGCGGGGAGCTCGGCGAGGAGATTCTCCATCCCGGTATAACAGACAAAGTGAACCTCATGCCCCGCCTGTTCGCACCAGACGCCGACCACCTGGGGCATGATGCTGGCCAGGTTGGCGTTCATGATCCGGCCGTACATGGAGGGGTTGGGGCTCTTGGTGACCAGATCGAGAATGCCGATGCGGAGACGACGCAATGGGGCCTCAGGACCAGGGGTCCAGGTTCAGGAAATCTTGGTCCCGGTGCCAGCCGTGAGATGCTCTTGGGGAAATTGAGCGACGCAGGGGGGATCTGACGCTGGAATCGGGATTTGGCGACCCTTAATTGAACACCGGGGAGCACCGAAGCGCTAGAGGGAGAGGGTTTTGGGGCAGGAAAGCGTTCAACGATCGGCATTCAGCGTTCAGCAATCAGCTGATGGGCCTGACAGTGGGCCCAAAGCCCGCACCTCACCGCTGAACGCTAAATGCTGACGGCTGAACGCTCCTTCAGAACTCCATCTGCTCCATCCTTTTCAGCCCGATCCTGAGCGGAATGATCGTCGCCGAGAGGCAGAGCACCACCACGCCACTGAGGGAGACCAGCAGCCGGAGACCCATCCTGGGATTGGTGCCGGCCAGTTCACCCTGCAGGTAGGTCAGCACCGGTCCCGCCTCCAGCACCAGCACGACGCCGAGCAGCACGATGGCCGACATCATGAACACCATGCCCCCGAAGCTGGTGGGGATCTGGGCCGCGTTCTCGGAATCGAATCGGGGATAGACCGCGCCGAAGCCGAGGGCCATGGCGCTGATCGCGAAAGTGAGCAGGACCATGGTGCCCAGACTGACGACCATCATGAACGGCGTCGCCTGCAGCAGCACATTGGTGCTGAAGGTGATGCCGATGGCGACGACGAGCAGCGGCACCGTCCCCGTCCAGTATTTGCTCCACAGCAGCGAGCGCAGGTCGAGCGGACTGGACCGCAGCAGCCACATCTGTTTCCCCTCCAGCGAGACGGCGGGGAAGACGAAGCGTGCCGCAATGGCGGCCAGCACGAAGCCGGCCAAACCCAGATTCAGGAAGACGACGAGCGACATGAAGAATACCGGCACCTTCTCGCCGGAGAAGAGCGGCAGCGACTTGATATTGAAGACGTAGACCACGAGCAGAACCGCGAGCAGGATGAGCTGGCTCCATTGGGTGGTGTCGCGGAAGAAAACCCGGAGATCCTTGAGCACGAACTCGCGCCGGGCGGCCGGCATGGGGCCGAACAGCTTCGCCATGATGCCGGACCAGCCCCGGCCCCGCACAAAGCGCTGGCTGCTTTCCTGTGCCATCGAGAAGCCGGTGAAATAGAGCCCGTTATGCAGCAGCGCCCCCAGCACGATGAAGGCGGGAGCGGTGGTCCACAGCAGCACGATCGGCAGCGGGTCGGCCACCTGCTGCAGCCAGTTCATGATCATGCTGGTCGCCCACTCGCTGGGCAGGAAGGGACTGGTGGGCGTCCGCAGCACGGCGAGGTAGTCGAGCAGGTTGCGCACGCCTTCAGGGCGGGCGAGCTGTTCCGGCCGGATGAGGCGGAAGAGCAGGACCAGCCCGCCGAAGGCGCCGATGGCGACGAGACTCAGCAGATCCCGGGTGCGACGGGCCGGGAAGACGTTCACCAGGATGAGAGTGATCGCCGAACCGATGACACAGGGCAGCACGAAATACGGCAGCAGCGCGGCGATCACGATCAGCGGGAAGAGCGGCCCGCCATTGAAGACCATGCCGTACGCGGTGAAGATCGGCACCGCCATGAGGATGACCATCCACGAGGAGTGGAGCAGCGTCTCGCCCAGCTTCGCAAGGTAGAGGCGCAGCCAGTCCACCGGTGAGGAGACCAGCAGGTCGAGGTCCTTGGCCAGGAAGAAGCTGGAGAGCGCCGTGATCAGGTTGGAGAGCAGCAGGAGCGAGGCGAACGACAGGAGTATGATCGACAGCAGCTTGGAAGCGAGCGGGACGCCTACCTCGCTGGTCGACTGGATGTAGCGCAACACCCGGTACGACACCCCGAACACCGCAGTCCAGAATCCCAGCGCCACCAGCGCGAGCAGCATGAACTTGCCGCTGCCGCTCGAGCGCTCCCGGCGAAACCGGTTGAGTGCCGAGCGCCACTTGGGGACGAGGATGGTGCGGAGGGTGGGCTGGGGAAGGGTGGACACGGGGCTCGTGAAGTGAGGAAGGGGCTGTGGCCAACGGCCGTTGGCCGTTGGAGAAATGCATTCAGCGGTCAGCCTACCGCCTATCGCCCATCGACTAGTCCAGAATCGCATCCATCTCCCGCTCCGTCACTCCGCCGGTCATCCGCAGGAACAGTTCCTCGAGCTTGGTGTCACCGCCCTGGAACCGGGTGCGGATTTCCGCCACCGTGCCGACCGCGAGCATCTTGCCGGCGAGGATGATGCCGATGCGGTCGCACATCTCCTCGACGGTGTCGAGGGTATGCGTGCTCATGAGGACCGTCCCGCCCCGTTCGACAAAGGCGCGGAAGAGTTCCTTGAGGAACTTCTGGCCTTTCGGGTCGAGACCGACCATCGGTTCATCGACCACGATCACCTCCGGCTTGTGCAGCAGCGCACTCGAGATGATCAGCTTCTGCCGCATGCCGTGGCTGTAGGATTCGACCAGCTCATCCTTCCACGGAGTCAGCTCGAAGAGATCGAGCAGTTCATCCATCCGACGCTCGATCGGCTCGCCATCCTGGCCGTACAGCGCCGCGACAAAGCGGAGGAACTCCGCGCCCGTCAGCTTGTCGTAGACGAAGGGTCGGTCGGGGATGAAGCCGAGCCGGCTCTTGGCCCGGATCGGGTCGACGGCAATATCGGTATCCGCGATGAACACCTGGCCGCTGGTCGGCTGCAGGATCCCGGCGATCATCCGCATCGTCGTGGTCTTCCCCGCGCCGTTGGGGCCCAGGAAGCCGAAGAGCTCGCCGCGCCGGATCTCGAGGTTGATCCCGTCGACCGCGGTGAACTTGCCGTAGCGCTTGGAAAGGTCCGTGAGCCGGATCATCAGGGTCCAGGGATCAGGTCAAGTCGGAGCTGGCCGGCCAGCATCGCCAGGTCCAGGAAGCGGGCTCGGCCGCCGGTGGCGAGGCGGACGCGCGCTCTCGGCGTGGCGTCGTCGGCATCTGCGGGATCGAGCGTATTCCAGCCATCGGCCCAGACCTCGACCCACGGGTGGAGTCGCCAGCGACCCTGCTCCCGCACCAGGCCCCAGCAGAGCCGGGCGGAGAGGTCGGAGGCCTTCAGCAGGCCGGCGAGGAGGACCGCCCGATCCTGGCTGTTGCCCTGCCGGGCCTGCAGGACACGCGCTGCGCTGAGCAGCCCGCCATCCGCGCGAAGAGTAATCGTCCGGTGGACCCACGCACGAAGCAGTCGAGCCCGGGCCAGGGGCAGACTATCGGTTCCATTGATCCTCCGAGCCTGATCGGCCAATGTCGCGGTCGGTTGGGTGAGCGCGACGCGGGGCGGCAGGGCCAGCTGGAGCGAGTCGCCGGGCTCCGCCACCGTCGGACCGAACCGCAAGGTATCGCCCACTCGCTCCTGTCCGGCGCCGAGCAGGCCCGGTACCTCCGCGGGCATCGGCGTGCCGCGGGCATGCGAGAGCAGAATGGCGCGTGCATCCAGCGGTTCGGCCGGTTCCGCTCCGGCAGGAGTGATGAAGTCCGGCGCAGCGGCCCCTTCATCCCAGCGGGGCAGCGGGAGTGCGCGGAAATTGGTGTTGGCGAGTTCGAATGCCGAACGCTCAATTGTGGCTCCGAGCGGAAACTCGGCGAGCACCGTCATGCCGGTCGCATCGATCCAGCGCCGTACCGGCAGCCCGTGGATCACCACGTCGACCCGCCAGGCGCGCAACGTGTCAAGATGGGCGACGCTCCAGCGCTGCAGCGTCTCGTTATACAGCGCGCTGTCGGAGACGGTCAGGATGGATTCGCGCGCGACCGTCAGGTGATCAATCCGGAGCTCATGATCGAGCGGGTCGTAGACCTCGACGTTGGCCTTGTCACCCACCCGGGGCAGGCCGCGTGACGCGATGACCAGTGGCACCGCACCCGGCAGCACGACGGGACGCCGCAGGGCGACGGTGAGGGTCTCCGTCGGGCTACCGCGAGCCGAGTTGACGATGGTGAGGAGCGTGTCGCCCACGACGATGCCCTGACTCATCGAGCGTCCCGATTCGGTCAGCACGTCCGCCTGCCAGCCGCGCAGTTCGAAGCGGCGACCGTAGATCGCCTCGATGCGTGCCGCAGTCCGGCGCGCCGTCCTGGGCCGGAGCTGCGGCAGGTCGATCGTGGTCAGTTCGGTGACTCGCATTCCCTCGGAGAGGGTATCGACGGTGAGTGTGGTCAGGCCGACCTGCCGCTCCGCGTTGCGAATGGCGAGAAAGCTGGACCCCGGCGGTACCGGCCACCGGGCCAGCGTTTCAGCCCGCTTCGGAGCAAAGACGGAGCGCTGGACGAGCCAGCCGAGTGCCAAGGTCCAGGTGCCAAGCACCAGCAGGACGAGGGTGCGGCGACTGGTGGCGCCGAGGCGCCCGCTGCGGGCTCGGTTCCGACGCGGCGGTCGGGTCACTGGGCGCCTCCGAGGAGCGCATCCACCAGCGCCTGCTCACTCGGGCCGGAGACGATGATCTGCAGCTCCGCGGGGAACCGGCTCTCGGGCCGGCGTTCCTGAAAGGTCTCGATGAGCAGGCGTACGGCGGTGTCGAGCGACAGGTCAGCGACAGCGACTGCGGCGATCGGCGCACCGATGGTGGCCAGCTCCCACCCCTCGGCGCGATGCCACGCCGACACCAGCGCCCGGCGCACGATGTCGGGGGTTGGGGTTCGCTCCTCGCTGGCGAGGATGATGTGGAGCACGAATTCGGCGGCGAGATCACCGCCGCCAGTGATGACCGCTGCCCCAGGGTCGAGCGGAGCCACCACGCGGCGCTCGGACTCGAACCGTGGCCCGGCCGCCCGATCCAGCTCAGCACTCACCGCACCGAGCGGTGCGAGCGAGGCATCGGCGGCCCGCACGATCGCATCGACAATCAGGTCGGCGGGGGGGTGCTGGACGACGCGAATCACGTCTCGCCGGCCTCCTTGGCGCGACGATACATCGCCTGCGCCTCGTCGGGCTGTCCCATCCGGTCCAGCACCCGGCCGAGGAGGCGGAAGGTGCGGCCGTGGTCGGGGCCGAGCTCGGAGGCGCGCTGGAGCGCGGCGCGCGCGCCGGGGAGGTCATTCGCCTGATTGAGCGCCTCACCGAGGTAGTAGTGCGCCGTGGCGTTGTCGGGCTCGAACGAAATGGCGAGGCGCAGCGCCTGCGCCGCCTGAGTCGGCACCCCTTTGCGCCAGAGCACCATGCCGAGGTTGAGGTGCCCCTGGATGTGGGTGGGATCCAGCTTCAATGCCCGCCGGAGATCCGCCTCCGCCTCCCCGTGCTGCTTCAGGCGGCCATGAATGGCGCCACGGGAGACCAGCAGATTGACGTCGTCGGGAGTGAGCCGGAGCGCGGCGGTGAGCTGTTCGAGCGCCTCGGCCGGGTCGCCGGTCGTTTCCAGCAGGTGGGAGAGGTTGTTGCGGGCCGGCAGGTGTGAGCCGTCGAGGCCGAGCAGCTCACGGTAGCGATGAATCGCCTCGCTGACCCGTCCGCGGCTCGCCGCCTCCACCGCGCGCCGATACAGCCGCTCCACCGGCGCCTCGTCGGTGCGCGGTTCGGTGGTGATGAGGTCGTCCTGCGGCAGCAGGTCCGCGAAGGGACGGAGGGGATAGCCGGCGTCCGGCTCGAGCGGGGGCAGATCCCCCTCAAGGCCGTTGGCACCGACCATCTCGTCGAGCAGGCTTTCGAGCCCTTGGGCGCGGGAATTCCGGGTGAATGTCATGAGTTGTCTGAATCATCATCAGAGCCGGGGTGGGGCGGTAGGGCCGATGGGGCGGCTCGTAGGGGCGGCTCGTAGGGGCGGCTCTAAGAGCCGCCCCTACAGAGCCGCCCCTACAGACCCGCCCGAACGCGGCGGCGGGTGCGATGGCAATCGTTCGAACCCAAGCAGTTGAACCCCGCCCCCATGGCAGGTACGTTCCCGGGCTTATGGCTCAGGAATACCTCGTCGTTCGCGGTGCCCGCGAACACAATCTGAAAAACGTGTCCGTCCGCATCCCCCGCGATCAGCTGACGGTGATCACGGGGCTCTCCGGCTCGGGCAAGTCCTCGCTGGCGTTCGATACCATCTACGCCGAGGGGCAGCGGCGCTACGTGGAGTCGCTGTCGGCGTACGCTCGGCAGTTCCTTGGACTGATGGAGAAGCCGGATGTCGATGCGATCGAAGGGCTGTCCCCCGCGATCGCCATCGAGCAGAAGACCGCCGGCCACAACCCCCGCTCGACGGTCGGCACCGTCACCGAGATCTACGACTACCTCCGGCTGCTCTGGGCCCGGGTCGGCGTGCCGCACTGCCCCAATGATGGCAGTCCCATCTCCCGTTCCAGCGCGAGTCAGATCACCGACACGATTCTGACCTGGCCCGAGGGCACCCGGCTCGAAGTGCTCGCCCCGCTGGTGCGGGGGCGCAAGGGCGAGTTTCGCGAGCTGTTCGAAGAGGTGCAGCAGCGCGGGTTCGTGCGCGTCCTGGTGGATGGCGAGACCTACGACCTGAATGCGGTGCCGGTGTTGAACCGGCGGCAGAATCACGATATCGCGGTGGTGGTGGACCGGCTGGTGGTGCGCTCGGCCGATCGCGGCCGGCTGGCGGACTCCATCGAGACGGCGCTCAAGGCGGCTGATGGCCTGGTCGAGATCGTGCGCCACGATGTTGCCGACGCCGGGAGCCGCAAGGCGGCCAAGCCGACCACCGTCATCTTCTCCGAAAAACTCTCCTGCGCCGTCTGCGGCTTCTCCCTGCCGGAGCTCGAGCCGCGTCAGTTCTCGTTCAACTCTCCCTTCGGCGCCTGCGCCGAGTGCCACGGTGTGGGAGTGAGCAAGACGGTCAACGCCGATCTGGTCCTGGGCGACTGGAGCATCTCGATCCTCGAAGGCGTCGTGTTGCCGTGGGGTGAGCCGAGCGGCTACCTGCGAAAGGTCGTGCTGCCGACGCTGGCCAAGGCGTTCAAGTTCGAGATGAACGCACCGTGGCAGGACTTCTCGCCGGCGGCCCGTCAGGCGCTGATGCATGGGGCGCCGGGGAAGAAGTTCAAGTTTCAGCTTGAGGGCGGTCGGAGCCGGGACGATTACGAAAGCGAGTGGGAGGGGATCCTCGCCAACGTGATGCGGAGATATAAGGAGAGCAGCAGCGACGCGGTGCGGAGCTCGCTCGACCAGTTCATGGTGGAGCAGCCCTGTCCGGTCTGCAAAGGCCAGCGGCTCAAGCCGGAATCGCTGGCGGTCACCGTCGGTGGCCAGGGCCTGGGCCCCGTCGTCGATCTGCCGGTCACCAAGGCGTACGAGTTCTTCGTCGGCCTGCCGATTCGGGGCGAAGGGGAGACCAGCGGTCTCGATCCCGAGATCGCCGGCCCGATCCTCAAGGAGGTATCCGACCGGCTCCGCTTCCTCCGGGACGTCGGGCTCGACTACCTCACCCTGGGTCGTTCCGCCGGCACGCTTTCCGGCGGTGAGGCTCAGCGAATCCGCCTCGCGACGCAGATCGGCTCCCGGCTGACCGGCGTGCTCTACGTGCTCGATGAGCCGAGCATCGGGCTGCACCAGCGCGACAACGAACGCCTGCTGCGTACGCTGCGCGATCTGCGGGATCTGGGAAACACGGTGCTGGTGGTCGAGCACGACGAGGACACCATTCGCGCGGCGGACCACGTGCTGGATCTCGGGCCTCGCGCGGGCCGGTTCGGGGGCGAAGTCGTCGCCGAGGGCACCGTCGCCGATATCCTGGCGCACCCGACCAGTCTGACCGCCCGCTACATGCGCGGCGAGCTGCGGATTCCCATTCCACTCACCCGCCGGGCTCCGACGGACAAGCGTCTCCGGGTGGTCGATGCCCGGGCCAACAACCTGCAGCACCTGACAGTCGATTTCCCCCTCGGATTGTTCGTCGCCGTGACGGGCGTCTCCGGGTCGGGCAAGTCCACGCTGGTGACGGACATCCTGTACCAGACGCTGGCGCGGCATTTCTACCGGGCCAAGGTGATTCCGGGCGCGCATGGCCGGATCGAGGGGATGCAGCATCTCGACAAGGTCATCGAGGTCGATCAGAGCCCGATCGGCCGGACACCCCGCAGCAATCCGGCGACCTACACCGGACTCTTCACCCCGATCCGGGAACTGTTCACCCAGTTGCCCGAGTCGAAATTGCGAGGCTACGGTCCGGGACGCTTCTCCTTCAATGTGAAGGGCGGCCGTTGCGAAGCGTGCGAGGGAGACGGGCTGGTGAAGATCGAGATGCATTTCCTGCCGGATGTCTATGTGCCGTGCGAGGTGTGCAAGGGGAAGCGCTACAACCGCGAGACGCTGGAAGTCCGCTACAAGGGCCGCAATATCGCCGAGGTCCTGGACCTCACGGTCTCGGACGGGCTCGATTTCTTCGAGGCGCAGAAACGCATCTTCGAGCGACTCGACCTGCTGAACGATGTCGGCCTTGGCTACATCCACCTCGGCCAGGCGGCGACGACCCTTTCCGGCGGCGAAGCCCAGCGGGTCAAGCTCGCCACCGAGCTGGCCAAGCGCGACACCGGCCGCACGCTCTACATTCTCGACGAGCCGACAACCGGCCTGCATTTCGAGGATGTGCGCCTGCTGCTGGAGGTGCTGCACCGGCTGGTCGACAAGGGGAACAGCGTGCTGGTCATCGAGCACAATCTCGACGTCATCAAGACCGCCGACTGGATCGTGGACCTCGGCCCGGATGGGGGCGACCTGGGCGGTCGGATCGTCGCCGCGGGGACGCCGGAGCAGGTGGCGGTGACTGCCGGGAGCCATACCGGCGAATACTTGATGAAGGTGCTCTCGTGATGGAGGGTGCGCACTCCGCTCGGACGGTCGGTGCGCGAAACCATCGATCGAATCACCCGTCAGTGCCGTCACTCTTCCCGGAGATGTCCCCAGTGTACCGCACCGCTCGCCTCTTGCTCGCCCTGCTGGTCCTCGTTGTCGGCCCGCTCGGCGCCCAGGCCTCCGACGCCAGCCAGCTCACCGTCCGCCGGATCTACGGTACCGCCGACTTCCGCCCCGAGTCCTTCGGGCCGGCCCGATGGCTGGCCGGTGGAACTGCCTACACGACCCTGGAGCGTTCCCGGGAGATCCCCAGCGGCACCGACCTCGTGCGGTACGACTGCGAGACCGGCGAACGGACAATCCTTGTGCCCGCCGCCCGTCTTGTCCCCACCGGTGACACCCTGCCGCTGACGGTGGAGAATTACCGCTGGTCGGATGATGAACAACAGGTGCTGATCTTCACCAATTCCCGTCCGGTCTGGCGCCAGAACACCCGGGGCGACTACTGGAGCCTCACGCTCAACGGGGGCAAGCTGCGGAAACTCGGCGGCCCGAAGGCGGAGCCCTCGACGCTCATGTTTGCCAAGTTCTCGCCGGATGGTCGCCGCGTCGCGTATGTGCGCCAGCACAATCTCTATGTCGAACAGCTGGCGACGGGCCGGATCACCCAACTGACGCGCGATGGCTCCGTCACGAAGATCAATGGCACCTTCGACTGGGTCTACGAGGAAGAACTCGATCTGCGCGACGGCTGGCGCTGGAGCCCCGACGGGCGAAGCATTGCCTTCTGGCAGCTGAATGCGGACAGCGTGCGCAACTTCACGCTGATCAACAACACCGACTCGCTCTATGCCACCGCTGAGCAGATCCAGTATCCGAAGGCGGGCGAGGCCAACTCGGCCGCGCGTGTGGGCGTGGTGGCGGCGACCGGCGGCCAGGTGCGCTGGTTCCAGCTCCCCGGCGATCCCCGCAATCACTACCCCGCACGCGTGGAGTGGGCGGAGAATTCGGAGGAAGTCGTGATTCAGCAGCTCAACCGGCTGCAGAACACCGACATCGTCTTCCTCGGCGACCGCCGCACCGGCGCGGTACGGCCGGTACTGACCGAACACGACAGTGCCTGGGTGGACGTGGTAGACGAAATCCGCTGGCTCGAGGGCGGGAAAAGTTTCCTGTGGGAGAGCGAACGCGATGGCTGGCGTCATGTGTATCGGGTGTCGCGCGATGGCCACGCGATCACGCTGGTGACACGGGGCGCGTTCGATATCGTCGGCGTTGCCGCGGTGGATGAGGCCGGGGGGTGGCTCTATTACGTCGCGTCGCCTGACAATCCGACGCAACGTTACCTCTGGCGTACCCGGCTCGACGGCAGCGGGAGCGCGGAACGCGTCTCCCCGGCCGACCAGGCGGGTACGCACAGTTACACCGTTTCGCCCGACGCCAAGGTGGCGTTTCACACGTTCTCCACGTTCACGACACCCTCCACCATGGACCTGATCCGGCTCCCGTCGCACGCGGTGGTGCGCACGCTGGTGGCCAATACGACGCTCAAACAGACCGTCGCGGCGCTGGAGCGGGGACCGGCGGAATTCTTCCAGGTGGGTATTGGTGGCGGCACCACGCTGAACGGCTGGATGATGAAGCCGCCCGGTTTCAATCCGAACAGGAAGTATCCCGTCTTCTTCACGGTGTACGGCGGACCCGGTTCGCAGACCGTGCTCGACAGCTACGGCGGCTCCGGCTACCTGTGGCACCTGATGCTGACACAGAAGGGATACATCGTCGCCAGCGTGGACAATCGCGGGACGGGGATGCGGGGGCGCGACTGGCGCAAGATCATTTACGGCCACCTCGGCGTGGTGGAGACGCAGGACCAGGCCGCCGCGGCCCGCGCGATCGGGCGGTGGAGCTACGTGGACTCGACCCGCATGGGCATCTGGGGCTGGAGCTACGGCGGCTTCATGAGCCTCAACACCCTGTTCCAGGCGCCTGATGTGTACCACATGGCGATCGCCGTCGCACCGGTGACCCACTGGAAGTTCTACGACAACATTTACACCGAGCGCTACAACGGCCTGCCCCAGGACAACCAGGCGGGCTACGACGCCGGTTCACCGCTCACCTACGTCAACCAGCTTCGCGGCCGCCTGCTGGTCGTGCATGGCACTGGCGACGACAACGTGCACTACCAAAACAGCGAGTCGCTGGTCAATGCGCTGGTTACCGCGAACAAACAGTTCGACTTCATGAGCTATCCCAACCGCAATCACGGGATCTTCGGCGGGAACACCACGATTCACCTGCGGGAGCTGCTGACGCGATTCGTCGACGAGACCCTGGGGCCACCGCGCGTCACGCCGACGGGTCCGCCTCCGGGGCCGCTGACGAATTAGGCGGAGCGCCAGGGGAAGCGAATCGTGCGGAGATGGCTGGCGTGAGGCGCGAGGCCGGATGCATGGCCGCGAGTCGATGAATCTCCTACTTTGAGTCTCATGGCCGCTCCCGATCCGATTCTGGACCAGCTGACCCCGCTCCTCGCGGGACAGTACACCTTCGAGCGCGAGCTCGGGCGCGGGGGGATGGGCGTGGTCTATTTGGCGCGCGAGACCCGGCTCGACCGGCTCGTCGCCGTGAAGGTGCTTCCGTCCCATCTCGCCGCCGATCCCACCATCCGAGAACGCTTCCTGCGGGAGGCGCGGACCGCCGCTCAGCTCTCTCATCCGAACATCGTACCGATCTACCGCGCCGAAGAGATCGGCGGCTATGCCTTTTTCGCGATGGGATACATCGACGGCGACAACCTCGCCGAGCGGGTGCGCGATCGCGGACCGCTGCCGGTGGCGGAGGTGGTGCGGGTGCTGCGGGAATCGGCCTGGGCACTGGCCTATGCCCACCTGCGCGGCGTTGTGCATCGGGACATCAAGGCCCCGAACATCATGATCGAGCGGGGCAGTGGCCGCACATTCGTGACGGATTTCGGGATCGCGCGCGATACCACCGCGTCTTCGCTCACGCAGGCGGGCGAGGTGATCGGCACGGTGTACTACATGAGTCCCGAACAGGCCAACGGGCGCCCTCTCGATGGACGGAGCGACCTGTACTCCCTCGGGGTAGTCGGGTTCTACGCCTTGTCAGGCCGGTTGCCGTTCGAGGGTGACAACACGACCGCGGTGCTGGTGGCCGTCGCCAGCCGCGCGGCACCCTCGCTCGCGACTGTCGCACCCCAGGTCACCCGGCCGCTGATCGACGTCATTGACCGTTGCCTTCGCTCTGACCCCGCCGACCGCTATGCCACCGGTGAAGCACTCGCGGAGGCGCTCGGACAAGCCCAGGAGCGCTCCGGCTCGGCCACCGCGGAGAGTGAGCCGGACCGGGTGATTTCAACCGATCGCGCCGAGGCAATCTGGCTGCGTGCCGCGCAGTTGCAAGCCGACGCCGCCAGCCGCCTGGAATTGCGCTCGAGGCAGGGCAGTGGGCTCACCGGCATCACGGCCGCGCTCCCCACCGGGGGCTACCGGCTGCGCGACGTCGAGGCGGCCGCAAAGGAAGTCGGCATCTCGCAGGAATTCGTGGCGTTGGCGCTGGCGGAACAGCCGGCGGCTACCACGCTTCCTGCGGCGGTGACCGGCGGGCTGAACGACCGGATGACCACCCGCATGCTCGGCACGAGTGCGCGGAGTATCTCGGTTTCGCGGGTGATTCGGGGAAGTCCCCGTGCGGTACTGGAGGCGCTCGGGCGGGTGTTCCCCGCGCGGCCCTACCTCATGAGCCTCCGTGATACCGTCGGCGGCCATCCGCTCGACGGCGGCGTCCTGGTCTTCACCGTCCCGAACATGATGAAGAACATGATGACCGGCTCCACCGAGGAGTACACTCCCTTCACATACCGGATGTACGGGCTGGAGCTGTACCAGTTGAATGTGACGCTCCGCCCACTCGCCGGAGGTGGCGGCTGCGAGGTGACGGTGTACGGCGACCTGCGCTCCGGGCTGCGGAAGAATCTGAAGACCGACAAGTGGATCGCCGGCGTGGTGGCCACCATCGCCGGTGGGATTGGTACCGCGGTGGGGGCTGCCGGCCTGGCGCTGGGCGGTTTGGCCGTCGTTCCGGGAATTGCCGCGGCTGCTGCACTCGGCGGGGGCAGCCTGCTCTGGTATCGCTGGCTCTACCGATATTCGCTGCGAAAGGGCACCGAGGAGCTGGAGGGGCTGCTCTCCGCGATCGAGGGGGTGCTCAGGTCCCAGAGCGTGTTTGGGGTGCTGCCACCGGGCGATCAAGGGGGAGTGGGAAATCGGCCCATCGGGGACGGTGGGGCCGGGGCCGTCGTGGCGCGGAGCTAGCCGCTTGGTTCAGTGGCCAGCTTCGAGCTTTTCCTTGAGATGGCCGAAGTCGGTCTGCAGCTTTTTCGTCGCTTGCGCCGAGATCAACGGCTCCAGCAATCGGAAGAACCACCGGTCGTACGTGAAGCGGGAGTCGGCTTCGAGGCGGGTCGAGCCGTTCTCAAGCGGCGTCACGGTATAGGAGCCCACGCCGCTGAAGCTGCCCGGCAGGCTCAGGCGGGCGGCGATCCGCCGGTTCGGTGCAAGCGCGGTCACCTCGCTCAGCAGCGTCATCCCCTGCCTCCTGATGGGGTCCTGCATGACCCAGCTCTCCCTGCTGCCGACCGCCTTGGGACCCGGGGTCTCGGGCCGCACCTCCACCAGCCCACCGACCCACTGGGTGAGCTTGTCCGGCTCCGTGATCCACGCGAACACGGTATCCCCTGGACGGTTGATCACGACTTCGCCGCGCAGCTGGCCTGCCGAGGCGCGGCGCCCCATGAGCAGGAGCCCGATCACAGTGACCACCACGACGCCGCACATGCCCAGCACGGTCAGCCCAATCCATTTCATTGGACATTCCACTCCTGGAGGGGATTCGAGCCCGAGTGCGTCGCTCAATCCAGCCTTCGCGGGGACCGGCGTGAGGCTGATGGGGTGGGAAATGCTGAGAAAGGCGCCATCCGTCAAGCCCGAGGCCGCAGCATGGGGGGATCGATGACCTACGAGCAGATCGTCGCCACCCTGGGATACGCAGCCGGGCAGGAACTCGGCGTCCGCATCGTGACGACCGACTGCCGGGAGATTACCGGCATCCCTGCCAGCGTCGATACACACCTCACCGCCCACGAGGTCTACCTGCATCCGCTGGGAGATGACAGCATCGAGATCGCGCTGGGCCTGGAACAAATCCGTGAGGTGGAGCTGCTGTAAAGGGGGAACGGGGGACGACAGGCGAAGAGGGAACGGGAAAGCGCCACCTTCCTGCAATGTTCTTCCCGTTCCCCGTTCTCCGTCCCCCTTTTCCCTCTCCCTGTTCCCCATCGCCGCATTCCCGTAACTTCCAGCATGATCTCCCTCCTCGACATCATCGGCCCCGTTATGGTCGGGCCCTCGTCCTCGCACACGGCGGGGGCGTGCCGGATCGGCCTGTTTGCGCGCGGTTTGCTCGACGGGTCTCCGGAGACAGCGCAGGTCGAGCTGCACGGCTCCTTCGCCCGTACCGGGGTGGGGCATGGAACCGACCGCGCCATCGCGGGTGGCCTGCTCGGGTTCTTTCCGGATGACGAACGGTTGCGGGAGAGTCTGGAACTGGCGGAGAAAGCCGGACTCGTCATCACCTTCACCAACGCCAAACTGCGTGGGGATCATCATCCGAACACCGCCCGGATCAGCCTCGGCCGGGAGGGGCAACAGGCCGTCGTGACCGGTTCATCGCTCGGTGCCGGGCGGGTACTCATCACTAACGTGAACGGTTTCCCCGTCGAGGTCACCGGCGCCTTTCCCGCGCTGGTGTTCGTCGCGCAGGATGTGCCGGGCATCGTGGCGGCGGTGACCACAGTGCTCGCGCGCCAGGGCGACAACATTGCCACCTTGCGTGTCTCCCGCCGGCGAAAAGGCGGCGACGCGATCCACATCTATGAGCTGGACCAGCCGGTAAGTGCCGCTGCCCTCAATGCGCTGCGCGCGCTACCCGCCATCAGCAGCCTGCACGCCATTCCCAGGATCGCCTGATGTTCGAAGCATTGCTGGAAGCCGTGGAGCAGGCCGAGCAGGAGGGGATTTCTCTCGGCGAGCTGGCCCTGCGTACCGAGGCGGAGAAAGGCTTGAAGACCCGCGCCGAGATCGAAACTGCGCTTCAACGGGCCCTCGATGTCATGCGCGGGGCGGTGTCGCGAGGACTGCAGGGGGACCTGCGCAGCGTCTCGGGGCTGGTAGGCGGGGACGCCCTCTTGCTGGCCAACGCTGTCGGCCCGCTCAAGGGCACGGTTTTCACGGACGCACTTGCGGCCGCACTGGCGGTGCAGGAAGTGAACGCGGCGATGGGGGTGATTGTCGCCGCCCCGACCGCGGGCGGGGCCGGTGTCCTGCCCGGCCTCATGCTGGGTCTGGCGAAACACCACCACTTCACAGACGTCGAGCTGGTCCGGGCCCTGGCCACCGCGGGATTGGTGGGCGCCGTGGTCGCAAGCCGGGCGTCACTTTCCGGGGCCGAAGGCGGGTGTCAGGCTGAGACCGGAGCCGCCGCGGGGATGGCGGCAGCAGCCGGTGTCGAACTGCTCGGCGGCAGTCCTACCGCCGCGATGCACGCCGTCGCCCTCACGATGCAGGGCACGCTGGGCCTGATCTGTGACCCGCTGGGGGGACTGGTTGAAGTCCCCTGCGTCTACCGCAATGCGACCGGCGCTGCCATGGCGCTCGCGGGGATCGAGATGGCCCTGGCCGGTGTCCGCTTTCCGATTCCGGTCGATGAAGTGATCGACACCATGGGCGAGATCGGGCGGACGATGGACGTGCGGTATCGCGAGACGGCCGGTGGTGGGCTGGCCGCGACGCCCACCGGTCGCAAACTGGCCAAGGGACGCCTGGTGCAGCTCAAGAAGGGCCAGGGGTAAGCATGTAAAGGCGGGTCTCGGTCCGCCTGCCAGCGGCCGATCAGAGCGTCGCCACTTGAAACATCCTGCAACACCTGCCCGTACATGGCCCACTGGTCGAGGGCCGGGTCGGTCGGCATCACCAAAGAAAAAGGCAGAACCGAAGGATGGGCGGAGCCGAGGTCTTCATTCCCATCACTTTTTTCGTGATGGCCGGGCTGGTTTTCATCTCCCGTGGCGAGATCGGCAAGGCGATCGCGCACGCGATCCGGGTCAATGCCTCGGATGAGCTCGAGGGTGGCGGGGAGTTACTCGAGGAAGTGGCGGCTCTGCGGCGCGAGGTGGAGCAGGTACGACTGGAGCTCGCGGAGACGCACGAGCGACTCGACTTTACCGAGCGCCTCCTGGCGCAGGGGCGCACGCCGGACAACCTCCCGGGAGTGAAGCGATGAGTGAATCAGAAGCGATCGTCGCGATTGCCGGGATGCTCACCGGGATCATCATCACCTCGGCCATCGTCTGGGGGGTCGTTCAGGGACTTCGGGCGCAAGCGAATGCACGGCACCGGCTGCCCGATCCGGGGTTGGAGCAGGAGATGTCGGCGTTCCGGGATCACCTCGATGCCATGCAGCAGCAGCTCAATGAGGCGCAGGAGCGGATCGATTTCACCGAGCGCCTGCTGGCCCAACAGCATTCGCCGGATCAGCTTTCCCGGGGAGGCTGAGCCCGGTGGGAGATCTCGGCGGGGTCGTGATTCCCGTGCTCGGCATGATCACCGGCATGATGACGACCGGGGCCATCGTGTGGGGGATCGTTCAGATCGTGAAGGTCAGGACTCACGGCGGAGGGGCGCCCGCCGCGATGCTCGAGCAGGAGGTTTCCGCCCTGCGGGACCAGATGGACCACCTGAGTCAGCAGCTCACGGAGACACAGGAGCGGGTCGAGTTCACCGAGCGGCTGCTTTCCCGCGGACGAACCGACAGTCCCGGGGAACACTAAGGCGGTCATGGAAGACATTCTCGCACTCTGTTTCATCTTCGGTGGCGGCATCACCATCGCCATGTCGTTCAGTCCCATCGGGCGGGCGGTCGCCGAGCGGATCCGGGGCCCCAGGGGGGGCCATGAGGTGGTGCCCGACCCGGTGCTGTACGAAGAGATGGAGCGGATGCGAGCGGAACTGTCGGAGCTGGGCGAACGTCTCGACTTCACCGAGCGGTTGCTGGCCAAACAGCGGGAAGTGGAACGGCTGCCTGGGGAGAGCGTGTGAACGGAGACCAGCACTTCGCACTCGTACTTGTCCTCTTCTTCGGGGGCATCATGCCGCTGCTGCTGGCGTACGCGATTCCCGCTGCCAAGGCGCGCGCCCGGAGGCTGGAGGCGGAATCGACTCCACCGGCGCTGCCCGATCCGAGGCTCTACGAGGAGCTGGATGGGCTGCGCGCGCGGGTGGGGGAGCTCGAGGAACGACTCGATTTCACCGAGCGGATGCTGGCGCAGCAGCAGGATCGGTCTCGTCTTCCGGCGGAGAAATAACATGGAAGGCGTCCTGTTCATCATCATCGTATTTGGTGGCGGGATGGTGTTCGCCCTTTCCAAGACCGAGATCGGGCATGCGCTCGCCGACCGGATCCGGGGCCAGACGCTCAGCGGGAGCGGCGCGGATCCGATGCTGGTCGAGGAGCTCGATCGGTTGCGCGAACAGGTCGGAGAGCTGGCCGAACGGGTGGAATTCACGGAGCGACTGCTCGCGAAACAGCGCGAAGACGTTCGGTTGTCGGGGGGGGCCTCATGATCGGGTTGTTCCTGATCCAGAATATTCCGCCGCTGCCGCCGCTGCCGCCGATACCGGATCCCAGTGTAATCGTGGACACCGGGATCGTTCCCCCCTGGGTCACGCTCCCGCCGGGGATCACGGCGCTGATCGCGTTGGGCTTCTTCATC
This sequence comes from Gemmatimonadales bacterium, assembly GCA_039934355.1. GTDB lineage: Bacteria > Gemmatimonadota > Gemmatimonadetes > Gemmatimonadales > GWC2-71-9 > JADJOM01. Next base: position 23,718 of record JBDTMI010000047.1, read on the forward strand.
GCAGCAGGGTTCGTCTTGTACCCGCTGATGCGGGCGATTGCCCGGAGAATCGAAGGTCGTTCGACCGCCGCGGATCCGGAGCTTCTGGCCGAAATCGAGCACTTGCGGCATCGGGTCGCGGACCTCGAAGGGATGCAGCAGCGCGTAGGGGAACTGGAGGAGCGGGTCGATTTCTCGGAACGTCTGCTGAGTCAGCAGCGCGAGGCCAACCGGCTGCCCGGAGCGCGCTGATGGAAGACTTCCAGCTCCGGCTTCTGATCGAGAACATCGCCACAATCGTGGCGATCCTGATGATCCTGGGATTTGTGGCCTTGGGACCGGTAGGCCGGGCGATCGCGCGTCGGATCGAGGGAAAGCCCGCCGAGGCCGATGTCGTCGATGAGCTGCGGGAGCGACTGGCGGAGCTGGAGCGGACGCAGTCACAGACGGCAGAGCTGGCGGAACGGCTCGACTTTGCCGAGCGGATGCTGGCGCAACGGGCCGAAGCTTCCCAGCTCCGGTCGGAAAACTAGTGGACAATATCTTCCGGCTGTTCGGCGTCTTTCTCGCGATGGGGGGCGCGGGTGCGCTGACCTACGGTGCGGTAGCGCTCATCAGTGTCATGGCGCGCCGGGCCAACCGGGATCTGGCCGATCCGTCGGCACTGGCCGACGAACTGGCCGATCTCCGTGAGCGGGTTGCGGAAAGCGAAATGCTGCGCAACCGGGTGGCGGAGCTCGAGGAACGGCTGGACTTCGCCGAGCGATTGTTGGCGCAGCCGAGGGAGCCAGCGCGTCTCGAGGCGGGGGAGGACGCAAGATGAGCCGGAGTCCATTCGGCATCGACTGGGTGGATCTGGTGATTCAGGTCGCGATCACCGCCATGTTCATGGTCATCGCGGACAGCGCGAGCAGCGGCCCGGGAAATGACGCGGCCATTGCGGGCGTCGTGGTCGTCTCGCTCGGTGTCCTCGGCTGGCGCCGCAAGCGGTGGCTGGAGCGTCGGGGTCCGGACAGCGACACCAATCCTGGCTCGCCCAACCGGATGTACGATCTGGAGAACCGGGTGGCTGACCTCGAAGCCCAGCAGGGGCGGGTGCTCGAGCTGGAGGAGCGTCTGGATTTCGCCGAGCGTCTGCTGACCCAACAGCGGGACACCTTGCGGCAGCTGGACGCGCCGCGACAGGAGGCATGATGGACGGGGAGAAACTTCTGATCGCCGGCATGATCCTGGCCGTCATGACCCTGCTCGGCAAAGTGATCATCCCGATCGCCCAGGCCTACGCCCGGCGACTCGATGGAGGCGCGCGGCCAGCGCAGCCCGTCGCGGAAGTGGCGGAGCTTGAGGCCCGGGTCCGCGAGCTCGAGGCCCGCGAGTCGCGGCTCGCTGAACTGGAGGAGCGGATGGATTTCAGCGAGCGGATGCTGGCGCAGCAGCGTGATCCCTCCCGGCTGGGCGCTGGAGAGCGATGATGCTCATGCTCCTGCAGCTCACGCCCGAGGATATCAAGAACATCGCGATCGTGACCGTGATGCTCTCCGCCATTATCGGGGCGCTTCTCTATCCGATCGCCCGGGCCTTTGCCCGGCGCCTCGAGGGGGGCGGAACGGTGGCGGGTTTGCGCGACGAGCTGGCGGACGTCTCCGCGCGGGTGGAGGCGCTGCAGCAGGGCGAGGCACGGGTGGCAGAGCTTGAGTCTCGACTCGACTTTGCCGAGCGATTGCTGGCCCGGCAGCGCGACGCCGAGTCACTGCGGCTCTCTGGCGGCTGAAAAAGGACAATACCATGGGCGACAGCGCGAATGGCTTTGCCTTCTGGCTGGCGGTGGGGCTGGGTGCCCTGGGACTGTTCACCGGCCCAATCGGCAAGGCGATCGCCCAGCTGATCACCGGCTTCGAGCGCCGGCTCGGCGCACCGGCGGTCGAGCCCGCTGAGGACAGCGGCCGGATGGAGATGCTGGAATCCCGCATCGGGGAGCTGGAAGAGCGGTTGGACTTCGCCGAGCGGGTGCTGGCTCAGCATCGGCAGCAACAGCTGGACAATGTCGACACGCCTCCCGAAGCGCTGCCAGCGGCCGGGACGCGTTAGATTGGGCCAGTCGCGGTGGCTGGCGATCCCTCAGGAGAACGGGACAATGCTGACGAAGGAAGATATCGAAGCGTGGCTCGACCGGCTCGACAGCGGTTCGGCCGAGGTCTCCGAGCTGGGGCCCGGACTCTGGATGGTCCGGACGACATCGGGGGCGGAGGTACTGGTCAATTACGCGCCACCCGTGGCACTGCTCCGGGTGACGGTCATGACCCTGCCGGCGGAGCCAGCGCTTCAAGCGAAGCTCTGTCGCCAGCTGCTGGAGTACAACGCCCGGGAACTGGTGCATGGCGCCTATGGGCTTGAAGGCGACCGGATCCTGCTGGTGGACACGCTGGAGCTGGCAAACCTGGATTTCACCGAGTTCGAGGCGAGCTTCGATTCACTCACGCTCGCCATCGCCACGCACCTGGGCGCGCTTGCGCCGTACCGGGAGTAAGTCGCATGGGGATCTTTGATCGTCTTTCCACGATGCTTCGGTCGAACATCAACGACCTCATCTCCCGGGCTGAAAATCCCGAGAAGATGCTCAACCAGCTCATTGTGGACATGAAGTCGCAGCTGGCCAAGGCCAAGCAGCAGGTGGCCTCGGCCATCGCGGACGAAAAAAAGCTGCAGGCCGACGCCGAGTCGATGCGCAAGCAGTCGGAAGACTGGGAGCGCCGGGCGATGCTGGCGGTGCAGGAGGGCCGCGACGACCTCGCCAAACAGGCCTTGCTGCGCTACAACGAGGCACTGCATGGCGCCCAGCAATTGCACGAGACCTGGGTCAAGCACAAGGCAGAGACCGAGAGCCTGAAGGGGTCGCTGCGTTCGCTGAACGACAAGATCGAGGAAGCCAAGCGGAAGAAGAACATTCTGATCGCCCGGGCCCGCCGCGCCGAGGCACAGCAGCGGATCCAGGAGACGATGTCGGGGATGTCCGACAAGTCCGCGTTTGAGTCGTTTGAGCGGATGACCGAGAAGATCGAGAACCAGGAGCGGAAGGCGATCGCCTCCGCCGAGCTGCAGGCGGAATTCGAGGGCGACACCCTGATGGAGCAGTTCAAGTCGCTCGAATACAAGGGGAGCGCGGACCAGCAACTCCTTGAGCTCAAGTCGAAGATGGGGGTCCTGGGCCCCGGTGGCGGTGGCGCCAAGCAAATCGGCAAGGGCCGGGGCGACACGGTGGATGCGGAGCTGGTCGACGATCACGAGGACGACAAGAAATAGGGTCGCTAGGCGGTTGGGCGGTTCGTCAATCGGGCGCGTGGCGGGGGACTGGAGAATGGCTCCAGCCCCCGCGTCGTTTGTGGCACTGTTGACCCATGATTACCTTCCTCCCCGCCCAAGTCCGGAATGCCCCGACATGTCGGGCCAGTCGCCGAACCGCCTAACCGCCCAATCACTCCATGCACCCGACTCGCTACCTCATCCTCGCCGACGGTGAATTCGGCCCGCTGACATCCAAGACCGCCAATTCCGTCATTCGCTATCTGCCCGACCGGATCGTGGGCGTGGTGGATCGCGAACATGCCGGGCAGACCGTGCAGCAGGTGCTCGGCTTCGGCGGGACGATACCCGTGGTGGGGTCCATGGCCGATGGGCTCAAGGGCAAGCCGGACGCGATCCTCATCGGCATCGCGCCGGTTGGTGGCAAGCTGCCCGAGGAGTGGCGCCAGTGGCTGCTCGAGGCGATCGACGCGGGGTGTCACCTCTGGAGCGGACTGCACACCTTTCTCGGCGATGATCCCGCGATCGCCTCGCGCGCCGCGGCGAAGGGGATCGCAATTCACGACCTGCGCCGCCCGCCCGCCAATCTGCCGGTCGCTTCCGGCAAGGCGAAGGAAGTCGAGCCGTTCGTGATTCTCACGGTGGGCACCGACTGCAACGTCGGCAAGATGACCAGTCAGCTCCAACTGGTGAAACAGCTCAATGCACGGGGGCTCCGGACCCGCTTCGTCGCGACGGGGCAGACCGGGATCATGATCGAGGGCTGGGGCATCGCGGTGGACGC
>JBDTMI010000048.1:0-27161 GCA_039934355.1 Gemmatimonadales bacterium
GACATCATGTGACTTGACGGGAATATGAACCATGAAGTATATTCGCCGCATGGCATCCGCCTTTGCAATCATCGCCGAGCCGAACCGCCGGACCATCCTGAGGCTGCTGGCATCGTCGGAGCGTTCCGTCGGCGAGCTCGAGCGCCGGCTGCGGATGCCGCAGACCTCCGTGTCCAAGCACCTCCGCGTGCTGCGCGACGCCGGCTTCGTGGAAGCGCGCGTCGACGCCCAGCGGCGCGTCTACCGCCTCCGCCCCGAACCGCTCATGGAGGTCGACGCCTGGCTGGCGCCGTTTCGGCGCCTCTGGACCGCCCACGTCGACAAGCTCGAACGCCATCTCGATCGAATGGCACCGGCCGCCAAAAAAGGAATGAAGCGATGAGCAATCGTGAGAAGTACGCTCCCGGTACCGCCGCCGGTGCCGAGGTCCGGAAAGAGGGCGAGAAGTGGACGCTCGTGCTGGTCCGGGAGCTCCGGCATCCGCCGGCGATGGTCTGGGAGGCGCTGACCGATCCGGCGCAGCTGTCCGAATGGGCGCCGTTCGACGCCGACCGGAACCTGGGCGCCGTGGGGCCGGTGACGCTCTCGACGGTGGGAGCGCCGACGCCGCTCATCTCCGAGACTCGCGTGAAGCGGGCCGACGCGCCGAGGTCGCTGGAATATGCCTGGGGCGGCAATGACATCCGCTGGGAGCTGGAGCCGCTGAAAGGCGGCGGCACCCGCCTCACGCTCTGGCACAACATCGATCGCGGCTTTATCGCATGGGGCGCCGCGGGCTGGCACATCTGCTTCGATGTGCTGGAGCAGCTGCTCAACGGGCAGCCCATTGGACGCATCGTCGGCCCCGACGCCATGAAGTTCAGTGGCTGGCAGCGTCTGACCGCGGAATACGCGAACCAGTTCTCAATCTGAACTTCCAACTGGCCGCCTCAAGCGGCGCACACATTCTGAATCGAGGAGGACCGCAGGATGAAGGAGGCCACCAGGCGCTCGATGGTTCGCTGGATTCACCTCGTGATCGCCATTCCGATCGTCGGATACATCTATAGTCCGTTTGAACAATTGCCGAACTACGCCCCGGCGACTCGGTTTGTCTTCCTTCCTTCCATGGTCCTGTCGGGGCTTTGGATGTGGAAGGGCCATCTCGTGCGACGCCTGGTGTCAAAAGAAACGGCCTAGCCAGCGCGCTTGCGAGTCTTGGGTGTGGTCTTGGTGGCGCTGGGCTTCACTGTGCTGTTTCCGGCGTAGCTCCCAGCGATCAGCCGGGCCAGGACTGCGGTGTCCACCTCAGCCAATCGAGGCAGGTAGAGACACCCCCCGCCGACCTTGTGACGGCCCAGGCGCTTGAGAAGGTCGGCATGGACCCTGACTCCGCCCATCAGGTAGAGCGTGAGGGCGGCCTTCCGGGGCGAGAACCCCACGGGGAACCACTCCACGGTGCGTCCATTGCTACCGGTATAGGTCATCTCCCCATAGCCCACGATACTGGTACCCCACATGGCGGGAGTCTTTCGGGTCACCTTGCGGAAGAGCCCGGCGAGTGCCTTGGCGTCCTTCCGCTGCTCGGCGTCCGCAATCCCGTTGAGGAAGGCAGAGACACTGGCCTTGGTGCGCTGGGTCTTGTTTTCAGCCATACCAGGTTAGTCCTGTCGAGAAAGGTCGCGAGGACCAGTCACGGAAAAAGATTCCGTTGCCACACCGTTTTCGAATATCCCGGTCCGCTGGAGCACGAAGCTGCCCGCTTTCCCGGCAACGTGCGCGACGACCCGCTCGAGGCCGACGAACGTGGCCCCGCCGTCGCTCGGGTCAGTCGATCCCCACCCGCCCCCGCACGGCATCAATCAGCTTCTTCGGGTCGTACCCATAGCCGTCCTTGAACACGATCACCACGTTGCGTATCACCGAGGGATCGGTGGTGAGGTCGCCCTGCAGCAGCACCAGGTCGGCCAGCTTTCCCTTTTCCACCGAGCCGAGCCGGTCCGCGACGCCGAGGATGCGGGCGCCGTTATAGCTGACAACCTGCACCGCCTGCTCCGCGGTAAGACCCGCCTCACGCAGCAGCTCGTAGCCACGCTGGTCGCCGAAACCGGGCAGCGCACCGCCGTTGCCCGTCGGATCGACGCCATTCGCCAGCAGTCCGCCGGCGGCGAAGAACGCCTTGTCAAAGGCGAGCGCCCGCGTGAAGCCGTCCGGCGTGAACAGGTAGTTTGGCACCGAGTCGATGTACTCGCGGTTGGCCATGTAGGCGGCACGCACCGCCGGCTCCATCAGTTCCAGCGAGCGCTCGTCGGTGACCGGCCGATGGGGGGAGAGCGCTTCGAAGACTGCCATCGTCGTGGTCATCGACACACCCTTCTTCACCATCACCTTGATCAGCGCCTTGGCGGCCGGGCTGTCGCCACTCACCAGCGAGTCTGTCAGCTTGTAGTTGTTGACTGGACAGTGGTCGGGCACCTTGTCGCTGACGAAGTCGGTGGCGGTCAGCGCGCCATGGGCGAAGTCATCCAGTCCCAGCTCCAGCGCCTCCGCAAAGGTGACTGAGCAGAGGTGGCCGGTGGTCTTCATCCCCTGCTTGTGCGCCTCGTCGATCGCCGCCCGCATCGAGGCTCGGCTCACATCGGCGTAGAATTTGACCCACGTCACGCCTTCGCTGCCCCAGTACGCCACGAAGCGGCGCGCCGCCGCCGAATCGTCGCTGGCGAACATCGAGCCACCGCCTTCGCCGCCGGTCAGGTACGGCGTGGTGACATGGATGCGGGGACCGGGGACGACTCCGGAGTCCACCGCTTTCTTGAGGTTGATGTCAGCGTAGGGCGAGCGAGTGCCGGTCGTCCGGACGGTGGTCACACCACTCGCGAGGTAGAGCCGCGGTGCGGTGAAGCTCATCTGATTGGCATGCCCACCCGCCGCGGTGTAGAACATGTGATCGTGCATGCCGACGATGCCTGGAATCAGCGTCATGCCCGAGCCATCGATCAGGTACGCCCCCGCCGGCGCCTTAACACCGCCACCGACCTCCGCGATCCTCCCTTCCTTTATTACGACCGTCTGTCCCCGCTTCGCCGCGCCGCCCCGTCCATCAATCAGGGTGACGCCGGTAATGGCGACGGTGCCGCTGTCGAGCGACACATACTTCTGCTTCATCGGATCGGACAGCATCGGCCGCTGGGCCGCGAGCGACCCCGTCACGACCAGCGCGGCAAGGACCATCGTACCGGCGAGCTTCATCTACTCCTCCACGTCGAAGTGCATCATCATCCCGGATTCCATGTGTTCGGCAATATGACAGTGCAGCATCCAGCTGCCGGGATTGGACAGCTCGGCGAGAATGTCCACCGACGTCCCGGCTGGCACCAGGACGGTGTCCTTCCAGACAGGATTCTGGCTCCGTTTTCCATTTACCGCCAGCACCACGAAGCGCTGGCCATGCAGGTGAATGGGGTGCTGCATCCCGTGCAGGGCATTCCTGGCGCCGATCAGCCGGATCCGCGAAAAGCTGCCCCGGCGGAAATGCCAGTGGATCTCCATGTTCTCGTTGCCGGTGGCCACATCGCGGAGGATCCACCGGGTGTCGGTCCCCGTCGTCGCCCAGTTCATGCCCGGCATGGTGCCTTCCCACTCCACCGGGTTGAAGTAGATCGAATCGAGCCGCATCAACTGCTCGCTCACGAAGGGGAGGCCAGCAAAGCTGACCCGAAGTTCCAGGGTGTGCTCAGGCGGCACCTCTGCGTTTGCGCTCACCAGCGAATCGAGCACCGCGAACTCGCTGGAGCTGCGGAGGGGGGAGAATGCGGGTAACGCGCCGGTCGATCCGGCAATCGCGATCCTGCCGAGCGTATCCGTAACGCTGAAAAACTTGCCATACAGGTGGTCGATCGCCTGGACCCGGTTCACCAGCGCTACCTTTCCCCGCACCGGAAACTGCACATCCACGATATACCGCTCGGCGGGAGCGATGACCACGCTCTCAGTCCACACCTCCCGGGCGTAATTCCCCTGGTCCGATCCGACCACCTTGGTCCGGGTGCCGGCGCCGAAGGAGAGATTGAATGTCCGCGTGCTCGCCACATTGGTGAGGTAGAACCGCACCACCTCGCCGCCACGCACCGTGTCCTGCCAGCCGGTCTCGCCATTCACCAGCATGACATTGCCGAAGCGTCCCATCGCGGCGTGCGTCGGCTGGTTCCCTCCGTACGGGACGAGACCGTCCTCCCCCACGAGCAGATCGTCCAGCACCAGGAACTTCTCGTGCGCCGGCCCCGGTGATCCCGCCCCCCCCGGCTGAGTGACGAAGAGATTGCCGTAGAGTCCCAGGTCCTGCTGCACGTCCTCCCGCACATGCGGGTGATACCAGAAGATCCCCGCGTCGGGGAAGCGTACCCGGTAGAAAAACTCCGCGCCGGGTGCGACCGCCGGCTGCTGCTGATCTGGCACCCCGTCGAACTGGTTGTCGAGGCGGATGCCATGCCAGTGCACCGTCGTCGGCACGCCGAGGTGATTGAGCAGCCGGATCACCACCTCGGCACCGCGCTCCGCCTGGATCAGCGGGCCGGGCGACTGGCCGTTGAATCCGAGCATGGTGTATTCCCGGCCCGCGACGGTGCGGCGTATCGGTCCCGCGACAAGCGTGAGGGTATCGCCGCTGTGCAGCCGCACCACCTCGTGCGGCCGGCGCGTCGGGGCATCGGCGAACGCCGGCAGGTACGCCTGCTGCGCCGGGCGCAGCGCCATCTCGGCAGGCAACATGTCGAGACCGGGGAACATCGGGATGTCAGTCCAGCCCATCGCGTCCGGCTGCGCGCTGTGATGGTCGTGCATCCTCGCGACGGTCCTGTCGCCGGCGACACCGAGGAAGAACTGGTAGCTGTCGGCTGGCCGCAGGCGATTGCCGGCGGACTCGCCCCGCAGCACCATCCGTCCCTGCCACTCGCGGACGCTGGTATCGGGCTCCGCACTGATGAGGATGAGAAAGCGGTCGAGCGCCACCGTCCCGACGTCCATCTCGCCGGCGTGCACCACGCCGAGCCGGACGATCCGTGCCATGGAGGGAGAGGCAGCCCAGGCGACGAATCCGGATCGCCGGCCGCGGAGCAGCGTGTCAGGTAGACCCTGGAGCGAGAAGCGCAGCTGCCACTGCTGCGTGCCGTCCGCGGTGACGTCGACGGTGAATGGCCCGCCGGTCCAGCTCAATTCGACCGAGCCGGCGCTGGCGAATCCCGGCGCGGGGATCAGGTGGATGCAGTAGAGGTCGGTGCTGCCGCCACTCGCGCTGAGGCGCGGGCATTCGAGCGGCGGGACGGCGCGGGTCGGGGAGAGGTGGAACGCCGCCAGGGTGAGGGCGACGACTGCCGGGAGGACTGGCATGGAAGTAGAGTGGACACTCACAGAGTCGGTGACAAGGACTTTCGATCCGCCCAACCACCCCTCCCTCGCGCCGAGTCGCGGCACTCCCTCGCGCCGCCCAACCGCCAAACCGCCCTGGTGTTGGCCATCCGAGGCCTGTAGGCCGAGGCCGCACGGCTTCACGCGGTGGCTACACGGCGCTGTTTCCGGAGTCCGGCGGCAACGCCGAAGGGGTGGGCGAGTTGGGAGGAAGCGCCAGTCGCGCTCCTAATGCCATCATTTGCTGCGCCCGGGTACGCGCCCAGCGCGGGAGTCGCCAGGCGCGGCTGGCAATCAGCACCATCCCGGTGGAGGCCAGGATCGCGATACCGGTGGTTGCCTCAGCGAGTGACCCGCTCAAGGCGGTCGCCAGGGTGACGACGGTCGCCGTGGCCACAAGGCCCAATCCGACGGTAATGCCCGCCCGCGCTCCCCCGTGAACGGTCTTGAATCGCAGCTGATGCCCCTCGTCTGTCGGCTCGAGGAGGACGTGGAGGTTGCCGTTGCTCCATTCCCGGAGCGAACCCTCAGCCCGGATCCGCCCGCGAGCAGCGAAGACTTCCCGGAGTTGGACCACGAGTCGGTCCCACTCTAGATCGGAGAGGGTCCGGTGGAGGGGCACGGTGTGAGTCACGGCGAGCGGGAGGCCGAAGAGCGTCCTGGCGCGGACCGGTGGGCGGTCGATGGCCCGCGCAGCGCGGGCGATTGCCGCCGGCTGAAGCCCCACCTCGTGCCCGATGGCCTGGAGCTGCGCCAGTGTAAGGCCGGCCGTGAGTGTGTCGGCGGTCTCAGCGAGCGCGGGTTCGGGGTACTCTGCGGCCGAGCGGAAGATGCCCGCGATCTCTTCCTCGGAGTATCGACGTTCGGTCATGCGGGAAAGATTACGGGGTGGGTCGCCGGAGGCAAATCGCGGCGGGGCGCCGTCTCACGACCGCGCATAGGCTGGCAAGCGCTGGCAAACTGCGCTGAACAAGACAGCACGGCCTGGCCGCGCTTGGCCAGCTTCATGCACCTGTTGGACGGCTGATATCGACTCGCCAACTGGGCGCTCCTTCCCTGAACGCGCCCAGAATTGAACTCCCCAAGGCCGGCCTCGCAATCATCAGCCTTGACGGCGAGTCCATCAAGTCCCCGAGCAAATACATCGAGAAGCTGCGGTCCGGGGCAGGCGGGGAGTCCCTTCGCTACGCTCACGGGCCCCGGCCTGGCTATTGGAGCACCCGGACGGGTGCGGACCCGTCGCGGGGGAGATCGCCGTCCATCCCGACGACGCGCCGGGAGCGGTCGAGCGCGCAGCCCAGACCGCTCATCGGCCCCTCACGGGCCGCCAGGATCCTTACGCGACCGTGATTGAATGTCCTATCCCGCATCGCGAGCGGCATCGTCCGTGCCGGGTGGGCGTTCGTCGGCGCGATCGGGGTCGGCGCGGCCGCCGGAATCAGCTCGGTGGTTTATTCCTATTTGGTGTGGAAGTCCGAGCCGCGTACTGCCGAGCCGCCCGCGCCGAAGGGCGGGAGCTGACCGTCGGGGAGGCGTTCACCGCCGGCCGATCTCATGGTTGCTTGTACCGCCGGCCGAATGGAATCAGCATCGGCACTCGCAGGCGATACGCGCCGTAGGCATCCGCACCGAGCTGCTCGGCAAGAAATCGTTCTTCGAGCGACGCCTTGAGCCAGAGGCCGGCAAAGACAAAGCCCAGGCTGAGCAGCGCCGGGATGGTCGCCTTGAGCGCGGCTGTCGCGACGACCGCCGCGAGAATCCCGGTATAGATCGGGTGCCGGACGATGGCATACGGTCCGCTGTCCACGACGCGATGCCCCACCTTCCGCGTCACGCTGCCCGACCAGAGACGGCCGAGGTGCAGCCGCGCCCACCAGGTGAAGAGCAGACCCGCCACGCAGATTACCGCCAGCACATCCGCCACCTCGATTCGCACGAACCAGAGCGGATGCGCGCCGACAGTGCCGGCAAACCAGTGGGACAACAGGACCAGCCCCACCACCAGGCACAGCCGATATCGCCGCACCTCGCGGCTGTCACGCGGGACCCGTGTTTCGGTGCGGCCGGACCAGAGCGCGGCGCCACCCCAGGACACGACCGAGGCCAGCCAGGCGATGCCGACGACGGCAGAGGGATTCATGGAGCTGCCGGGAAAGAAGTAATCACCGGAAACCGGGTCGCTCCCGCGAACCGGTCAGGCGTCGTGCGCACGCAGCAGGTCCTCCACCGAAATGCCATTGATGGTCATCCCGGTCAGATTCGCGTTGGCAATCGTGAGGCCGCTCAGGTTGACGTTGTCCAGCCGCGCTCCGGCGAGCGAGACGTTGGAGAACGCCGCCTGGGACAGGTCGACGTTGTCGAAGCGGGCAGCCTGCATATTGACATCCAGGAAACGGGCGCCGGCAAGCGCCTCGTGCGCAAAGCTGCGGGGCACGGTGGACATGGTCTGGGCCTCAGGCGGAATTCGTGGCGGGTTCGGGCCGGGGTATCTCACTGAGCACGTCGTTCACCCGCTCGAGAATGGCGCATGCCTGTATCAGTACTTCCCACTCATCGTTGCTGACGGCCTCGGTGAGGGCATGGGCGAGCTGCACGTTCGCCGCATTCACCGACCTCATGAGCCGTCGTTTGCCCAGCTCCGTCAAGTCGAGGATCGACTGCCGGCCGTCCTCCGGGTAGGCCCGCCGCGAAATCCAGCGATCGCCCTCGAGTTCGGCCAGGAGCCGTGTCAGCGAGGCGAGCTTGACGCCTTCGCGGGCAGCGAGGGCAGTCGGTGTCATCGGTCCCCCGCGATAGAGCTGGCCGACGACGCTCAGTGTGGCGGAACCGATGCCGTCCTGCTGCAGGACGGGCCGGAGCCGGCGGGCGAGCAGCGTGACCACGCCGCGGAGCCGGCGCGCGCACTGAGTGACATCAATCGTGGCAACGACCAGGGGAGCTCCGTGACGGGACATCGGATATACTAAGACCAGTCTTAGTAGCTGTCAACCGCCGTTCGACCATTCTCTGGTGGAAGTCATCGAGGTCGGGAACACTGCCTCCCGCTTTATCGCCGGCGAGCAGAATTGAATTGCCTATCCCGCCCTGCCGCCTTCTGCAACTTTTTCCCACCCCTGACTGTCTTAGGTATATCGTCGCCACCGGTCCCCTCTGACCCGGACCCCGAATGTCTGTCCCGCCTCCGATGCCCCTCTTCAAGGGCACCCTCGACGTGATCATCCTCCGGACCCTGAGCTGGGGACCAGCGCACGGCTACGCCATTTCCCGCTGGATCCGGCAGACCACCCAGGATGAGCTCACTATAGAGGAAGGCGCCCTCTACCCCGCCCTGCGCCGGCTGGAGGAGCGCGGCTGGGTGGAGGCCACCTGGAAGACCACGGAGAGCGGTCGCGACGCCAAGGTCTATCGCCTCACCGGACCCGGCCGGGCTCAGCTGCGAGCCGAGTTGAGTACCTGGACCCGGTATGTCCGCGCTATGAAACGGGTCCTGGAAACTGAACCGTCCGAGGCACTCACATGAGGCCGGACGAGGAGCTGCCGCTCTCGCGGGAGCTTCCGGTGGACGAGGATGTGCGGCGGGAGTTGGAGCATCACCTCGCGGAACGAGAGCGGGAGTTGCTCGAGGGTGGCCTCTCCCCGGAGGCCGCCCGCGCCGAGGCGCGTCGCACTTTTGGAAACCTGGACGGGGTGAATGCCGAGTGCCGCACCATCACCCGCCGAGCCCGCCGTTCCGTGCGCTGGTCCCGCAGCGTCGATGCGCTGGCGCAGGACCTGGTGCTCGCCTGGCGGCTCCTGAGCAAGACTCCCGCCTACACCACGGCTGCGGTGCTGACCCTCGCGCTCGGCATCGGCGCCAACGCGGCGATCTTCAGCGTCGTCAACCGCACCCTGCTGCAGCCGCTTCCGTATGACCGGCCCGATGAACTGGTGGACATCGTGCAGGAGAGCGGCCAGGGGTGGTGGAGCTATGTGCCGTGGGCCAACATGCTGGACCTGCGGGCGCAGTCGCGGTCGTTTGACGGCATGGCGAGTTACACCAGCGGGTTTACTACCGTCCTCACCGAGCCAGGCCCGGTGGCGACCCGAGTCGCGTCGGTCTCGCAGGATTACTTCGCCACGTTTCACGTCGCCGCCGCGCGGGGGCGACTCCCCGCGCCGGAAGAGCATCGCGTCGGGGCACTCCCGGTCGCCGTGATCAGCCACGATTTCTGGATCCGTCAGTTCAACGGTGCGAGCGACTTCGCCCGCCAGCGGATCCGCACTGACCGGGAGTACCAGGTCATCGGGGTCCTGCCTGAGGGATTTGCCTTTCCCGAGGGAACCGATATCTGGCTCCCGATCGAGCTCTTTGGCATGACGACAAGTCGTACGGCGCATAACGAAGCGACGATCGCACGGCTGCGCCCCGGCGCCACCGTCGCCAGCGCGGACCGGGAACTCGACGATCTCACCGCCCGGCTGGCATCACTGCACGCGCCGGACTTTGATGCCCTCGGCGCCCGGGTGCAGACGCTGCAGTCCCGCCTGACGACCACCAGCCGGAGTCCACTCTACCTGCTGCTGGGGGCCTCCGCCCTCCTGCTGCTGACCGCATGCACCAACCTGGCCAGCACGATACTGGCGCGGGGCATGGCACGGCAGCAGGAGGTCGCGGTGCGGCTTGCCATTGGCGCCGGCCGGCTCCGCATCATCCGTCAGCTCGTGACCGAAAGCCTGCTCCTCGCCGGGCTCGGCTGCCTGGCGGGACTGGGGATCGCCTATGCGCTGCTCGGGGTCTTCACCCAACTGGCCCCCGCTTCCCTCCGGTTGACCACGATGGAACTCGACGGCTGGGTGCTCCTTTTCACCGGGCTGACGGGAGTCACGACCACCGTGCTGATCGGGCTCTTTCCCGCCCTCCGTACCAGCGATGCCTCGCCCGGGATGGTGATGCGCCAGGGAGGACGCACCGGGCGGGGACGGTCGGAACAGCGGATCTGGGGCGGGCTGGTGGTCGCCGAGGTCGCGCTGGCCGTCACCCTGCTCTGCGGCAGCCTGCTGCTGATCCGGAGTTTCGGACAAGTGCTGGAGGTGGATCCCGGCTTCCGCACCGATAGCATCCTGACTGCGGAGATGGATCTCCCCACGGCCGTCTATGCGGACGACACGAAACTGCGCCAGGGCTGGATCCGGATGCTGGAGGCGGCGCGTACACGTCCCGAGGTTGCCCGGGCGGCGATGATCACGGTCCTCCCCCTGACGTACAATCCCAGCGGTTCCTTCGGGATCGAAGGGGTGCCAACGGGCCCCGCGGGATACGGGCCGGGCAACGGCGGCTACCGGATGATCAGCGAAGGCTATTTCGATGTGATGGGCATTCCGGTGCGGCGCGGACGGGACTTCGACCGGCGGGATGTCACCGGCGCGCCGGCCACGGTGATCGTCAACGAAGCCCTGGTGCAAAAATATTTCTCCGACCGGGATCCGCTGGGCCTGCGCATTCAACTTCAGTCGGGCATGGACCAGCAGGGCGACAACTGGCTGACCATCGTGGGCATCGTGGGTGATGTCCACCACAACGGACTCACCCGCCCGGTCACCCCGGAGTACTTCGTGCCGCTGCAGCAGCGGCCGTCCCGCGGCTCCTCCGGCTTCCTCGTGGTCCGGGCCCGCGGACAACTCGACGCGCTGGTGGATCCGCTGCGCGCTGCGCTGCGGGCGGTGGCGCCCGACGTGGTCCCCGATTTTGCCTCGATGGACAGCCGGCTCCAGGGCTCGATGACCGACCGTCGCTTCACGATGGTGATCCTTTCGGCCTTTGCGGTGGTCTCGCTGCTGCTCGCGGGGGTCGGGATCTACGGCGTGGTGTCCTACACTGCGGCGCAGCGGTCGCGGGAAATGGGCATCCGCCTGGCCCTGGGAGCGACCCCCGTCGAAGTCCGCGCGATGGTCCAGGGGCACGCGCTGCGGCAGGTAGCGCTCGGATTGCTGATCGGATCGCTCGGCGCGCTCTTCGCCACCCGGTTGATGCGCTCACTGCTCTACGAAGTGCAGGTGGAAGATCCGCAGTCCTTCGCGCTGGCCATCGGGCTCCTCTTCGCCGCCGCCTGGATCGCCAGCTTTCTCCCGGCCCGGCGCGCCGCGCGGCTCGACCCGATGGTCACGATCCGCTCCGAATGAGCACCGACCTGACGGCGCAGCTTGGCACCCTCTCCGGGTACCGCATCGAGCGCGAGCTGGGGGGTGGCGGGATGAGTCGGGTCTTTCTGGCAGAGGAGATTGCACTCGGACGGCGGGTCGCAATCAAGGTGCTGGAATCCCAGGGGACCCACGTGGATGCCGACCGGTTCCAGCAGGAGATCCTGTTGTCGGCCCGGCTGCAGCATCCTCATATCGTGCCGCTGCTGAGCGCCGGCCAGGTGGAGGAGCGGCCTTATTACGTCATGCCATTCGTCGAGGGAGAATCGCTGCGGGCCCGGCTCCGGCGGGACGATCAGCTCCCGATCGGCGAGGCGATCCGGCTGCTCGGCAATGTCGCAGCGGCGCTGGCGTACGCGCATGCCCGCGGGATCGTGCATCGCGACATCAAGCCCGACAACATCATCCTGACGGGCGGGCTGGCGGTGGTCGTGGACTTCGGCGTCTCCAAGGCGCTGGCCGCCTCGGCCGCTGCCGCGCCTGACAACATGACCAGCGCCGGCCTGACCATCGGCACCCCGCGATACATGGCACCGGAGCAGGCGGTGGGGGATCCCAACATCGACGCCCGGGTGGATCTCTATGCGTGGGGGATCACCGCGTATGAGATGCTCACCGGCGCGACCCCCTTCGGTGGCGCTGATCCGGTGAAGATTCTCCGGGCCCACCTCATGGAGGACCCCGCACCGATTGCGGCCCAACGGAGCGGCATTCCACCGGGCATCGCACGGCTCGTCATGCGCTGCCTGGAGAAAGACCGGAGCCGTCGGCCGGCCAGCGCCGGGGAGATCCTGGATGCCCTCGAGGTGCTGGCGACGACGGGAAATCTCCGCGCGATTACGCTGGAGAGTGCCCGCAGCTGGGTGAGCTCGATCGCCGTGCCGGTCCTGCTCTATCTCCTGGCCTCCGGCGCGATGATTGCCGGGTTCCGCTGGCTGCTCAACGAAGGACAGATCGGCATGCGGCTGATGGTGCTGTCGGTGGTGGTGGCGCTGCTCGGCTTGCCGGTGGTCGTCGCGGTTGGGCTGATCCTCCGGCTGCGCGCGGCGGAGGGACGGTAAACCGCTCGCGCAGTGGAGCACGTCGCACCATCACCCGGGAGCGCGGGACCACCGAGAACACCAACGGCCTCATCTTGAGCACGAAGGGGATGCTGAGGCCACTGCTCGTCAGCGGGAGCTTGCAGCGCATGGAGGTGGACCCTCCCTCACGAGTAGCGTCACGATCGAGGAACTCACAGTGCGCCCTCGATCCGAGCCAAATCGGGCAGCCGGCCAAACGAGAACGCATCACCTGCGAAGCGCGGCTCAGTGAGGAGCACCCGGAGGGGCGCGGACCCGTCGCGGGGAAGATCGCCGTACGCCCCGACGACGCGTCCGGAGCGGTCGAGACCGCGTCCCAGACCGCTCATCGGACCCTCACGCGCCGCCAGCATCCGGAGTATGCTTACGCGACCGCGATTGAATTTCCTATCCCGCTGGGAGGCCGAATCATGAGGCTTCCGCTGCTGGACTTCCTGGCGGGCGCCGCCTCGGACTGCTACCTGAGCGCGGCGGTGGATTTCCCGCGCTTCTGCACGGTGTCCCGCCTCGGCGCCGACAACAACCGCGCCGGATATCCGTACGTGCTGCGCGTCACCGGTTTTCTGCTGATCCTGTACGCCATCATCAGGAAGAACCTCGCCGCTCCAAGGGGCTGAAGCCGGCGTTACTCGTTGTTGGGGACTGGCTCATGCGTCTCTCGTTGCGATTCATCATTCCACTGGTCCTGGCTCTCGCCGCGGTCGCCTACGGCATACTGCCCCTGGTAGACCGGCTGACGGTGCGCTGGTTCGTTCACGACCTGGACATTCGCGCCAACCTGATCACCAACACGATCCAGGAGCCGATGCAGGACCTCATCCGGGCCGGCAACCGCCCCCGGATACTCCAGTATTTCTCCCGGATCATTCAGGATGAGCGCATCTACGCCCTCGGCTACTGCCCGTCGCCGCAGGAACCTCCGCTGGCCACGGTGACGCTCCCGGGGAGCATTGATTGTGGAAGCCTGGAGCAGTATGCCGGTCCGTCCGGACACCTGTTGAGTCGCCCCGACGGTCCTCTGCTCGTGTCCGTCAGGCCGATGGCAACCGAGGAGGCGCCGGCCGGCCGGCTGGTGCTGGTGCACGACATGAGTTTTGCGGCGCGTCGCAGCGAGGAAACCCGTCGCTATCTGTTCATCTTCTTTGTGGGCCTTGGCGCCACGATCTCGCTGATCACCGTGGTGATCGCGCAACTCAGCTGGCGAGGCTGGGAACAGGGGGTGCGGGCGTTGTTGCGTGGCGAAGGGCTGCTGCGCCCCGCGAAGCCGGCAGAACGGACGGAGTTCCTGCCCATCGCCACGGATCTCCGCGCCCTGATCCGCGATATCGAGGCCGAGCACCGCGCCCGCAACGACGACCAGCTCGCCTGGAGTGCCGACACACTGCGCGGACTGCTGCACGGCGAATTGCGCGGGCAGGAAGTGATCGTGGTGTCCAATCGTGAGCCCTACATCCACGTACGCCACGGCAGTGAGATCGTCGTGCAGCGGCCCGCCAGCGGCCTGGTGACCGCCGTCGAACCGATCATGCGCGCCTGCTCGGGGACCTGGATCGCGCACGGCAGTGGTTCGGCCGACCGCGACGTGGTGGATGCTCACGATCGCGTTGGTGTGCCGCGGGATCACCCGGCCTACCAGATCCGCCGCGTCTGGCTCAGTCCCGAAGAAGAAGCCGGGTACTACTATGGCTTCTCGAACGAGGGATTGTGGCCGCTGTGTCACATCGCGCACGTCCGCCCGACGTTCCGGACGGCCGACTGGGAGCAGTACCGGCAAGTCAATCAGCGCTTCGCCAGGGCGGTCGTCGAGGAGGCGAAGTCGGCGGACCCCATCGTCCTGGTACAGGATTATCACTTCGCGCTGCTGCCCCGGATGATCCGGGAGGCATTGCCCGACGCCACCATCGTGACCTTCTGGCACATTCCGTGGCCGAACCCGGAGGCCTTTGCCATCTGTCCCTGGCGCGAAGAGTTGCTCGACGGCCTGCTCGGCAGCAGCATCCTCGGCTTCCACACGCAGTTTCACTGCAACAACTTCGTGGACACGGTGGATCGGCTGCTGGAAGCCCGGGCCGACCGCGAGACCTTCACGGTCACCTACCGTGGCGCGCCGACGGCCGTCAACCGCTACCCGATTTCGATCGATTGGCCGCCGTTGCCGAACCTGGTAAGCAAGCCGATCGAGCAGTGCCGGCAGGACATCCGCCGGCAGCACGATCTTCCTGACGGCCACGCGATCGGCGCCGGCATCGACCGTATGGACTACACCAAGGGGATCGAAGAGCGGCTGCGCGCGGTCGAACGATTGCTGGAGATCCATCCGGAGTGGGTGGGCCGGTTCACCTTCATCCAGATCGCCGCGCCGACGCGGGCCCGCATCGAGGAATACCAGCACTACGAGACCCGGGTGCGCGCGCTGGTCGCCCGCATCAATGAGCGCTTTGCCGGCGCAACGCATCCGCCGATCATCTTCAAGGCCGACCACCACGAGCCCGAGCAGGTGTACGAGTACTATCGGGCGTCGGACCTGTGCTTCGTCAGCAGTCTGCACGACGGGATGAACCTGGTGGCCAAGGAGTTCGTGTCGTCGCGCGATGACGAACGCGGCGTGCTGCTGCTGAGCCAGTTCACCGGCGCCGCGAGGGAACTGCCGGAAGCGATCATCGTGAACCCCTACGACACCGACCAATGCGCCACCGCGCTGCACATGGCGCTGACGATGCCGGAGGGCGAGCAGCGGGCCCGCATGCGGCTCATGCGCGGGCTGATCCAGGAATTCAACGTCTATCGCTGGGCCGGACGCATGCTCATTGACGCGGCCGGCATGCGGAGCCGGAGCCGGCTGTTGTCGCGCAGTTTCGGGGCAGGTGCGCATTGACCGCAGCCTGCGCTCAGCTATCGAGGCGCTGCACGAGGCCACGGGCGGCGCCGTGGTCCTGATCACAGGGCGCGGCATCGCCAATGTCGACCGACTGTTCTCCGACATCCGAAGCGCGGATGAGCCGCCAGGTGCCCTCCCCGCAACAGAGGCGTCCACCCCGCCTGCCGTCACTTTGCACCGTCTGCCCCCGTCCGATACCCTGACGCTGCGCCCGGGGTGCAATCAGTCCGCGTAAAGGGCCGTGCCCACCCCGCGCAATTTCTGAAAAAGACGAACCTCCCTTCAGCCTGATTAGCTCGCCGGGAAGGATTCTGTCTCGTTTGCGCGCTACCTGGAGTTCTGCCCCGCGTTGCTCGACGCCACCGTCGCGTCGGCCCTCAGCTCGCCCGACGCGCGGCAGAAAGTCGGAATCGCCGATTCACTCGCTCGAGACGATATCTTCGCCTTCTGCTGCGGCGGCGCGGCGATTGGCGATGCCAACCTGCTGCTGGCCCGGCTCTGGGAGCGGGAGGGAGACCTGCCGCGCGCGTTGAGCGCCACCCGTCGCCGAACTGGCTCCTACGGTAACGCACCGCTCTACATGTCCAGCTTTCTCCGGGAGGATGGGCGTCTCGCCGCCCTGACCGGCGACACTGCGGGCGCGGTACGCGCCTATCGCCACTATCTGGTCCTCCGTGCCAACCCCGAGCCAGCGGTGCGCCCCGCGGTGGAGGGCGTGCGGCGGGAGCTGGCCGCGCTGCTCAGGCGGTAGCCCACTATCGGTCGGACAAGTCCGAGTGGCCTCACGCACCGGCGCCCGCGACCCAGACCACTCATCGAGGAAGCGTTCACCGCCAGCCAGGCTCATGGCTGCTTGTACCGCCGGCGTATAAATTGAGGGCCATGCCGACCCTCAAGTCCTCCGGCTTCTCTCCGGTCCCGTCCCTGATGATCGCCCTGGTCCTGATCGCGGGCCGGCCGGCGGCCGCACGCGCGCAGTCGAGCCTCGGCGACACGCTGCATCTCTCGTTGGCCGACGTGCTCACCCAGGTGCGTGAGGGCCATCCGGTCTGGAAGGCTGGCTCGGCGAAGATTATTGCCGCCCGGGCCCGCGCGGCCGAACGCCGCAGCACGCCCAGTCCACGAATCTCGGTCGCCACCGCCGCGCTCACCGACGTCCGCCTTGAGCTGCTGCAGCCGCTCCGATGGCCGTGGGAGGGATCGGCGCTCCGGGCGGTCGGGGTGCAAGAGGTGGCGGTCACCACCGCGGGCGTGGATGCCGCCCGGCGCGGCGTGATGCTCGACGCCGCGCGGAGCTTCGCCGAGGGACTTCGCAGCACCCGGGCGCTGCTCCTCGCCATCGAGGCGGAGAGTCTCGCGCAGTACACGGTGAACCGCGTCGCTCCCGGAAATCGGCCGGGAGAGTCCAACGACCTCGCGGCGCTGCAGGCGCTGGTCAGCCTGGACGAGGCGCGCCGCGCGCACGTGCGGGCGCAGCTGCAGCACACGATCAATCAGGCCCGCCTCGCACTGGTGCTCGGGCAGGACCCCGGGGCGCCGATCGCGTTCGACGGCGAGCTGGTGGCGATCGCCCCGCTCACCGCCCCCGATGCGGCACTCGCGAGTGCGCTGGCCACCGACCCGAATTCCGCCAGCCTGGAGCATGACGCCGCCCGAGCCGATCAGGAGGCCCGGCTCGCGCGGGCCCGGCGCTGGCCGACCCTCGAACTCGGCCCGGCGCTTACGGTGGGGGATCGCTCTCGGCTCGGCATCGCGATCGGAGTGAGTCTGCCGGCGTGGAAGCGGCAGCGGGAGGCGATCCGCGCCGCGCACGCCGAGCGAGACACCGCGCTGGCGGCGATCGAGGTGCGGCGCCGCGAACTCTCCGCGCTGGTGGTCGACGCGCTCGTCTCCCTGAGGCGCGCGGAGGCCGAGCTGAGCCTGCTGCGCGGCGGGGCACTGGCGCGCGCCGCGCGGGCACTCCGGCTCGCGGAACCGGCGGTGCCGCAGCCGGGAGTCTCCATCCTGACGTGGCTGGCCGCGCGCGACGCGTACGTCCATGCCCGCGCCGCCGAGCTCGATCTCGAGTGGCAGGCCGCCGAGGCGCGGGTGCTGCTGCGCACCCTCAACGGCAGTCTGATCATGGAGGAGCCGTAGGCTGCACCACCGGAGCTCTTTACGGTCGCGACAGTCCCGGCTACCGGCGCCGTCCGAGCTGGTCGAGCAGCTCGCCGAGTCGCTTGATCTCCTCACCATAGCGACCCCAGTCGCCGGCCCGCTGCGCCTCCAGCGCCGCCTGGTACCGATCCCGCGCCTCCGTGAGCTTCGCCCGCAGCTCCGCGCCCAGCGGCGCGGCGGCTGAGTCCGCCGGAGCCGCAGCCGCCGTACCAGTGGTCGGCCGTCCCGCGGAGCTCCCGCCAAACAGCTCGGCGAGGGCCGCGTCCAGCGTTTCCCGCATCACGACCTGGTTCTGGAACGCCACCACCACGCGCTTCAACTCCGGAATCCGGCCCCCTTCCGCTTGGAGGTAGAGGGGCTGCACGTAGAGCAGGCTCTGTTCGATCGGAATGACCAGCAGATCTCCCCGGATCACCCGGCTGCCGGCCTGGTCCCACAGCGTCACCTGGCGGGAGACCTCGGTGTCCTGGTTTATTCGGTTGGTGATCTGTTGCGGTCCGAAAACGAGGCTCTGCCGGCTGAGACTGTAGACCCGCAGCTTGCCGTACTCGTCGCCATCGTTCCGGGCCACCATCCACGCCGCCAGGTTGTCCTTGCCGCGCGGCGTGAAGGGGACCATGTAGATGAACTCCGCGGCCTTCTCGTCCGGCAGGCGCATGATGATATGGCGCATGAACGGCACCGAGCCGTCCGGTTCCGCCACCGCCGGGATCTGCCACTGGTCCTCCCGGTGATAGAAATCCTCCGGGGCATCCATGTGGTACGTGGTGTAGAAATTGGCCTGGATCCGGTAGAGATCGTCGGGATAGCGCAGGTGCCGGCGGAGGTCGGCCGGCATGGCGCTCAGCGGCTGGAAGAGACCGGGGAAGATCTTTTCCCAGGTCTGGATCAGCGGGTCGGCGGGAGTGCTGACGTAAGCGTGCAGTTTCCCGTTGTAGGCATCGATGACCAGCTTGACCGAGTTACGCATGTAGCTCGTACCGTCGGACAGTCGCGCCGCGTAGGGATACCGGTTGGTGCGGGTATAGCCGTCCAGTATCCACTGGAGGGTGCCGTCGTCGGCCACGACCATGTAGGGATCGCGATCAAAATCGAGGAATGGCAGCGCCCGTGCGGCGCGATCCATGATGTTCCGGTAGTACAGCACTCGGCTGTCGCTGGTGATGTCGCCCGAGAGCAGGATCTTGCTGGAGCCGAACCGGGCCGCGAGGATCAGCCGGCGAAGGAGATTGCCCACCGACACGCCTCCGGTGCCCTCGTAGGCGACGTAGACATTGGCCTCCCCGGAGGGGTGGTCGAACTCCCGCTGCCGAGTCCCGACGAAGACGAATTCGTTCGCCAGCTCGCCGTAATAGATCTGCGGACGGGAGACCTGCAGTGAGACGGCGGACACCGGTGGCAGATCCTGGATGAACAGGACCGGGAGTCCCTCGACCGTCACCTGGTTGACGGGGCTCAGGGTGAGGCCCATCCCGTGGGTAAAGGTCAGGTGCTCGTTGATGAAGGTGCGGGTGGGCAGCGAGGCGACGTTCAGCTCCCGCGGCGAGAGCAGCACCTGACGGTACTTGCCGTCGATCATGTAGCGATCGTCGTCCACCGACACGAAATCGTAGTAGGTGCGGATCTCCTGCAGCTGCCCGAAGGTCTGCAGCAGGGGATCACGATCCCAGAGCCGCACATTCTCGATGGTCGGTGCGTTGGCGCGGATATCGGCGAGGGAGAGATTCGCCTCCCCATCGAGTTCCCGGGTATCCACGCTGTCGATTCCCCACGCCTGCCGGGTGGCGGCAATGTGGCTGACCAGGTACGGGGTCTCCCGGGTCAGCTCGGTCGGGGCGACAATCAGCTTCTGCATCGCGGCGGGGAAGAGCCCCCGGCCCAGTATCGCGCTCGCCAGGTAGCCGAGCAGGGCCAGGCCGCCAAACCGCAGCAGCCGGCCGCGCATTCCGCCCGCGATCACGAACGCCGCGGCCAGGAGCGCCACGATCGCCGTGACCCGGATGGCCGGCAGGGTGGCATGCAGGTCGGTGTAGCTCGCGCCGACCAGCGGTCCCGTGGTCGAATAGAGGAGAGCCGGGGCATCCACCAGCCAGAGGCGGAGCGCGGTCAGGACCAGCATGACCGCCACCACGACCGCGATATGCACACCCGCTGTCGGCTCGATCCGCACCGCATTGGGCCGCACGATGATGTCGCCCCGGAGGAAATACACGCCGCCCAGCAGGGGGAGCAGGAGCGTCGTCAGGCCCGAGAGGTACGCCAGGGTGGCGGCGATGGCCGGCAGCGCAAAGACGTACCAGCCGATATCGCGCCCGAACACCGGATCGGTGATCCCGAACGGGGTGGGGTGGGCGGCCTGCAGGACCGTCTCCCACTGCGCCCCGGCAGCCAGTCCGCCGAGCAGAGCCAGCACGAGCACGACCGGAAGGGTGAGCTGCCTGAGGAGCACCGGCACGTTCACATTGGGGGCGACCTGGTCCACCCGCAGCACAATCGGATGCGGCACCAGGCCCCGCTGGGCGAGTCGCAGATTGAGGTAGAGGACGGTCCCCGACAGGATCGTTCCCCCGACGACCAGCAGCGCCCGGGTGGTCAGCTCGCGGAGGAAGACCACCTCGTAGCCGATTTCACGGAACCACCACCATTCGGTCACCAGGCGGGGGATCAGGGGCAGCAGGAAGAGCGCCGCGATGACGAGCGCCGCGCCTAACATCACAGGGTTTTTCCGGTGGGCCACGGGTACACCTCCTCCTCTCAGAAACTCCCTGTGCGGCGTCGATGTCAAGGGACAGCGCCGGGTTTGCGGCGTGGGACGTCGGGCCGGTGACCTTGTGCGTCGCTGCCCCCGCCACCGCTGCAGACCGATGCCTCGGCCGGCATTGCCCAGGCCTCGCTGGTGCGGGACGCTGATGCGCTGGCTGAGCGGAGCCGGGTGGATTGCTTGCACAGGGCGGGGAGAGCGTGCAGAATGGGAAAATGATTACGCCGGATTCCGCGGAAAGATGCCAACCTTCGGACAGCCTCGCGCTGCCTCTCTCATGAACAGAACTCTGCTGGTCGTGGTGCTTTTCATTCTGGGCTGCCAGCGCGAAGCCGGCCGCGAAGCATCCCGCGAGCCGGCCGCGAAACCGGATCTCATCGAGCTCCGCACGCCGCTGCCCGAGGCAATCCTGGTGAGCCCGCTCACCGTGGAAGGCCGGGCCCGAGGTCCCTGGTTTTTCGAGGCGTCTTTTCCCGTCTACCTGCTCGATGCGAGCGGCGACACCATCGCCGTGACTCCCGCTCAGGCCCAGGGGGAATGGATGACCCCGGCATTCGTGCCCTTCAAGGCCACGCTCACTTTCGCTCTCCCCGCGTCGCCAACCGGTACCTTGATCCTGACGAAGGACAATCCGTCGGGCCTTGCCGAGCACGCCGCGGAACTTCGGGTCCCCATCCGGTTCCACTGATCGTGCCAGCGTCACGGAGTGCTGGCCGAAGCCCGGTCAGCCCCCTCCCCCGGGACGACCGCATTCACGGATGGTCTCGATGAAGCTACATCCATGTCTGACCCGGCTGGGCAGAAGAGTCCAGGGACGAGGCAGCGACCTATGGCGCGAGCCCGGCGCCTTAATCACCAGGATTCAGGACAACAGAGCGATGCTCGCGTGAGGAGTCCCTATTGCACACCATGATGCGCGCGTCCGTGCTGGTCCTGGTCGCCACGTTCTCTGCCCGACAGGGGCGAGCCCAGGCCATCGATACCGCCGGCAGGGCAGTGATCGCCGTGGCAGACTCTGTGCTCGCTGCGCTCACCAGCGGCGACAGCGCGACGCTGGCACGCCTCACACTCGATTCCGCGGTGGTGGGGGGGGTGGGTCTGCGTGACGGCGTGGAGCGTCTGGCGTTACGCACGTGGGGACTCTACATCAATCGCATCGGACCGTCGACCTTTACCGAGCGAGGTTTCGAGTCGACGGCCCGAGCGCAGGACCGGGTGGCCCAGGTCTGGATGCCGTACGACCTCTACATTGGCGACACCTGGTCGCACTGCGGGGTGGACGTCTTCACCCTGATGAAGAGTGAAGGACGCTGGCGTGTGGCGGCGCTGGTATACACCGTCGAGCAGCCTCCCGCGTGCCGCAGGCATCCGGCAGGGCCGCCGGCGCATTGACCGGTTTGCACCAGGGAAGCCGCGGACAATCCTCAGTGCCAAGCCCCTCCCACTGCGAACACATACGCCAATCCGATGGGAGTTGCTGTCCGGTAGTGGGACAAGCGGTTCCGCTTCCGGGAACCGGTCGCTCGCGGCAAATCCGACAAACTGGCGTCTACCAACGCGTTGGGTTGGTCCACCTGACGGCATACGCCTTGCCCGTTGGCACCGTGTCGTGGCTCGAGCAGCAGCGAGCGACGGCCGATGGTCGCGCCGGATACCCTCCCGCTGTCTCATCTGAGGCGACAAACTCATGGGATCCCTCTGGCAGGACGTTCGCTTCGCGTTCCGGTCCTTCGCCCGGCAACCGGCGCTGACGCTCATCGCCGTCGTGTCGCTCGGCCTCGGCATAGGAGCCACCGCCACGGTATTCACCTGGCTTCAGGGCTTCGTCTTCAATCCGCTGCCGGCAATTCCCGACTCGGGTCGCCTGGTCGTCGCGCAGACCCGGGCCCCCGACGGCGCCCCCTGGTCGGTATCGTGGCCGGACTTCCAAGACTGGCGAGCGGGCGCACGCACCGTCGACCTGGCGGCATGGGAGATGACCCAACTGGGGCTCCGCGAGGGCTCCGGGCCGACCGATCGCGCGTGGGGCATGCTCGTCTCGGGCAACTACTTCGAGGATCTACAGGTCGGGGCGACGGTCGGCAGGGTCCTCAGCATGGACGATGAGCGGAACCGTGCACCCGTGGCGGTCCTGGGCCACGGCTTCTGGCAGCGCCGTTTCGCCAGTGACTCCAGCGTGGTCGGGCGGAACATCACGCTCAACGGGGCAGCCTTCACGATCGTGGGCGTCGCGGCCCCGCGCTTTGGCAGCACCTATATCGGGCTCAACCTCAATCTGTACGTGCCGACCACCACAATGCCGCTGCTGACACCCGACGGCGAGCAGTTGCTCCGGGACCGGCAACATCGGTCGCTTGGCGTGGTTGGTCGCCTGAAGGGTGACGCGACGGCGGCACAGGCCACGGCCGAACTGAATCCCCTGGCAAAGCGTGCCGGGGAGTTGGGCGGTCTGACCGAGCCGCTCGGGGCCGTCGTGCGGCCCCACAACGACGTCGACGCTCCCGGCGCAATGCGACCGGTCCTCATCGCCTTGCTGGCGCTGGCCGGGCTCGTGCTATTGATCGCGTGCGCCAACGTGGCGAGCCTGCTGCTCGCCCGTGCGATCGCGCGGCGTCGCGAGGTGGCCGTACGCCTGGCAGTTGGCGCTTCACGGTCTCGTCTCGTGCGCCAGCTGCTGACCGAAAGCGTGGCGCTGGCCGCGCTGGCCGGCCTGTTCGGCCTGGTCCTGAGTTTCTGGGGCCGCGATGCGATGCTGGCCCTGCTGCCTGCGGTGCCGTACCCGGTGGGTCTCGACTTCCGGCTGGACGCCCGGGTGCTCCTGTTCGCGACGGCTGTCACGGCGACCGCCGCTGTGGTCTTCGGGCTGGTGCCGGCGCTGCAGGCCTCGCGGCCGGCCCTCGTGCCGGCCTTGAAGGACGAGATCGGCGATGGGCCCGGCGGTCGGGGCCGGTTGCAGGCCGCGCTGGTCGTGGCGCAAGTCTCGTTGGCGCTTGTGACGCTGGTCTCGGCTGGCTTGTTCGTGCGCAGCCTGGATGGGTACCGGTCCATGGACACGGGGATGCATGGCACCGATCGCGTGCTCCTGGTTGGCACCGACATGCGGCTGACGGGCATCACCAATGACAGCCTCCAGGTGAGCGTGGTGCGGGGCCTGCTCGAGCGCATCCGGGCGGTGCCCGGCGTCGAGGCGGCGGCGGTGGCCAGGGCTGTCGTCCTCGGTGCCGGGCCGCTCAACTCCACCCTCATGCGGATCGAGGGGTATGCGCCGGCACCGAACGAGAACATGAACATCAGCCATAACGTGGTGTCCGGCGACTACTTCCGAACGACTGGCATCGGAGTCCTGGAGGGACGAGACATCAGCGATGCGGATGTGGCCGGCAACGCACCGGTGGCCGTGGTCAATGACGCCTTCCTCCGGACGTACCTCCTGGGCCGATCGGCGATCGGTGCCCGGGTGAACGCGACCGGCGACGAGTGGCTGACGATCGTCGGGGTGGTAGCGACGAGCAAATACGACAGCTACACCGAGAATCCGCTGCCGATGGTGTTCCGCGCCTATTCAGTTCGCTCCGCGCCAGCCGCCTTCACGGTGCACGTGCGGACCGCCGGGGAGCCATTGGCGCTCACCGCGGCGGTCCGCGGCGCGTTCACGGAGGTCAGCGCCGCGCTGCCGTTCCTGGACCCGCGGAGCATGGCCGAGTTCAACACGATTGCGTATTGGCCGCAGAAGATCGGCGCCATCATGCTCGCGGCCATCGGGGCGCTGGCGTTGCTGCTCTCGGCCATCGGCATCTACGGCGTGATGTCGTACAACGTGAGCCGCCGAGCCCGGGAAATCGGCGTCCGGGTCGCCCTTGGGGCGGGGCAGGGAGATGTGGTAGGGATGATCGTCGTTCGTGCCATGCGCCTTACGGGACTCGGGCTGCTCATCGGTGGCGCCGCCGCGATCGGCGCGGGGGAGCTGCTGAAGAGCCAGCTCTTCGGTATCAGCCCACGGGATCCGGTGACATTCTTCGGAATCACCGTCCTGCTTGGCGTCGTGGGACTCGTCGCCAGTTGGGTACCGGCCCGGCGGGCGGCAGCGGTGGATCCGATGATCGCCCTGCGGCACGACTGACCGCCGGGGCCGGCAACAGCGGGGGGAAATGCCGACGGTGAGCCCGGTGTCTCATTCACCGTGGCGGAAAACACCAGCGGCGAGCACCCCGTTGGATGCCCGCCGCCGTGACCTTCAATGCGCCGGGGCGGTCTACTTCGCCATTGCGAAGAACGCTTCCCCGGCCTCCTGGAGCTCTTCCCTGGACAGATCTTTCATGTGTTGTGTCAGCCACCACTGATGGCCGAAGGGATCCTCGACGCAGCCGCCCCGATCCCCCCGAACTGGTCGGTCAAGGGCATGATCGCCATGCCCCCGGCATGGCACTTCACACTTGCTGCTTCACAGGGCGCATGCTCCGATTCCGGATGGCCGCGCATCAATGCGCTGTGCTCGTACGCTGCCAGGCGCATCGGCGCTCGCTTGCTCACGGGCCCCGCCGCTGCCATAGTCGACCACCCTCGCCCGACGACGCAAAGTGTCGATGATTCCCGAGTAGTGACATCCTAGCGTTCGAGGTTGATCCGAAACTGGGCGTGGCAGGCCACACAATTGCTCATGATGGTCCCCAGCCGACCGAGAGCTTGGCCGGTCGGTGCGCCGCGGCCGACGTCAGTAGCCAGTGAATCCCACGCGGCGTGCGTGCTCATCCCGAGACGCAGGAACTCAGGGGGGAGGCGCTGCTGCATGGCCGGATCCAGATCACGTGCCGCTGCCATACCGGACGCCAGCGCCGCCGCCCGCATCCCAGCCGTGTCACCTCGCGCGGCCGCGGCGACGTATCCTTGAACGGAGGACAGCATTCCGCGCATTTCGGTGAGGATCATATGTCGCCCTTGCACGGGCAGCACAACGGCGGTCCGAATATCGGGGTCCGGCGCTATTGACGCGGACGGAGTTGCATCAGCATTGCCGCGCCCGGCGGGCACCTCCTGCTTGTCGCCACAGCCTGCCCCCATGGCGGCAAGTAGTGCGGCGAGCGCAAGGCGGTGCACGAATACGATGGAACGCTCGTGAGTCCGAGGCTCTTCATTGGAGTGCGCCGTCATGGATGGCCTCCGCCTAGGGGATGTGAGCCGCGCCATGCGGCCTGCCGCTACGAATGATAGTGACCAAATGGGACAGCGCGATTCAGCGGCACCTGAAACGGTGCATATCTTGCCGCTCGGCGCCGGGTGGGCGGGCAAAGTCTGGAGCCCGGGCGAGCCAGAAAAGAGCCAGGTACAGGACCAGCCAGACGACCGTGCGAAGGGTCATCGTGCGGAGGCTGTCCACTGCGACGGCCCCACCGTTCCGGTAGACCAGGACGATTCCTAACAGCACGAAGAGGTTGAGCAGGAAGATCGCACCCGCGGCGTACGTTCCCCGAATGACACTGCGCCAGATGGTGACGCCGGCCGCCAGATAGGCCACGCCCATCGTCGTGTTGTATATGAGCAGAGGTCGCAATACCACGTACCCCGGGTCGGAACCAAGAAGCACGCGGCCGCCCGCGAAGAGCGTCGCGACGCCGAACAGTCCCGCAACCGCGGCGGCGAGCATCTGCACAACACGAACAGTCCGACAGGCGTTCATGTCCCGGCCCGGGCCTATCCCGGATACTTCTCGCAGCGCACGAGCGCAGGATGGTCGCTCGCCACGCCACCTTTCGTCCTCGCATACGCTACAGGTGCGGGCGCGGACGCGGACGCGGACGCGGGAAGGCAAGCTGGTCCTGCCACGGATACTAGCTGGCTCACACATAATCCGTTGAGCCGAGCCTGCCAGCTTCATGTGGTTGGTAGACGGCAAGGTCGCGTGCGCTGGGGTCACCCGCCCTCGACCTCGTACTCGCTTTGAACCAAGCCGGACGAAAACTGCTGTCTAGCGACGAGGCCGACCCAGCAGTGCGGCCTTGCAGCCACGGCATCGCGCAGCGCGATGACCGGCAGTCCATCATGCGGTTGCCTGGCGCCGCTAGTAGATACCGGGGAGAAAGCGCGCCGTCCGTTGGGTATAGGCGGTATATGTATCGCCGAACGTCTGAGTGAGGAGGCGCTCCTCGGCGCGACCGCGGAGATCACTGCCCAGAACCATGATAGCCACGGCGAGCCAGGTGATCGGGGTGGGATCCCAGACAGCGGAGCCGAGGGCGAGGAGGTTCAGGCCCATGTAGATGGGGTGGCGGAGCAGCCGGAACGGCCCACCGGTGGCCAGTTGATGACCCGCGTCCAGTTCGGCGCGAAACCGCCAGGAATGAAACCAGATCCGAGCCCAGGCCATCAGGGCCGCGCCCACGGCAATGACGCTGGTGCCGACGAGGCGCTGGCCGGGGAACCAGCTCACCACGCGATCGGGGATGATCGTGCTGCCGAGCCCGAAGTACATGAGGCCAAAGGCGACGAAGTGGATCGCGAGCACCGATCGGGAGTAGGGCGCGGTTGCCTTGGTCTGGGCCACCGGGGCAGCGTCGGCGACCGCCGGCGGTCGCGATTCCCGCCGCGTCATGAGCCAGCCGGCGATGCCGAAGGCGGTCCAGAAGGCGCCGTGGATGGGGTAGATCAGAAGGTCGCGATTCACGGAGAGTATGGTGGGAGGGTGGGGGTGAGTGGCCTGACGTCAACCCACCGGCTGTAAGGTGCGGGT
>JBDTMI010000049.1:0-26733 GCA_039934355.1 Gemmatimonadales bacterium
TCCCGCCTGCCCACACCTACCAGCAGAGCTTGTCTTCGCTTTTGGCCTGGTGAGGCCAGCGTGGGGCAGGCGTCCCACCTGCCCACACCTACCAGCAGAGCTTGTCTTCGCTTTTGGCCTGGTGAGGGCAGCGTGGGGCAGGCGTCCCGCCTGCCCCACCTAAACAGCTACCAGCTACTTCTCGTCAAACCGCGGCCGTCCCCCGCTGTCCTGCCGCCGTCCCTCCTGCCTGACCGGCATCCCGGCGAGCGAGGGTTCGTAGTCCGGTACCAGCCGCTTGAGCATGCGGCGAAGCTCCTCATCCGATTCCCCGTCCTGCGAAGCAGCGATCAGTTCCCGCACCACGGTGGACACACCGATCGGCAGCGCCGCGTTGCGCGCCCGCAAGACCTTGGGATGCTCCGTCGGACTCGCATTCTCCGCACCGAAGAACAGCTCCTCGTACAGCTTCTCACCCGGCCGGGTCCCGCTGAAGCGGATCTCGATGTCCTTGCCGACTTCCTTGCCCGAGAGCCGGATGAGGTCGGCGGCCAGATCGGCGATGCGCACCGGCTCGCCCATGTCGAGCACGAAGACCTCGCCGCCCTTGCCCATCCCGCCGGCCTGCAGGACCAGCTGCACCGACTCCGGGATGGTCATGAAGTAGCGTCGCATCTCCGGGTGCGTCACCGTGACCGGGCCACCCGCCGCGATCTGCTTGAGGAAGGTGGGCACGACGCTGCCGCGACTGCCCAGCACATTGCCGAACCGCACCGCGACGAAGTTGCGGTGGTACTCTTCCGACACGTTCTGCACCAGCTGCTCGGCGATCCGCTTGGTGGCGCCCATGACACTGGTCGGCCGCACCGCCTTGTCGGTCGAGATGAGCACCAGGTGCTCGACCCGCCGCTCGGCGGCCAGTTCGACCAGGTTGCGGGTGCCCAGCACGTTGTTGAGGATCGCCTCCCCGATATTCTCCTCCATCAGCGGCACATGCTTGTGCGCCGCCGCGTGGAAGACGCTGAACGGCTCGAACCGGTCGAACACCCGCGCCAGCGCCGCGGCGTCCTTCACATCCGCGATCACCGCCTCCAGCGGAATGTGGGGGAAGTGCTGCGCCAGTTCCTGCTGGATGCCGAAGATCGAGTTCTCGCCGTGGCCGAGCAGGACGAGGCGGCTTGGTTCGAGCTGACAGATCTGGCGGCAGAGCTCGGAGCCGATCGAGCCGCCGGCGCCCGTCACCAGCACGGTGCGCTCGGTACACAGGCTCTGCACCCGGGGCATGTCGATCTTGACTGGCTCCCGCCGGAGCAGGTCCTGGATTTCGACGTCGCGCAGCACGCCCGGCCGCAACCGACCCGAGATGATGTCCGAGATCCCCGGCAGCGTGCGGGTGCCGACTCCGGCGGCCTGGGCCGCACGCACCAGCTCGCGCACGACGTCGCCGGCGGCAGTGGGCATGGCGATCAGCACTTCGGAAACAC
The DNA here is from genome assembly GCA_039934355.1 of Gemmatimonadales bacterium. Lineage (GTDB taxonomy): Bacteria > Gemmatimonadota > Gemmatimonadetes > Gemmatimonadales > GWC2-71-9 > JADJOM01. The sequence continues at coordinate 1,464 of JBDTMI010000049.1, forward strand.
TGTGGTCCTGGCACAGAGAGGCGGTGTCCGCCAGCGCGCCCAGGACGGGCAGGCCATAGAGCCGGTGCTTCAGCTTGCTCGGGTCGTCATCGACGAACCCGATCGGCTGCAGGCCGAGGTGCGGATTGCTCCGCAGCTGGTTGACGAGCATCCCGCCAGCCACGCCAGCGCCGGCGATCAGCACCCGCTTGGCGCCATGGTCGGGCCGGCCATCGCGATACCACGCGACGGTCCGGAGCACCAGGCGCGGCAGGGTGACGACGACGGTGGTGAACAGCCCATCGAGAACCAGCACGCCGAGGGAGAGCCGAACCGGGGTCAGCCCGGTGGCGGGCAGCAGCCAGCCGCCGAGCGCGAGGCAGATGGCGCCGGAGGCGGCGGTCGCGGAGATGATACTCACCAGCTCCGACACGCTCGCGAAGCGCCACAGCCTCCGGTACAGGCCGAAATACAGCAGCAGCGTGAGCTTGACCGGCAACGCAATGGCGAGGTAGATGGGGAAGATCGCCGCGTAGGTCGCGGGCCACTGCAGTCCTTCAAACCGGACGACGTTGGCCAGGAGCGTGGCCACCGGCAGCAGGGCCAGGTCGAGCGCGAACAGATGGCGATTGCGGAGTCCGTCCCGGATTAGTCGGGGCATGTCTTTTGGGTCGAGGAAACAGGCCTGCGAGCCACCGGGCGGAATGTAGCGGGCGGGTAGGATGAGTCAACTAATGATCGCCGTGTGACTTATGCCCTGCGACAGGAGGCTGCTTTTCACCGCCTCCCAGACGCAGTCGGGACACCGTTGTACCGCTTGCCCGTGCGTCGGATGGCGGACTAGCTTCTTTCCGCCGACGCGAGCCCACGCTCCCCTGACTGGCTGCCCCGATGCCCGCTCCCTCCCCTGCAGATCTGGTCCGCGCGCACCTCCTGGGCAGCGCTGAGGTCCTGCGCCGCAGCGCGGAGAGCGCCGCTGAAGACCTCGGTCGTGCGGCGGTGCTGGTGGCGGATGCATTCCGGGCGGAGGGAAAGCTGCTGCTCTGTGGCAACGGCGGGAGCGCGGCGGATTGCTCTCACTTGGCGGCGGAGTTCGTGAACCTGCTTGACAAGAAGCACGATCGTCCCGGCCTTGCCGCGATCGCACTCACCGCGGATGCGGCGGTCTTGAGCGCGACGGCGAACGACCGCGGCTACGCAGAGGTCTTTGCCCGGCAGGTGGAGGCGCTGGGCCGGCCGGGGGATGTGCTGCTGGCGCTGAGCACGAGTGGACGTTCGCCCAACGTGGTGTGCGCCTTGACCGCTGCCCGCGGCCGTGGACTGTCCACAGTCCTGTTCACTGGATCTGGAGTCGGCGAGGCGAACGCTCAGGCGGACGTCTGTGTTCAAGTATCGAGCGCCGATACCCAGCAGATCCAGGAGGCACACCTGGCGCTGGGGCATGCGCTGGTGGGAATCGTCGAGCGCGAGCTGTTCCCGTGAGAGGTGGCAGGGGGCAGGTAGCAGGGGGTCGGTGACAGGGTGCAGCTGCACTGGCGAGTCAGGCTGGGCGAATAGGAACTGCTCAATTGTGGGGCGGGCGTCCCGCCTGCCCTCCCCCAACCTGCCCCTGCGTTCGCCCGAACCAGTGTCCGTGGTGTCGCGTCACCGTCTCTCCACCTGGTGGGCCAACGCCCTCCGCAGCGGACTCCACCGTCCCCTCCAAAGAGGACACTGCGTCCAGTAAAGTGGACACTCCGGTCCAGTAAAGTGGACACTGCCCCAGCCCCGCTTCCCCAAGATCGGCCTCCCGTTGGTCCGGATTGGAGGGACGTTTCCCACCGCCGAACAGCCCGAGGTCCAGCTCTGAACGGCGCTGGTACAGTGGTGACCGGGCGATGATCCGCGCGTGCCAGGCGTTGCCCAAGTCCGACACGGCGGACTCCAGTTCCGATCACCTGCCTCCCCCGCGCCATCCAGATACTTGCCAATCACTTACAGGCCGCCTCACACGGGCTGACAAGGCGTTCTCCGGGGCCGTCACGCCGCTTCCTCACCCCGATCAGACGGCGTCCTTGCCGCGACCGGCCGATGCATTTCATCGACCGGCCGCTTCACGCGCCTGACACGCCGATTCCTGCTGCGAGAGGCGATGTAGTCGCCGCCATTTTCGACGGGCGCCGTTTTGTGGCATCACATTCGCTACAAGGTCCCCCTGACCGGGAAATCGTCGAGCTCCTCTCCTGGTGCAGGTCACTCGTTCAAGGTGGGCACCGCGCCTCGACCGCGCGCCCGTGGGAGGCCATTCACAAGGAGTGTTGTTATGCAGGCCGTCATTCGCCGTCGGCTGGACCGGATCGATCGTGTGTTCGGGTTCAGCCAGCAGCACCTCACCGAGGTCAAGGGTTATGTCGCGGCGGTAACCCAGCTCGGCGAGCAGCTCAAGCGGGTGCAGGTGTTGACCACGCAGTCGGAGGCGGGTGACCTGACCGAGGACGCCTCCACAGCTCTGAAGACCGAACTCCGTCGCGTCATCGAAGAAGATCACCTCGCGCATTTCGTTCGTATCGCGCATTCGGTGACGCCCAGCGACCCGGAACTCAAGAAGCGGTTCCGGATGCCGGAGCGAAAGGTCAGTCTGCAGGCGTTCCTGCCTGCGGCGCGGGCCCTGGCCGCTGAAGCGGCCAGTCGGAAGGAGCTGCTGATCGGGGAGGGGCTGCCGGAGACCTTCCTGGAGGATCTGAACACTGCCCTGGATGGGTACGCCGAGGCGGTGAATCAGCAGGACATCGGTCGGGCATCGCATGTGGGTGCGCGCGCCGAGCTCAGGGCGCTGACGAAAGAGATGGGACTGCTGGTGCGGCGGTTGGACAGTATCAACCGCTATCGGTTCCGGAACAATGCTGAGCTGCTGGCGGCATGGAACAGCGTGAGGAGCATGTCCTGGCCGTCGACGGAGAAGCCCGGTTCTGCGGGTGGAACGGCAGCGGCGTGAGGCAAGGCAGTGACAGCGCGAACCCCCGGGTCTCGCAGGTGAGGCCCGGGGGTTCCCTGTCGGCTCAGCGGAAGGTCACGCGACCGCCGCACCCTCACCGAGCTCCAGTCGCACTGCCTCCACCGTGCGGCGCAGCCCTTCTTCCAGACTGACGGTCGGCACATATCCGAGCTTGGTTCGGGCCTCGTCAATGGCCGCGAGTGAATGCTCCACATCGCCGCTGCGGCGGGGCTGGAAAAACGGCTCCACCTTCTTGCCGACCAGGCGTTCCACGAGATGCAACATCTCCAGCAGCGCGACCTGCTGGCCCGTGGCAATGTTGAAGACTCGTCCCGCCACGCCCTCCTTGACCGCCGCCAGCAGGTTGGCCTGCACGACATTCTCCACATAGGTGAAATCGCGGGTCTGGGAGCCGTCGCCATTGATCGTCGGAGGCTCGCCATGCATTACCATATGAATGAACTTCGGCACCACGGCGGCGTACTCCGACTTGGGATTCTGCCGCGGGCCGAAGACGTTGAAATAGCGCAGGATCACCGTCTCGAACCCGTAGAGCTCGGTGAACGACTGGCAGTAGTGCTCGCCGGCCAGCTTGCTGACCGCATACGGGGAGATGGGGCTCGGCGGCATGCTTTCGCGTTTGGGCAGGCCGGGGGTCCGGCCATAGACGGAGGAACTCCCGGCATAGACCAGCCGCTTCACCTTTGCGTCCCGCGCGGCGGTGAGCACGTTCAGCGTGCCCACCACGTTCACGTCGTTGGAGGTGATGGGATCGCGCACCGAGCGCGGTACCGAAGGCAGTGCGGCCTGGTGCAGGACGAAATCCACCCCTTCCATCGCCTCCTGCACAATGTGGTAGCTCCGGATGTCGCCCTCAACGATTTCAGCACCCTCAAGTGGCGTGAGATTGGTGCGCAGGCCGGTCGAGAAATTGTCGAGCACCCGCACGGTATCCCCGCGCGCCAGGAGCGCGGACGCCACATTCGAACCAATGAAACCGGCGCCGCCGGTGACGAGGTACCGCGTCATGCTACTCTCCGTTGGATTGGGATCGGACGAGCATCCAGGGGTGTTTCAGCTCCGCCACAAACGCGGTCCGCAGCCGCACAAATTCCGCATACTGGTTCGGCGACTCATCGCTGGTCCGCGCCAGCGCCTGCCGGAACAGGGCGAGCAGAATTCCGAAAAACCCGCCGATGAACAGGGCCAGTAGTGCCTTCAGGGCCAGCCGGCGACTATCAGGGCGCACCGGCCGGATTGGCGCCTCAACAATCGTGATCACCGGCGTATTCCGGACCTCGTCGATGCGCGTCTGCTCGTAGGCCTGGACCAGCTTGGTATACACATCCTGCCGCATCCCGACGTCGCGTTGCAGCCGGTCGTGCTGGAACTGGAGCTGGGGAGCGTTGTCAAAGGTCCGGTTGGTCGTGAGAAAGGCCTGCAGCCGGTTCTCCGCCTCGCGCAGCTCCTGCTGCGCCTCCGCGACCCGCCCCTCGACGAATTGCCGCTCGGCCGTCGCCCGGGTCTGCCGGGTGCGGAGGTTGAACCCGTTGACCAGGTCCAGGGCATAGCGGGTGAGCTGCTCCGCCAGATCCGCCGCAGGCGCCTGCACCGCCACGGTCACGACGCCGGTCTTGAGGTCGGTGGAGATCTGCATCTGCTGGCCCAGCCGCTTCACCGCTTTCTCCCGGCTCCGCTCCGGAGTCGATTCGTCGATCTCGTAGACTTGCACCAGGGTCGCCCGGACCGTGTCGGCGTGATCGACGTAGACGTAGGCGGAGTCGACCATCTTCCGAAGCAACTGACCGGACCGGAGCAGATCGGCGTAGAAATCTGGCGAGTTCGCGGCGTCGTCCGTCGGGACCGCGATCCCGAACTGCGCCGCCAACCCGGTCAGCGACGAGAGACTCCCGCCAGCACTCTGGGGTGCGAAGGAAGCCCCGGCGGTGTAGGAGCGGGGCAGCACGAGTCCCACCGCGACGACTAGCACCGCCAGCGAGAGCGGCAGCAGGAGCAGCAGCCGACGCTGCCGCAGCAGCGCATTGACGAGCGGCAATACCGCCGGCGGCTCGGATGGAAGCGATGGGGCGTGGGTCATCAGGTCCTCGTCACCGTCGCTGCGGGAGGTTGGGCACAACGATTCAGGACACCGATGCCGATGGCGCTCGCTCCCGGCGCCGCAGCACGAGCACCAGCGCCGCGGCCGTGACACCGGCGGGGAGCAACACTCCCCAACCCGGCAGCCTCCCGAGCGCCCACTGCAGGCCGGTGCACCCGACCACAGCGGCGAGACCGAGGTACACCCGGCTCACCCCGACATGGGTCGCACCAGCCACAACCAGGCGCTGATACAGATGATCCCGGTGCGCTCGGAACAGATTCTCGCCCCGCCCCAGTCGCCGCACGAGCGTCAGCGTCGCGTCGAAGAGAAAGAGCCACAGCAGGAACACTCCGCAGGGCCAGGCGCGGACCCCGAGCGTTCCCCCCGCAGCCAGCAAGGGCAGCACGGCGAAGCTGAACCCCAGAAAGGCACTGCCGGCATCGCCCAGGAAGATGTGCGCCGGCGCCCAGTTACGCACAAGGAAAATGGCGCAGCTCACGGCGATCGCAAAGCCGGAGCCAGTGAGGAACGCATCCCCGGTCACCACCCCCGCCGCGCCCCAGAGCGCGCCCGCCACCAGGCCCTGCCCGCCGGCCAGTCCATCGATGCCGTCCATGAAATTGTAGATGTTGGTCACGGCCACGATCCAGAAGACGGCGAACGCCGGGGCAGCACGCCCGAGCGGCACCGGACCGATGCCGGGGAGATCAATAGCCAAGGGTAGCGGCAGCCATGGGAGGAGCGCGGTGGCTGCGGCCAGGTGGGTCACCAGGCGGAGAGCCGGGGGCAACGGGCGGATGTCATCCACCAGACTGACCAGCGCGATCACGCTGGCGGCGACCAGCCCCGCCACCCCGGCGGGCGGGATCACCGCACCCTTCATCACGACGAAGACGCCAACCCCCAGCAACGAGCCGACCACGATCGCGATTCCCCCACCTCGAGGCGTCGGCCGGGAGTGGGAGCTGCGATCGTTGGGCACATCCATCAGCCCCAGCGCCGTGGCGTGACGTTCGATGAGCCACAGCAGACACGCCGTCGTCCCGGCGGTGACGGCAAGACCGGTCAGCAACGGACTCATGCGGTTCGCTTCCGGCCGAAGGCGCTCACCATCTCTCCAATGCCCTCCTCCAGAGTGTGAGGCGGGGTCCACGCAAGCAGCGCGCGCGAGGGCTGGTCGTCAACCTCGAGCGATCCCACTAGCCGCTCCACCTCCGCCACCCGGCCCGTCAGGCGCGCCAGGCCCGTCAGTACGCCGGCGGGCAGCGGCCAGAGCCGCGCCGGACGCCCCATGCTTTCCGCCATCAACCGCACCAGCGCCGGCGTTGAGATCGCCGGCTGATCCGCCACCAGCAGGGTCTGGCCGGCGGCTTGAGGCACGGTGGCGGCGCGGAGCAGCAGCGCCGCAAGGTTCTGCACCCCGACCAGGCTGCGGCGGTTCCGCACGCCACCGAAGGGGAGCGGTACCCCTGACCGGATCAGCGCCATCAGGCGGCGCAGGTTTCCGCCAACACCCGGACCGTGCACCAGGGGAGGCCGGACGATCACGACCTCGAGACCCGCTCGCTCACTCACCTGTCGCAGCGCCAGCTCCGCCTCGAGTTTTGACTGGGCGTACGGGTCGCCTGGCGCCAGCGGATCATCGGGCCGGAATGGAGTTCCACTGGTGGATTCCCCCAACACCTTGATCGTGCTGACCAGAACGAGCCGGCGTACACCTCGCGTCGCGGCCGCCTCGGCCAGTCGCCGGGTGCCCTCGACGTTCACGGCGCGAAAGGCCGCCAGCGGATCCTTCGCGTATTCCCGCAGCACATGCACCCGGGCGGCGAGATGAATCACAACGTCGGCGCCGTCCACCACGTCCCCCCAGTCGGTGCGTCCGTCGATCTCCCCGACGATCTCGAGTCCAGGCGAGGCCGATCCGCCTCGACGGACGACCCGCACGACCTCATGACCCTCCGCCTCTGCGGTGCGGCTCATGACCATGCCGACGAACCCGCCTGCGCCCGTCACCACCAGTCTCATCCGAGCAGTTCCCGATAGATGGCAAGCGTCTCGCTGATAACCTTGGGGAGCGCGAACTCCCGCTCCATCAGCGCACGAGCGGCAGCACCGAGCCGGGCGCGCAGCCCCGGGTTGGCCAACAGCTCGGTCAGGGCGGTCTCCAGTACGAGCTGGTCGCCAGGTGGCACCAGCAATCCCGTCTCACGATGCCGGACCACCTCCCGGCACCCCGGCGAATCGGTGACGACGAGCCCCAGGCCGGTCGCGGCCGCCTCGAGCAGGCTCCGCGGGATCCCTTCACCGTAGCGGGTGGGCAGACAGAAGATGGTGGATTCGCGGAGCAACCGTGCGATATCGTCCCGGTGGCCCAGGCACTCGACGACACCCGAAGCGCGCCACGCCTCGAGCTGGGAGCCAGGAATGGCTGCCGGGTTGTCCGGATCAGGGGCCCCGATGAGGCGGAAGCGCGCGGCGACACCGCCGGCCCTCAGCGACCCGGCCGCACGCACGAACTCACCGACCCCCTTGTCCCAGAGTAGTCTGGCCACCAGCACAACGATAGGCGGGCCGGCGGCGGGCTCCCCCGGGTGGAAGACCTCCGTGGGGACGCCAGCGCCCCGAATCAGCACCACCCGATCTGACGGCGCGAGACCACCGAGGACCACGGTCTCCCGATCGTCCCGGTTCTGCACGATGACGCGATGCTGTTCCCCACGGAGCGTGAACCGGAGAAGTCGCCGTAGCAGCGGCCGGAGTACTCTGGCGCGGACTGAGTCGGAGCTGAACACGAAACCAAGCCCGGCAACCGCGCTGATGACGCGCGTGACTCCTGCCGCCCGGGCCGCGAGGGCGCCGAAGACCACCGGCTTGAGCGCTACGTGATGCGCAAGATCCGGTCGGACATCTCGGTACACACGCAGGATTTCGCGCAACGCTTTCCAATGGTCGAGCGGCGTATTCCCTGATCGCCGCCAGCCGAGGGCCCGAACCTCGCACCCGGCGGCCCGCAGCACATCGCCATGTTCCTGCACCCGGGTGGCAACCACGACGCGAAACCCGGCGCCGATCGCCGCCTCCGCGAGCGCCAGGCGGTGCGACACGAAATACCAGTCTTCCGTGACCAGGTACAGGATGGTGGGACGGCATTCTGACATCCTGGTGATCAGCGGGGCTGCATCACGAGGTGGGCATCGGACACCAGCAGGTCGCTATCCGGCAGCGTGCGGAACGCTGAATCCATGACGGCGCGTGGAGTCGGCAGCGCCGGCCAGATCGTCGGAGTCCGGACTTCCACAGCGAAACCGGCGGCCTCGAAGCATTGCACGACTTCCCCTAGCCTGAGGCGGTTGGTGTAAAAGCCGGACTCGCTGAACAGCGGCCCTTCCCACCTGGCAGGAGAGAAACGGAGACTATTCAGGCGGCCGCCGAGATGATCCCTGAAGTCAATCTGGTGGGACATGCGACCCTCGGGGCGCAGCACTCGCCGGAGTTCCCGCGCCGTATTCTCAAAATCCGCCAGGCGCACGTGCTCGAGGACTGCCTGCGACCAGATGAAGTCCACGCTGGCGGTCGGCAAGCTCCTCAGTGAGGCCAAACCCTCGGTGAGATAGCTCCCCCTGCACGCCGCGCACATCTCCGCCATCGTTCGCCACGGTCCGACCCCAATCCCCAGCGTCGCCGCGGCCTTGCTGTAGAAGGCGGCATCGTCCACGGCAAACTTCCCGGCATCCACCAGCCAGATATGCGCGGCGCCACGACGGTACCCGAGGAGGAGGTTGAGGAGCGAGTCCCCAGGGCCGAGCTCGAGCAGCACGGGCGCGTGGCCATCAGTCGGCGGCGGGATCAAATCGACGTGACCGGCGAAGACCCGCTCGGCATAGCCCAGCTCGGTCATCTGACCGTGGCGGAAGAGCTGCAGCCGCTGCCACAATCCATAGCCCAGCGGAAGCCGAGAGAGCGCGACCTTGGCGCCGAGCTTGAGCCGCCACGGAATCAGCGCCTTGGCCTGTCGGAGGTTCATTGCGGTCCGGTCGAGGCCGTCAGCGCGGCGTAGAGGTCGGCGTACTGCCGAGTGATGGCAGGCAGGGTGAAGTGCTCCTCGATACGCCTTCGAGCCTTTCGGCCGAGCTCAGCACAGGTGGAGGTCGATTCCCGGAGCAGCATCGTCAGTCCGGCGGCGAGGGCCACTGGATTCCGTGCGGGTACCACGACTCCGCTATCCCCCACAATCCAGGCTGCGTCGCCCACATCGGTGGCGACGCACGGCACCCCGCAAGACATGGCCTCTCCCACCACGTTGGGGAATCCCTCGCTGGACGAGGAAAGGCAGAGCAGGTCGAGCGCCGCCATCAGTCGAGCGGTGTCAGTCACCTCCCCAATGGGGAAGACGATGTTGCCGACGCCGAGGTCCCTGGCCAATCCCATCAGGTCGGTGTTCGCAGCGGTCACATCGGTCCCGGCCATGACGAACCGGGCGGTGGGACACTCCTGTCGCACGAGCGCCACCGCCCGGAGGAAATTGGCGTAATCCTTCATCGGATGGTAGCGGCCGACCACCCCCACGAGTGGCGTCTCCGGGGTCAGTCCCAACTCGGCCCGAACGCCCGCCCGGTGCTGCTCCCCGGGGGCGAACCGGTCCGTGTCGAAGCCATTGGGAATGATGACAGTGCGGTCGGCGACATAGCCAAGCGCTTCGTGCTGCGCTGCCGCGACGCGCGAGTTGTAAATGATGCGGTCCGGCCGTCGGGAGAGGACCGCGCCGAGGCGGATGAGCATCGCCGTGAGCGGCTTCTCGGTAGTGAGGGAGTAGACCGAGTGACGGATGTTCCAGACCAGTGGTACCCGCCTCGGGAGCCAGGCGCGAGCTGCCAGGGCAGCCAGATTGCCGTGGTACATCCACCCCTGCAGCAGGACAGGATGCGTGGCGCGCACTAACCGGCGGAGCCGCAGCATCGCGGCGGGAGTCGGGATGCTGCCATGAACTCCGATCGCCGTCACAGGGACCCCGAGCGCCGAAAGGCGCGGCCCCACCGTGCCCAGGTCCCGCAGTGAGATTACCCGGGCCGACGCGCGCAGGTCCGGGGAGCCCTCCAGTAGCTTGAGGAGGGAAAGCTCGGCGCCGCCGGTGGAGAGGCTGGTGATGATGTGGGTGACCTTAACCATGCGGCCACCCGAGCGCCGCCTCGGTTGTCCGCACCAAGCGCTCCACACTGAAATGTTCAACGATCCGAGCCCGGCAACGGGCGGTAAGTTCCGAAGAGCGCCGATCGAGCATGATGAGCAGGGCGTCACTGAGCGCCTGCGGATCGTTGGGGGCCACAACAGCACCGAGGTCCGACAGGATGGTGCGCGCGTCTCCGACATCGGTCGCGACGCATGGGACACCGCACGCCATTGCCTCCCCTAGCACGTTGGAGAATCCTTCGCCGAATATCGAGGCGGAGCAGAGCAGGTCGAGCGCCCGGTACACTTCGGGGACATTGACCTGTGCGGGTGCAAAGCCAATGGACTCGTTGAGCCCGAGGGTGCTGGCCTGCCGCCGCAGCGCGTCCTGGTAGTCGGCTGCCCCGTCGCCCACGACCACGAAGCGGAGGTCCGGTCGCTGACGAATGGCTCGGGCGGCGGCCTGCAGGAACACCGAGTGCCCCTTCATCGGGTGGAGCCGCGCCACAATCCCGATCAGGGGCACATCGGCAGCGATGCCCCACGCCGCCCGGAGCATCGAGGCCGAAGCACCCCGAGGCGCGAAGCGGCCCGTATCCACGCCGTTGGAGATGACGACGACTCGGTTCGCGATCGATGGCCTGGCCAGAAACCGGGCCGCCCCCGCGCTGGAATTGGCGATGATGAGATCGGCTGTCGGTGCCAGCCAATCCAGCAGGCGAAGGGTTCCGTGAACGACCCCGTCGTACGCATCTGGTGGCACATCGGAGGCGCGCACGCCCCAGACGATGCGACACTGACGGACCAAGGGCCGAATCAGGGACACAAACAGGTTTGGGACAGTGGCGTATCCGTGGACGACTTCCGCCTCCGAGCGCCGAACAGCCTGCACCAGACGGAGGATGAATCCGGGCAGGTCCCACCGCCCCCGCTTGTTCAGGGAGTGTATCGCGATGCCGCTCCCCGCCAGCTCCGCCTCGAGCGCGCCCCCGGGATAACACACCAGCACGGTGACTCGATGCCCCCGCGTGGCGAGCCCGCGCGCCAGCTCGACCAGTTGACGTTCCGCGCCGCCGTACTGCAACGAGCGGATCAGAAAAGTGATGCGACGCACCGGCACCCTTCCCCTCAGCGCGGCGGGTGCGCGGCGACGGCGGGAGCTGCGGGGCCGCGGGCAACGACAGTGATCGCAGCTACCAGCGCCAGGGCGACCAACGTATGCCGGTACTCGAATTCGTTGTGGCTGAACAGCCCGAAGACGAGCCACATTGCACCAAAGGCGAGCGCCAGCGGGCGCTCGCCACGCGGAATGCACCAGAGGGCCGCCCCCAACGCCAGCGGGTAGATGAACAGACCGAGAATGCCCTCCTCCGCGAGGAACTTGAGGTACATGTTGTGGGTCGACTGATCCATGGACCATTCCAGCGTGGCGCCCGGGCCGTTGCCCACGAGCGGGTGCTCGGCGAAGAGGTCCCACGCCTTTGCCGCCACTCGTGCCCTCGCCTCGACGCTCGCGCTGCCGAGCACCTCTTGCGATCCTTGCACGCCGAGTCGCGAAATCTGGTTGCTGCCATCGACGGCCATGATGAGGTTGACGGCGGCACCCACCCCACCGCGGGGCAACGCGACCCACACGGCGGCACCACACCCCAGCACCAGCGCGAGCATCCGCCAGCTTGGCCGGATCACGCCGGCGAGACCGAAAATGCCCACCGCGAGTACCCAGCACAGGATGCTGCTGCGTGAAAGCGTGGCGAATACCCCAACGCCGGTGAAAGCCGCGTACCACGGGCGCCATCCGGGGCGAAGCACCTCGACGCTCAGGATGAGGCCGTAAATGATGGCCGATCCGGCGATGTTGGGATTCAGGTAGAAACCAGCGGACCGCCCGAGAAAGAGACTAAACGTTCCGGGGTGCCGCACCTCGTAGAGGTTTACCAGCACGGCGAATACCGTAGCGACCACGAGGGCACGACGGGCCGCCTGTACGGCCGCCTGGTCGGCGAAGATGAGCAAGAAGAGCAGCAGGGTAAGCACTGTCAAACACGCGGTGAGGACTGCCCCCACTGCCACGTCAGACTGTGAACTACCGAAGAAGCCTAGCCCAATCAGCGCGAAATAGCCCATCCCCCAGAGGAGGAGCGGGGAACGAAGCACGGCGGTTGTAACAGCACTGCGGAAGATCAGGGGAACCGCGCCGGCGCTGAGCAGGCCCAGTGCCACATATGGCGGGAATGGCGACAGGCCGGCGTCCCACGCCACCCGCGGCGCGTTGGTGTAGATCAGCGCGATCACTCCGACGGCCAGCGCGGCCTGCCAGCGCACTGCGGCCGAGAGTGATGGGTCCGGTACTGCGCTAGTCATGCGGCCGCCCGCCCGAGAACTCGCCGCCGCTGTGGCCTCCGTCCATGTGGTGCATCACGTGGAGCGCAGTGTCCGGGCCGCTGTCAGTTCGTCGAAGACCGGTGACCTCGCCCTCGACCAGCGCGGGTATCAAAGGCGCGCCCTTTCCGGCCCCCCGGTTGGCCTGGTGTCGGGGAGATCCCTTCCGATTGGGGGCGAAGGCCACGCACGCCGCCGGGCGATCGGTCTCGCACCCTTCCATGGGTCGCCTGTTAGGAACGCGCCCGGGCCATGAAGCGCGCGAGCAGGAGGGTTCGCAGCTGACCGATGTCGAGCACCAGGGTGACCGCACCAAAGGCCAGTCCGCCTGCGGCGACCTGCAAGGTAAGCCCGGGGAGGCCTCGCATCATACGTAGCGTCCAGAGAACAACCCCCATCAGGCTGCTGGCGAACGCGATGCCGCCCCAGGCCTTCCACGGTACCGGCAACTCGATTCCCCGGCGACCGAGCGCAATGCTGAGTCCGAGTCCGAGCCCGAAGGCCGCCAGCGTCGCCCACGCGGCACCGATGGCGCCGTACCGCGGGATCAGTACCAGGTTGAGGCCGACATTGGCCACGGCAGCCGAACCGCTCGACCAGACCTGCGGGACGGTGGAATTTCCCAGCTGAAAGGCGAGATCAAAGTAGTAGGCCTTGAGTCCCGCGAGAAAGGCAGCGATGGCGACGATCGGGATCAGCTGCTCGCCGGCTGTCCTGAAGGCGCCGCCCAGCACAACGTAGGCAATGTTCGACGCGAGCAGCGCCAGGCCGACCGTGGCCGGCAGCGCCAGCCCCATCAGCACCACGGCATGACGGCGAAGCTGGGCTTGAGCGGCCGGCAGCCCGCCGAACTCGAGGGCGCGGACTGCCATGGGAAAGGCGCCGAGATTCACCGTCATCATCAGCGCGGTCATCCCCTGCTGGCTCAGATCGTAGGAGGCCGCATAGGCCCCGACCGCATCCGTTCCAGCGAGCCACCCGAGCAACAGGCGGTCGGAGGAATTCACGATGAAGTCCAGCCCGAAGGTGAGGGTGAGCGGCAGGCCATAGCCCAGAAGCGCCGCGCGGACCTCCGCGCGTGGCCGCCCCGTCCCGACGCCACGCCATTGCAAGAACGCCAGCCAGCCACCGCTCACAACGTAGCCGACCGAAATGCCGGCCACTACCCCCACTGCGCCGATTCCTGTGGCGGCCAACGCCGCCCCTGCGGCGAGGGATATCGTCGAGCGCACCAGCATCGCCGCACCGAATCGCCACGGCCGGACCTCGGCGAGGACCATATCGAGATTCAGCTCAAGCCACGCCTGGCTTACCACCATCAGGAGGCCGGCGAGGACCAGCCAACGGCGGGTGGCTGTTGATTGCAACAGCAGCACTGCGATTCCGAGGACGACGATGAGTAGACAGACGCCCAGGAATGCCCGACCGACCGTCGCCAGGAACCCGGGACGATCGTCCCGATACACGACAAGGAAGCGCCGAACACCGGAGCGCAGCCATTGAAATCCGAGCGCATTGACCAGTGCTACCCACGCGACCGCAATGGCATAGGCGCCGTAGGCATCCTTGGTGAGTAGCCGGGTGTAAAGCGCGATCGCAGCAAAGTTCACCAGTCCCGGCAGCCACCGGGCCACGGCGTACCGCGCAGTCTGTTTCAGCATCCCGCCGACTCGGCCTCCCGCCACGCCTGAAACATCAGCACGTCCCACAGCAGGTACTGCCAGTCCCGCGTACCTGCCTGATGCTCGTCCCATTTCTGCCTGACGGCCTCGGGCGAGAACAGCCCCTCGGCCCGCAACCGGCGTTCGTCCAGCAGCGCCTCCCCCCACTCTCGCAGTGGTCCCCGGAGCCAGTGCTGAATCGGCACTCCGAACCCCATCTTCGGCCGATCGGTGAGGGCCGGTGGAACGTGGCGCGCCAGCAGCTGCTTGAGCGCCGGCTTGCCTCCCCCTGTCATCGTACGGAGCGAGGCGGGCATCCGCCACGCCAGCTCGAAGACTCGATGATCCAGCAACGGTGCGCGGGACTCCAGGCTGACCGCCATCGCCGCACGGTCCACCTTCACCAGGATGTCATCGGGCAGGTAGCTCACACTGTCGAGGTACATCATCTGTGACAGCGGCGAGGCAGGAGTGAGGCGGCGAGCCGGGTCGGTCAGCGCCGTCGGCGGCTCCACACCGCCCAGCACCACCTGCTCCGGCTGCCGCCAGTGTGAGAGGAGATCCCGGTAGAGGAGCTCGAAGGAACCGCGACTGAGCAGCTCCGCCGCCTTGTGCATCCGGTCGCCCGTCACCCGACCGCGGAATCCCGTCGGCATCGCGGTGCCCAGTGGTGTCAGCATTCGGTCCCACGCCGGCGCCGGCACCAGGCTGATCGCCCGGCCAGCCGCACGCCGTACCGCCCGCGGGATCCTCCCGACCCGTGCCCAAACCCGCTCTCCCAGGCCATACCGGGCATACCCGCCGAACAACTCGTCGCCGCCATCCCCTGAGAGACTCACCGTGACCTGCTGTCGCGCCAGCGCCGCCACCAGCGCCGTCGGGACCTGCGAGCTGTCGGAGAATGGTTCGTCGTACATCGCGGGAAGTCGCGGCACCACGGCGAGGAGGTCGTCTGGGGTGACCGTAAGCTCGGTATGATCGGTGCCAAGATGCTTTGCGACCGCACGGGCGTGACCGGCCTCGTTCCACTCCGCCTCGTGAAATCCGATGGTGAACGTGCAGACCGGCTTGGGACTCTGCTGCTGCATGAGGGCCACGATCAATGACGAATCCACTCCACCGGAGAGGAAGGCACCCAGCGGCACATCGGCCACCATCTGGTCCCGCACGGTGGCCTGCAACTGATTCCCGAGCGCGCCGAGGTACTCCGATTCACCTCCAGGGTACGGCGCGGCCAGTCCTGCGACGGCCGCGTCCCGGGCGCACCAGTACCGGGTGAAGACTGGATCGCCTGTCGGCGCCGCGAACCGGGCAATCTGCCCCGGCTCGAGCTTGTGGATGCCGCGATAGATGGAATAGGGGGCGGGGATGTAGTTGTGCCGTAGAAACAGCGCGACGGCGCCGCGATCAATATCGCGGCCGCAGGCGGGATGGGCCCGCAGCGCCTTCAGCTCCGAACCAAACAGCAGCACACCCCCGTGGTAGCCGAAGTAGAGCGGCTTCTCGCCCAGCCGGTCCCGCATCAGCGCGAGCGCACGCTCCTGGCGGTCCCACACCGCGATCGCGAACATCCCCACCGCTGCCCGCAGCGTCGCCTCGAGGCCGCGTCGCTCAATCGCCGCCAGGAGAACTTCGGTATCGGAGTGACCGCGCCAGCGGGCGCCGTGGGTCTCCTCCTCACGCCGCAGCTCCTGCCAGTTGTAGATCTCGCCATTGTAGGTGATGACGTACCGGCCGCTGGCCGAGACCATCGGCTGGTGGCCCAGGGGTGAGAGATCAAGAATAGACAGCCGCCGGTGGCCGAGGCCGATGCCGGCTTCCGGGTCCAGCCATTGTCCTTCATCGTCGGGCCCGCGGTGCCGAATCGCGTCACACATTCGCCGCAGCACGGCGGCCCCGTCCGCCGTCGCACCCCAGTACCCCGCGACGCCGCACATCAGCGTGACCGGGAGCCGGTCATTCGACGGCCTCGGTCGCGGTGTGAGCCGCGATCGGCTTGAAGGTGCGCCCGATGGGCGCTCCGACGCGCCCCTCAAGCGCCACCGCATCGAGCCACCCGGCGGGATAGTAGGTCGGGCGGCTCGGGGCGGCGGGTGGCACCGGCTGGCAGTCGGCATCGACCAGCCGCACCGCGGCCGCACCGCCCGAGGCCAGCGGCCATCGAAACCCTCCGAATGCCTCGCGCACCATTGGAATCCGTGCTGGCTCATAGCCCAGTAGCCCCGCGCCGATCAGGTCGATGGCCGCGGCATGCTCGCTCGCCAGTAGCCAGCCCAGCGGGAATGGTTCGGGGGCCAGCGGTCCGTCCCCCTGTCCCGCCACCACCGCGTCGACGATCGACACTAGGCGGCGTTGTGCCAAGTCGGCCATCGTGCCGTCGGGTCGTCCATACAGCAGCACCCGGTTGAGATCCAGACACATTCGCCACACCGTGTCGTTACCGGACCAGGCACCTTCCACCCCCAGCCGATCCACCAGGAGCCGGCTGGCGAGGGAGAGTGCGCGGGCCGGGAGATTCAGCGCCCGGCGGAGCCCGTGGGAGCGCAGCGCGTTCTGCAGATCCAGCAGCAACTCGTACGCGCGCTTCACCGCGCTGCGCCCGGGGTAGCAGTCCCCCCCGGTTGCGGACCCTCCGACTCGGTGATGCGGCAGGAACTCCTTGTTCCCATTGATCCCCACCAGGTTCTTGAGCGCACTGGTCATGCCCGCCTTCCGATGGGTCTTAAGCTTGGCAAGGTTGACCACGACATCGGCCTCCATCAGCTCGCGCGCGATCAGATACTGGTGCCGCCCGGCGCGATGGGTCGATGCCATCTTACGCGGATCGTACTGGGTCACCCTGAAGGTGTTGCCCCGGGTCGCCACTGGCTCGAGCAGGCTGGCTGCACCCAGGTCAAAGAGGACGTAGTCCGTCAGCGGCCGGACATCCTCGTCCTGACGCAGCACTCCACCCGCCACAATTGAGCGGGTACGGCGGAAATCGTGCAGCCCGTGGAACCGCAACTCCCGCGAGGCCAGGTCCGCGGCCCAGCCATCGAGCCCACCAACCGCGACCAGGGTCGCGAAGTCGCAGGCCTGCAGCGGCGCATCGCCCACCATCACCGCGCCCGCGGGTGACTCCAGGAGCGCCTCCACCACGGTCCGCACCAACTCTGGGTGAGTGATCAGACACTCGGTGCCCCACGGCCCCTTGTTGCTGTGCATCACCCAGTTGGGCTTCACTACCACTCGCGCCCCTGCCGGGATCACCGCCCCGAACGCGCCCGCACCCGGCCGCGCCCAGCCGAGAGCTGTACCCAGTGCGGCGAGCCCGGCCCGGAGCGCCGCCGGCTCATAGCAAGCGCCCGTCAACCGGGCGACGGGGTACACCGGCGCGGGTCCACCCCCAGGGGGAATCACTCGGGCACCTCGCTCGTGACAGGACGCCACTTGTTGGCCCGGGTTCGAAGGATCGCATCCACTTCGTCTACCGTTACACGGATGCCGGGAAGATTCGCTGCCAGGTTGGCCTCAAGCTCGGCACGATGGGACGCCCCGAATACGGCCGTGGGCACAAAGCGCACCCGCACACTGTAGTCAGCGGATTGGTGCACCTGGAAATCCCGAAGCGGGAAGTCCTTGAGGAGGTGGGGAAAATGCGCGCCGTGAACCCAGCGACCGGTGGGCAGCATCACGCGGTCGAGGATGCGGCCGATGATCTCCTCCAGCTGGTAGGCGGGATGTCCCGGACAAGCGCCCGGAGGGAATCGCGCCACGTCGTCGTTGACGTAGCGGATCATCGGCATGGCATCGCCGCGGAGCTTGGTCACCAAAATTGGTGACTCCGGCTCATCGCTCTGCGGTTCGACCATCACCAGCGGCCAGTCTACATCGAAGTGAGCGTCGCCCCTCGCCAGGTACTGAAACGCCATGTCCCCCACATCCCGGCTGCCATACCGTTCGTGCACCGGCCGTCGGAATACCCGCTCGATCACCGCACGTTGCTCGGCGAAAAGCTTTTCCGCGCCGGTCACGATGCAGCGGGTGGGGTAGTTCGGCGGTGGGGCGCCGCGGACTTCGAGTTGGTCCGCCAGCGCGGCCAGGGCCGATGCGTACGCCACAATGCAGCGGGGTTGGTAGCGCCGGAGGTCACGGTCGTAGCTGGCGAGGATGTCGGCGGAAAGCCGCAGGCAGTCGTACCAGCGGCGATGGACTAGGAAGTCCGCCACCTTGTCCTTCCTCGAAGCCCGCGCCACCGGATCAAGGTGATGGCCCCAGAGCAGCGCGCGCCGGATCCCGATGCCAACGCCGAGGCGCCGCATCGACCCCTCCGAGCCGGAAGCCCGCCAGCCCCGCTCCTCGGGCCCCATCCAGATCTCGACCGGCCGCCCTGTGGACCCACCCGTTGCATTCCAACTCACCTCGTCCGAGGGCACCGCCCTGCTCCGGAGCGCCGGGCCATTGACCTGAAGGTCCGCCCGCGTGAGAACGGGTAGCCGTGCGAAGTCGTCGAAACCGAAGTCGGTCCGAGGGTCAAAGCCGATCCGCTCGAACTGTGCGCGATAGTAGTCTGTAGTGTCGTAGGCCCAGCGAAGCGTCGTCCGTAACCGGGCCAGCACCCAGACGTCCCGGGCCTCGCGAGACCAGTCGGTGGCTACGGTCCGGAACTGCAGCCCCTCCTGGTAGGCCCGAAAGGCCCCCCGTTCCTCGCGACGGAGGGCCCGCCACCGCTGACGGGCTGGCCAGAGAATCCGATGAGACAATGTGTCGTGCAGGGCGATCAGGGGATTCACGGGAGGGTCGGGGGAGCGGGCGTTCGCAATTGTCCAGTGCGAGGCCGACCATCCGCCCGTCGCCCTCCGAGCCCCCATTCCGCCACTGCCGCCGGCGGGTAACCTTCTGGTGCATGGTCCACGATCGAGCGCTGACGGTGCTCATGGATGACCCCCGTCTCAGGGTCAAGCCACTGCCCCTCGTCATCCGGCCCATTGTGACGGATGGCATCGGTCATCCGGCGGAGGACCGCCCCCCCATCCGCTGCCTGGAAGCCCGGACCCCAGAACCCCGCGATGCCGCACATTTGTCAGTCATCCTCCGGAAACCGCTGAGCCTGCTCCCACTCGCGCTGGACGCCAAGGCGCGCGACCCAGCGCTCAAGCTCGGGAAGATTCACGATGTCCCCGCTGATCCGGAGCATCTCACGAATATCGCGCAGGTGCCGATCGGACTTTCCCACCTGATAGTAGCGCAGCTTACTCACGATCACCGCTTCGATCGGCGCCACGAGCACATCATCGTCGTCGATCCGTCGATGCACCGGGTGTTCCAGTGCCCAGACATTGAGCGGCTCGTTGGCCGAGAGATAGACATCGGCCCGCAACGTCGTCTCATGATGACTCACGTTGAAGTGGCCATACGCCGGACGCCGGCTCTCCTCTACGATTACCTCGACCGGCGGCACGTAAAACTCCGACTCGGACCACGCCTCGGCAAACCGGCGGGCGTCACGCGCATCGAGTCGGACCACCAGGTCGATGTCGCGGGTAAAACGGGGCTCACCATAGATCACCGACGCGACACCGCCCGTGATCATGTAGGGAATCCTGAGGCCGATGAGGGGTCGAACGAAAAGCGTGATGAGGCTAGGATCGGACATTACGGAAGATCTCCCGGACCGCCGCATCGACCTGCTCCGGCGGCCAGTCCGGGTGCTGGCCCCGCACGCCGGCGGTCTTCAGTGACCAGGCCTGACGCCAGAGTGAGTCCATGACGGCGATCTTCTGGGAGGCGGTCATCTGCCGGAGCCGCGCGATCTCCCGTTCGAGGACAGAGTTCACGCTGCGAGATCTCCAGCCTAGAGATCCAGCGGCAGCCCGACCGTCCGGCCATCCCGCGCCGAGAGGTAGATGCCGATCAGCAGTTCGAGCGACCGCAGCCCCTCGCGCCCATCGGTCTCCGCCGGCGCCTCGCCCCGGAGCGCCCGGAGCACGTTGTCGTAATACATCGGGTGACCATGGCCGTAGACCGACGTCGTCTCGTAGCTCGCCTTCCGCACCAGCTCATCGTCCGCATCGGTATCAGCAAACTGCCAGTGCTGGATCTCGTTGACCGCGACTCCGCCGAGCCGCACCGTCCCCTTCTCGCCGATGATGGTGAGGGAGCCCTCGAAGTTCTGCTGATGCACCAGCATCGTCACGCTGACCGATCCCAGCGCGCCGCTGCGCCACCGCACACTCGCGACACCGGTATCCTCGACCTCGATGTTGCGGGCCAGCGTCGCCGTGAACGCGTGCACGCTCTCCACCGGGCCCACCAGCCAGTCGAGCAGGTCGACGTAATGGCTCGCCTGATTCATGAAGGCGCCACCGTCGTACTCCCACGTCCCGCGCCATGGCGCGCTGTCGTAATACTCCTGCGGCCGGCTCCAGAAGACGTTGACCGAGACCATGTAGATCTTGCCGAATCGCCGGCGATCCATGGCCCGCTTCAGGAGCTGGATAGTCGCGTTCTGACGGTTCTGCTTGACGACGAAGAGCTTCACCCCCGCCTTGTCGCACGCCGCCACCATCGCTTCGCCATCGGACCAGCGCGTGGCCATCGGCTTCTCGGTGATCACATGCCGCCCCGCCTCCGCCGCCCCGATCGTCTCGGCGGCGTGAATGCCGCTCGGCGTGGCCAGCACGATGACATCGGCATTGCTGCCGGCCAGCAGCGCTTCCAGTGAGGCGAAGCCGGTCGCCTTGCTCCGCGCGACCGCTCGCGACAGCGCCGCCGGATCGGTGTCACAGACAGCGACCAGTTCGGCGCTCACCCGGTGCTGCTCGAGCGCCTCGAAGTGTTTCTCGGCGATCCGGCCGCACCCGACCAGGGCGAAGCGGATGCGACGACCAGCGATGGGGATCGGGGCGATGGGCATGGGCAGGAATTATAAGGACTTAGAGGGCGAGCGGGAGGGCGGGAGCGAGCTCACGACTCCATTGTCCGACAGCGTAGCGCCTCCAGGCGGGGGAGGATGTCCGGTGCCTCCTTGGCCTCGACCAGCGGTCTCAGCTGATCGAGCAAGTACACCCAGTCGAGTGCGGTGCCCTGGCGGATGAGGACGCCCTCGATATCCAGCCAGTCGCGCCCCCGGTCCGCGAATGCTTTCATCACGACCAGGTCTTCCGCACTGCAGAGGCGGAGCGGTACATCGCCGCCGAGGAAGATAAGACGTGACCGTCGCACGGCTTCCGCCTCGAACGGGAGTCCACCCAGCGCCACATCGAAAGGGATACCGGTACTGCTTCGAATGAGAAGTACCCGGTGCCGCACCGCGAACGCCGCGGCAGAGTTCACCCGAGCGGGAAATCGCTCCAGCAGCGCCGCGATAAAGGTCGCTTCCCGCCCGATTCCGGTCAGCAGCGTCGCGTCTACGTCAATCGTCAGCCGTGGCTCACCCCAGTGCTGCAGCGCCAATCCGCCGATGAAACAGAAACCCCAACTCCGCTCCTCGCAAAACGCCTGGAGCTCGGTCGCTGCCTCGACCAGCTCGATCATGCTCCTGCCTGATCAGCAATCCGCCGGAACCACATCTGCTGCTCGACCAGCCCCGAACTGGTGCGCTCCCCCCGTTCCTGCAGCGTGACCAGCACCAGCCCCGAAAGCGCCTGGATCGTGCGGACCGTGTCTATCTGCCGCAACTCTGCACGACGGATGCGCTCCAGTTCCGGCCCGGCACGGCCCCAGGCCGCAACCGACTCCCGGATCAACCGCGCTTCCGATTCAGTCATTCCCTCCTCCTCCTCCTCCTCCGACGAATCGGATACGGGCGTACGGCGAGAGCTTCGGGTGGAAGCGGCATGAGGTGGAGTATAAGGAGGACGTGATGGTCAGGGAATGCGAA
The DNA here is from genome assembly GCA_039934355.1 of Gemmatimonadales bacterium. Lineage (GTDB taxonomy): Bacteria > Gemmatimonadota > Gemmatimonadetes > Gemmatimonadales > GWC2-71-9 > JADJOM01. The sequence goes on from JBDTMI010000049.1 coordinate 23,588, forward strand.
AACGGGAGGAGCCTCTGCGAGTGCCGTAGATCAGTCAGCCGATCCGGCTCCACCCAACCTCTCTTCTCACCAATCGCCCAACCGCCCGTCCCTCGCGCCGAGTCGCGGCACTCCCTCGCGCCCAATCGCCTACGCTATCCCGACAGCCCGACCAGCTTACCGTTGCCTTTGCCCCGCAGCGCACCGCGGGTATCCAGCACCAGCTTCGATTCGGACAACACATGCTGGTAGTCCACCTCGGTGTGGTCGGTCACGATCAGCACCATGTCGGCCGCATGCAGGTTGGCATCGGTCAGCGGCACGCTGTGCATCGGCAGTCCCTTGATCATCGTGTGGCCGTCGTCGTCGATGCTCTCGACGTGCGGATCGTGGAACTGGACGATGGCGCCCTTCTCCTGCAGCAGCCGGATGATGTCGAGCGCCGGGCTCTCGCGCAGGTCGCCGATGTTCTTTTTGTAGGCGACGCCGAGCACGAGGACCTTGGTCCCTTTCACCGGCTTGCCCCGCTCATTCAGCGCGTCCGCCGCCTTCCGCACCACGTACGTCGGCATCTCGGCGTTGATTTCGCTGGCCAGCTCGATCATCCGGGTCTTGAACTGCAGCGTGCGCATCTTCCACGAGAGGTAATGCGGATCGAGCGGAATGCAGTGACCGCCGAGCCCGGGACCGGGAGTGAATTTCATGAAGCCGAACGGCTTCGTCGCCGCCGCTTCGATGACGCCCCAGACATCGAGTCCCAGCTTGTCACAGGCCTGCGCCAGTTCGTTTGCCAGCGCGATGTTGATCATCCGAAAGGTGTTCTCGTAGACCTTCACCAGCTCGGCGGCCTCCGGGCTCTGCACCGGGACCATGGTGTCGAACACCTTGCCGTAGAGGGCCAGCGCCAGCTCGTTGCACAGCGGCGTGATCCCGCCAATGACCTTGGGTGTGTTCCTGGTCTGCCAGGTGGGGTTACCGGGATCGACCCGCTCCGGGCTGAAGCAGAGCGCGAAGTCTTTGCCGACCACCTGGCCGCCATTCTCGAAAATCGGGAGCAGGACTTCCCGCGTGGTGCCCGGATAGGTGGTGCTCTCGAGGATGATCAACTGACCGGGCCGCAGGGTGGCACGAATCGATTCCGCCGCCGCCACGACGTAGGAGAGGTCAGGGTCCTTGGTCTTGTTCAGCGGAGTCGGCACGCAGATCGAGATGGCGTCGCACTCGCCCAATCTCGAAAAGTCGGTGGTCGCCGAGATGCGCTTGTCCTTCACGTGCTGGGACAGCACCGCCGGCAGCACATCCTCGACATGGCTCTCGCCCTTGTTGATCCCGGCGCACACCGGGTCGCTGATGTCGAATCCCAGGACCCGGAAACCGCTCCGCGCCACTTCGACGGCCAACGGGAGGCCCACGTAACCGAGGCCAATGATGCCGACTGTGGCATCCCCCCGGGCGATCCGCTCCCGCAACTGTTCTAAACCGTCAGCCATGACTGCTCCCAGCACTGGAGGAAAGTGAATACGCCGCAACGAGATGGAGCCCGGATCATCGGAAAGTAGCGGGAACCACGAGGGTTGTGCCAGCGTCCCGGTGCAAGCGTCGTGCGCGGGTGCGGCCGGGGCCTGGCACTGGGCATCAATCCCGGGCTCCACCTCCAGCTTTCACAGGCAGGAGCCACATGCCGTCGGCTCCCCACTTGTGAAATATTTCACATTTGATAATTATACGGGGTCGAAGCCTCACCCGCCGGTCCCGGGCCTGCCCGCGTCGCGCGGCAGCGTCCAGATTGATTGTGACATGATCCTGGCCCGGCGCCGAGTGTGGGAGGCGTCCGGACCGCATCGAGCCCCCCAGGAGATTCACCATGGCCCCCAGCTCCCCGCCGGTCAGCAAGCACGCCGTCTACCCCGGCGATGAGCTCGCCACCCTTCTCGCCCCTGCCGAACAGGAGCAGCCCGGCACCAAGTTGCGCCGCCTGCTGCACGAGGCGCGGGACAAGGGCTCGTTCATTCATTCGGCGGGCGCCTACGACGGCTACACCGCGGCGATCATGACCCGGCTCGGGTTCAAGGCGCTCTACGGCAGCGGCTGGCAGCTCGCGGCGGTGAAGAACATGTACCCGGACATCGGGGTCTACCACTCGCATCAGATGGTGGAGCTGGTGCAGGAGCTGTGGAAGGGCATCGAAGGCGCGCGCCACACCCACTACTTCGATACGGAAGGGAAGGAGTTGCTCTCCGTCCCGCCGCAGTTCGTGGACATGGAGGCGGGATTCGGCGGGCCGACGCAAACCTTCGCACTGGCGACGGAACTCATCCGGGCGCGCGCAGGCGGAGTGCACCTGGAGAACCAGGACCCGTCGAACCGGACCTGCGGGCATATCGTCAATGTCGGGAAGTCCAAGCGCGACAAGGTGCTGGTGCCGCGGGAGGCGTGGCTGGCCAAGCTGAAGGCGATTCGTGCCGCTTCGGAGTGCATGGGCCAGGACCTGGTGATCATCGCCCGGACCGACTCGATCGACGGGGCGCTGCCGGGCGAAAGCTCCGGCGGCATCCAGATGGCGATCGAGGACGGCTGGGCCGCGGCGGAGCTGGGCTGCGATGTCGTGTGGGCCGAGTTCAACAACGTGGATCTGGAGCAGCCGCTGGCCTTCGCCGAGGGGGTCCGGAAGTATTATCCGAACCAGATGCTGGGCTTCAACCTCTCGCCATCACTGTACTGGGGCAAGGCGAAGAAGGCCGGCACGCTGTTCAGCAACCAGAAGCTCGCCGACCTGGGGTACACCCTGCAGTTCTCGACGCTGTTCAACTTCCGCACGGCCGGTCTTGCGCTCGACAAGGGCCTGCGGAAGTTCCTCACGTCGGGTCTCGATGCCCTGGCGGATCTGCAAATCGCCGAGGACGAGGCGGAGGGCGGGTATCCCATGACCAAGATGCACCAGAAGTTCGCCGGCATGAACCGCTGGCTGGTGCTGGAGTCGGTGCTGTCGGGCAAGCAGTAACGACGGGTGAATGGAAAAAGGAGAAAGCAGAAAGGCATGCGCCGATTCATCCTGCTGGTCTCCGCCACAATTCTGGTGCATGCCACAGCGGCTGCCGCACAACAGAAGAAACTGATCGAATTCGGCTGGGACCGCCCCTCGCCGACCTTCGTCGCCGAGAACGTCG
>JBDTMI010000050.1:0-26704 GCA_039934355.1 Gemmatimonadales bacterium
CGATCGCCCGATCGCCCGATCGCCCGATCGCCCAATCGCCGAACCGCCTACTCCCGCCTCACCTCCAGGCTCACATCCGCCGCCTTGACACTGTGGGTCAGTGCGCCGATCGAAATGCAGTCCGCCCCGGCGACGGCAAAGGCTCGCACATTCTCGAGCGTGATCCCGCCGGTCGCTTCGATTTCGATACCCGGGAACCGCCCGCGGGCGTAATCGCCCCAGGTCCGTACCGTTTCCGGCGACTGGTTGTCGATCAGCAACCGCGAAGCGCCAGCCGCAAGCGCGCTCTCCACCTGCCGCAGTGACTCGACCTCCACGTAGCAGTCGCTGATGCCCTGAGCCCGGGCCTTGTTCAGCGCCTCCGCCACCGACTGGCCGGACTGCTCCAGTGCCCGCCAGTGATTGTCCTTGATCATGACGACCTGGGAGAGATCCAGCCGGTGGGGATAGCCGCCCCCGGCCAGTACGGAGCTCACGTCGAGCAACCGGAGCCCGGGCGCCGTCTTGCGGGTGTGGAGGATCCGGGCGGGTGTGCCTGACACGCGCTCCACATAAGACCGCGTGCTGGTTGCGATGCCGACGGCGCGTTGCAGCAGGTTGAGCAGCGGGCGCTCGGCACGCAGCAGGAGCCGGAGATCACCCCGGATCAGGCCGACGGTGGATCCGGCGGGAATTGCGGTGCCCGGGGGCAGGTACCAGGTGATCGTCTCGAGACCGCAGGCCTGGGCGACGGCATCGGCGTAGGTCGTTCCCGCCAGCACGCCGGCGGTCCGGAACTCCAGCGCCGCGGCGGCCTCGGTTCCCGAGGCGATACACACCAGCGAGGTGATGTCGCTGGGTCCATCCTCGGCCAGCGCGAGCGCCGCAATCCGCTGTGCATCCGCCCCGAGCTGCGCCCTCAGTTCCTGCTCGAACATGCGATCATGCTCCTCACTCAGGCGTTCCGGAAAAGGGGATGGCGACCGCGGTCCGCTCCCAGGAAAATGTCAGCGTTCCCCCGTTATCGGCACCCTGCCACGCTGCCGTGAGACTCTCCACCGGCTCGGCCAGCGACAGGACCGACACGTCGATCCCGCCGAGCTCCTGGCTGCGCACCGCTGCGGAGAGATCATTGCCCCAATGCCGGGTGGAGCGCGTGACGAAGATCATCCAGTGCTCGGGTCGCGGCAGGGCGTAGAGCGAATAGCGACCCGGCGCGAGTCGCAGCGAGCCCAGCTGGACCGGTCCGTTCACCGACAGTCGGGTCGGCTCATTGGCGCCGAGCCGCCAGAGTGAGTCGTAGGGCACGAGGGCGCCGAACGCGGTGCGATCCCGGAGCGAAGGGCGGCCATAGCAGAGCAGGGCGTCGACATCTCCGACCCGGAACCGGAGCGTGGCGAGCGGGCTCGCCCGATGCTGGTACGAGACGGCACTGGTCCAGTCGCGCAGACAGGGGCCGAGGGCGATGGCCGTCGGCAGGAGGGAGGTGCCGGTGACGACGAATGCGGCCGCCAGTGCGATGACGAGCAGGACGACGATCAGCTTCATTGGACCACTCCGGCAGCCATTGGCCGTTAGCCGTCAGCCTCTTTGCGTTTTCACCCAACCGCCTAACCACCCAACCGCCTACCCGCCCAACCGCCCAATCTCCCCTAGTCCCCCGGCTTCTGTGCCACCCCCGGGCCCAGCGCCACCATCCGGTCGAGTGAGCGCCGAGCCCGCCCGGCGATCTCGGCGGGCACCGTGATGTGGAACTGGTCCAGCTTCAGCGCATCGCGGGTCGATTCCAGCGTGATGGTTTTCATGAAGGCGCAGACGGCGCCGCGGTCAGCGGCGAAGAACGTCTTGTTCGGCGCTTCGTGCTGCATCCGGTGTATGATCCCGGTCTCGGTCGCCACGATGAACTCCTGCGCCGGCCGCTCCTTCACCAGCTGGACCATGCGTTCGGTCGAGGCGATGTGCACGCCATTGGCGGGAATGTCGCCCTGCCCCATCGCGTAAATCAGCTGGCCGGCGCAACCGCACTCGGGGTGCACCAGCACCTCGGCGGCGGGGTGCTCCTCGCGCATTCGTTCCAGGGTATGCGGATTGATGTCCTTGTGCACGTGACATTCTCCCAGCCACACCTCGACCTGACGCGCAGGACGCATCCGGCGGACATGGGCGCCGAGAAAGAAGTCGGGGCAGAAGAGAATGCCCTGCTCCGTGGGGATGGCGTCGATCACGTCGAGCACGTTCCCGCTGGTGCAGCAGTAGTCGAGCTCCGCTTTCACCTCCGCGGTGGTATTCACGTAGCCCACCGCGATATACCCGGGAAACTTGTGCTTCCACGCGCGCACGTCATCGGCGGTGATCGTCGCGGCGAGGGAGCAGCCGGCCCGCAGGTCGGGGAGCAGCACGCGCTTTGTCGGTGCCAGGATCGTCGCCGTCTCCGCCATGAAGTGCACCCCGCAGAAGACGATCACATCGGCATCGGTCGCGGCGGCGGTGCGGGAGAGGCCGAGCGAGTCCCCCACATAGTCGGCGACATCCTGCACCTCGGGCCGCTCGTAGTTGTGGGCCAGGATGACCGCGTTCCGCTTTGCGGCCAGCGCCCGAATCTCCCGCTGCAGGCCGGCAATCGCGGTCGGCGTGAGTGTGTTCGGCTCGATGACGGGAAGCGCCAGCGTCATGGCGAACTCCGGCCTGGAGTGGTGAGTTCGAGTGGCCGAGGGGGCAGCGGAGGATAGTCGAGCCGTCGGTGTCCCCCGCGGCTTTCCCTCCGGCGCAGCGCCGCATGGGTGATGAGGCGGGCGGTGAGCAGCTGATTGGCGGTGCGCCACGCCGCTGCCGGGGTGCGCCGGGCAAGGGCAGCCAGCGCGGCTCGGGCCCGCCGCAGGCTCGCCTCGGTGCGGACCAGGCCGACTTCGAGCGCCATCAGCGCGCGCATCTCGGTGCGAATCGGGGCGGCCGCGTCGTCGGCCGCATGATCGGCGGGAATTTCCTGCGGCGGAGCTGGGGGGAACGCCGGCGCTGGCTGTCTGAGCTGCTCCCGGTGACTCCACTGGGCGACAAACGCCTCCGCATGACGGCCTGGCACCGGTCGCGGTCGCACCCCCTCCATCCATTCCCGGGAGTATCCGGTGGCTTCGGATGTCTGATGGCTGGCCAGCAGCGCGCGCGCGACGCGATCCGCAAAGACCAATCCTTCCAGCAGCGAATTCGACGCGAGCCGGTTGGCGCCGTGCACGCCAGTGCAGGCCACCTCTCCCACGGCCCAGAGTCCTTCCCGGGTGGTCCGGCCGTCGAGATCGGTGCGGATGCCGCCCATCGCATAGTGCAGCGCCGGGGCCACCCGGATCAGGTCCCGCGTCGGGTCGAGGCCATGCTTGGCCAGGATCGTCGTGACGCCGGGGAAGCGCTCGCCAAAATTGCTGATCTCGCGGGCGTCGAGCCAGGCGCCGCCGGTGAGTTCCGCCGCCGCCACCGCGCGGGCGACCACATCACGCGGTGCCAGCTCCCCTCGCGGGTCCGCGTCAAAGGCGAAGCGCCGTCCCTCACGATCGACCAGGATCCCGCCGGCACCACGCACCGCCTCGGAGATCAGGGGCGCGGGGTTCACGCCTGGCAGCTTGAGGGCGGTGGGATGGAACTGGAGAAATTCGAGATCGCGCAGTTCGGCGCCGGCCCGCCACGCGAGCGCCCAGCCATCGCCGGTGGCAACCAGCGGGTTGGTGGTGACTTCGAACAGCTGGCCGACGCCGCCGGTGGCGAGCACGACATCCGGGGCCTCGAGCTCGACCGCTTTCCCGTGGCGCAGCGCGATCAGGCCGGTCACTCGCCAGCCGTCGTGGCTCAGGGCTGCCACTTCAGTGTAGCGGAGAATTTCAATCAGCGGATGGCGGCGAACGATACCGGTGAGAAAGGCGACGATCGCCGCGCCGGTGCGGTCCCCGCCGGCGTGGATGATCCGTGGTCGGGTGTGTGCCGCCTCGAGGCCGAGGCGGAGCGCGCCGTCGGGTCCGACATCGAACACCGCCCCCATCGCGAGCAGCTCGCGAATCCGGTCAGGACCCTCGTTGGTCAGGACCCGGACCGCCTCGGGATCGGAGAGACCATCGCCGGCCGCGAGGGTATCGGCCGCATGCTGGCTCGGGCTGTCGCCGGGACCGAGGGCCACCGCAATCCCGCCCTGGGCCCAGGCGCTGGCGCTGTCGGCGAGAAGCCCCTTGGTGAGGAGGATCGAAGGCTGGCCCTCGGCGGCGAGGCGCCACGCGGTCCACAGTCCCGCGATGCCGGTGCCGACGATGATGGGGCGGGGTGATGCCATGGGGGGAATATACGGGGGGACAGTCGTGGTGGACGGGTGTCGGGGCGGGGCGCAGACCCGCCCCCACCTGCGGACGCTAGGTTCGCACCCGCTGGATCAGCCAGATCGCCGCGAAGAGGAACACGACATTCGGGGCCCAGGCGGCGGCGACCGGATTCACGATCCCGGTCACGCCCACCGCCTTCGACAACTGAATGAACGACAGGAATACGACCGTCGTACCCAGACTGATCGCGATTCCGATCGCCGCCCCCTGTCGGGGCGACGTGACCGCCAGGGGCGCGCCGAACAGGGCGATCACGAGGCAGGTCGCCGGCAGCGCGATCTTGAGCGCCCGATCCACTTCGATCTTGCTCGTGTCGTTGCCCGAGCGCTGCAGCGCCTCGATGTACCGGGTGAGCTCGGCGTAGCGCATCTCTTCCGGCGCCTTGGGCTCCGCCAGGAGGTCCACCGGTTCCTGCGACAAGGCCTTGAGCCGGGCCGAGTGGAAATGCAGGCTGACCTGGTGCCCACCGGTGCCGTAGAGCCGCCGGCTGTTGCCCGACCAGAGCCGCCAGCTGTGCAGGCTGTCATCGTAGGTCGCGCTGTCGGCGGTGAGGGCGAGATCGGGATACTCCGTCCCCTGGCCCTGCCGCTCGAAGACCAGTTGCCGGAGCGAGCGGTTCTGCACGTCGAGCGAGCGGATGGTGTAGACCCAGCCCTGGTCCGCCCGGAAGACGAAGTTGTACCGGGCGGTGCGCGGCTTCGCGATCTTGGTCTTCTGCAGCTCGAGCTGGCGACTGGTGGATTCCGGGGCGAGTTCTCCGACGACGAAGGCGAGCCCGGCCGCGAAACAGGCGGCGACATAGATCGGCAGCGCCAGGCGGTGAAAGCTCCGGCCACCCGCCTTGGCGGCGGTGAGTTCGGAGTAGCGCCCGAGGTTGCCGATCGTGAACACCGTCGCGAAGAGGACCGCGGCGGGCATGACCAGGAAGATGTTCTCGGGCAGCGCATAGATATAGCTGGTGAAGATCTCCGGCAGTTTGAGCCCCCGCGACAGCAGCCGCTCGAGGTTGTCGGTCATGTTGATCATGATCGACACCACCGGGAAGCCGATCGCCGTCAGCACGAAGATCACCACCCACGAGCGCAGCACGTAGCGGTCGAGCAGACTCACCTAGGCCACCACCTTCCGCCGGCGGAACCGGCTGGTCACGGTTTCCCAGAGTTCGCTGAGGTCGCCACCGCGGGTGGAGCCGGACTCGCGGCTCACCTTGGCCAGCCAGAGCATGCCCAGCACCGAGAAAATCAGGTTGGGTGCCCACATCGCGAGCCACGGCGTCACGAGGCCGTTGTTGCCCAGCCCCTCGCCCGCGATCAGGCCGACATAGTAGATCGCGAACACCGCGAGTCCGCCGCCGATGACCAGCCCCATCCCGCCGCGCGGGAACCGCAGCGCCATCGGAATGCCGACCAGCGCGAACACCAGGCAGGCCACGCTGATCGCCCACTTCTTGTGGACCTCCACCAGGTACTGATCACTGCGCGAGATCGCCGACTTGATTTCCTCGCGGGCGGCGGAGACTTCGGGCCAGGAGGTGAGCACCTGGGGCCGCCGCACGCCCGGCGGCGCCAGGTCGGGCACGGTCAGCGCGACCGTTTCCGGCCGGTCGCCCCGCTCGGCGTCGGGGTTATAGTCCAACTGTTCGGGCTGTGTCGCCGAGTCGCGCTTGGCCGTCCCCAGCCGCTGTCGGAGCGCGGCGATCACCGCGCAATATGCCGGCAGCGGCTGGCGGCGGACCCGAGGGGCCGGGCCGGGGGCGGGCAGGATCAGGAGATTCCGCAGGTCGCGCAGGGCCAGGGCCTTCCGCCGGCTGGCGGCGACATCCACTTCATACTCCGCATCCCGCACCGTCCCCATCATCTCGCAGGAGCTCATCTCCCGGTCGCCGCGCACCCCATCGTTGGCTTCCAGATCGAGCCGGTTGGAGACATCCTTGACCAGGATCGTGTTGGTCGTGAAGTCGGTCACCTGGAGCAGTGTCGGGTCGCTCTGCTTGAAGGCGTGGATCGCGCCGCTGAAGAGCCGCAGCTGGAGGTCGGTGCCCTGGCCGGCAAACCCCATGATGCCGCTGTCCGCGTAGATCACCCGGCGGCTGTCGGTGCCGGCCATGTCGTAGATCGTCACGTCCTTCAGCCGACCACCGTTCGCGTCGATCCGGCCCGCCCGCAGGAACATGCCGCTGGGCGGGATCTCGTTGATCACCTGCTCGCGCAACTCGAGCGTCGGTTTCTTGCGCTGGATGTTGATCAGCAGGTTGCGCAGATCGGCGTTGCTGTTCGGCAGCACCTGGTCGGTGAACCAGAAGTTCACCGCGGTGAGCACCACACCGGCGAAGATCATCGGCCGGAGCAGCTGCAGGACACTGAGTCCGCTGGCCCGCATCGCGGTGATCTCGCTGTCGGCGGCCAGGTGGCTGAAGCTGTACAGCATCGCGATCAGCACCGCCATCGGGAGCGTCATCGCGATGATGAACGGCAGGCAGAGCATGAACACCTCGCCGATCACCGACCAGGGCAGCCCTTTGCCGACCAGCGCCCCGAAACGGCGGGCGATCTGATTGAGCAGCATGATGCTGGTCATCGCCGAAAAGGCGAAAACCAGTGGCGGGATGAACTGTCGCAGCAGGTACCGGTCGAGCAGCCGCACGATAGTGGTGGAAGTCTCCGCGCCTGATTGAGTTGTGAGCCCTCTTACTGGCCAGTATATTCCCGGTGTCCCGCGCCTTCAAGCCTGACGCCCCTGCCTCAGCCCGTGTCTCCGTCCTGCTAGAGCGATTCCTGGCGACGCTGGCGCTGCTGCTCATTCTCCCCGGAATGGCGGTCGCGCAGGGCGACTCCACCTTCGCGCCCCGGCTCCGATTTCCCGGCGAGCCGGGGCTTGGCCTGCGTATCCCGGCCATCCTGGAGAGCCCCTGGGCCGGTGGGCCCCGACGCCCGGCGTCGTTTGTCGGCCGCGCCTGGGACAGTGTGGTCACGGCGCGGAGCGATTCGTTGACGGCTCGGCGCGTGACCGCCTGGCGGCTTCGGCGGATATACGGGCGACGCTACGCCACCGACGATTCGCTCCCCGGCGAGCGGCGCAGCATGCTCGGGGTCTCCCGCCGCTACGCCGATCTCAATATCGACGGCAATGCCCGCGTCGAGGTGCGCAGCGAACGTTTGAAAAACCTGCGCTGCTCGCCGGCCCAGTTCCTTGATATCAACTCCGGCTGCCGCGGTGGGTTCAAGGCGCCCCGCCTCGACACCTACCTGACCTTGCGGGCCGGCGGTCTGATCGGCCAACGGCTTCATATCGACGTGGACTTCGACACCGAGCGGGATTTCACCGCGAGCAACAACCTTCAGTTCTACTATCAGGGGCTCGAGGACGAAATCGTCCAGCGGGTGGAAGTCGGCACCGTCGCGTTCCGGCCGCCCGCCTCGCGGTTTCTGACCGCCGGGATTCCCGCGAACAACTTCGGCGTCAACGCCTCCTTCGAGGTCGGCCCGCTCCAGGTCCAGACGATTGCGGCCACGCAGAAGGGGAGTGTGCTCGCCGAGCGAACCTACACCGTCGGCGGCACCACGGTCCAGCCACAGGACCGCGAGGCGCGCGACCTCGACTTTGAACCGGGCCGCTTTTTCTGGGTGGTCGACCCCGCGACGCTGCCCGGTTTCCCTGCGATCGACATCCTCCAGCTTACCGCCAGCACCCTGCCACCGTCCGCCGTCATCAACCAGGGGGACGTGCGGGTCTATCGCTATCGGCCCCCCTCCCGCAGCGGCATCAATCCCAATCTCGGCGGCATCAATGCCGTCGCCATCGGCACCGATACCACGCAGCGGGTCACGGCGCTCTGGGAACTGCTGCAGCGCGATATCGACTACTACGTCGACCCCTCCGGCGTCTGGCTGGCGCTCTCCGCCCGGCTGGACCAGAACGATTTCCTGGCGGTAAGCTATCGCAGTGCGGCCGGGCAGGTCGGCACCTTCCCGGCCCAGGACCAGCCGCTGGCGCCCGGCAATGTGCCACGTGACTCGCTGCTCCTCATCGTGCAGCCGCGGGTCGATGCCTCACGCGGCACCTTCCGTCATGAGATGCGCAACGTGTACCGCGTCGCCGGCGCCGACCTCGATCTCAATTCCCTCAAGGTGGGACTGACCCTGAATCGCACCGAGCGCCCGCTGCGCCCCGGCGCGCAACCCACCTATCTCTCCGAACTCGGCCTCGCCGTTCCGGCCGATCCCAGCGCGTTCAATCTCCAGGACCGGCTCTTCCCGCGGGTGCGCGATCCCAACGCCGCGCTCACGATCAAGGAGTCGTACATCATTTTCCCGCACCTGCAGCCGTTCGCCGACCCCGCTCGGCTGCTGACCACCGAACGCAACGACTCGCTCTATCGCACCCCGGACTACCTGCTCTACAGCGAGGGGCCGGCGGCCAAGTTCGTCTTCCGGCTGCGCTACAACGCCAGCTCCAGCGGCGACCGCAACTCCCTCGACCTCGGCGCCCTGCAGGTCCGCGACGGCAGCGAGGCGCTCTACCTGAATGGGCGCCGGCTCGATCGCGGCACCGAGTACACTATTAACTATGACTTGGGACAGGTCACCTTCCTGAACCCCGAAGGGCTGCTGGGCAACGGGACCTCCACCATCCAGGCCCGCTTCGAGGAACGTGGGGTCTTCGCGATCGCGCCGACCTCGATCTTCGGGCTGTCCACCCGCTACAGCCTGGGCGACCGGGGTGGCATCAATCTGCTCGGAGTCTACCAGGTCGAGACCAGCGCGTTCAACCGGCCCCAGCTCGGCTTCGAGGCGTCAGCCCACCGCGTCGGCGGGATCAGCACCGACCTGCACTTCCGTCCGCAGGGCCTCACCCGCTTGCTGAATCGACTCACCTCGGCGCCAGCGACCGCGACCTCCCGCCTCGATCTCAACGCCGAACTGGCGCTGACCAAGCCCGATCCCAACCGGTCGGGGCAGGCCTACCTGGAGGAATTCGAGGGCGACCCCGGATTGCCGCTGTCGCTGCGGGAATCGATCTGGGAGCACGGCAGTCGGCCGCAGTCTGCCAACGGGGTGCAGACCATCGTCGGGGCGGTGTTCGACACCAGCGACGTGGTGCAGTTCACCTGGCAGAACCTGGTGCTGGCCCAGGGATCCAACATCCCCCTGCAGTACCGCGCCCGCGACATCGACAACCGCATCCAGCTCGCCAGCCAGCTCGACCAGCTCGAGACCGTCCTCTTCCTGGCCCTGCACCCCGATACCGCCGGTGGAAAGGTCGACAACAGTAACGATCTCCACTGGACGCTGCCGACACGGCTCAATGCCCCCCGATGGCGCTCGATCACGACCGCACTCAGCAGCACCGGAGTGGACCTCTCGAAGAATGAGTACCTCGAATTCTGGGTGCTGCACGATCCCACCCGCAGCGCCGAGCAGGCCGGCGTCCGGCTGGTCCTCGATCTGGGGAGTGTGAGCGAGGATGCACTCGCGCTCGCGCCGGTCAGCGCCAGCTCGGTCGGGGGCGATACCACGTGGACCGGCCGCCAGTTCGTGGGTCTCAGGCGACTGGACACCGAGCGCGAGGCGACCGGCGTCTTCAACGCCGAGCAGGACGACATCGGCGTCCTTGGCGACCGGCCGGACGCGGTCACGATCGACGGTGTGCCCGTCAATCGTCCCACGCTCTGCACCCAGCAGCTCGGCACCGTCGTGCCGGTCTTCCCCTGGAGTGACCTGGGCGCGCGCTGCACCAACGGCAACGGTGTGCTGGACGGGGAAGATCTCGATGCCGACAACCAGCTCGACGCGACCGGCGCCAACGAGAATGCCTTTCGGTGGGTCGTGGACCTGCGGCCGGGAAGTCCATATTTCGTCCGCGACGGTGTGCAGGCGCCCGATGCGTCAGGCTGGTCGCTCTACCGGATTCCCCTGCGCAGTGCGGAGGATACCCTAGGCACGCCGAATATCCGCCTCGTCAAGCACCTGCGCATCACCGCCGTGGGCGAACCGGACAACAACGGACCGGACATCCGCGCCTTCTTCGGGCTCGCCCGCATGCGGTTTCTCGGCTCGCCGTGGGTCCGCCGCTCCGAAACGCCGGTCGCGAGCATCGCCGGGGCGACGGGGTCCTTCGGGGGCGAAGTGGTCGCCTCCACGATCTCGACCGAGAATACCGAGCTCGGTTACGTCTCGCCCCCCGGGGTGACGGGCGGGACCGACACCAAGGGCGGCGGCGGCGAATTCGGCTCGCAGATCAACGAACGCTCCCTGCGGCTGATCGGACGCAGCATCGATCTGGGGGAGCGGGTCGAGGCCTATTTCCGTTTTCCCAGCGGCGGGCAAAATCTTCTGCGGTACCGGGAGCTCAGGCTCTGGGCCCGTGGCCGGGGACCCGGCTGGGATGTGCAGGACTTCAACGTCTACGTGCGGGTGGGGAGCGACAGCCGGAATTTCTACCAGTTCAGTGCCAACTCCGCCACCTCCACCTGGCTGCCGGAACTGAGTGTGGACCTGGAACGGTGGCGGGCACTCCGTGCGCAGATCGAGTCGCGCCGCTTGCAGGGCCTTCCGGCCGACAGCGTGGCGCGGGTCGCCTGCGGTGGCGACACGGTGTCGGTCGCTTATGTGATCTGCGACGGCCCCTACCTCGCGCATATCGAGGATCCCGCGGTCAATCCTCCCAACCTGGCTGATGTGCAGGAGATCGCCGCCGGCATCTATCGCGTCGGCTCGACCGATCCCACCGACAGCGCCGAGGTGTGGATCGATGATATCCGCCTGGTGCAGCCGATCTCGCGCACCGGGAGCGCGATCGCCCTCGATGCGCGACTGATCGCCTCGGACGTGGCCGACCTCTCGGTGGGCTACGTGCGCCAGGATGGCTTCTTCCAGCAGATCGGGGCCGATCCGAGCTACCGGACGACGGGCGCCATCCAGATCGCCAGCGGGGTGCGGGCGGACCGGTTCCTGCCAACCGCCCTCGGTCTCCTGCTGCCGATGCAGATCAGTTACGTCCGCAGCGATGTCACTCCCCAGCTCCTGACCGGAACCGACATCGAGACCGGCAGCTTGCCGCGCCTGCGCCGGCCCAGCAGTCATACCCTGAGCTACAACTTCGCGTTGCGCCGGGCGCAGCGCGGCAAGCACTGGGCGGTGCGCGGTTTCCTTGATCCGCTCGCCTTCTCGGGCACCTTCACCTCGGGGCGCAGCCTGACCGAACTCTCCCGCGCCACCTCCAGCAGCCGGTCACTGAATGCCACGTACGTGCTGCAGTCCGGTCGACGTGGAGCGACGCTTCAGCTTGGCGGGCTGGTGAATGCCCTCCCCGGATTTCTCCGACGGACCGACGCCGCCGCCGGACTGGAGAAGCCGTTTCTCAACTTCGTGCCATCGAGTTTCCGGCTCACCTCCGGGCTGAGCCGGTTCCAGAGCGACCTTATCGCCTATCAGGTGCCGGTAGCGCGAGCCGCCGATTCACTGCTTCGGACCGTCACGTCGCTCAGCGATCTCTGGCGCAACTCCGCCGGGCTCACCTGGCAACCGATCGGCATGCTCAACCTCTCGACCGATCTCGCCAGTACCCGGGATCTGCGTCGCTATTCCGACTCGACCGCGCGGGGCCGGGTCGCCACCGCGGCGCGTCGCTCGTTCCTGGGCACCGACATTGGTGTCGAACGCGACCGCCAGCTCTCCACCAACCTCAGCATCTCCCCGAGAATTGCGTCCTGGATGCGCCCACGGCTCCTCACCAACAGCAACTTCATCCTGTCGCGGAGTCTCACCAGCCGGGATCCGATACGCGAGGATGGCGATACCGCCGGCGCGTTCGTGCTGCCCCAGACGCTCAACAACAGCCGGTTGCGGGAGTACGGGGTCTCGGTGGACCTGGGTCGCCTCCTCGTGCGTGTGTTAGGTGACTCGGCCCGCGCGCTCAAGTTCGCCCGCCGACTCCGGCCGTTCGATCTGAGCGATCGCCTCACTCGCACCAGCACGTTCGACCTGGCCGCCTTCTCGCCCAGCCTCGGCTATCAGCTGGGCCTCGGCGGCCTTGATCATTTCCTCACGCAGCAGGGCGATGCCGCCATCGGCGCCGCCGAGGTGAAGAGCACCACCTTCGCCAGCGGGGCCGACCTGCCGCTCGGGATCAGCTTCCAGCTGGCCTATTCCCGGGTCCGGACCACGCGCTTTCAGCGTGTCACCGGCAGTTTCCTCAGCACCCAGACGCTACAGCAGGAGTGGCCCAAGGGCTCGGTGCGCATGACCCGCACGTTGCGCAACTTCCCCATCGCCTTGATCGGCGTCGGCGCGACCTTCCGCACTGTCCGCGGGTCGACGCTGGTTCCCAATCGCGCCGGGCCAGCGGTACAGGGTGCCACCCACTCCAGCAATTTCACGCCGGATGCGCAGATCACCTTCCGCAACGGGATGGCCTTCACCGTCTCGTATGCCATCGTCGGGCAGGAGAACCAGTCCAATGGCAACCTCACCCGGCTGGATCAGCATGACCTGACCGCCGGGTTCAACCACGCCTTCCTGCTGCCGGCCGCGATCAGCCGGACCCGCAAGCTGGTCCGTTCCCAGCTCTCCGGCGCGCTCTCCAAGAGTGTGACCTGCCTGGAGCGGTTCGGCCAGTCCGCCTGCACCGGCGTGTCCGATACCCGACGGCAGGAAGTCCGCGCCAGCCTCGACACCGACCTGGCCCAGATTCTCACTGGCGGTTTGCAGTTCACCTACTCGCTCAACGAAGCGAGACACCTCGACCGGAAGATCTCCCAGATAATCATCTCGGCGAGCTTCCAGCTATCCTTGTTCGCCGGGGATTACCGATAGACGGTAGGCGATGGGGAGCAGCAATCCCCGGATTCCGATCCTCGCTTATCATCTCACACTCCGTGCTCTTCACTCCTCACTTCCTCTGTCCCATGCGCCTCGGCTCGCTTCTCGTCGCTCTCCTCCTCCTCGTCGCCTGCACCTCCGGACCGCCGGCCCGTGAATTCGATGGCCAGGTGGCGTTCGGCTACCTCCAGCAGCAGGTCGCGTTCGGCCCCCGGATTCCAGGATCCGGGCCGCACGCCCGCATGGCGGCGTGGCTCGACTCCACGCTGCGAGGCCGGGCGGACACGGTCGTCGTGCAGGCGTGGGATCATGTCACGGCACGGGGCGACACCCTGCCGCTCCACAATGTCATCGCCCGATTCAATCCCGCCGCGACCGAGCGAGTGCTTTTCATGGCGCACTGGGACACCCGCCCGGTGTCGGACAATCGGACCTTCAAAGGCGACCAGACGCTGCCCGTACCGGGCGCGAACGATGGTGCCTCGGGGACCGCGATCCTGATCGGCATGGCGGATGCGCTGCGCCAGAAGCCGGCGAAGGTCGGGGTGGACCTGCTGTTTGTGGATGGGGAGGATTACGGCAAGTTCGACGCGGAGCCGCTCGACGTGCTGATCGGCGCCCGCTACTACGGCCAGCACCAGCTCCCCGGTCCCAAGCCGCTCTATGCCGTGCTCCTCGACATGGTGGGCGACAAGGACCTCCGGCTCCTGCCGGAGAACCAATCCGTGCTCGGCGCGCCGGAAGTCGTCGATCTGGTCTGGACCGTCGCGAAGGAGATCGGCCATGGCGACGTCTTCGTGAACAACATCGGGACCGGACCCACGTTGATCGATGACCATGTCGAACTGCAGAAGGTCGGCATACGGGCTATTGATGTGGTCGATTTCGAGTACGGCCCCGGCAACAGCTTCTGGCACACGCCGGACGACACCATCGACAAGGTGAGCGCCCGGAGCCTCCAGATTGTGGGCGACGTCGGCATGGCGCTCATCCGGAAGCACTAGCCCCGACCGCCAGTGCGATCGGCACCTGGCTGGTTAGATTGGCGGCACCTCATGCCGCGCCTCCTCCCCTGACCGACTCAACGATTCGCCTCGGCGTCCTGACCGCCGCGGGGCAGGGCGTGCGCGCCTACCCCCGGACCATCTACACCCCGAAGGTCCTGCTCGAGGTCGCCGGGAAGCCGCTCCTGGTCCGCAACCTCGAGATCCTCCGCGATCAGCTCGGGATCCGCGAAATCGTGGTGGTCGTCGGCTACCTCGCCGACCAGGTGCGTGCCTGCCTGGGGGACGGGAGCGCCCATGGGGTGACGATCCGGTATGTCGACGTCGGCGATCCGAAGATGGGGCTTGCCCGTGGGCTCTATGCGGCCAAGCCATTCCTCGCCGAGCCCTTCGTCACGATCCTGGGCGACGAGTTGTATCTCGGCGGAAACCACACCAGCCTGCTGCCGCTCACCGGGCCCTGGGAAGCTGCATGTGCGGTGCTCGAAACCGAGGACCTCCCCCGGATCCGTAAGAATTACTCGCTCGCCATCGAGCGGGGCCTCATCACCGATCTGGAGGAGAAGCCCGAAGTCGTGACTCATCCCTATCTCGGCTGCGGGACCTACGTCTTCCGTCCCTCGATCTTCGACGCCATCGACCGGACACCGGTCAGCCCGAGGACCGGACGGGTCGAACTCACCGATGCGATCCGGACGCTGATCCGCGAGGGAAATCCGGTCCAGGCGTTCATGCTTTCGGGCGACTACCACAACATCAACACCGTCGAGGACCAGAACTATGCCAACTACCTCGTGCGCAGCCGGGAGTTTGCCCAGTACCGGGTGAGCGTGGTGATCCCCGCCTGGAACGAGGAGGGCTCGATCGGCCCGGTGGTGCGGGACTTCCTTCCCCACGTCCACGAGGTTGTCGTCGCCGAGAACAACTCGACCGACGCGACCGCCGAGATCGCCCGGGCCGCAGGGGCCCGAGTGTGCTCGCGGAAACTCCATGGCTACGGCGAGGCGCTGCGCTTCGGAATGGAGCAGGCCACCGGCGACATCATCGTCCTCACCGAGGCCGATCACTCCTTCCGGGCCAAGGACCTCGGCAAGATCCTCGAATACATGAAAGATGCCGACATGGTCATGGGCACCCGCACCACTCGGCAGTTGGTCGAGCAGGGGACCAACATGCAGGGGCTGGTGCGCTGGGCGAATGTAGCCGTCGGGAAGTTCATTCAGCTGCTGTGGATCACGAATTACTCGCGCTTCACCGACGTGGGCTGCACCTATCGCGCGATCTGGCGCGACGTCTACGAGAAGATCCGGCCGGGGCTCCGGGGCGTGGGCCCCGAGTTCGCCCCCGAAATGGTGATCGAAGTGCTCCGCCGGCATCGCCGGGTGATCGAGATTCCCGTCTCGTATTACCCGCGTATCGCCGGCGTGTCCAAACATTCGACCGGCTACCCCCAACTCGCGAAGACGGCGTACCGGATGCTCAAACTCATCGTGAGTCGACGGCTGGGGAGGTAGGGACACTCTTCACTCCTCACCGCCTACTCGCACTTCCGCGCCCCTGACAGCACCGATTTCGATACCCCCTCGCGCCCCGCGCCGGTCATCTTCCCGCATGCCTCCCGAGCGGCGTGCGGTCCTCCTCCTGCTATCTCTCGCAGTCGCGGGGCAGGGTGTGCGTACCTGGGCCAGCCGACCACTGGCGGCGCCGGGCGAGCTCCTCGCGTTGCCGGGTATCGGGGGTCAGCCGCTGGCGCACCGGGATTCGAGTCTCGCCGCCGTGCGCCCGCTCGCTGCTGGGGAGCAGGTGGATCTCGATCTCGCCTCCGCGGAAGAGATTGCCCGGTTGCCCCGGATCGGCCTTGCCCTCGCACGGGCCATGGTCACGGACCGGTTGACCCGGGGACCCTTCGGCAGCCTGGCGGGTCTCGATCGCGTGGCTGGTGTCGGTCCCGGCCTGTTGCGCGCGATTGGTCCGCACGCCCGGTTCTCGCTCGCTCCGACTCAGCCAGCGGCGGCGCTGGGCGGGTCGCCGGCCGACGGGAGCGGGACGCCCGGTAGCGATGGGCGGGTGGCACAGGTGGCGGTGAGTGGGGCGGCGCAGGCGGTGAATATCAACACCGCCACTGCGGCCGAACTGGAAGAGCTGCCGTTCATCGGGGCCTACATGGCGCAGCAGATCGTGGTCTTCCGCGAGCGTCACGGGCCATTCGCGGCGGTGGAGAGTCTGGTGGCGGTACCCGGGATTGGGCCATCGACGCTGGGAAAGGTGCGGGAGAGGGTGGTGGTGGAGTAGCCATTGGCGGTGGGCCATTGATTGGCGTCTGAACTGCACCATGCACCCCATCGCCAATCGCCCACCCGCCCACCCGCCCAATCGCCTCCCGCTCCCCCATTGACACCCTTCCCCGACAACCTAGCTTAGATTAGTAGGCCTAAACCCTTGTCACTCTTTACAATCCAGCACTATACGAGGCGATGGCGACCGCTGCTGCCGGGGGAACCGACCGGCTGGGCGACATTCTGATGAAGGAGGGCCTGATTACCCGTGACCAGCTCACGGCGGCCCTCGCAGAACAGAAGTCATCCGGCCACCGCTTGGGGTATGTCCTGGTCAAGTTGGGGCTGATCCAGGAGCTTGAGGTCACCAAGGTGCTGGCGCGGCAGTATCGCATGCCGGCCGTGGATCTCACGCGCTTTGAGGTGGACCAGAAGATCGTCAAGCTGGTGCCCGCCGACTTTGCCCTCAAGCACGTGGTGCTGCCGCTCAAGCGCGAGGGACGGACGCTCACCGTCGCCATGGCGGACCCGACTGCGTCCGGGGTCCTCGACGACCTCAAGTTCATCACCCGGTACGATCTCTTCCCCGTCATTGCCGGCGAATACACCCTCCGCAATCTGATCGAGAAGCACTACGAGTCCTCCGATGAGCAGATGCAGACGCTGCTCAAGGAGATGGAAGCGATTGACGACGAGAGCGGCGGGGTCGAGATCGTCGAGGAACAGGCCGAGGAGACTGCGACCCAGGCGCAGATCAACGATGCTCCGGTCGTCAAGCTGATCAACGGCTTCCTCACCGACGCGGTGAAGCGCGGCGCGTCCGACATTCACATCGAGCCGTTCGAGCACGAGATCCGGGTGCGGTACCGCATCGACGGCGCGCTGCTGGAGGTGATGCGGCCGCCGATCAAGATGAAGGCCGCGCTCACCAGCCGCATCAAGATTCTCTCGCAACTCAATATTGCCGAGCGGCGGGTGCCGCAGGACGGCCGCCTCAAGCTGAAGATCGGTTCCCGGGTCATCGACTTCCGGGTGTCGGTGCTGCCGGTGATCTACGGCGAGAAGATCGTGCTGCGGATCCTGGACAAGGGGAACCTGACGCTGGACCTCTCCAAGTTCGGCTTCGAGAAGAAGGCGGAAGAAGACCTGATGCACAATATCCTGAATCCCTACGGCATGGTGCTCGTCACCGGCCCGACCGGTTCGGGGAAGACGACGACGCTGTATTCCGCGCTCTCCCGGGTCAACACGATCGAAACCAACATCATGACGGCCGAAGACCCGGTCGAGTACAACCTGATGGGCATCAACCAGGTCCTGATCCGCAATGAAATCGGGCTGACCTTCGCCGCGGCGCTGAAGGCGTTCCTGCGCCAGGACCCCAACATCATCATGATCGGCGAGATCCGGGACCTGGAAACCGGCGGCATCGCCATCAAGGCGGCGCTCACCGGTCACCTGGTGCTCTCGACCCTGCACACCAACGACGCCCCCTCCACCATCACCCGTCTGATCGACATGGGGATCGAGGCGTTCAACGTCGCCAGCGCGGTCAACCTGGTGGTGGCCCAGCGGCTGGTGCGCCGGATCTGCAAGGACTGCAAGGCGCCGCATGAATACACCGACGTCGAGCTCAAGGTGCTGGGGGACAACGTCGAGGAACTGAAGAAGATGGCCTTCATGCGGGGTCGCGGGTGCGACACTTGCAACGGGACCGGCTACAAGGGACGCGCCGGCCTGTACGAGGTGATGGCGCTCACCCCCGAATTGCGTCGCCTCATCCTCCGGGGCGGATCCGTAGCCGAGATCCGGGACCAGGCAGTGGCGGACGGCATGCTGACCCTCCGGATGGATGGCCTCATGAAGATTTCTCGCGGGGTCACCACGTTGGAAGAAGTGATCAAGGAGACGGCGGCATGACGGTGAACCTGCGGGCCCTGCTCGAGGAAGTGATCGAGAAGGATGCGTCCGACCTGCACATCACCGCAGGCGAGCGACCCAAGCTCCGAGTGGACGGCGATCTCACCAACGCCTCGACGCCGGACGTCCTGACCGCCAAGGAGACCCTGTCCCTGGCGTACTCGGTACTCACGGAAAACCAGAAGAAGCGCTTCGAGACCGAGGACGAGCTGGACTTCTCCTTCGGCATCCAGAACCTGGCCCGGTTTCGCGGCAACGTCTTCAAGCAGCGCGGCTGCGTGGCGATGGTCATCCGCATGATTCCTTTCAATGTGCGAACCTTCCAGGACCTCGGACTGCCCCCGGTGCTGTCCAAGCTGTCGGAGCGGCCCCGCGGCCTGGTGCTGGTGACCGGGCCGACTGGCTCGGGCAAGTCGACCACCCTCGCGGCGATGCTCGACAAGATCAACAAGGAGCGGAAGGGCCATATCATCACGGTCGAAGACCCGATCGAGTTCATTCACCGCCACCAGGGCTGCATCGTCAACCAGCGGGAAGTCGGGACCGATACCAAGAGTTTCGCCAACGCCCTCAAGTACGCGCTGCGGGAAGATCCCGACGTGATTCTGGTGGGCGAGTTGCGCGACCTGGAAACGATCTCCGCCTGCCTCACCATCGCCGAGACGGGCCACCTCGCCCTGGCCACGCTGCACACCAATTCGGCCGCGGAGTCGATCAACCGCATCATCGACGTCTTCCCGCCCAACCAGCAGACTCAGGTCCGGGCCCAGCTCTCGTTCGTGCTGGAAGGCGTGCTGACCCAGACGCTGCTGCAGAAGGCCAAGGGACGGGGTCGCGCCATGGCCTGCGAGATCATGGTGTGCACCCCGGCCATTCGGGCGCTGATCCGCGACGACAAGGTGCACCAGATCTATTCCGCCCTGCAGTCCGGCAAGAAGCACGGCATGCAGACGATGAACGATTCGCTGTTCCAGCTCTACATGAGCCGGGAAGTCTCCCTGGACGAGTGCCTGCGCGCGTCCGGGGAACCCAATGAGTTGCTCCGGATGTGCGGCGAGACGCCGCTCGAGGAGCAGGAGATGGGGGCGGTCGAGAAGCCCAGTGGCCGCCCGGCCGCCCGCCGGTAAGCACCCAGGAGACGCCCGATGCCAGTTTTCGAGTATACCGCGCGCAACGCCAGCACCGGCCAGATCCTCAAGGGCACGCTGGACGTCCCCTCGCGGGAAGAGGTGCTGAAGCACATCAAGCAGCAGAAGATGATCGTCGTGAACGTGCGCGAGAAGCCCAAGGACATCTCGTTCTCGTTCGGCAAGAAAGCCATCAAGACTCGCGACATCGTCATCTTCACCCGGCAGTTCGCCACGATGATCAACTCGGGCCTGCCCCTGGTGCAGTCGCTGGACATCCTGGCCAAGCAGACCGAGAACCCCTCGCTCGCCGACGTGACCCGGCAGGTCGTATTCGACGTGGAGAGCGGCCACACCCTCGCGGATGCGTTCAGCAAACACCCCAAGGCATTCACCGAGCTGTACGTGAACATGGTCGCCGCCGGCGAGGCCGGCGGTATTCTCGACACCATTCTGCTGCGCCTCGCGACGTTCCTCGAGAAGAGCGATGCCCTGATCCGCAAGGTCAAGGGCGCTATGATCTACCCGGCGGTGATCTTCAGCGTCGCCGCCATCGCGGTCGCCGTGCTGTTGATCTTCGTCATCCCGACCTTCCAGAAGATGTTCGCGAGTGTGGGCATGGAACTGCCGCTCCCGACTCGTATCGTGATTGGCATGTCCGACATGCTCATCAACTACTGGTGGGTGCTGATCGCGGTCATCGTCGGCATCGTCTTCGCCATCAAGCGGTATTACGCGACGGCGGACGGGCACAAGAAAATCGACCAGCTCCTGCTCAACTCCCCCATCCTGGGCGACATGCTCCGGAAGTCGGCGGTCTCGCGCTTTACCCGGACCCTGGGCACGCTGATCAGCTCGGGCGTGAGCATCCTGGACGGCCTCGAGATCACCGCCAAGACCGCCGGCAACCGGGTCATCCACGATGCGGTCATGGAGTCGCGCAACTCGATCGCCGGCGGCGAGACGATCGCCGGCCCGCTGGAGAAGTCGAAGGTCTTCCCGCCGATGGTCATCTCGATGATCGCCGTCGGCGAACAGACCGGCGGCCTGGACGAGATGCTCTCGAAGATCGCCGACTTCTATGACGAGGAGGTGGACGTCGCCGTCAGCGCGCTCCTCTCCCTCATGGAGCCGGTCATGATCGTGGTCCTCGGCGTGATCGTCGGCGGCATGGTGGTCGCCATGTACCTGCCGATCTTCGACATGATGAACGCGGTGCAGTAGGGGCCGCATGCAGGGGAGCCGCCGGTCCGCGGCCCTGACGAACTCCATCCGATCTGCGGCGGCCCTTACCGGCCGCCGTTGGTCGTTGACCCGCCATCCCTCCTCCACTCCCGCACGGATCGTGACCCATGACCGACCGCATCGTCCTCCGCACCGGTGAAGCCCTCGTCGAGGCCGAGCCGGCCTGGTCCGCCGCCGAACCCGAGATCGTCATCGGCGAACTTGACGGCCCCGTCGGCACTGCTTTGGCCACCTTGCTGGGCGACCAGGTGAAGGGACACAGCCGGGTCTTTGCCATCCTCAACTGCGATGTCCAGGTGAAGCCCGCCACCCTCATGGTCAGCAAGGTGACGGTGGACGATGAGCGATATACCAAGATTCTGATGGGCACGGTGCAGGCAGCGATCGCCAACGGCGTCCTCGATGCCGTGCGTGCCGGTGACATCCCGAAGGACCGGGTCGACGAACTTGGCATCATCGTCTCCGTCTGGCTCGATCCCGCCGTGCTCGATGCCGAGGATTTCGATCACGCGATCCTCTTCCAGACCCACCGCGCCGCGACCGCCAAGGCGCTCGGCAAGGCGATGCGCCGAGAGCCATCGATCGACTGGCTGCTGGCCAATCAGGACCAGATCGTCCACTGCTACCATCAGCTCGGACTGGATGGGGAGATCTAGGGAGCGCCGTCAGCCGTCGGCCAACAGTCGTCGGAGGGCGGGGAGGGAGCCGTCTCAGAACGAAACCATACACGCGCCCCTCCCGTAGGTCCGCAGTCGTCGATCCTCTTTCCAGCAGTGTCTCACTGACCGCGGAGGTCCCCATGCGATCCATGTGGACGAAAATCGGGTTCGGTGCCGTTGGGGTCTTCCTGGTCGGAATGTTCCTGCTCACCACCTTCCATCACGCGCGGGCAGCGGTCGCGGAGGCCGTATCCGAGACATTTGGGCCGGCGGTCCTCTCGGCGGCCAGCCATGCGAGTCGCAGCCTCTCCGACCTGCCCTTCCGCCTCGACGGCCACCAACTCGGCACGGTCAACCGGATGGTGATTGAGCGGACTGTCCGCAACCAGCTCATGTCGGTGAAGCTGGAGGTGGATCTGGATGACGCCGCCGACGCTGCCAGCCTGGAATCGTGCGACCTGCTTCCCATCGGCGACACCGATGCCAATTTCGATCAGGGCTTCCGCTGCGGCGCCGGGATGGATGGGGCGCTGATCCGGGTCGGAGAGGTACGATTCGAGCCGGTCGGGATGATCCGTCCAGTGATGGTTCAGGAAGCCCAACTCGATCGGTTCAGCAGCGGCGAGCCGTTCCGCGCCAACATCGACCTCACCCACGGTGTCCACATGGATGCCACTGGGCGTGACAACGGTCGGGTACGGGTCCAGGCCGACTCCTCTGGGGCATTCCTGCGGGTGAGCGACGGACACGGCGGCGACCTGGTCCGGATCACCGCGGATTCGAATCAGGCGTTCATTCGGATCCGGGACAAGAATGGCAAGGAGATCTTTCACCTTCAGGCCGGCAAGGCAGGGCTGAAAATGTCCGCCGATACGCCGGTCGAGACTCCGTAGGCGAGATCTCGCGCTGGGAGATTCGAGGGGAGGGCCCGCCGGTGGCGGGCCTTTTCGCTTTTCGGCCTCACTCAGTAGAATTTCCGGTGCGGGCCCACCGGCGATCGGGCGGCCGGTGGTCCATGCAGTGGGTCGCCCACCGTCTACCGCCCACTTCCTCCTCCCAACCTCTACTCGCTATGAAACCCCATCACCTCACCGTCAAACGGACCGCGCGCTATTTCACCCTCGGCCCTGACGGCGCACCGGTGCGCGAGCTGTGGATTGTCCTGCACGGCTACGCCCAGCTCGCGAGCCGCTTCCTGCGCGCGTTCGCGCCGCTGGACGATGGGGCGACCGTGATGGCCGCCCCCGAGGCACTGTCGCGCTTCTATCTCGAGACCCGGCTCGATGGGGGGCACGGGTCCGCGATCGGTGCCACCTGGCTCACCCGGGAGGACCGGGTGGCGGAGATCGGCGACGTGCACGGCTATCTCGATCAACTCGTGGGGGTGCTGCGTGCGGCGCATCGACCGGAACGCCTGATCGTGCTCGGCTTCTCCCAGGGCAGCGCGGCCGTCGCCCGCTGGGCGGTGACCAGTTCGGAGACCCCGGACCAGCTCATCCTGTGGGGCGCCCCCCTCGCCGTCGATGTTGCCCCCGACGCGCTGGCCGCTCGCCGTGCGGGCCACCCCGTCGTCCTGGTGGCGGGTGACGAGGATACACACGCGCCCGCGGGCGTGCTCGAGGCGCAGGCGGCGGCGCTGGTCCAGGCCGGGGCGACGGCGACGGCGGTGCGGTTTGCCGGCGGCCACACCATCGACGCCGCCGCGCTCCGGAGGATTGCCGGCCGGGATTGACGGATTGAGGTCAGGTTAGTATGTTCGACATCGAACAATCTGACATAGGACTATATGCCGCGCCGCCCCCGCCTCGATTCCACCACCCGCCTTGCGCTGAGCACCTTCGTCAAGCTGCGCCGGGCGGTGAACTCGCTGACCCCGCGCCTGAACCCGGTCCTGCAGAAGGACTTTCGTCTCACCGAGAGCCAGTTCGGTGTCCTCGAAGCACTCCTGCACCTCGGCCCGATGCCCCAGGCGCGTCTCTGCGACAAGCTGCTGGTGAGCGGCAGCAACCTCACTACGGTCATCGACAACCTCGAGGATCGGGGACTGGTCCGCCGGGTGGCGGACCCGGAGGATCGACGGACCTGGCAGGTGCAGTTGAGTGATCGGGGGGCGGAGCTGATCTCCGGCGCGTTTCCGCCCCACGCCGCTCGGGTCACCGCGCTGCTGGGCACACTCACGGCGCAGGAACAGAAGCAGCTTGGCCTGCTCTGCCGGAAGCTGGGCCTCGGCGTCCGCCAGTCCGGTATCGCGGGGTAGAGCGAACCGGATGGAGTTGGTATCAAGTCCGATCTCGTACTGTCCGTTGTCCATCATCAAGGGCTGAGGACGGCCCGGAGGAAAAGCATGACCGCACCATCGCAGGGCATTCACCACGTGACCGCCATCGCCGGCGAGCCGCAACGCAACCTGGACTTTTACGCCGGCACCCTGGGCATGCGCTTCATCAAGCGTACCGTCAATTTCGATGACCCGAATACCTACCACTTGTACTACGGCGACCGGACCGGCACGCCGGGCACGCTCCTGACCTTCTTTCCATGGGCCGGCGCGCCGAGAGGTCGTACCGGGGCCGGTGAAGCAGTGGTCACATCGTTCGCGGTGCCACACGCCTCGCTTGCCTTCTGGCAGGATAGACTCGGCGCCGCCGGGGTGGTCGGAGTCACTTCCGGCGAATTGTTCGGGCAGCGCACGCTTCAGTTCCAGGATCCCGACGGGATGGGACTCGCATTGGTCGGCTCGGCTGGCGGATCCACTCACGAGGACGGGGTCACCGGTCCGATTTCAGGCGCGGCGGCGATTCGCCGTATTCACGGCATGACCCTGCGGCTCCGGTCCGTGGAGCCGACGTCGGAGATGATGCAGGAGGTGCTCGGCTTCCGGTCGGGCGAGGAAGACAATGGCGTCCGTCGGCTGCATCCGGCCCAGGGAGCGTCGGGTGGGGTGCTCGACCTGATCCACGATCCCGCGGCACCGCTCGGGAGCATGGGTGCGGGCTCGGTTCATCACATCGCGTGGCGGGCAGCGGACGACGCGCACCAGCTGCGGCTGCGGGGCGAGGTACTCGGTCGCTCCCTCAGCGTGACGCCGGTGGTCGACCGGCAGTACTTCCGCTCGATCTATTTCCGCGAGCCGGGTGGTGTCCTGTTTGAAATCGCCACCGATGGTCCGGGCTTCATGATCGATGAGCCGGAGGCAACCCTCGGGGAAGCGCTCAAGCTGCCGCCGCAGTACGAGTCTCAACGCGCGGCCATCCAGGCACACCTGGTTCCGCTCCAGGTCCCGGGCGAGTCGCATGCGAGGAGCGTCTGATGGCGACCGATTTCACTCACCGTTACGTGGCGGGGACTGGCCCGCGAACCCTGCTGCTGCTGCACGGCACCGGGGGCAATGAGAACGACCTGCTCGGTCTGGGGGCCCAGCTGCTTCCCGGAGCGAATCTGCTCTCACCGCGCGGCCAGGTGCTGGAAGGGAGCATGCCGCGCTTCTTCCGCCGCCTGGCGGAAGGGGTTTTTGACCAGGAGGACCTGGCAGTGCGCACTCGGGAGCTGGCGGATTTTCTGTCCGATGCCGCCATCCGATATCGCTTCGATCCGGCACAGGTCACCGCGGTGGGCTATTCCAACGGGGCGAATATCGCGGCCAGCCTTCTGCTCTCCCAGCCGGGCCTGTTGCGGATCGCGCTGCTCTTCCGTGCGATGGTACCCTATGAGACCCGCCCGCATGGCCTCGAAGGGACCCGCGTCCTGCTCGCGACCGGACGGCGTGACCCGATCATTCCGTTGGCGAATGCCGAGCGCCTGGCCGCGTTGCTTCGTGAGGGTGGCGCCGAAGTGACCCTGGATGTCAGGGAGGCGGGCCATCAACTGGAAGCGGGTGAGATCGAGTCAGCCCGCAGGTGGCTGGCGGGTTCCGGAGCGCCGCACCGATCAACCCCGGCGTGAGCGATCCAGTCGTACTCACCCAAACGGGTGCGCTCGCCAGTCCTGGCGAACCGCACCCGTCGATGACCGCGCAGATCATGGTCGTTCCCTAGATGGGACGCTTCCCGCCGACGAAGTCGACCGACTCCTTCAGCATCTCGTCCGCCGTCCGCAGCACCCGGAGCTGGGCCGAGAAAGCGCGCTGGGCAATCATCATGTCGGTCATGGCTCCGGCCAGGTCGGCGGAATCGCCATAGGCTACACTCATACTCGGTAGTGGCGCGCCATTTCCGGAAGCCGGGTCGGCGGCGAGATCGACGAGGCCCACGCTGGCGATCGATTCAGCCGCGCGATCCACCTGGCGACTGTACATCTTGAGGGCACTGAGCGCGGACGAGACTGCTGAGGGTGAGATGGACATCAGGGGGACTCCGGGTACCGGTAGCGGCGTACTGGGGGCCATCCTCGAGCCCATGGCCGCTTCCGGTGAGTATCGGTCGGGTCCCGGGAAACTTGAGTCGGCGGTTGGTCGCCCTATTCCCAGCCCTCCCGCTTTCGGAAGTTGTCCAGCCGGCGGCGGTCCCGCTTGGTCGGACGCTCATTGGTCTCCGGCACGAACAGGACGTGCGCCGCCTTCAGCTGAAACGTGACCCGCTCACGCTCTTTCAGGCTGGCGGCGGTCTCCTCATATAACTTGGCCGCTTCTGGCGCCGGTCCCCGCCGTTCCGCCAGGCCACGTACCTGCACTACGTGCTCGTATGGTCCCAGCCGGATGGCGACTTCATCGCCGGCCTGGACCAGCTTGGCCCGTTTCACCCGCTCACCTGCCACCCGGACCTTCCCACCATCGATCGCCTCGACGGCCAGCGAGCGGGTTTTGAAGAATCGCGCGGCCCACAGCCACTTGTCGAGCCGGACTCTCGTTGGTGGGATCGGGGCGGTCATGGTCGGTTTTCGGTCTCATCTGCCGGTCGAAACACCAGGTCAAAGGCGAGGAAAAGCGTCTTTGAAAATGGATAGCAGAGGAATGGCATCACGATCATCAGGGCCCCTCCGCCGTAGAGCAACAGACTCCAGGGTGGTGTGGGCCACGTGAAGACGAGCAGGCTCACCACCGAGGTCGCCCAGATCAACTCGGCCGCCATGAAATTGAACATATAGGCGCCGACCACGTAGCCGTCCTCTCCCCGCTCCGTCCTGAGGCTACATGTGGGACATCGCGCTCGAATCGAAAGCCAGGATTGAAAGAGCGAGCCGCCGCCACACTGGGGACAACGGAGTCGCAGCGCGCGACCGACCAGCAGCGGGATTGAGGGTGTACGGCGAGGCATGGGCACAATCTAGGGTAGGGGCGGGCGTCTCCGCCCGCCCGGGAACATGGCGACAATCCGGGATAGGG
>JBDTMI010000051.1:0-25893 GCA_039934355.1 Gemmatimonadales bacterium
GTTGGGCGGTTGGGCGGTTGGCCGGTCGGGCGGTCGGGCGTGTGGCGATCTTGCCGAAGAATGCGGGTCGCTGAACGCTGAACGCTGAATGCTGAACGCTGAATCCCAACGGCTCACGGCCACTTCCCCGCCAGCCGCGCACTGATCGCATACGTCGGACAGTTGCGGACATAGGTGCCATCCAGTGGCGACCACGAATGCAGCGCCTGGCGCACCTTTGCCTTTCCTTCCTCGTCCATCTCGAACGCCCAGGGGGCGTGCATCACACAGGCGCCACACCCCACGCATCGCTCCCGGTCGATCCGGACCTCCACCCGGCGCTGGGGATAGACACCGTGCCCTTCGGGATCGAAGCTCTCCTTGAGCTGATCCAGCAGGTCGAGCGTCGAGCGATGACCCTCCTCGATCAGTTCGCGATTGTGTCCGAAACCGAACATCGACACATGTTCGACCCGGGGATGCAGCAGGACCAGCGGCGGCGCGGTCCAGCGCCGGAGCCGACTCTCCATCATGTTCTGCATCACGATCTCCAGGCCGCGGATATACGTGGCGGCGAACCCCTCGTCCTGCACGTTGCTCCGCAGCACGCTGGTGGAGCCGACATCGACCGCGAGCACCGGACCTTTGCCCTGGGCGGCGGCGACTTCCGCCGGCAGGTTTTCCACCACGGCGCCGTCCACGTACCAGCGACCGTCGATCTCCCGGGGCGGGAAGAGACCGGGCAGCGCGCACGAGGCGAACACCGCGTCCACCACCCGGACGTGTTGCAGGCCGGGCAGGCCCCAGAGCACCTGCATGCCGGTGTTCAGTTCGACGGTGTTGATCACGAGCTGGCGGGGCAGGTCGGCAAAGGTGCGGTCGCCGACCAGCGAGACGATCAGCGCATCCAGCGGTTCGGGCCGATACACCGCCGGCGCCCGCATCCGCTTCATGGCCATGTCGAAATGGGCGACCTGAAAAATGTCGCGCCGCCGGACCTGCAGTCCGCGCTCCCGCATCTCGTCGAGCGGCATGCCGCAGGCCCATGCCGCCGCGATCAGCGAGCCCATGCTGCTGCCGACGATCAGGTTCGGAATCAGGCCGCGCTCCTCGAGCGCCTGGAGCACGCCGATGTGCGCCAGGCCTTTGACCCCGCCACCGCTGAGCACCAGCGTAAAGGGGGAACCGAAACTCATCGCTTGTTGCTGGGCATGGGTGCCAATAACGTACTGCTTCCCGGAACAGATTGCGACGCGTGACCTACGACCTGCACGCCCTGCGCGCCACCGAATTTCCCTGGGCCGATTCCCGGATCTGGCTCGACCATGCTTCCATTGGTCCCTTGCCGGAGCGGACCCGGCGCGCCCTGGAGGAGACCATCGGTCGGCGGTGCCGTCCCTATGAAATTGGCTCGGCCGACCAGTTCGGCGGCCTGGCCCGCTCCCGCGCGGCGATCGCCGGGCTGATCGGCGCCGAACCGGAGGAAATCGCGCTCGCCACCAACACCTCGTTCGGGCTGGCGATCGCCGCCCGGGCCCTGCCGTTCACGGCGGGCGAGGTTGTGCTGGTGAGCGACCGGGAGTTCCCCGCCAACGTCTATCCCTGGCGCCGACTCGGCGACCGGGGCGTGCGCTGCGAACTGGTCCCGGTCACGCCGGAAGGATGGCCGGACGAGGCCCGGCTCCTGGAACGACTGCACGCGCCGGAGGTCCGCGCGATCGCGGTTTCCCTGACCCAGTTCGCCACCGGCTACACCGTCGACCTGGCCCGCCTCTCCACTCTCACGCGCACGCTGGGCAAGTGGCTCGTGGTCGACGCGATCCAGGGCATCGGACAGCTGCCGTTCGACCTCCGCGCCACGCCGGTCGACATCCTTGCGTGCGGTGCCCAGAAGTGGCTGCTCTCGCCGTGGGGCAGCGGGTTCATGTATGTCCGGCGGAGCCTGATCACGCAGCTCGATCCGGCCATTACCGGCTGGATGAACTTCGAGGGCACCGACGACTTCACCCGCCTCACCGAGTACCGCGACACGCTGCGCGCCGATGCCCGCCGCTTCGAGCTGATCACGCTGCCGTTCCAGGAATTTGTCGCCCTGAACCAGTCACTCGCACTGCTCTCCGAGCTCGGGATTCCGGCGATCCAGACCCATCTCAGGGCGCTGCAACAGCATTTGCTCGCGTGGGCCGACCGCCGCGGCGTGCCGGTTACCTCGCCCCGCGGCGCACGCGGCTCCGGGATCACCTGCCTCGCGCCGCCTCGCATCGAGCAGGCGCACCAGACGCTGCGCGAGGCGGGGATCTACTGCAGTCTGCGCGAGGGCGCGCTGCGGATCAGCCCGCACTGCTACAATACAGCGGCGGAGATTGAACGGGTGACTGAGGTGCTGGGCCAGCATATGGGGTAGCCGGCAGCCCTCAGCCGTCAGCGGTAGGCAGTCGGCATTCAAGGTTCAGCATTCAGCATTCAGCGTTCAGCGATCGCCTCCTCTCTCGCGCCTCGTGCATCCTCCTCACTCCTCACTCCTCACTCTTCACTCCTCACCCCATGCCTCCCTCTCTCGCCGACGTCCTCCGAACCGGCTACGGCTTTCCCGGCCCCGCCATCACCCTGGGCGTGGCATTGGACCGAGGCACCGTCCTGCCCGAGCCGAAGATCCGCATTCCGCTGGCGATGATGAACCGGCATGGCCTGGTGGCGGGCGCGACCGGGACCGGCAAGACCCGGACGCTGCAGCTGCTGACCGAGCAGCTCTCGCGCGCGGGGGTGCCGGTCTTCGTGGCGGACATCAAGGGCGATCTCTCCGGGCTCGCGATGCCCGGTGCGGTCTCGGACCGCGTCACCCAGCGCGCCACCGACATCCAGTGGCCCTGGACGCCCGCCGGCGTCCCGGTGGAATTCGTGAGCCTCACCGGCAAGCTGGGGGTGCAGCTCCGGGCGACGGTTGCGAGCTTCGGGCCGCTCCTGCTCGCCAAGGTGCTCCGTCTCAACGACACCCAGACCAGCGTGCTCACCCTCGTCTTCAAGTATTGCGACGACCAGCAGCTCCCGCTGCTGGATCTCGGCGACCTGCGCGCGGTGCTGCAGTTCCTCACCTCCCCGGAGGGGAAGGGCGAACTCGATGCGCTGGGGGGGATGTCGCCGGCGTCGGTGGGCGTGCTGATGCGGAAGATGGTGGAGCTCGAGATGCAGGGCGCCGAACAGTTTTTCGGCGAGCCGGAGTTTGATGTCACCGACCTGCTGCACTGTACCCGCGAGGGGCTCGGGGTCGTGACCTGCCTCGAGCTGAGCGACGTGCAGGACAAGCCGCAGCTCTTCTCGACCTTTCTGATGTGGTTGCTCGCGGAGCTGTACCACACCCTTCCGGAAGCGGGCGACCTCGACCAGCCGAAGCTCGTCTTCTTTTTCGACGAGGCGCACCTCCTCTTCAACGACGCGTCCAGGGCGTTTCTCCAGCAGGTGGAGCAGGTGGTCCGGCTGGTCCGGTCGAAAGGGGTCGGGGTCTACTTTGTGACCCAGTCGCCCAAGGATGTCCCCTCGGATATCCTCGCCCAGCTCGGCCACCGGGTGCAGCATGCCCTCCGGGCCCACACCCCGGATGACGAGGCGGCACTCAAGGCCGCCGTCCGGACCTACCCGAAGACCGAGTTCTACGACCTGGAAGAAACCCTGATGTCGCTCGGCATCGGCGAGGCGGTGGTGACCGCGCTCGATCCGCGCGGGGTCCCCACGCCGGTCGTCGCGGCCCGGCTGATCCCCCCCGCGTCCCGCATGGCGCCGCTGACCCCGGAAGAACTGCAGGCGGATATCCGCCAGTCGGATCTGCTGGCGGAGTATGGCACGGCGGTCGATCGGGAGAGTGCGCGCGAGATGCTCGCCGCGCGTCTCGCGCCCCCTCCTGCCACCAGGAATGCACCGGCGCCTCCGACAGCCTCGACCGGGAAGACGGGCATGTCGACCGGAGCAAAGCTCGGCACCGCGATCATCGCGGCCCTGGGCACGACGGTGGCCCGTAGTGTCGGGCGGGCGCTGGTGCGTGGCGTGCTGGGGGGACTGCTGGGGGGGAAGGCGCCGCGGGGCACCCGGAGGACCCGCTGGTAAAGGAGTGAGGCATTTCAGTGCTCCTCACTCCTCACTCCGCACTCCCTACCAGCATCGCGTAATTCTTCTTCCCCTTCTGCAGCAGCACATACCCGCCGGGCAGCTGGTCCTCCAGGGTGAGCGTGCGCTCGGCATCTCCTGCCGTGGCGCCATTCACGGAGAACCCTCTCTGCTGGACCCCGCGCCGAGCCTCTCCCTTTGAGGCGGCGAGTCCGCTGCGCACCAGCGCATCGATCAGCCCGAGTCCAGTGAGTTCCCCACTCGGGACGGCGACGGTCGGAATTTCACCGGCCAGGATCGCCAGCACGCCTGCATCCGCCTCCGCCAGGTTGAGTCCGCCGAACAGGAGGCGGCTCGCCGCCACGACGCTCCGCATCGTCGCCGCACCATGCACCAGCGTGGTTACCTCCTCGGCCAGGCGCCGCTGGCCCGTGCGCTTCCCCGGTTCCCGCACCTGCTCGGCCACGACCGCCGCGATCTCCTCCATCGGCAGAAAGGTGAAGAAGCCGAGCAACCGCTCGACGTCCGCATCCTCGGAGTTGAGCCAGAACTGGTAAAACTGATAGGCCGACGTCCGGGCCGGATCGAGCCAGATGTTCCCCGCTTCGCTCTTGCCGAACTTGCCGCCGCTCGATGTGGTGAGCAACGGAAAGGTGAGTCCATGGCCCTCGCCCGCGTCCCGGCGGGAGATCAGCTCTGTCCCGGCCGTGATGTTGCCCCACTGGTCGCTGCCGCCCATCTGCAGCTCGCACCCCTCGGACTGCTGCAGGTGCCAGAAGTCGTGCGCCTGCACCAGCATGTAGCTGAACTCGGTGAACGAGATGCCGGTGTCCATCCGACTCTTCACCGAATCTTTCTGCAGCATGTAGTTGACGGTGAAATGCTTCCCGACATCGCGCAGGAACTCCATCAGATGCAGCGGACGCAGCCAGTCGGCGTTGTTGCGGACCCGGGCGGCGTTGCTGCCGTCGAAGGCCAGAAAACGCTCGAGCTGTGAACGGATCCGCGCGGCGTTGTGGTCGATCTCCTCCAGGGAGAGCACCGGTCGCTCCGACCGCTTCCCGCTCGGGTCGCCGACCATGCCGGTGCCGCCGCCGACCAGGACGATCGGCGTCCCTCCGAGCCGCTGGAGCCAGGCCAGACCCATGACCGGCACCAGGTTGCCAACGTGGAGGGAGTCGGCGGTGGGGTCAAAGCCGACGTAGCCGGTGATGGGCCCGCGTCCGAGCCGCGCCGCGAGGCCGGGCGTGACGTCGTGAACGAACCCGCGGGCGGTGAGTGTCGAGAGGAGGTCGGCCATGGGGGACAATTCTAAGCAGGGGAGCCGCGATCGGTCACTGAGGGCTGACGGCTGACCACTGATGGCTGACGGCTGACTCCCCCACCTATATTCCCGTCATGCCTCCCGCCGTCTTCAAAACGCTCTCCCGCTGGTGGTACACCCCCCGCATCCGGAGTTCGGTCCTCACGGCGATCCTCGCGATGTTCGCGATCTTCGCTGGTGTCGCCATTGGTGCGTGGCGGCGGGCCTGCGCCAACAACGCCTGCCCCTCGATCGCCAAGCTGGTGCAGGAAGGCTACGATCCGGCGCAGGCCTCCAAGGTCTACGCTGCCGACGGTCGCCTGATCACCGACCTGGGTGAGGAGCGTCGCACCCTGATTCCAATCTCCCAGATGTCGCCGGCTGCCATCGCCGCCTTTGTCTCGGTGGAAGACAAGCGCTTCTACGAGCACCACGGGGTGGATTGGGTCCGCACCTTCGGAGCGGTACGGGCGACCTTTCTCGCGACGATCTTCGGCCGGGGCCGGGTGCAGGGCTTCTCCACCATCACGATGCAGCTCGCCGGCAACGTCTTCCCCGAGGATATCAACCGCCAGGACCGTTCGATCCGCCGCAAGCTCCGGGAGATGCAGGTCGCCTTCGAGATCGAGGACAACTTTCCCAAGGACAAGATTCTCGAGCTGTATCTCAACCAGATCAACCTCGGCAATGGCGCCTTCGGCGTGGAGGCCGCGGCGCAGCGGTACTTCGGCAAGTCGGCCCGGGATCTGAACGTCGCGGAGGCGGCGACCCTCGCCGGCATCCCCCGCTCGCCGACCCGCTACAACCCGCGGCGCAACCCCGATCTTTCCGTCGAACGGCGCAACCTGATCCTCGACCTCATGGCGCAGGAGGGCGTGCTCACCGGGGCGGATGGCGAACGGTGGAAGGCGTATCCGCTGCTGCTCTCCACCCGCTCCGATTTCAGTGAAGTCGCGCCCTACTTCGTCGAATACGTCCGGCAGCAGCTGCGCACCCGGTTCGGCTCCGAACTCTACCGGGGTGGCCTGCGGATCTACACCACCGTCGATCTCGACATTCAGCAGGCGACCGAACGCGCGATGCTCCGGCAGCTCGAGGACATCGAGCACGGAAAGCTGGGCAAGTATACCCGGCAGAGCTATGCCGACTACATGGAGAAACGGGGGGACGACGCGATCTCGCCGTCACAGTCCCCCTACCTGCAGGGACTGTCGGTCGTGCTGGAGGCGAAGACCGGAAAGATCCTCGCCATGGTGGGTGGGCGCGACTTCAACGACAGCAAGTTCAACCGGGCGGTCCAGGCGCTGCGGCAGCCGGGTTCCACCTTCAAACCCATCGTGTATACCGCCGCACTCCGCGCCGGCCGCAACTCCGATCATCCCTGGACCTGGTCCTCGATCATCAACGATGATCCGATAGAGGTCCCGATGCAGGTCCGGGATTCGTCGTGGGAACCGCAGAATTACGATAACCGCTTCGACGGACCGATGTCCCTCAAGCAGGCATTTTATCAGAGCCGCAACATTCCGGCGATCCGGCTTGGCATGGACATCGGCGCTCCGGCGGTGATCGGCGAGGCGGCCCGATTCGGCATCCAGACCAACATTCCGCCCTATCCCTCGATCTACATCGGCGCCGCCAGCGTGATTCCGATCGAGTTGATCTCGGCCTATAGCGCCTTTGCAACCCTTGGAACCCGCACCACGCCATTCGCGATCGAACGGGTCGAAGACCGCAAGGGCACCGTGCTCTGGGAACCCCGGCCGCGTTCCGAGGTCGTCATGGATCCGGCCCTCGCCTGGCTCATGCTCGATGGTCTGCGCGACGTCGTGCGCCGCGGCACGGCCGCAGGTGCGGTGGGTCGCCAGTTCACCGTGCCCGCCGGCGGCAAGACCGGGACGACCAACGACGGCGCCGACGTCTGGTTCGTCGGTTTCACGCCTGATCTGGTCGCCGGCATGTGGTTCGGGATGGACCGGCCGGAGAAGATCATCGACAATGCCCAGGGTGGCCGGCTCGTCGCCCCGGCGTGGACGGCGATGATGAAGGAGATCTACGAGCGTCGCCCGAAACCGGCGGGGTGGCCCCGGCCCGATGGCCTCACCGTCGTCGATGTGGATCGGCAGACCGGCGGCAAGTTCATGTCGTTCTGCCCCAAGGATTCTTTGACGGTCGAGTCGTATCTCCCCGGCACCGAGCCCAAGGAATTCTGCCCCATCCACAACCCCTTCCGGGCCGGCGCGGTCAATCCGCTCACCAATCGGCCCAACTGACGTGCGCCTCGCTCGGTACGCCGCCCCCTGGCTGCTGCCGATCGAGGGACCACCCATCGCGGAGGGCGCGGTGCTGGTGGACGAAGCGGGTCGGATCGCGGCGGCAGGTCCCGCCGCACTCGTGCCCGCTCCGGCGGACGTCTACCACGAGCGGCTGGAGAATGCGGTCCTGCTGCCCGGACTCATCAATGCCCACACCCATCTTGAGCTGACCGGCCTCGAGCGCCAGGTCCAGGACGTGGACTTCAGTGAGTGGATCCGCCACCTGATCATCCTCAAGGCCGGGCGCCCGGCACCCGAGGTGCGCGCCGCGGCGCGGCGGGGGATTCAGGAGGGATGGGCCACTGGGGTGACCACCGTCGCCGATACCGGTGACAGCGGTGCCGTCATCGAAGCGCTGGCCGAGCTCCGCGGCAGCGGGATCGCCTACCACGAGGTGTTCGGTCCGCATCCGGCGCAGGTGGAGGAAGCCTTCCGCACCTGGACCGGGAGGCTGGAAACCCTGGGACGGTTTGCCGGAGGCCGGGTCCGCCTTGGAGGATCCCCCCACGCGCCGTACAGCGTGAGCGGGCCGCTCTATGCCCGCGTCGCCCGGCACGCGGCGGCATCGGGGTTGCCACTCGCGGTGCACCTGGCGGAATCCCCGGAGGAATCGGCGCTGCTGGCGGGGAAGGGCGGCGCCTTTGCGGAGGCGTGGAGACGACGGGAGATACCGGTGCCAGTGGGGCCTGGATGCACGCCGGTCGAATGGCTCGATCAGCACCGGGTGCTCGGACCGGAGACGCTCTGCATCCACGTCGTCCAGGCGAGCGACCATGACCTGGATACCCTGGCGGCCCGCGGCGTGGCCATCGCGCACTGTCCCCGCTCCAATCGGCGGCATGCGCATGGTGCCGCTCGGCTCGGCGCCATCCGACAGCGCGGCATCCGCCTCGGGGTCGGGACCGATTCCGTGGCGAGCGTGAGTCCGCCGGATCTCCTGGCCGAGGCCCGCGCCGCCGGACAACTCGCAGCGCTCGCTGGCATTGAGTCGCTTGCCCTGATTACGCTGGGGGCCGCCGCTGCGCTGGGTCTCGATCGGGAGACGGGCAGCCTGGTGCCGGGCAAGTGGGCGGACCTGATCGCGCTGGACCTGCCCGCGATGGTTGACGCGGCGCAACTCCCGGATACCGTACTGACCCGGCCCCGCGCGGCCTGCCGTCTTACCCTGCTCGGCGGCCGCGAAGTCTACCGCAGAGGAGTCGTCTTCTGATGAAACTGAAGCGTCACGCCGCGATTCTCCGCACGGTCCGGGAGAAGCGGATTGAGAGTCAGGACGGCCTCCGGACCGCGCTGGCCGTGGGCGGCATCAATGTCACCCAGGCCACGCTGTCGCGGGATATCCGGGAACTGGGTCTGGCCAAGCTGGTCGATCCGCAAGGTGGGGCCTACTACGCCAACCCGAACGAAGGGTCATTGCGTCCCGACCTGGGGCAGGTCCTGCCCGCGCTGCTCGTGAGCGTCGAGGGCACCGGACCGCTGCTGGTGATCAAGACGGTGACGGGTGGTGCGCCCGCCGTGGCAGCGGCGCTGGACCAGGCCGACTGGAAGGAAATCATCGGGACCCTGGCCGGCGATGACACCCTCCTGATCATCGCGCGCAACGTGCGGCTGCGGCAACTGCTGGAAATCCGTCTGGCCTCGCTCGCCCGGTGACTCGACCGTTGCTTGCGTCGCCTGACGGCCCGGCGTTACGATTCGATGACCCCTCACGAGGGAAGAGTGGGATGGTACGTTGCCTCGCGCTTAACGCGTCGTTCGAGCCCCTGACCATGGTGCCGGTTCGGCGTGCCCTGCGGCTGGTGATCGAAGGCAAGGCGGAAATCGTCGAATCGGAGGATCGCGACGTGGTGCGCAGCGTGCACCTCGTCCTTCCCAAACCGGCGATCATCCGACTGGTCAAGTTTGTGCACGTTCCCCGCCGCTTCCGCCGCCAGGTCACCAACACCTTCCTCTTCGCCCGGGACCAGTACCGCTGCCAGTACTGCCATCGCTCGCCGCTGGAACTCCGGCCGAGGGAGTGCCTGACGCGGGACCATCTCATCCCGCTCTCGCGCGGCGGCGGGAACGAATGGACCAACGTGGTCACCGCCTGCTCCACCTGCAACACCCGCAAGGGAAACCGGCTGCCGGCGGAGTGCGGCATGCATCCGCTGTCGCATCCGCATGAGCCGCACTTCGTCCATCTCTCCTGGGCGGTCCGTCGCCTGACGACCACCCAGGCCAAGTACATCCGGCTGTTTTATGGAGCGGATGCGCTGCGGGCGCTGGGTGGGGGCGAAGCGGGCGTGGCGCGGCGTTGAAGGGCGCTAGGCGCTGGGCGATCGTGTGGCACGCACCATCTTCGACCGCCCAATCACCCAACCGCCCAACCGCCTTTTCGCCCATTCGCCCATTCACCAACCGCCTAACCGCCTGCCCCCTACCTCACCCCAAAACTCTCCGACCGCCCCTGCACACTCAGCGTCGGCAATCCGGCAAGCCGCAGGATCAGTCGCCGGGCGCGTTGCGTCAGACTCTGGCCCTTGCCCTCGCCCGGTGTGAGCTCGCCTTTCAGCAGCCGCTGCAGGTCGTCGAGATCCGAATCCGAGAGTGTGGAGACATCCAGCGAGGCGGCGTAGTAGTACTGCCCCTCGCTTTCCGGCGCGACCTTGAATCGGTAGGGACTGCCGAGCAGGGCGGCGAGTGCGCCCGGCGTCGCATAGCGATTCTGCAGCACCCGGTTGGGCGGGAGCAGGCGTACCACGGAGAACTGATCCAGCAGCGGTTCGTGTCGGACCACGACGGTCCACTCCACCTGCCGGTCCAGCACGTCGAACCACCCGGCCCGCGAGCGCCACACCTCCAGCCGGTATTGCAGCCGGACCGGCAGCCCCTGGCGCAGGGCGGAAAGCCAGGGCGTGTCGGCAAAGAGATTGCGCATACGCACTGTCGGGTCGCGGCCACCATGCGTCGTTGAATCTGTCGCGAGATTCACCTCGAGCGACACCTGCGCGGAGTCCTGCGCCAGCGCCACCTCGGTCCGGCAGCAGAGCGCAAGCATCATTACGGTGGACATCGTGAAGAACGCCCTGCAGCGGTGCCCGCCTGCCGCCTCGCGCCCGTCGCTTCTCCAGACTCCCCTCTTCGTCCGCCGCGCCCCCATCACTATTCTCAGAACCGGCGCTGCAGCCGCACGAACACCCGCAGCGGCTCGCCATCGGTGAGCGCCTTGACCACATAGGCCGCAATCCCGCCCGCATCGATGCCCACACCGGCGTCCGCCTTCCACTCGCTGATCGAACGGAGCCGGTCGCTGGGGACCCGTCCTGGCCCGTCGCCCGCGATCCAGGCCGATCCGGCGTCCGTGAAGGCCACCAGGTCGGGATCCTCCAGCCCGATGAACCGGTCCAGCTCGCGGTGATCCGGGTCCCGCACCGTGTACCCCAGCCGAAGCCGGAGCCGGCTCCGCAGTTCGGCCTGGGTGACGATCGCCCGATCGCACAGCGCCGCCTGGCCCGGATCGGCGAATCCCGCCGGGGCGCAACTCAACCCCCGGAACGGATAGCCGGGCAGCAGGTCGAGCCCGCCGAGGGAGAGCCGGCGCTGTACCGGGAGGGGATCGCCGGACAGCCAGCCGCCAGTCCACAGCCGCAGATTGAGCTGGATGTCCGGTGAGAGGCGATTGTAGCGCCGGAGGTCGAGCGTGAAGCGGTTGAAGCCGTAGCCCTGCGTCGGCAGCGGGGAGCGCACGGTGGTCGGGAGGCTCGCCGGCGCGATATCACCGCTGGAGGAGTGCTCGATGCTACCGCGCAGCCACCAGCCGGAGGAGGCACGGCTCCGCGCGTTGCGACCGTCGAATTCCGCACTCGCCCCGAGAATCGTGAAGTGCCCGTCGTCCACCAGCGGGTTGGGCCGCCAGCTCGACTCGTTGCGGAACAGCGACCAGGGGTCGTTGGCGCGAACCGAGCCCTGCTTCTCGTAGCGGATGCTGGCATCGAACCGCAGCCGGGGACGCACATAGACAAAGGCGCTGCCGCCGACACCTTCGCTGCTGAAATAGTCGCGACTGTCGCGCTGGAACAGAAAGGCGTTCCACCCGATCTCGTCGCGCGGCAGGGTGTGCTCCTCGATGCCGGAGATCACCGAGTAGGTCCGGGCGCCCAGTCCCCACCCGCGAGCGCCGTTGAAGCGCCAGTCGGTTCGCACGATCCAGCCGAGGTCGCGGCGAAAGGGGGACGGATCGGGGGCGGTGCGGAGGATGGCCCGCAGATCCAGGCTCGCGGTGAGGTTGGGAGCCGCGCGCCACGCGAACGCCGGCCCGAACTCGATCCCCAGCCCCTCGATGCGGTTGTAGGTCTGGCTGGTCGTCAGCCGGAGCGTGGTGCGAACCTGCCCGGTCTGGAAACTCCGTTCCGCCGTGGCGAAGTCGCCTAACTGGCGCCGGCGTTCCCGCGGCGCCAGACTGCCATCCGATTGACGGGTGACCGGGACCGCATCCCAGAATACCCGCGATGCGCCCACGAAGCTGCCGCCCTCCTCGACCGTCATCCGCCCGCCGGCCACGAGGGCATCGCCGATCACCTGTCCACCGCGCTCGATGACGAGATCACCGTTGATGATCGTGAGCGGGCCCTCCACCGTCCCGGCCACCCGCAGCGTCCCCCGGTACGAGGCGATGGGACCGCCGAGCCGCGCACCCGCGGGCAATACCAGGCCGCCAGGCAGCCGCACCGTGCCCGAGTCGTTCCAGGTGGCGAGGAGTTCGTCAAGGATGGCGGACGGGATGCCGATCGAGGTGGAGTCTGCCGCCGGTTCGTCCGGGTCAATGACGATCACGCTGTCCTGGGCCCGCACCGAGGCCGGGATCAGGAGGCAGCACAGCAGGGAAAAGGGAAACAGGAAAGGGGAAAAGCGGCGCGCTTCACCCTTGCCCTTTTCCTTTTTCCCGTTTCCCCACTGTGTGTCAGCCAACCGTCTCCCCCCGCGCTACCAGCCCCAGTCGCTTCATCCGCCGGTAGAGATTCGCCCGGTCGGTCTGCAGGATTCGCGCGGCCTCGGCGACGTTCCCATCCGCCTGGGTCAGGGCGCTACCGATCAGCTCCCGTTCAAACTCATCCAGCGCGTCCGTGAGTGAGGCACCCTCGACCGACCCCGGCATCCCGGTCCCGAGCGCCGGTCCGCCGGCGGTGCCGCGCCGGCCGGCGATCCCGTCCGCTCCCGGCAGCACCAGCCGGATATCGTCGGGGCCGACCACCTCGCCGCCGAGGATGGCGAGCCGCTCGACCAGGTTCGCCAGCTCCCGGATATTGCCCGGCCATCGATACGCGGCGAGCAGCGCGAGCGACTCGGCGGAATACTTCTGCGCCCGCCCTGGATGCGCCCGTTCTGCCAGATGGGCGACCAGCATCGGGAGATCGTCCAGCCGGTCGCGCAGCGGTGGCAGCTGAATCGGGAAGATGTTGAGGCGGAAGAAAAGATCTTCCCGGAAAATCCCGCTCGCCACCGACTGCTCCAGTCGCCGGTGGGTCGCCGCGACGAGGCGGACATCCACCTGCGTCGGCTGCTCGGCGCCGAGGCGCTGGAGGATCCCGGTCTCCAGCGTGCGCAGCAACTTGGCCTGGGCGTCAAGATGCAGATCGCCGATCTCGTCGAGGAACAGCGTGCCGCGATCCGCCAGCTCGAACCGTCCCAGCCGCCGCTCCCCGGCGCCGGTGAAGGCGCCGCGCTCGTGGCCGAACATCTCCGACTCCACCAGCTCGCGGGGGATCGCGGCGCAATTCACCGTCACGAATGGCTCGACGGCCCGCTTGCTGGCCCGGTGAATTGCCGCCGCCACCAGCTCCTTGCCGGTCCCCGATTCACCGGTGATCAGCACCCGCGCATCGGTGGGCGCCACCTGCGCCACCAGCCGGCGCACCTGCTCCAGGGCGGCGCTGCGGCCGACCATCTCCCCCCGCGCCGCGAGCGCCAGGCGCAGCGCCCGATTCTGGCTTTGCGTCCGGCCCAGTTCGATCGCGGAGCGGAGGGTGACGAGGACCGCTTCAGGACTGAGGGGTTTCTCGAGGAACTGGAAGGCGCCCAGCCGGGTGGCCCGCACCGCATCGGCGAGCTGCGCCTTGCCGCTCATCATGATGACGGGCGAGTCGATGCCCCGTTCCCGGATCAGGCGCAGCGTTTCGAGCCCGTCGAATCCCGGGGGCATGAAGAGATCGAGGAAGATCGCATCCGGTTCGGCTTTCTCGACGCTCAGCAGGCCGGCCGGTCCTCCACCCGCTTCCTCCACGGCGAATCCCTCCGCGCGCAACAGCGCGGCGAGCATCCGGCGGATGTTCGGCTCATCATCGATGATCAGGATGTGCGGCGGCATGGCTGGATGATAGAGGCGCGAGGCGCGAGGCGGTATGCCCCGCAGCAGCCGCCTACGGCCTACCGCCCGCTGGTCGACCGTTCCTCACTTCTTTTCCTTTTCCCTTTTCCCTTTTCCCCTACCCCGATCGCCGCACTCTCGGCAGCGTCACGAGAAATGTCGCCCCGCCCCCGGGTGTCTCCTCA
Organism: Gemmatimonadales bacterium; assembly: GCA_039934355.1. Lineage (GTDB taxonomy): Bacteria > Gemmatimonadota > Gemmatimonadetes > Gemmatimonadales > GWC2-71-9 > JADJOM01. The sequence goes on from JBDTMI010000051.1 coordinate 14,227, forward strand.
TGCCGCACCCGGCCGCCATGCGCTTCGATCGTCTGCCGCACCAGTGCGAGCCCGAGCCCGGTGCCGCCGTGTTTCTCGGTCACGTAGGGCTCGAACGCCCGGTCGCGCAGCTCCGGTGGTACTCCCGGCCCGTGGTCCACCACCCGCAGCTCGGCGCCGTTCTGTCCCAGCGGGCGACAGCCCAGCTCCAGTGCGCCCGTTCCGCCGCATGCCTCCACCGCGTTGCGGATGAGGTTGCTGATCGCGCGACGCAGCGGCTCGTAGTGTCCGCTGATCAGCGGGGTGGACGGATCGATCACGTAGGTCGCGCTCATGGCCGGTGGCAGTGTGGTCCGGCCGAGCTCCGTCAGGAGCTCGCCCAGGTCCACATCCGCCGCCGGTCCTTCCGGCAGTCGGCCCATCTCGGTGAATTCCCGGGCCAGTCGTTCCAGCCGGTCGGACTCCGCCTGCAGGACCTCGAGCGATTCCTGCTGTTCCGGTCGCGCGGTCCGGCTGAGCTGGGCGACGGCGAATCGGATCGGGGTGAGCGGATTCTTCATCTCGTGCGCCACCCGTCGGGCGACCTCGCGGAAGGCGGCGAGCCGTTCGGACTCGAGCCGCCGCGCCCGCGCTTCGGTCAGTCCGGTCGCCATGTCACGGAGCGCCAGTCGCAGGGCGGCAAATTCAGGCGCGCCCCCCTCCCGCTCATCGGACGGTAGCGGTTCCTCGCGCTGAATCCGCCCGGCCCAGCCGACCAGTTCGTCGATCGGCCGGCTGAGTTGTCTCGCCAGGTGGTCCCCCACTCGCACCGACAGGTAGATCGCCAGGGCCCCGAGGGTGAGGATGATCGCGGCGATCGCGCCAGAGTACAGCGTCGAGATCGTCTCCTGTCGCTGCGCCCGGCTCAGCGCGTCATTCAGCGTGCCGACGTGCGCCGCGAGCGCCCGGCGCCCGGAGGGGGAGAGCCGGGTGGAATCGACCGTCTGCACCAGCACTCTCCCCGTGGCCGCCACCGTCTCGATCGCATCGCGCGTGGCGCTGGCGGAGTTGGCGTTGGGGCGGACCGCCAGCGCCCAGCCGATCACGGCCACCGTCGCCGGGAGGGTGCCGAGCGCGATCAGCGCGAGCAGAATGCGGCGTCGGAACGGAAGGGCCATGAGGGAACGTTAGGTTGGAGTCGAGGTGACCAGCGGTCCGGACGACGCCACTGGCCCCCGCCGCGCCGTCGCCGCGCCGGCCGCCAGGCCCGCCGCGCCGCCGAGCAGGCTGCCGAGCCATTCGAGCGGCGGGCTGGCGCTCAATCCGGCCAGCGGAGCGAGGAGACCCAGCCCGAGTCCAACGATAAGCACCAGCCAGAGACTGGCGCGACGGCGATCGGTCGCGCGCCCCAGCCAGTAGCCCATCGGCAGCAGCATCGCGCCCAGCCAGAGCGCATTGAGGATCGGTACCTCTCGCCCCATCAGGTAGGTGAATGGCAGAAAGCCGGTCCAGAGCAGGCCGGCACTCCAGCGCGTGGACCAGGTCCGGGTCGCCGTCGCCGTGCTCACCTGAAGCTGCCAACCCCGGTCCACGATACCGCCGCGCACGATAACCAGCTCGCCGGGTGGCAGCGCCAGCGCGTCGGGAAAGCGCACCAGCGGTCCCCGGAGGCCCGCCACGAAGAGCCCGGTACGGATCCGGAAGAAGAGGTCCGGGCCCCGCTGTCCCAGCACGAAGACCTCGCGCTCCTCGCCGTCGAAGATGCTGACGATCGGTGCCAGCCGGATGGGGGCGGGACCGGTCCGGATCCGGGCCGTCACCACGGCGGGGTCCCGCCGCAGCCGCAGGCGCAGCTCGCCGGTCGTCGCGGCCTGGCCGTTAGGCACCGCCACCCCATTCACGTCGGCGTCCAGCAGCGTGCCGCGCCACTGCTCGAACTGCCCGAGCTCCGGGGTCCACTGACCCCACCAGGTGGTCTCCGGCAGGCTGGGCTGGACGCCGAGGGCCGTCAGCCCGACGAGCCCGAGCCACCCCAGCGCCGCGCCGGCCGAGAGGCGCGCGGCCACCGGGATTGATGGCAGGAAGACCCGGCGCCATCCATGAGCCAGCCACACCCCCAGCGCCCCGCCGAGGGAGTTGAACAGCAGGTCCCGCAGACTCGCATCCCGCCCCTCCAGCCAGCCCCATTGGGTGAACTCGATGCCGCAGGTCGCCGCCACGCAGAGGAGGATGGCCACCCAGCCGGGGAGCCACCGGGCCAGCGCGAACCCCAGGGGGACGAACAGCGCGATGTTCAGGACCGTGTCGCGCAGCTCCTGCTCGCCACACCCGTACAGGCAGAGAAATGGAGTGCGCGCCACCGCGCTGATGTCTTCCGGCGCGGGCCGCAGGGTAAACCAGGCGATGAAGCCGACCGCCAGCGCGGTGAGAGCAAGGCCCCACCACCTTCGTTGTCTCACCGCCACAGGCACCATTCATTAGAGGGCTACCACCGACCGCTTGCGCGGCTGGCATCATAACTGCACTATCTACAGTGAGATAGTGATCGTTTTCCCTACGCCTCCGGAATACTCATGGTTGCTCCTCTGAGCGGGATCCACCGCCGGTTCATTCACCCGGCGGTCTGGACGCTCGGCCTCCTGCTCCTGCTGCACCATCCGCTGGCCGCGCAGAGTGTGACTGAAGGCGCGCTCGTCGCAGAGATCATCCTCGGGGTTGATGCGCCGGTGCTGGACGCGATCGTCTCGCTGGAGGACGAGTCCGGCGCAACGTTGAGTGAGGCGCACTCCGACCTGCATGGCCGGATCAGCGTGCCAGTGCTCTCGCCGGGGCGGTACTCCCTGCGGGTGGAGAAAAGCGGTTTTGCGCCACTGCGCCAGCGGGGGATCGTGGTCGTCACCGCGTCGCTGACGACGGTCCGCGTCCGAATTGTCCGCCGCCCGCCGCCCATCACGAGGATCGAGGAAGTCGCGATCGCCGACCAGCGGATCGTGCCGCTGTCGCCGCTGCTCGGAGGTTTGGGTGAGGCCGGTGCCTCACCCTTCTTCGCGCCCCGGACCGAATTCTCCGAGGCCGGTCGCAACTCCGTGCTTGCCGCCGCGCCCCGGACCCAGGCCTGGGGCTTCGAGGACATGATGGGTGGGCTCCCGCAATCCGGTACCCGATTGATGGTCGATGGCCTGCCCGCAACCTGGATGCGCCACCCCGCGGTCTGGCCGTCGTCGGCGGGGACACCGGCGCTGCCGTCCTATCTCATGCTCCCGCCGCAGATCGTCCCCCATGCGGTCGACGTCGAATGGGTCGGTGGCAATGGCGGTATGGTGTCGGCCGCGACCCGTCGGGGCACCAGCCATTTCCGTTTCGAACCCTTCGTCTACGTCAGCGGCAAGCCCGGCATCAGGGGCGCGGAGAATCCCGGCGACTCCTCACTCACCTCGGTACTCGCCGGCACGGTCATCTCGGGCACGCTGGTCAAGGACAAGGCGCAGTTCCTCGCCGGCTTCCACTACCAGGAGCTGGAATTGCCCGGCGGTCGCCCGTGGGAAGCGGACAGTACGCCGTTCGGCGGAGCATCGGTGGGGCTCAGTCAGGGTATCGCCGCCGTCGCCGCTGACACGTTTGGGCGGGATGTCAGCGGTTTTACCCGGCCACTGCTGCGCTCCTATCGGGGCGGGGCCGGTGGGGTACGGATCGACTACCGGCTCTCACCCTCGCACGCCTTCGTGCTTCGCTCGGACATGGGTCGCTTCCGGGAGCGCAATCCGGAGCTCGGCCGGGACATCCTGACGTCCACCGGCGGCAGTCTCGAGTCGCGCGATTTCACCGGCAGCCTGAGCTGGGTCGGGCTCTTCACTGGGGAGATCGCCAACGAATTGCGGTTCGGCTACCGGTCCTCCCGGCGCGACTGGGACGCCTCCAGCGCCCTCCCGACGACCTACCTGCCCAGCCTGGGAGCCGGCATCGGTATTTCTCCCGCCGCGCCCGCCAATTTCACCCGCAAGGTTGTCGACCTGAGCGAGAGCGTCCAGTTCGCCGTGGGCAGGAGCAAGCAGTACCGGTTCAAGTTCGGCTTCAACTTTTCCAGTTCGTCCTGGAGCCAGGATTACTTGTACGGGAGCCGGGGCATCTTTGCCTTCGGAACGCTGGACGATTTCGGGGCGGGCAGCGGGAGTTTCTACGTCGCGGAATCACCCAACACCAAGGCCGAGTTCACCACGCGGGACTTCATCGTGTTTGGTCAGATGGTGTGGCAGCTGCGCCCATCGCTGACGGTGCTGACCGGCCTGCGCTACGACCGGCAGCGCTTCCCCCAGAATTCGACCTTGCCGATTCCCCGTAACCAGCAGTTCGGCGCGGCATTTGGTCTGCCGAACAACCGCGTGCCGGATGACCGCAACAACGTCGCACCGCACTTGGGGGTAGTCTGGACCAGCCCGGGCGAGCGGCCGTGGACGGTCTCCGGAGGCTTCGGCTGGCACTTCGGCCAGCTCGATCCCACCCGGTTCGCCGAGGCGATCAATGCCAGCGGCCAGCTCCGCGCCCGCCGGGGCCTGGGGAACTACACCGCGTGGCCCGCGCTGCCGGACACCGCCGGTGCACCCGATGCCGGCCAGGTGATCACACTCTTTGATCCCAACGACAACTACAAGAATCCCCGCACCCGGAAATTTGATCTCCAGCTCGATCGCGCGCTGCCGTCCGCCACCAACCTGCGGATCACCGGTGGCTACCATCACACCGACTACCTGCTTCGCCGGGAGGATCTGAATCTCCTCGTCTCCCCTGCGGGACGGACCCAGGAGGGTCGCCCGGTGTTCGGGGTGCTGGCGCAGCGTGGCGGCCTGGTCACGACGGACCCCGGGTCGAACCGGCGTATCCCCGGCTTCGATCTCGTGTCCGGGCTGGTCTCGACCGGGTTCTCGGATTACTACCAGGCGGGCCTCTCCTTCTCCCGCGCGCCGGGCAGCGGCATCGGATTTTCTGCCGCCTACCTCTGGAGCCGGACCCGGGACAACACGCCGCAGAGCTGGACCGGCGACCCTGCCGATGAATTGTCGCCGTTCCCGACCGACCCGCCGGGCCATGAATGGGTCGAGGGCGTCTCGGACTACGATCTCCCGCACCGGGCGTCGCTGCTTTTGTCGTGGAAGGGCGCGGGGCATCTGCCGCTCACCGTGGCGACCCGATACCGCTATCGCTCCGGATTCCCCTACACGCCCGGCTTCCGGGCCGGGGTCGACGTCAACGCCGATGGGTCGGGTCGCAACGACCCCGCCTTTGTGGACGCCGCCATCAGCGGCATGCAGGCGCTGGTCAATCAGAACAGCTGCATCAAGGACCAGGTCGGGGGCTTCGTCGATCGCAACAGTTGCCGCGCGCCGGGCAATCATGCGCTCGATCTCAACCTCGCCCTCGGGCTTCCGGTCCGCTCCCTCGGCGGCCGGCTGGAGCTATCCGCGGACATCTTCAACCTGGTCTCCACCTCGAGCGGAATCGTCGATCACGCCCTGGTGCTGATTGATCCCGCCGGCACGCTCGTGACCGACGGCCTGGGCAATGTCACGCTTCCGCTGATCGCCAACCCCCGGTTCGGCAAACTGCTGTCGCGCCGTACCGAACCCCGGATCCTGCGGCTGGGACTCCGGATCGCCTACTGATCGAGGTTGTCATGCTCGTCCGCCGTCAGTTGATCGTTCGCACTGCCCTGGGGCTCACCCTCACCGGCACCGCCCTCGCCGGCTGTGCCAACGCCGGGGAGGATTTGGGCATCCGGGTCCGGCCGGGGGTGGGATTCTCCGCGACGGTGCTCTACGACCGCGACCACGACGGCCAGCCCAGCGGCCCCGACTCCGTGCTTGCGAATGTGCCCGTCTTCCTGAAAGTGCCGGGCGGCCCGGACACCCTGGCGGTGGACACCACAGACGCCGCGGGCCGCGTCGCATTTCTCGGTATTCCAACCGGTCCCTATGCCATCGAGGTCGACGCCTCGGCGCTGGGCGATTCGCTCGAGACGCTGCTGACGCCGCGGGCCGTCCAGGTCTTTCCCAGCGGAAATCCCGGCAGCATTATCGCGCTCCTCACCTTTCCAAGCCTGACCGTTGCCCAGGCCCGGGCGCTCTCGATCGGCAGCCGGGCCCTGGTGACCGGGTTGGTGCTTGCCGGTCCGCAGTCGACCCGGGACACCAGCGCCTCGCTGCGTGATTCGACCGGTGCAGTCCGCCTGACCGGCGTGAAGATCCTCATCGGTGGATTCGCGGCACCGGGCGACACCTCCCGGGTGCTGGCAACCGTCGGGGTCAGGAATGGGCAACCAGTGCTGACCATCGCATCGATCTCGCTGGTGGTCGGGGCGGCGGGGCCGGCGCCGGGCGGAGACACCCTCACCACCGCGGTCGCCGCCACCGCGAACGGCGGGGCGCTCGATGCCGACGTGGTTTCGGTGGTCGGCGCGGAAATTCTGTCGACCTCTTCCGCGAACGGCGACCTGACGGTGACTCTCGATGACGGGTCAGGACCGCTCGAGATGGTGGTGGACAGCGTCCTCGTGATCACCCCGGGTATCTTTGTCGTGGGAGATTCGCTGTCGGGAACTGGTGTGCTCGTCCCGGCGACCGGCGGTGCGCAGTGGCAATTCCGTCCGCGCTTCCGTCAGGATTTCACGATCTTCTAGCTGCCAGCTGACGGCTGACGGTTTCCGACCCATCGCTTCACGAGGCACCAATGCCCCCACGCACCTTCATCGCGCCGCACTTTCGGCTGATCTGGCGGACGCTGCAGATTATTGGCGCGATCTTTCTCCTGGTCGGTCTGCTCGATGTCGCCACCGGCTTTTTTCCCAACCTGCTCGGCGATCCAGAATGGGAGCTGGGCACGACCAGCCACTTCTTTGACGCGGTGCCACTGCTGGGCCTGGGAGTGGCTTTCCTGCTGGCCGGCGCGGTGGCCACCGGGCGCCGCTGGCAGGTCCGGCTCATCGCGACATTCTGCGTCCTGGTGGCGGTGGTCATGCTGCTGGCCCTGCTGGTCTACGCCACGGCCGTCCCGACCGCCTTCAAAGTGGTCAAGGATCCCCTGCAGCTGATCCAGCTCAAGAAGGCGGCGGCGAAGACCGCTGTTCAGGCCGCACTATACCCGTTCGCCATGCTCTGGCTGGCCGGGGCGGGGTGGAGAGCCAGCTTCGGGCGTCGGCGGGGATGAGTCACGGGGCCAAATTCTGTTGTAGCGTTGCAACACCAAGTTGTAATCCCGCTGGTCTTTACAGCGCCGACACTGCCAGTTAAATCATTCAATCACAATGGTTTACAATCTATGATCACCCGACGGCCAAATGGCCCGAACTCTGCTCTTACCGCAACCGGAATCACTGGGCTCCCCTCGGAGGCCGTATGACCGCCTCCAGGATTCTGATCAAGACTGACCAGAAGAACCGGGTTCCGCTGGACCCCGCGCCCGATACGGGGTGGTATCTGCTCGGTGGGATCGGCCTGGTGTTCGCCATTGTTTCGTTCGCGGATCTGGCCCTGGCCTTTTATCCCTTCGCCTTCGGGGATGCCGAGTGGGAATTCGGAACCGTCACGACGGTGCTTGATGGACTCCCCCTGTTCACCATTGGGTTGGGGCTTGGGCTGGGTTCGATGGTGGCCCGGGGGCGGCTGGCAGGAGTAAGAATTTTGTCGGTGGTGTTCGGCCTGATCGGCGTGATGCTCGTCCTGCTGACAGTCCGGTACGCTGGACATATCAGCCAGGCACTCGGAGCGGTAACCGAGCCGGCGATCAAAGTTGGGCTGCGGAAGGCGATCATCACGACGCTGGCGCAGGGGACGCTGTACCCGATCGGGTTTTTCTGGATCGGCACACTCGGATGGAGACACGCCAAACGCGGCGTTACACCATAGGTTCACCAACAGTCGAGGAACATATGATCAAGGCAGGCAAGCTCATCGCACTCGTCGGCGCTCTCGCGCTGGCAGCTCCGTCGGCGGCGCACGCCGATGGGTTCAAGTCCTACAAGGTGTGCGGCGGCGGCAACTTCGCCACCTGTGCGGCGATCAGCATCACGGTCGTCGGCAGCAACGTGCAGGTCCGGGTCTGGAACCTCTCCGGCAACACGGCGGCGACCTACGGCACCAACACGCCGTCCGGCACGGTCTTCAACGGGATCGGGTTCTACAACACCGGCGGCTCAAGCGCGGTGCTCGGTACCCTCAGCATGTCGGGCCCGGCCCGCGCTGGCGATACACCGCAGTCCTGGAAGCTGCGCAACAACGGCAAGCTCAATTTCGGCGTCGATTTCGCCACGCTCCCCAAGAATGGTAACGTCGGGGATAACAGTCTCTCCAGCGGGTGTGCCGCCAGCGGGCAGATTGCAACCAGCCTCAATGTCTTTGAGAATCCCTGCAGCGGGGACCTGAGCAACTCGAATAACTGGGTGACCTTCTCGTTCAAGATCACCGGTACCTGGGATCCGACCACCTCGGACGTCATCCTCCGCGGCCTGAACACGAGCACCGGCGTCGCGACTGAATGCTGGACTGGCAATGCTCCCGGCAACCAGCCGTCGAACTGCACCACGGTCACCCCGGAGCCGGTCAGCATGACGCTCCTGGCGACTGGCTTGGCCGGCATGGGTGGCATGGGTGTCTTCCGCCGCAAGAAGAAGAACACGGCGGTCTGATTCGGTCCGCCTGATCAGAAGTTCCTGAATTGGTGAACTAGAGGTCCCGGTCGACTGCCGGGGCCTCGTTCATTTATGGGTCCGGTCCTTGCCCACACCCCATGCAGGGGACCAATTTCCCGCCTCACTCTCATCGCCGGTGTCGTGACCCTTCTCGCTCCCCGAACCCCCGCTGTCCATCTCTTCACCGTCGACGTGGAAGAGCATTTCCAGGTCGTCGCATTCCAGCGGATCGTTTCGCGGGGTGACTGGGATCGTCACCCCAGCCGGGTCGTGGCCAATACCGAGCGGCTGCTGGACCTGCTGGCGGAGCATCGGGTACGCGGGACATTCTTCACCCTGGGCTGGGTGGCGGAGAAATACCCCCGCCTGGTGCGCCGGATCGCGGAGGCCGGACACGAGGTCGCCTCGCACGGCTGCTGGCATCAGCGGGTCACCTCATTCACCCCGGAGGAGTTCCGCGCCGATCTGCGGCTGTCCAAGGCCCAGCTCGAGCAAGCCAGCGGGCAACGCTGTCTCGGCTTCCGGGCGCCGAGCTTTTCGATCGTTCCCGGCTTGGAGTGGGCATTCGATGCCCTGCTGGAAGAGGGCTATCGGTACGATTCGAGTCTCTTCCCGATCCGTCGCCCCGATTACGGCTACCCCGACGCGCCCCCCGTCCCCCACTGGCTCACCCGTCCTGCTGGGCGACTGCTGGAACTCCCCCTCGCCACCACCACCTTCGGGACGCTCCGCCTCCCTGCTGCCGGTGGCGGCTACCTGCGGCAGTTCCCCCTCGGCCTGATCCGGCGCGGGTTGCGGGAATGGGGAGCGCAGGGAGTCTCCGCCATGTTCTATGTCCATCCCTGGGAGTATGACGTGGACCAGCCGCGGATTCCCTGCGGCTGGTTTACCGCTCTCCGACACTACCGCAACCTCGACCGGACCTGGCCCCGCATGCAGCAGTTGCTGAGCGAATTCGCCTTCACCAGCGTCGCCGATCGATACGCCGCCGAGCTGGGCCTCCCCGCGTCCGTCGTTCCAGCGGGAGGTGCCAGTTGAACCTGACGGTGCGCCCCTTCACCGGCGCGGCGGGCGACTGGGATGCCTTCGTGCGGAATCAGGCGGGCTGGACCGCTTTCCACCTTCATGCCTGGCGGGGGATTTACGAGGATATCTCCGGGCACGAGGCGCTGTACCTGGAAGCGCGGGACTCGGCTGACGTCCTGGTGGGGGTGCTGCCCCTCGTCCGGGTGAAGAGCCTGGTGTTTGGCCACTTCCTGGTGTCACTGCCCTTCGTGAACTACGGCGGCCCGCTCGGCACTCCCGAGGCGGTCCGCGCATTGACCGACTGGGCGGTGCGCCGCGCCCGGGAAGACGGTGTCAAGCTGCTGGAGCTTCGCAGCCGCCAGGAATTGCCACTCGACCTCCCGGTGTCGCACCGCAAGGTGACCGTCGTGCTCGACCTGCCGAAGACGCCCGAAGCGCTCATGAAGAGCTTCGAGGCCAAGCTGCGCAGTCAGGTCCGCCGACCGGCCAAGGAGGGAATCACTGTACGGTTCGGCCCGGACCAGGTGGCGCCATTCTTCGAGGTCTTTTCCCGCCACATGCGGGATCTCGGCACCCCGACCCAGCCGCGCCGGCTCTTTGAGGCCATCGCGGAGCGCTGCCCCGAGGCGTGGTTCGGCTGCGCCTGGCTGGGCAACCAGCCGGTGGCCGGCGGCGCGGGCTTCGCCTGGAATGGCGAATTCGAGATGACCTGGGCGTCGTCACTCTACGCCTACAACAAGCTCTCGCCTAACATGGGTCTCTACTGGGCCTTCATGGAACGGGCGGTGCAGGAGGGGCTCACCCTCTTCAACTTCGGGCGCTGCACTCCCGGCGTGGGGACCCACCGCTTCAAGCGGCAGTGGGGGTCACGTGACGAGCAGCTGTGGTGGTATCAGCTCGCCGCCGGAGGGGCCGAAGCCAGGACGCCATCACCGGATGACGGCGCCTTCTCCTGGGGTCCGCGGATCTGGCAGAAACTCCCCCTCGGCCTGGCGACGGCGCTGGGTCCGCATGTGGTGCGCGGGATTCCGTGACCCTCGGTCGGTTGCCACCGGTGTACTCGCCGATTGCGCTGGCAGCGCTGGCGCGCGGCATCGGTGCGTTGGCCGGTGGCCCCGCGGCACGGAGGGCCGAGACCGAAATCGGTGAGTGGCTCCTGCGGGACTTCGCGCCGCGCCGCTGGCTCCTGGTCGACAGCGGCACCTCCGCGCTGCGGCTCGCGCTGCAACATGCCATGCATGGACGGAAGCCACGGCGCATCGCCCTCCCCGCCTATGGCTGCTACGATCTCGCGACTGCGTGCGACGGCGCCGACGCCGAGGTGGTGCTGTACGATGTCGATCCCGGTACGCTCGGTCCGGACTGGGTGTCGTACGAGGCGGCGCTCGCGGCCGGACCCGCCGCGGTGGTACTGGTGCATCTCTACGGCGTGCCGGTGGATCTCGAGCGTGCGATGGCGCTGGCCCACCGCCATGGGGTCCGCGTTATCGAAGATGCGGCACAGGGCGCGGGGGGAAGCTGGCAGGGGAGGGCGCTGGGATCGTTCGGGGACTATGCCGTCCTGAGCTTCGGGCGGGGGAAGGGAATCACCGGAGGTGGTGGCGGTGCGCTGCTGCTCCATTCCGAGGCGGCACTTGATCCCGCCATCCCGGCGCTGCCCGCGGGGACGGGCGGGGCCCGGCGACTATTGCTGGCGCTGGCCCAGCGCGAGTTGAGCCGGCCGTGGATCTACTGGCTTCCCGCTTCGCTCCCCTTTCTCGGACTGGGCGACACCATCTATCAGCCGGCGCACGATCCGGCCGGGATGACCCCGGCGAGTCTCGGCCTGCTGGCGGGGAATCTTGCTGCGACGGTCTCGGAAGCTGAGTCACGCCGAAATGCTGGGGCACGTTACACCGCGTTGCTGGGCGCGCCTGGTTCGATCCGAATTCCCCGCGTTCCTGATGCGGGAGTTGCCGGGTACCTCAGATTTCCCGTGGTGACCCAGGCGGATACAGTCGCAGCGC
>JBDTMI010000052.1:0-24829 GCA_039934355.1 Gemmatimonadales bacterium
TCATAGGCAATATTCGTGAACCGCGCCAGGCCCGGACCGACGGAGTCGAACGGAACCGGGCAGCTCACCCGGATGCTGAGTTCCGGGGCGCACTCGTCGGTCGGGAAGACCTGCCCGGCATAGTCGGTGATGGTGGTGCCGGAATAGTCGAATTGCGCCAGCAACTGGAGTTCATTCGGCGCATCGACCCGGCCGCGATAGACCCGGTAACCCTCGATGTCGAACTGCCGGTAGTTCGGATCATACAGCGTGTTGGCCACGACGTTGCCACCGGCATCCAGTACGGTGGGCTGCTGCGCCACGGCGAAGAAGGGGTCGCCGGCCGTTTCGCTGGTGCTCGGCTTCCACAGGACGGTAACCTGGTGGTCGCCCGGGACGAGGAAGAACTCCGGGCTTTCCGGGGCGAACGGCAGCAGGAATTTGTTGTCGAACACCGACTGCGCCACGCCGGCCTTGCCGAGCAGCGAGCCGGCGACCACGGAGAATTCATCCTGCTGGACGATGCCGTCGCTGTTCACGTCGGAATAGCCCTTGAAGCCGGTCAGGGAGTCGATGACGTTGGCGGTTCCACCGTTGGCGCCAAGCTGGACCGCGTTGGTCAGCAGCAGCGGATTGCCAGGGTTCACGTCGCAGCCGGCACCGCAGCTCGCGGTCGCGACCGGCGCGGCGTGAATATACGCCACGACGATCGAGCCCGACGCGCCCGGAGGAAGGGTGAGGGCGGTGGACGACTGGAAGAACCGGGCGTCGAACGGCGCGTTCACACCGACGTAGCAGACGTGTGTCACGGCCGGGACGCCGGGGATGTTGCAGCTGCCGTCGCCCGGGCTCAGCTGACCGGACAGGTACCGGTACAACTGGGTCACGTCGCCGGCGTCGCCGATGGAGCCCGGCGGCAGCGGGGCATTGGCGGTGTTGGAGAAGAGCTGGATCGCTCCGGCCCCGGTGGGGCTCTTGAGGTACTTGACGCCGACAAAGCCGGCGCCCTGGAAGAACGGAGCGGAGAAGATGTGCGGATCGAACGTCCACGCCGGCGGCTGGCTGAAGGCGTGATCGTAGGTGTAGCCCATCGCGAAGGGCAGGTTGACCGACGCGTAATTGGAGCTCGCTTCGGCCACGTCCATGTCGGACGTCACCGCGGCGTACATGTTGGTCATCGTGTATCCGCCCTGGGGCAGGACCGTGCCCTTGGAACCCACAGCCGCGTGGAAGTCCGAGGCCTTCTGCTGCAGAATCGCGGCGAGACTGGGCCGGATCGCGGCGTAGTCGGCCGAGTTGAGCGACGTGATGTTGAAGAAGGTGAAGATGAAGTAGATGATGTCTTCGTTGCCGGCGGGGAAATTCCAGCCCAGCGCGCGGGTCTCAACGGCGACGCCGAGCGGATGGGAACGACCACCGCTGAGCGAGGGGTCGCCTTCCCACGACATCAGCCACAGATCTCCCTGCGACGCCGACTTGCGGCAGTTCGGGTCGGCAAGATTGGAGACATCGGTTCGGAGCAACGGATCGAACAGCAGTTCGCCGGCATCGCCGTTGGGGACGCAGGCGGCGGCGGGCCAGGTGGCCCGGTCGGCGGCGGACTGGGCATTGTAGACCGGCTCTACCAGCTGGCCATGCTCATTGGAGCCTGTGGTATTCACGAAGAAACCACCGGTGGTATCACCGGCCCAGGGGCCACCATCCGGCCCGATGATGGCCGCGACCTGGAGGCCGGACTGGAAGATGTACTGGTCCGCCGTACCCTTGGGCCAGTAGCCACCACCGATCGTCGAACTGTTGAGCGAGTCGACACAGAGCCGGCCGTCCGCGGCGACGCCGCAGAGCACCCGATTGACGGTCATCGCGCCGATGGCGCGGGCGAAGAGGCGGAATCCCTTCTTCTTCACCCCAGGTGCCGGTTCGGCGTTGGCGGACCCTGCCAGCACCGTGCTGGCCGCGACGGCAAGCACTGTCGCCAGCATGACGCACTTCATACGAAATCGTGAATGCATTCTAGCCTCACTCGGTTATGTGCTGAGAGTCCCGCCCCCGGGGATCTCACCCCGGAGACGGGTCACCGTTTGACCGTTAGAAGTTGACTTCGAACCCGAGTCGGATCCGCCGCGGGGCGCCGGTGAAGCTGGCAATCCCCCGATTGAAGTAGTAGAAGGCGTCGAAGGCACGGATCTGTTCGGAATGGGTGAACAGGCCGTCGCCGTTGCCGTAACGCTCTTCGGTCCGGATCAGGTAGACGCAGCTCGGCACGCCCGGCTGGGTGTCCAGATTGCGCCAAGAGGCACAGCCGACGCGCCGATCTACCAATGCGCCGCCAAACGTGAGGTCCACCGTGCTATCCGCGAGGAACACGCCGTTTACCTTGGCCTCGTTGATCAGATCCCCCACGTTCTCACGCCGCCGACGATCCCGTTCCTTGGCGTTGCTGACGTCGTTGGTCTGGGTGAAGACCGTGGTGATGTTCTTGAAATTGAACAGATTGCGGACATCCGCGTAGGCGGTGAAGTCCAGCCCGCCGAGGCCGAAGCCCTTGGTGAACCGGATGTCGAACTGCTTGGTGGATGGCAGCCGGGCCCCGTTGAAATTGCCCTCGATATTGCGCGAGCAGACGGTGCCGGAGAAGATTTTATCATCCTCCGCGACATCGACCGGACAACGGGTGTAGGGCGTGCCGCTCGCCAGGCGGAAGACGGCGAAGATGCCGGCGTTTTCCAGCACCGAGCCCGCGACCGAGCCCTGCTTCCAGTTGTTCGGGAAGTTGAGCGCCAGCTGGCCGGCCAGAGTGTGCGGCCGGTTCTGGTTGGTCGGCAGAATTCCCTGGGGAGGCGGATTGTTGCCGCCACCCAGCTGATTCAGGATTCGGGAACCGAAGTTGACGTAGCTGAACGGATCGGATCCGGTGTTCTTTGCGTCCTGAAAGGTGTAAGCCAGGCTGCCGTTGAACAGCTCGCCGATCCGGCGGTCGAAGCGGACGTCGAAGCCGCGGGTGTTACCGAAGTCGGCGTTGGTTACCAGCCGCAGCGAAGTCGGGGCGAACCCATTGGTCGGGTCAGGGAGCGAGACCAGCCGGCCAGCGGCGTCGGACAGTTTGTCCCTGTTGTACGCCGAGACGTCCAGCACCGTGTTGTCATTGAAGGAGTGCCTTATGCCGAACTCGAAGGTGATGGTCTTGCCGAAATCGAGGTCGGTGCCATACACCTGGTTGGTATTGGTCAGGCTGAGGTCCGTGTTGATGCCACCGAGGATGAGCTGGAAGTCTGGCGCCTGCACCTGGTGGGCGTAGGACAACCGGAAGTTGGTCCGCTCAGTGACCGGAAATGACACCTGGATGTGCGGGCTCAGGTAGCTGTGGCTCTTGTCCGGAACCAGGATCGAGTCAAGAAAGGCCTGGGTCACGTTGGGTCGGAGGGCCGACACCGCCGGGAAGAAGAACCGCGCACCCGTGGTCGGGTCGGTCGCGTAGGGACGGGAGGCGCCGGTCTTGTACCAGTCATAGCGCAGCCCACCCACCACGACCACGTCACCCAGGTCGAGGCGGTCTTCCAGGAAGGCGTTCCACCGGGTCGGCTTCTCGTGGTAGCCGTCGGAGAAGATCTGCGCGCTGAGCGCTGATGTGTACGCATTCATGAAGTACTTGGTGTACTCGCCGCCGATCTTGACGCGGTTGTACCGGTCCACCTGCCAGTCGAGAGTTCCCTTGCCGATGGCACGGTCTTCCTTGTACAGGCTCAACCGTCCGCTCGGGACGCCACTTTCGTTGAACCCGCTGACCCCGTACGCATTGTTGCGGAACTCATCCGTGGCGTCGTACTGCCCCGGATTGTTCAGGTCGTAGGGCGACACAAACTTGTCGTTCCGCAGGAAGTGCCCTCCGATCGCCGCGATGTTGAAATTGTCGAAATCGAACAGGAAATCGAGCGGCTTGATCAGGAACCCGCCGAACGGATCGCGCGAATCCTGCTCGCTCTGCCGGGTCAGGGGTCCGGTGATGGCCCGATCCCACTGGTAGGAGGCCGAGAGATCGAGCGCCAGCGCCCGGTCGCTCGACTTGGACAGGTTCTGGGTCCAGTTCATCGTGACCAGGTTGTTACTGACCTGGTTGGCCGTGAGCTCCTGCGGGTTGGTGGTGAACCCGTAAGCAAAGTTGCGATTCTGGGACCGGTTCCGCAGGGTGGAGATGGCGATGCGGCTGCCGGTGCCGTAGGTGAACTGCACCTTGCCCTGCAGCGCGTAGGTCGACCGGGCGTTGAGCGGAATCCGCGCACCCTGGCAATTGAAACCATAGTTGTTCCGGATGTCCCGGACGCCTGCGGTATCGGTGCTGGCCGAGCCCGCTCCCTTGAACTCCTCGCAAGTACCGGTGTAGACCGCAAACCGGCTGACATCCGAGAAGGTGGTGTCGGACAAGGAGGGATCGGACGTGCTGGGCGTGATGAGCGCCACGGTGGTGTCCTTGCCCGCCGGCAGGAAGATCGGGAATTTCTGCCGGTCAATGCCGCCGTTGTCGCTCTTCTGGCCCTCCAGGTTGCCCGAGAGGAAGAAGGTGAGGTTCTTCATCAGCGGGCCGCCGATACCGGCCTGGACCCGGTTGAAGCCGAGGCTGTGGTTCAAGCCGCCGATCCCGTCATTCTCGTAACCGAAGTTGCCGCTCCACTGGGAGCTGCCACCCTTGGTTTGAATCGCGATGATGCCGGACTGCGCATTGCCGAACTCGGCCGAGCTGCTGCCGGTCGTCACCGAGGCGTCTTCGAACCCGCCGACACCGACCTGGATCGCGCCCGCCGTGGTGCCGAGGGACTGATTGCCACGTCCGCCCGGGGTGACCGGCACGCCGTCGATGTAGGTCGAGGCTTCGTCGTCACGTCCGCCGCGGATGTTGATTCCGCCGCCGTTGTTGACGACCACACCCGGCTGCAGCGCGATGACGTTCGCGATCCGGTCAACCGGGAGCTTCTCGGCGAATTCGCCGTCGATCCGCTGTTTGGTGGTGACTTCGTCGCGGGGCACCAGCACGTTGGCCGCACCGATGACTTCGATGACACCGATGTCGACCACCGCCTGTTCCAGCGCGAAGTCCTGGGTGATCGTCTGACCGGCCAGCACCCGGAGACCGGTCACCCGGACCGGCTTGTACCCGACGAACGCTGAGGTCAGGTCAACCGACCCGGCCGGCACGTTATTGAGGAACCAGTAGCCCTGACTGTTGGCCACGGCACCGAACGCCGTGCCATCAATCCGCACCTGGGCACCCGCGATGGGCGCGCCAGCCTGGTCCCGAATTCTTCCTTCGAGCTTACCAGTCGACTGCGCGTGCAGCGAACCCGCTGACACGAGCAGCGCGACTGCCGCGAGCGCGACCCACCGCGCTCGGCGGGCGAAGGCGCCGACACTGCTTGCTTTCATGGAGACGTCCTCCAATGGCGTGAACACGATCCTGCCGGTGATACAAAACGAGAAGGCGCGACGGCGAAGGGCCGCCCTCAACCCAAGGGGGGGTACTCGAGTAGCGCCAGTCCTACCCAAAGATGGATGTAGTGCGGGTGTGCGAATTGCGTTTTCAGTTGATTTGCCCCGATCGCGGCCCGATCGAGTGGCAACAATATGACGTGAGCGAAATCACGTGTCAAGGAAGAGTCACATGGCGAGTTTCGGCCATGCACAATTGTGTAACTGCTTGAAACAGCACTAGTTCGACGAATCAGAAGGAAACAATGCGTTGATCGGGCGATCCGGCGATTGGGCCATTTGGACTTTTCGGGCGCGAGCGGGCTTGCATGGGCCTCGGGGCCCAACCGCCCGATCCCCCAATCCCCCTGTCGCCCGCTACGGCGTGATCAACTCCACCTGGGGCACCGCTGGCGTCACCCGCGGCCCCTCCGGCGCCCAGACCATGTTCACTTCGCTGCGCACCCCGAAGTTGCCTGACAAGTAGATCCCCGGCTCGATCGAGAAGCCGGCACCCGGCAGGATTTCGCGGTCATCATGGGTCTCGTAGTCGTCGAGATGCGGCCCCGAGCCGTGCAGATCACGATCGATCGAGTGTCCGGTGCGATGCACGAAATAGTCGCCGTAGCCCGCCGCCGTGATCACCCCCCGTGCCGCCGCGTCGCCCTCGAAACCATAGAGCGGTTCCTTCCCCGCCTTCCGCCGCACCACGGCGATCGCCGCATCGCGCGCATCGCGCACCGTGCGCCAGACCTCCGCCACCTTCGGGGGCACCACGGACCCGGAAAAACCCATCCAGGTCTGGTCCGCGAAGACGGTCCCCAGCCGGGGGCCGGCCCAGAGATCGAGCAGCACCACTTCGTCACGCTGCAGCGCGCGGTCCCGCCCCGCCACTGGTTCGTAGTGCGGATTGGCGGCGTTCGGCCCGAACCCGACGATCGGGGGATGATCGAAGACCAGTCCGCGCGCGTGGATCGCCTCCACCACCTGGCCCTGCATCTGCGACTCGGTGAGTCCGCTCCCGCCCAGCCGCACCGCGCGGTGCAACGCCGTCTGGGCCACCTCCGCGATCGCCTCCGCCGCGAGGAGATGCCCGGCCAATTCCTCGGCCGACCAGGCCGAGGCGAACCGGGTGACCAGCGATCCCGAAGGCCGCACCGTCCCGCCCAGCCGCCGGATCAGCTCCACCACGCCGAAGGGCACCCGGTCGAGATAGGGCACCGCGTCGTCCGGCGAGATCTCCATGGCCACCTCCTGGCCGACGACCAGCTCGGCAAGGGCGGCATGCAGCGACTCCCAGCTGGCATAGGCGATCACCCGGCCGGGAAAGTCGGCGAACGGCTTGAGCTCGATCTTGTGCACCACCGCCACCGGCTCCCCCACCCGCGGCAGGAAGATGAACAATCGCCGACTGGAGAAACCGATCGGACCGAGCATCCGCGCGGTGATCGGATTGATGCCGCGGAAATCGAACAGCAGCCAGCCATCCAGCCCCAGCTCACCCAGAGCGGCCTGGACCAGCGGCAGATTCACATCAGGCAGCAGCATCAGTCGTAGCCCCCTACCGAGGTCGCGCGCCAGGAGCAGCGATCGTCGCCCCGCGCACGGCAACGATCGTGAGCCATCGCCCCCTCGAAGCCGGTCAGGAGCCGCAGTACCTCCGCCAGCGCCGAACCGTAAAACGTGCAGGCCTGCCCGTCGGGCATGGCGAGAATGGAGAGCGGCTTCATCATCCGGCCCACGGCGCCTCCCTCCTCGACCTCCAACTCGGCGCCAAGCACCGTGCGGGCGGCCCGCACCGCGGCACTCGCACCGAAGGAACGTCCCAGCCCGCCCGGCACCATGCGCACGGCGGCCCGCGAGAGGATCGGGCCACCACGCGCGGCGTGGCGGGCCGCACGCCGGCCGGCATCAGCGAAGACCAGCTGGGCGTCCTCGCGGCGGCCGGCCAGTCGGAAAACGGCGATCGCTTCGTCGAGCGTCACCGGCTCGTCCTTCCGGACCATTTCCTGATACCGTGCGATCTGGGCCGCGACCGTCGAGGAGAGCCCGAGCCGCTTGTTTACGATCTCGCCGGCCAGCTCCTCGAGCCCGTCTTCGACCGGCGTGTCGAGATTGCGGAGCGCCTCGAGCAGGCTCAGGGGGATGATCGTGGGGATGGACAAGAAAGGAGTGGGCGCTGGGGAGTAGGGAGTAGGCGGTTCGTGGTGGCGGGGATAGAATAACGACGCGGGACGCCTCCTGCTACCGCCCACTCTCTGGTGCCTACCGCCTCCACCCGTGCCCCTCCCCCTCGCCCTCACCCTCTCCGCCCTCATCTCCCTCCTCGGCTGGCGGCTCCGTGCGCTAACCCGCGGCGGAGCGCTGGCCGCGTGCGCTGTCGGGACGAGCATACTCATCCCGACCGGATGGGCCGGTCTGGCGGCGCTGGGCGCTTTCTTCGTCGGCTCGAGCCTGATCTCGCGTCTCGCGCCGGATCGCGGCGCCGAGCAATTCGACACCAAAGGCAGTCAGCGGGACCTGTGGCAGGTGCTGGCCAATGGGGGAGCGGCCGCGCTCGCCGCACTGGTGCTGCAGGACGCGGCGCTCCCGGTGGTGACGATCAGCCTCGCGGCCGCCGCGGCAGATACCTGGGCCACGGCCTGTGGCGCGTGGAGCCCGACCCTGCCAGTTCACCTGCTCACCGGGCGACAGGTGCCCGCGGGGAGCAGCGGCGGCGTCACCGTCCTCGGCACGGCGGGCGCAGCGCTCGGTGCCGGGCTCGTCGGTCTGGCCAGTGCAGCCGTCGCCGAGTCCTGGTCCCTCTTCTCACCGGCGTTGCTTCTGGGTATGCTCGGCATGGCGGTGGACTCGATGCTCGGAGCGGCGGCGCAGGGGCGGTTCCACTGCACCGGCTGCGACCAGTTGACCGAGCGCAGAGTGCATCGCTGCGGGTTGCCAACCCGCCATACGGGAGGTCTGGCATGGCTGACGAACGACGCGGTGAACGCACTCGCCACTGGTACGGCGACGGTTCTGGGCTGGTGGCTGTCGCGCTGAGCGCCGTGCTGCTGGCCGGTTGCAGTGCCACCTCACGCCCGCTGCTGGATCCGGGCGACGGATCCGGAGGTGGAAGCGGCGGCCCCGGGTCATTGCCCGGCGGTGGTGGTGGTGGCGGAGGCAGTGGAGGCGGAGGTGGCGGCGGGAATATCGATCCCGCGTTGGTGGGCCAGTGGAAGGTCACCTTCCTAATCGAGCTGGTGGGCGACCTGCAGACCATCTCCACCACCTGGACCTTTGGGGGTGGCGGCAGCTGTCAGCAGAAAGTCGTCACGTTCTCGAATCTGGCCGGATTCAGCGACACCAGGACGCGCGCCTGTACCTTTGTCATGGCGAACTTCGCCATCGACGTGACCTTCAGCGGTGCTACCGGTCCGATACGCTTTCCTTATGATTTCCCCGGCTTCTCCCCGACGCGCCTCCTGCTGGGCGGGATCGAGTACGAGAAGCTGTAGTGCGACCGATCGGATCACGCTGCACCATGTCGCGACACCCTGATGTTCTCATCGCCGGCGCCGGGCCGGCCGGGAGTGCCACGGCGATTCACCTCGCCCGGGCTGGTCACCGCGTGGTGGTCATCGACCGGGCGCGCTTCCCCCGCGACAAGGCCTGTTCGGAGTATCTCAGCCCTGAATGTGTCCGCCAGCTTGATCAGCTTGGCTTGGTTGACGACCTGATGCAGGCCGGCGCCCAGCCGCTCCATGGCACCCGGGTCTTCGCACCGAAGGGCTCCGCCTTGACCGGCCGGTTCGCCCAGGCTGATCCGCTCCATGCCGATGCCACCGGCCTGGCCGTTTCCCGCCGCATCCTCGACCAGCACCTGGTGGACGCGGCGCGCGCGGCCGGTGCCGAGGTGCGGGAGCAGACCACGATCGAACAACTGGTCTATGATGGCGGCGCCGTCGCCGGCGCAGTGGTCCGCGGCCCCCATGGCGACCGCACCACGATTCGGGCCCGGTTGGTCGTCGGCGCGGACGGCCTGCGCTCAGTGGTCGCCCGCCGCTTGGGCCGGCGCAGCAATGGCGTGCCTTCCCGCATCGCATTCGTGGCCCATGTCGCCGGCGTCCCCGGTCTGGAGGGCCTCGCGGAGATGCATGTCGGCGCCGAGGGGTACGTCGGTCTCAACCGGATCGGGCCCGACCTGGCCAACGTCGCGCTGGTAGTGCCGCGCTCATCGGTGCAGCCGTCGCGCGGCCGCGCGACAGGGTACTTCTTCGAGCTTATGGAGCGGTTTCCCGGAGTCAGAGGCCGGGTTCGCGCCGAGGGCCTGAGGCGCGCGGTCATGGTGACGGGACCGTTCGCCGCCTGGTCGGGACGAGTCACTGCGGATGGTGCGCTGCTGGTCGGCGATGCCGCCGACTTCTTCGATCCCTTCACTGGTGAGGGCATCTGTGCCGCTCTGCAAGGCGCGGCGCTCGCCGCCGATGCGGCCCATCCCGCGCTGCTGGCTGGCGGCGGCGTGAGGGCGCAGTCGCTGGAGGCTTACCGCCTCGCGCGGCGCCGCGCCTTCCTCGGCAAGTGGGCGGTCGAACGACTGGTGGGGTACGGCATGCTCGTGCCGGCTCTCTTTGACCGCGCCGTCGGCCGGCTCGAGCGCCGCGGCCTGGCGCACACCTTCATCGGCGTCACCGGAGATTTCATCCCGGCCCGCGCAGTCCTCAATCCATGGTTTCTCGCCCGCATGGTGCTGTGATCCGGCCTGACCTGGATGCCGCGACCTTTCGCCTCCTGCTCTGCCGCTTCGCCACGGGCGTCACGGTGCTCACCACGCGCGACGATGCCGGGCACCCCGTCGGCATGACCGCGTCGAGTCTGACCTCGGTGTCGCTCACACCGCCGCTGGTGTCGGTCTGCGTCGATGTCACCGCCGACATGCACCGGGCCCTCGGCGCGGGACCGCCCTTTGTCATCAATATTCTCGCCGCGGGACAGGAGGTGCTCTCGCGCCGCTTTGCGGTGAGCCCGGCGACAGAGCGTTTCACCGGGTTGCCCTACCGTGAGACCGCCGATGGCCTGGTGATCCTCGAGGGCGTGCTGGCCCACATCGAGTGCGAGAAGTTCACCGAGGTGCCGCTGGGCGATCATACCCTCTTCGTCGGTCGCGTCACCGGCGGGATCGTGGGCGACGGCGAGCCGCTCCTCTACTACCGTGGGAGCTACGGCACCCTGCGTCAGCCATGATCGCGCCCCCGCTGCAGCGCCTCACCCTCGCCGCGGGCGACGAACTCCTGGACCACCCCGATGCCGATCCCGCCGTCGTGCGCGAATCCCTCCGCGACATCAGCATCGCCAACCGCTGGTTCGGCGGCTGGTGGGCGGTCCGCCGGGGACTGAGCCGCGTGCTTGCCGGCGTCCCCGGTGGCACGCGCCTGACCCTGCTGGACATCGGCACCGGCGCCGGTGACCTGCCGCTCCTGGCCGTCGACTGGGCGGCGCGGCGCGGCATCACGCTGGTTCCGCTCGGGGTCGAGCGACACCCCGCCGCCGCCCACATGGCTCGCCAGCAGGGCGTGCCCACCCTGCTCGGCTGCGCCGGTGCGCTGCCGGTGCGCGCCGGTGGCGTGGACCTCGTCCTGGCCAGCCAGCTGGTGCATCACCTGGCGCCGCCGGCGATTGTCGATTTCTGCCGCGCCACGAATAAAATCGCCCGCCACGGTGTCGTGATTGCGGACCTGCGTCGTTCTCCCCTCGCCCTCGCCGGCTTCTGGCTCGGGTCGCGCCTCCTCGGGTTCGATGCGACTACCAAGGCCGACGGGCTCACCTCGGTTCGCCGGGGCTTCACCGCGCCCGAACTGGTCGTGCTGTTGCGACAGGCGGGCATCGTGGCCAGCGTCGAGCGACGGCCCGGGTTCCGCCTCGTGGCGGCGTGGCGATCGGCGACGGCATGAAGGTGGTCGATGAGGGGTATCTCGCGGCGACACCGGCGCGCGTCTTCACCGCCGCCCGGGAGGTCGAACGGTGGCCCACGATCCTCCCCCACTACCGCTGGGTGAGAACGCTGGAACGCCACCCGGATCGCGCGGTGGTCGAAATGAGCGCGAACCGGCCTTTCGGTCCTCTCAACTGGCCCACCTGGTGGGTCTCCGACATGTGGGTGGACGAGGCGCGACGGGAGGTGCGCTACCGGCACATTCGCGGCATCACCCGCGGCATGGATGTCGTCTGGCGGATCGTGCCCGAAGGCGAGGGCACCCACGTCACCATCATCCACGAGTGGGAAGGTCCGCCGTGGCCGCTGATCCGGTGGATCGCGGCGAACGGCGTCATCGGCCCGGTCTTTGTGCACGGCATCGCGTCCCGGACGCTGGCCGGCATCCGGCGTTCGCTGGAAAACGTGGGCTCCACGTGAGCCACCGTGGGCGTTCGACCTCGTGATCGTTGAACCCGTCATAACCATGGACATGCAATGAATCCCTCCCGGCGCGTCGTCATCACCGGCATCGGCGCCGTGACACCGATCGGTACCGGCGTGGACGGACTGTGGCGCGGACTGGGGGCCTGCCGTTCGGTGGTCCGGACCGTCACCCGGTTCGATCCCTCGCCGTTCCGCTCCCACATTGCGGCGGAGGTTCCCGACTTCCAGCCTGCTGACTTCATGGAGGCGCGACGGACCAGGCGGCTCGACCGCTTCGGCATGTTCGCCATCGCGTCGGCGCGGCTGGCGCTCGAGGATGCCCGCATCAGCCTGGCCGCCGAGGATCGCGACCGGATCGGCGCCATGATGGGCACCGCGCTCGGCGGCGTCGGCTACGCCGAAGAGCAGTACCCGCACTATCTGCGCGAGGGGGTGCGCGGCGTGAATCCCGCGCTGGCGCTCACCGTGTTCGCCGGGGCGGGGAGCTGCAACCTGGCGATCGAGTTTGGGGTGACCGGCCCCAACTCGACCAACGCGATGAGCTGTGCCTCCGGGACGATGGCGATCGGCGACGGTTTCCGCGCCATCAGCCGGGGCGAGGCCGATGTCATGCTGGCCGGCGGCAGCGAAGCGCCGCTGGCGCCGCTCTGTTTCGGCGCGTTTGCGATCATCCGCGCCATGAGCACCCGCAATGACGACCCCGGGAGCGCGAGTCGTCCGTTTGACAAGGACCGCGATGGCTTTGTGATGGCGGAAGGATCAGCGGTGCTGGTGCTGGAGGAGCGGGAGCGCGCCATCGCTCGTGGCGCGAGGATCTACGCCGAAGTGTGCGGCTACGGCACCACGAACGACGCCCATCACATGACGGTGCCACGACCGGATGGGGTGCAGGCGGCCCGCGCCATTCGCCTGGCCCTCGCGGAAGCGCACCTGCAGCCGGGCGAAATCGGCTACATCAATGCCCATGCCTCCTCGACCCCGCTCAACGACCCGACCGAGACCCTCGCGATCCGGCAGGTGTTCGGCGACCGGACCGACACGATCCCGGTGAGCGGCACCAAGGGCTACTACGGCCACGCCCTCGGCGCGAGCGGCGCCTTTGAGGCGGCGATCTGCGCCCTGGCCAGCGCGCGGCAGTGGCTGCCGCCGACGGTGAACCTCCAGCAGCGCGATGCCGCCTGCGACCTCGACTACATCACCGGCGCGGGCCGCGACGCCGACCCCGAGTACCTGCTCACCAATTCGTTCGGCTTCGGCGGCATCAACGCCTGCCTGGTGCTGCGCCGCGAGGATGGCCGGTAGCGCCGGTGCCGCGACGGGCCGGGTCCGACCGGTGGTCGGCCCCTGCCGCATTCAGGCGATAGCTCGTATGTTCCGCCGCCTTTCAACCCATAGGACTTTCGCATGATCAGTCTAGCCCGTCGTTGCGTCGCCGAGGCGCTGGGTACTTTCGCGTTCATTTTCATCGGCTGTGGCGCGGCGGTTACCAGCATCCTGCCCGGCGGGAGTCCAGGCCTCATGGGAATCGCGCTGGCCCACGCGCTGGTGTTGAGCGTGATGATCACCGCCACCATGAACATTTCCGGTGGCCACCTCAACCCGGCGGTCACCCTCGGGCTGCTGAGCGTCCGGCGGATCGCTCCGATTGACGCGGCCGCATACGTCGGATCCCAGCTGGTTGGTGCCGTGTTCGGCGCTTTCCTGCTCAGTCGGATCTTTCCCCCGGGAGTCATCTCCGCCGTGACACTGGGTACTCCGTCCCTGGCCACCGGCATGAGCCTGGCCAGCGGCATCGCGCTGGAAGCCGTCCTCACCTTCTTCCTGGTGTCGGCGGTCTTCGGTACCGCGATTTCCGCCAATGCGCCGAAGGTCGGCGGTTTTGCCATCGGACTGGTGCTCTGCTTCGATATGCTCGTCGGTGGTCCGCTGACCGGCGCGGCCATGAATCCGGCGCGCGCCTTCGGCCCCGCGCTGATCAGCGGCACCTGGTACGCGCAACTGGTCTGGTGGGTTGGCCCGATCGTCGGCGGGATCCTGGCCGCGCAGCTGTGGCACCATGTCCTGCTGAATCGCGAGCCGTAGGCGCGAGTGCACCGGCAGCACAACGGGGTGAGCACCACACGGTGCTCACCCCGCTTGCATTTCGTGCCCTGGCAGCCGGCGTCAGCGCCGCCTGGCCCGCAGCAGCAGCGAGATCGTGTACCCGAGGTAGATAACGCCGGCGACGACATAGGCGGCGTAGAGAAATCCACTGTTATCGGGCATCGGCGGCCTCGCGGAGATCCTGGGCCAGCTGGATGCCATACGCCAGCGTCACGAGCCCGACATAGAGGATCACGGCCGCCCCGATGCCATAGAGCAAGGTGTGGAGCATCTCCGGCGGCAGGCTCGGGTCGCTGGGTTTGAGCACGATCGGCTTCGGGTGCAGGCCTCGCCAGAGGTAAACGCTCAGATGGATGAATGGCACCAGCACCAGGCCCATCGCACCGAGCACAGCGCTGAACCGGGCCCGTTCGACCGGATCGCGGATCGCGGCGCGCATCGTCTGGTAGCCCAGCAGGAGGAAGAACAGGAAGAGCGTGAGTGTGAGGCGGCCGTCCCAGGTCCACCACGCCCCCCAGATCGGTCGGGCCCAGATCGGACCGGTCACCAGGACCACGAGGCAGAACACCAGCGACACTTCGGCGCTCGCCGCGGCGAAGCGATCGAGCCGGGGATCATGCAGCCACAGATAGAGCAGTCCCGCAAAGGCGGTCGCCGGGACCGCCATCCACAGCGCCGTGAAGGCGGCGGGCACATGGACGTAGAAGATTTTCTGCGCCGGCCCCTGGGTCGCCTCGACCGGAGTGAACCAGAGCGCCAGCACCATGACGGCAGCCACGCCCAGGAGTCCCAGTGTCGTGAGGACGATTCCGCGGACAATGACGGAGCGGGCGTCCGAGGCAGCTGCGGTCATTCGTCCACCACGGCAGGGAAAAGGAGCAGGGCCAGCGTAATGAAGACGATGTCGTAGATGGCAAGGAACCTAAGCCCGTCCACCACCTCACTCAACGGGCGCCCGGAAAAAAGTGGGACGGACGTCTTCACAGCGAGGATGAGTGGTGGCACCATGAAGGGCAGAAGCAGGACCGGCAGCATCAGCTCCGCGAATCGGGTCTTCACCACCATGGCGCTGAAGATCGTTCCCACCGCGACGAACCCCATGGTCGCCAGCAGCATGGTCAGGACCAGCCCACCGAGGGCGTGAGCGATATCCAGGTTGAAGAACAGCACGAACAGCGGCAGCGCGATGGCTTCGACCAGCACCACAAAGGCGAAGTTCGCCAGGAACTTGCCGAGGTAGAGCGCCTCGCGCGGGACGGGCGCCAGGAGCAGCCCGTCAAATGCGGCATTCTCGCGCTCCACCAGAAACCCGCGATTCATCGCCAGCACCGACGCGAACGCGATCGTCACCCACAACACGCTCGGCGCGAGATCGATCGTCGCGACGGCGGTGGGGTCGCGGGCGAAGTTGAACACGATCAGGACCAGGGCGGCGAACACCGCGGCGGAGACGATCGAAGTCCGGGTCCGCAGTTCAAGGCGCAGATCCTTCCCCGCCAGCACGACGGCCAGCCGGAGCAGGTTACCCAACGGCCACCTCGTTGTAGCGATGCTGGAATTCTTCGAGGCTCGCGGGCCGCGGCCCTTCCAGCGCCCAGCGACCGCGCACCAGGACGCCGACTCGCGTGGCGAGGGCCCAGGCTTCACTGGCGTGGTGGGTCACGATCACCATGGCGCGCTGTCCGCCGGTGTGCGAGGCGAGCAGGGCCCGCAGCCGGTCGCCGGCCACGGCATCGAGACCGGTGAAGGGCTCATCCAGCAGCAGGAGCGCGGGGTCGTGAATCAGGGCCCGCGCGATGGCGGCCCGCTGCTGCATCCCGCGGCTCAGGCTGCGCGGCCGGTCAGCGGCACGCTCCGCCAGCCCCTGGGCGGCGAGCGCCGCGAGGGATCGCCCCGTGGGGTCCGGCAGGTGATAGAGTCGGGCGGTGAAGACCAGATTTTCCAGGAGGGTGAGTTCATCATAGAGCAACGACTGATGCGACAGGAGCCCGATGGCACGGCGCGCATCATGCGCATCCGGGGCGAGCAGCTGGCCACCCACCATGACGGTTCCCGCGCTGGGACGGAGGAGTCCCGCGAGGGTGCGCAGCAGCGTCGACTTCCCCGCCCCGTTGGGGCCCAGGACCAGCAGCACCTCGCCCGGGGTGAGGGTGAGATCTACCCCTTCGAGCGCCCGCACCGCGCCGTAGCGTCGGGTCAGCCCGGTCGCCGCGACCACCGGCGCTTCAGCCAACGGCGTCAATCCGCCGGCCCAGGTCGCCAAGATCGAAGGGTTTGACGAGATAGCCGTCGTGCGGCAGGTCGAGCACCTGCAGCTGGGGCTCCAGGCTCATGTAAGCGGAGGTGATGATCACCCGCAGGCCCGGCTCGCGCTCCCGCATCTTCCGGAGCAGGGCAATGCCATCGGTGTCCGGCAGGCGGAGATCGAGCACCACGACATCCGGCGTCTGCGCCCCGAACAACTGGAGCGCTTCCGCGCCGGTCGCCGCGAACGATGCCGCGTAGCGCGCACCAAACGCGCGCGCGTAACTCAAGCGAAGCGCGGGTTCATCCTCGACAAATAGAACCCGCCGCCGGGGGACAGCCTCTGCCATGTCCCGAATATAGCGTCAACCGGCGTTGGCTTCGATCTCGAACAGGTCGTCGAGCTTGGTCAGCACCAGCAGGAAGCGCAGTTCGTCATTCGGCTGCTTGAGAACGACGACCTGGCGCCGCTCCGAGGCCCGGCGCTGGACCAGCATCAGCGCACCGAGGCCGGCGGAGTCCACCGTGCGGGTGCCGCGCAGGTCGACGACGAGGCGGCCCAGCCGCTCCGGCAACTGGTCAAGGAGGCTGACCGCGCTCTGGCGGAAAGCGGTCCGGGTGTCGAGCCCGAGGTGCTCGGGCGCGGCGAGTAGCTGAACGTGCTCTTGCGTGGTCTGCATGGTGTGCCTCCCACGCCCGGGATCGTACACAGAAGCGCGATGCTTCTGCCGCTTTCCTTCAAGCGGGACGCATCGCGCTGTGGGCACGGGGCGTCCGCCTTCGGCACCGAGCTATCTCGTCCCTGAGGACCGACCCCCAGTTCAGAGACCTCTAGTTTTGCGGCCCCGGATCGCTCCGGGTGTGCTCTTATCGGGCGGATCAAATGTCTTGGAGACCTTGTGGCCTCCGCAGCGTTAAAAAGCGAGGCCGGTGCCAGAAAGCCAAGCTATTCACTGACAACCACTTGACGACTGCTGCGGGGCTACCGCAACGGTTTACAACCTAGCACTCCGCAGTGAGCTTCCGCGTGCTGCAAGCCCCCCGGAATTCGGGGAAATCCCCGGCCTATTGACCAGTTCCCCTGACAGGGACACCATCCGGAGACCGATCGCTCAACCACACCTCGACTCGAAGCTCAAATGACCGACCAGATCGACACACTGCTCTCCGAGACCAGGCGTTTTCCACCACCGACGGCCTTCACCGCGCAGGCCAACGCCGGCGCCGAACTGTATGAGGCCGCGCGAGCCGACCGGTTGCGGTTCTGGGAGGAACAGGCCAGGGCCCTCGACTGGATCCGGCCCTGGGACGCGGTGCTCGACTGGAAGCTGCCCCATGCCAAGTGGTTCGTCGGCGGCAAGCTGAATGTCGCCGCCAACTGCCTCGACCGGCATCTCATGACGGCTCGGCGCAACAAGGCGGCGATCATCTGGGAAGGAGAACCGGGCGATCGTCGTACCCTGACCTACTGGGAGCTGCACCGGGAAACCTGTCGCGCGGCCAACGCGCTGAAAGCGCTGGGCGTGACGAAGGGCGACCGGGTGGCGATCTACCTGCCGATGATCCCCGAGGCCGCGATCGCGATGCTGGCCTGCGCCCGCATCGGTGCGGTTCACAATGTGGTCTTTGGCGGTTTCTCCGCCGAATCGCTCCGAGACCGGATCAACGACGCCCAGGCCGTCTGCCTGATTACCGCCGACGGCAGCTACCGCCGGGGTTCGGTGCTTCCGCTCAAGCGGCTGGCCGACGAGGCGATTGCCGAGTGTCCTTCCATCAGGAATGTGGTGGTGGTCATGCGTCGGCCCGGTGGCACCGGGGACGAGTCCTTCGCCACCATGACCGAAGGGCGCGACCACTGGTGGCACCGGCTGCTCGACCGGGCCTCGACGGAATGTCCCGCCGAACCGATGGACGCCGAGGATCTGCTGTTCATCCTGTACACCAGCGGCACCACCGGCAAGCCGAAGGGTATCGTCCACACCACCGGCGGCTACCTGACACAGGTCGCCAGTACCATGAAGTATGTCTTCGACCTGAAGGAGAGCGACCTCTTCTGGTGCACCGCCGACATCGGCTGGGTGACCGGACACTCGTACGTGGTCTACGGTCCGCTCGCCAATGGCGCGTCGGTACTGATGTACGAGGGTGCACCGGACTGGCCCGAGCGGGACCGCCTCTGGAAAATCATCGCGCGCTACGGCGTCACGATCTTCTACACCGCCCCCACCGCCATCCGCGCCTTCATGAAGTGGGGCGACCAGCTCCCCGCCCAGCACAATCTCTCGACCCTCCGGCTCCTCGGCACGGTCGGTGAACCCATCAATCCCGAGGCTTGGATCTGGTATCAGAAGCACATCGGTGCCGACCGCTGCCCCATTGTGGACACCTGGTGGCAGACCGAGACGGGGGCGATCATGATCACTCCGCTGCCCGGCATCACCACCACCAAACCTGGCTCGGCGACGACGACGTTTCCCGGAATCGTGGCGGAACTGGTCGACCAGACCGGGAAGCCGATTCCCATGGGCGGCGGGCTCCTCACCCTCACCGAGCCGTGGCCCAGCATGCTGCGCACGATCTACGGCGACGACGCCCGGTATCGCGAGACCTACTGGAGCAAGTTTCCCGACCGGTATTTTGCCGGCGACGGAGCCAAGCTCGACGAGGATGGCTACTGGTGGCTCCTGGGACGGGTGGACGACGTGCTCAATGTCGCGGGGCATCGCATCGGCACGATGGAAGTGGAGAGCGCGCTGGTAGACCACCCCTCGGTCGCCGAAGCCGCCGTGGTCGGGAAGACCCACGACCTGAAGGGCCAGGCGATCGCCGCGTTTGTCACGGTGAAGGAAGGCATCATCGCCAATTCCAGTCTGCGTGACGACCTCAAGGAGCATGTCGCGCGCAAGATCGGGGCGATCGCCCGTCCGGACGACATCTTCTTCTCCGCCGATCTGCCGAAGACCCGCAGCGGCAAGATCATGCGCCGGCTGCTCAAGGACATCGCCGAAGGGCGGGCGCTGGGAGACACCACGACGCTGGCGGACCCCGGCGTGGTGGCGAAGCTGAAGGAGCAGTATGAGAGCGAGGAGGGGTAGGCGATTGGGCGAACGAATTAGATTGGGTAGGGTTTTCACCGCTTCCGGAGCATTCATGCGCGCAACCTCTCTGCTTATCATCGGCGCTGTCCTGGCCACGTCGACGGCGGCGGTTCCCGCCGTCCGCCCGGCCCCGGCGCCGCTCACCATCACCGTCTACCACTCCCCCACCTGCGGCTGCTGCAAGAAGTGGGTGGAGTATCTCAGGGCGGAAGGCTTCACGGTCAAGTCGATCGAGCAGGAGGATCTGACCGATATCAAGGCCGAGCTGGGCGTCGCACCCAAGCTCCGCTCCTGTCACACCGCCGTCATCGCGGGCTACGTCATCGAGGGCCATGTGCCGGCCGCCGATATCCGACGATTGCTCAGCGAGAAGCCGAAAGTCACCGGCCTCACGGCGCCGGGCATGCCGTCGTCCGCGCCCGGAATGGATGCGGGCAAGGACCCGTATGACGTCCTGGCATTCGATGGCAAGGGTGTGACGACGGTGTGGGCGCGGCACTGAACTGCGGGCAGTGGGCGGTGGGGAGCAGGGAGTAGGTAGTAGAGAGTAGAAACGCTTGAGGGCCTCCGACTGCTGATTCGGGGGCCCTCGATGCATTCCGAAGCAGGCATGCTTGAGAGGCGGGATTCGATCCCCAATCAGCAACCGCCCAACCGCCTAGAACTGAATCTGCGCCCCCATCTCCACCACCCGGTTGGGCGGCAGGTTGAAGAATGTGGTGGCCGACTGGGCATTGCGGCTCATCAGGATGAACAGCTTCTTGCGCCACATGGCGAGCGCCGGGGGCCGGCGCGGTTCCGGCACGGGACCCGGCGGACGCGCCGGCGCGTCCTTCGAGGCGATCAGCGTTTCCCGGCCAAGGTAGAAGGTGGTTTCCATGGGGCGGACGGTGACGCCATGGGCCTGCAGCCCGCGCAGGACCGTGGGCACATCCGGCGTATCCATGAAGCCGTAGCGGCCCGTCACCGTGTAGAACTTCTGGCCCAGGTCATGGAAGCTGATGCGCTCCTCTTCCGGGACGTAGGGGACGTCCTCGGTGACGATCGACATGAGGATGACCTGCTCATGCAACACCTTGTTGTGCTTGACATGGTGGAGCAGCACTGGCGGGGCCCCGGGATGGGAGGTCATGAACACCGCCGTGCCGGAGACTCGCGTCGGGCAGCGTTTCGTCACGTCGTGGAGGAAGAGGTCGATCGGCAGTGAGTTCTCCTCCATGATTCGCGACAGCCGGATGCGGCCCCGCTTCCAGGTCGACATCAGCGTGAAAATGCCGAGGGCCACGACGATCGGGAACCAGCCGCCTTCGACAAACTTCACCATGTTCGCCAGGAAGAAGGCGACATCGACCGCAAGGAACAGCCCGCAGATCACCCCGACCTTGAGTCGGCTCCAGCCCCAGCGCTCGCGCGCGACCACGGCGAAGAGCATCGTGGTGATGCCCATCGTTCCGGTCACCGCGATGCCATAGGCCGCCGCCAGATTGGTCGAGGACCGGAAGCTGATCACCAGCCATATGCAGGCGACCATCAGGGCCCAGTTCACGTCCGGCACATAGATCTGTCCCCGCTCGCGCTCCGACGTGTGCCGGATCGTGACCCGGGGCCAGTAGCCGAGTTGCACGGCCTGCTGGGTGAGGGAGAAGGCCCCCGAGATCAGCGCCTGTGAGGCGACGATCGCCGCCGCCGTGGCGATCCCCACCATGGGATACAGCAGTGGTCCGGGAATCAGGGCGTAGAACGGGCTGACGATTGCGGTCGGGTCACGCAACAGCAGCGCCCCCTGCCCGAAGTAGTTGAGCATCAGCGCCGGCAGGGCGACGAGGAACCAGGCGAGGCGGATGGGAGTCTTGCCGAAGTGTCCCATGTCGGCGTAGAGCGCCTCTCCGCCGGTCAGCACCAGGACGACGGCGCCCAGGATCAGGAATCCCTGGAGCCCATCACGAATGAAGAAATCGACGGCATACCACGGATTGATCGCCTTGAGCACACCGGGCTCCTCCATGATGCCGAACACACCCAGCACGGCGATGCAACTGAACCAGACCAGCATGACCGGCCCAAACACGCCACCGAGCCCCGCCGTGCCGCGCTTCTGCGCCAGGAAGAGCAGGAACAGGATGACGACCGTGATCGGGACGATCCATGCCTTGAATACCGGAGTCGCATACTCAAGGCCCTGGATGGCACCGAGCACCGAGATCGCGGGGGTGATCACGCCGTCGCCATAGAGCAGGGCCGCGCCGAACAGCCCCAGCAGGATGAGCCACATCCGACGACGGCCCTCTGAACCGCTCACCAGCGCCAGCAGGGCCAGGATGCCGCCCTCACCGCGGTTGTCGGCCTTCATTACCTGCATGATGTACTTGTAGGAGACCACGAAGTTCATCGACCAGAGGATCAGCGAGAGCACCCCCAGGATATTGTCCGCGGTCGGCGGAATCCCGTGCGCCACGCCAAAACACTCCTTCAACGCATACAGCGGGCTGGTCCCGATGTCGCCGTAGACGACGCCGAGCGCGGCGAGGGATAGCCCCGCGAGCTGGCGCTTCGAGACCGGCTCGCCGGGGTTGTCGCTCATGCGGGCGGCGGGGCCGCCTCGACGCGCATGAAGAGCGTGGCGATGAACAGCAGCAGCGCGATGACCGCCGATCCGACGCACCACCGGCAGATCGCGTGAATGACGAAGAGCTCGAGGTAGGTAAGGTAGATCGAAAAGGCGGCGGCGCCCCCGGCCAGCAGCCGGAGCAGACCGGGCCAGCGCACACGGCCCGGCTGCTGCAGGGCCAGCACGCTCAGGCCCAGCAGTATCGTGTACCCGATCAGGCCAAGGAGCGGGACGTCGATGCCGAGGAAGCGACTGTAGGTGGAGAACTGCACCGTCTCACACCCGCCTGTGCCACAGGCGAGTGTGCCGATATAGCCCAGTTTGTAGAGGTACAAGTAGAGTGAGACAAAGAGCCCCGCGAGACTCAGCAGGGCTGCCGCCATCCGGGTGCGCATGTTACCTGGCCGGTCCGCCTGCGAGCGAGTCCAGCATTGCCTTGAGCATGTCGTAGTGCACCGAGCGCCCACCGGAATACAACTGTCCGTTGATCAGGAAGGTCGGCGTCGAGGGCACGCCGGCGGCCATGCCCTCGGACTTGCTGGCCTGGATCCGGCCCGCATACCTGGCCGACTGCATGCACGCCCCATACTTGGGCAGGTCGAGCCCCACCGCCTTCGCATAATCGCTGAAGGTGCCGATGGCATCCCGCTGCTCCGGCCAGCGCGGCTCCCAGGAATAGATCTTGTGGTTCATCTCCCAGTACTTCCCCTGCTCATCAGCGCAGGCAGCCGCATGGGCGGCAATCAGCGCGTGTGGGTGAAGCTGGTCGAGCGGGAAATCGCGGTAGCGCCACCTGACCTTGCCGGTCTGGATGAGCCGCTCCTCGATGGTGGGGAACTGGACCGTGTACCACTCCTGACACGCTGGACACTGATAGTCGGCGTACTCCGTCACCGTGATCGGGGCGCTGTCCGATCCCAGGTAGTACCCGTGGAAGCCACTGGTATCGCTGACCTGCACCATCGCGTTCGCCGGGATGCTTACCGGAGGTTTGCGCAGCGCGAGGGCGCCCAGTACGACAGCACCGGCGACAGCCAGGCCGCCCAGGATCAGGTAAAAGCGATTCAACCCGCCGGCGGGGGCCGCCATGGTTCGTCATCCTCTGGAAGATCGAAGGTCAGGGAAGCCCGCTCCGCCTCATCCACGATGCGCCGGCTGTCGGCGACCTCGGGAGTATCGTAGGTGCAACGGACTTCATAGTAGAACAACTCGCTCCGCGCATCGCCCAGCAGGCGCTGGAGCTCCGGCGACGCCTGCAACAGGTGCCCCTCGGCGTCCAGCGCCAAAATCCGCTCCGCCAGCCGGCGCAACAGCTCGCGCAGCTGATCGGCCCTGGCCTGTCCGTACACTTCGTCGTGATCACCCATCTGACCCTCAGAAGGCCCCCGAACGTCCCGGGCCGGTAGAAGCGCAGGGAATCTAATCATCCCCCCAAAACCGGGGGAAGCAACGAGCAATTGCCCGGGGGCATCCCGTTTCGTTATATTCTTGCCAGCAAGACAACTAGGTCAAAGGAGAGTCAGCAGAATGACGAAGAGCAAGCCGCCCCGCCGGACCCCCGCCGCCCCCCGCATGTTCGATCAGGCTCGTGATGAGCTGTTCAGCCATATTCTTCGCTGTGGGGTGCTGGAAGCCCTGCCGGAACACCAGAAGGAATGGTTCGACGATACCATGCTGTACCTGACCGAACGCTACGAAGGGATGCCGGAGGAGGAGCTGACGCAGCTCCGTACCCTGGGCGAGCGCTACTGCCAGCCGGTTGCCAAGCGGCCGCAGGAGCCCGAGGAAACGGCATCAGTCAACTGAGCCGCGCAATCGAATAACCGTGCGACCTGACGCCCCGGCTCTCACCCGGGGCGTCGATGTTTTCCCCCTCATCTCGCTGCCATCCGCCTGAGCCAGCGCCAACGATACCCGACGGCGATCCGCACCCCACCACCCACCCCTCCCTCGACCAGCCACCCCTGTCCGGTGCCCGGTGCACTCTCCGCGCCGAGACCCAGCAGCAGGTACCCGTTCCTGTGGGCGCCCGTCGTTCCGGCCATGCCGGCGATGCCATAGACACCCACGCCATGCAGGCGCGCAGGCTCCAGCATGTAGTTGAGGCCAAGCTCGCCGCGACCGATGGTGCCCCCACCCTGACGGCCGAATAATGCCGTCGCGAACAGACGCACCCGGTCGTCGGGCCGCCACGCCAGCGTCGGCCCGCCACCCGCAAAGACTGGCCGAGCCGCCGCGCCAACTCCGGCGATGCCAGCCTCCCACCCGGAAAGCGACTGCGCCAAGGCCGCGGGCGGGTTCAGCAGCACGAGCATCACCCCTGCGGCCCGGGCACCGCACCGGACGCTCAGCTCAGCACCAGGTCGTAGGTGACGACGATGTCCGGAGCGAGGCTGTGGACCACCGAGCAATACTTCTCGAGCGAAAGATCGATCGCCCGGCGCACCTTGGTGTTGTCCAGCGCAGATCCACTGACGTGAAAGACGAATCGAATATCGGTATACCGTTTCGGATGATCCGGCCGACGGGTACCGGAGACCTCGATACGGCAGGCGGTCAGTCCCCCCCGCATCTTGTCGAGAATGGAGACCAGATCCGACCCGGTACACCCCGCTGCCGCGAGCAACAGGGCGACCATGGGGCTCGGGCCAGCAGCGGAATCGCCGTCGATGACAATGCGGGGACCACCGAGTGCGCCGCCCTCGAACACGAGGTCATGGGCCCAGGTCAGGGTGGCGTGGCGGAGGTGTTCGGTGGGCATGGGAGCGGGCGGAAAGAAGAGGAGAGAACGGGATCAGGGCAGACCCTTCAGCGTTCAGCGTTCAGCATTGAGCCGATAACCGTTGTCCGACGGCTCGCGGCCGAATGCTGACTGCTGAACGCTGACTGCTGAACGCTGAACGCTGAACGCTGAACGCTGAACGCTGAACGCTGAACGCTGAA
>JBDTMI010000053.1:0-24305 GCA_039934355.1 Gemmatimonadales bacterium
GGGGCTGACGGACCCGCAACTTGGCCGTCTCCCTGGCCGCCCGGGCGAGGGAGGCGAGGCGGCGGATCGCGTCCATCGCGGCGCCGAGACCCTCATCGGCGGGGGAGAGGCTTGCCGCGACAGGCCATCCCGCGAGGTGCACCGATGTTCCAGCCAGTGACCGGTGCAGCCAGTCGCTGGCGAACGGCGCCGCCGGTGCCAGCAGCCGGCTCACCCCGACCAGACACTCCCGCAGGGTCGCGACCGCCGCGGCATCGGCCTGGCTATCCGGGGCCCAGAAGCGTTCCCGGGTTACGCGGACGTACCAGTTGGAGAGGTCGTCCACCACGAAATCCATGATGGCCCGGACGCCGTCAGTTGGTTCGTAGGCCCCCCAGGCGCGCGTCACCTCGGCGATGGTCGCGTCGAGTCGCGCCAGCACCCAGCGGTCGATGTCGGGACGCTGGGCGCGGGGCGGCACGGCCAGACTCTGGCCGGCGTAGAGGCGGAAGAACTCGTAGCTGTTGCGCAGCGCCCGGAGGAAGTCGCCGGTGACCTGGGTGATCTGCTTCTTGTCGAATCGCTTGGGCAGCCAGACCTGGCTGGAGACCAGGAGATAGAGTCGCATGGTATCGGCCCCAAACTCCTGCACCATGTCCCACGGGTTGACCGAGTTGCCCTTCGACTTCGACATCTTCTGGCCCTCGGCGTCGAGCACCAGTTCATTGACGATCACATTCTTGTACGCCGTACTGTCGAATGCGGTCGCGGCGATCGCCAGGAGCGAGTAGAACCAGCCGCGGGTCTGGTCGACCCCTTCGCAGATGTAATCGGCCGGGAAATGCGCGGCGAACTCCTCCGCGTGCTCAAAGGGATAGTGCCACTGGGCGTACGGCATGGCGCCGGAGTCAAACCAGGTATCGATCACTTCGGCGGCACGGCGCATCGTGCCGCCGCAGTCGCAGGCCCAACTGTAGCTGTCGATGAATGGCTTGTGCGGATCAAAGTCGTCCGGCAGCGGCTGCCCCCAGCGATGGGCCAGCTGCGCATAGCTGGAGATCACCTCGACGTGCTTCGGGTCGGCCTGACAGATC
Source organism: Gemmatimonadales bacterium (assembly GCA_039934355.1). GTDB lineage: Bacteria > Gemmatimonadota > Gemmatimonadetes > Gemmatimonadales > GWC2-71-9 > JADJOM01. The sequence continues at coordinate 1,074 of JBDTMI010000053.1, forward strand.
CAGACCGGGAGTGGTGTGCCCCAATACCGGTCGCGCGACAGGGCCCAGTCCACGTTGTTCTCCAGCCACTCGCCGAACCGCCCCGCCCCCACCTCGGGCGGCTGCCAGTTCACCAGTCGATTCAGCTCCTGCATCCGCTCCTTCACCTGCGAGGTGCGGACAAACCAGCTGTCGCGGGCGTAGTAGATCAGCTTGCTGTGGCAGCGCCAGCAGTGGGGATAGCTGTGAACGTACTGCTCGGTCTTGAGCCACCGGCCGTCGGCCTTCAGCCGTCGGATGATGAGTTCGTTGGTTTCGTCCGCGGTGACCAGCTTCCCCTCGACCTCGGGCCAGGTCGTGCCGACAAAGGTCCCGTCGGCGGCGACCGGGCGCAGAAGGGCGAGCTTGTGCCGCTGACCCGCGGCATAGTCGTCGGCACCAAAGGCGGGCGCCATGTGCACGATGCCGGAACCATCGGTGGCGGTGACGAAGTCGCCGGTGATCACGATCGAGTGCGCCTTGTCATCCGGCAGCGGCACGACATCAAGGACCCGGGTGTAGCGCAGGCCGGCGAGCGCGGCACCCAGGACCGTGCTGGTGCGGCTCAGCCCTTCGCCCAGAATGTCCCGCAGCTTTTCCTCGCGCGCGGTGGCCATGATGAAGGAACGGCCCGGGTGCTTCGGATGCTGGTAGGCCCCGTATTCGATCTCGGGATGCACCGCCGCCGCGACGTTCGATGGAAGGGTCCACGGTGTCGTGGTCCAGACCACCAACTCGCGGCCGCTGCCATCCGCGAGCGGAAAGGTCACGTAGATCGATTTGTCCCGGACCTCCTCGTAGCCGAGCGCGAGCTCGTGACTCGACAGCACGGTGCCGCAGCGCGGGCAGTAGGGCAGCACCCGGTGGCCTCGATACAGCAGATTCCGCTCGAACAGCCGACCGAGCAGCCACCAGACGGTTTCGACATACTCGTTGGTATAGGTGATGTAGGCGTGCTCGTAGTCGAGCCAGTAGCCGATGCGGTTGGAGAGTTGCTCCCACTCGGCCTTGTAGGTGAAGACGCTCTCGCGGCAGAGTCGGTTGAATTTCTCGACCCCGAACTCCTCGATCGCCTTCTTGCCGTTGAGCTTGAGCTGCTTTTCCACTTCGATTTCGACCGGCAGGCCGTGGGTATCCCAGCCCGCGATCCGGGTCACCGATTTCCCCTGCATCGCCTGAAAGCGGCAGATGAGGTCCTTGATGGTCCGGGAAAAGACGTGATGGATGCCGGGCTTGCCATTGGCGGTGGGCGGGCCTTCGAAGAAGACGAAGGGTGCCCCCTGCCGGGTCGCGTCGAGCGTTTGCTGAAAGAGCTGCTCGGACTCCCACTTGGCGAGAAGCTCCTGCTCCAGCGTGTCGGCGCCCCCATCCGGCCAGGGCTGGTAGGTCATGTGGTCAGTCGGGGCACCAGCGCGGCAACCAGCCGGGTGAGGTGCGGCTCGGCCTTGCCCGCGATGGCGAGGATGTGTTCCAGCGTGGCCGGCACCAGCGCATCAGGAAGGCACTGATCGGTGATGATCGACATGCCGACGACCTTCATCCCCTGGTGGACCGCCACGATGACCTCCGGCACGGTGGACATGCCGACGAGATCGGCACCTATGCCACGCAGCATCCGGTATTCCGCGCGGGTCTCGAGGCACGGCCCCGTGACCGCGACGTAGACCCCTTCACGGAGGATGATCCCCTGCTCCACCGCGAGACCGCGGGCCATCTGTCGATAGCCGGCGTCGTAGGGATCCGACATGTCCGGGAAGCGTGGTCCGAGGCGGTCATCATTCCGACCGATCAGCGGGTTGTCCCCGAGCAGGTTGATGTGGTCGGCAAGGAGCACGATCTCGCCCGGGGCCCACAACGGATGCATGCCCCCCGAGACGTTCGTCACCATGAGCGCGGTGGCGCCGAGGGCCCGCATGACCCGCACCGGGAAGGTGACCTCCTGCAGGGAGTATCCCTCATAGCGGTGAAACCGCCCCTGCATCGCCACCACCGGCCGACCGCCCAGGGTGCCGAGGATGAGACGGCCGGCGTGACTTTCGACGGTTGAGAGCGGAAAGCCGGGAATTTCCTCGTAGGGGATCACCGCCTCCGCCTTGATCTCGCGGACCAGTCCGCCGAGGCCGGTGCCGAGGATGACACCCACCTCGGGTGTCAACGCAGTGCGGCCGCGGACAACCGCCGCGGCCTTCTGGATTCGGTCGTACAAATCAGTCACCGTCATGCATGCCGCTTGAGGAGCAGCTCGGTCTGCACCTGATGGGTGATCGAAGCGTGGGCCTGCAGCCCGTCGATTTCTCCAAGCTGCCGCTCCAGCAGGGCGCGGAAATTTGAGAGGTAGGCGGCGAACTGGCGATTCAGCTGGTCGAACCGCTCGCGGATCTGGCGTTCCTCGCTCTGCGCCGTGTCCACCATGCGGAGGGCGTCGGCGCGTGCCTCACGCAGGATCGCCTCCGCTTCGCGCTCGGCCTGTTCCTGGGCGGCCACCCGGAGCTGCTGGGCCGCGAGGAGCGCCTCGTTCATGGCCCGCTCCCGATCGCGAAAGGCGCGCAATTGCTCCTGGAATCCCGCCAGGCGCTCGTCGAGCTTGGTCCGCTCCCGGAGCGCGCGATCGAGCTCCTCGGCGACCCGGGCACGGAACTCGTCGACCTGCACCGGATCGTAGCCACGGAAGGTGCGCTGAAATTCCTGCGCCCGCACATCGTTGGGCATCAGATGGAACACGTCGTCGCTCATAGGCCGCGTTCTCCAAACAGCAGGGTCCCCAACCGGACCATCGTGGCACCTTCCTCCACCGCCACGAGATAGTCCCCCGACATTCCCATCGATAACTCCGGCATCGGCATACCGCGCCGCTGCTCCGATTCACGCAGCGTGCGCAGCTGGTGGAACGCCGCACGCTGCACGACTTCCTCCTCGGTGAACGCGGCCAGGGTCATCAGCCCGCGCAGCTCGATGTGCTCCAGGCGGCGCACGGCGTCCACCAGCCCCGGAAGCTCACCCGGCTCCACCCCGCCCTTCTGCGGTTCAGCGGAACAGTTCACCTGCAGCAGAATCGGCTGCCGAGTCCCGGCCGCGGCGCGACGATCGAGTTCCACTGCGAGATCGAGCCGGTCCACCGACTGGATCAGCGCGAAGCGATTCACCGCCTGACGCGCTTTGTTCTTCTGGAGCCCGCCGATGAGGTGCCATTCGACCGCAACGCCCGGCACCGCCTCCTGCTTGGCCAACGCCTCCTGCACCCGGTTCTCGCCCACGGCATGCAGCCCGGCCGCCGCGGCTTCCCGCACCGCCTCGGCCGGATGCGTCTTGGTAACGGCGATGATGGTGACCGGATGGCTCCACCCGCCCCTCGCCTGCCGCTCGGCGATCCGTGCGCGGACCTCGGCCGTGCGTTCAGCAAGTCCCGGGTACAGCATAGGGGTAAATGTAGGCCGGAGTAGGAGTTGGGGAAAGGTGGGAGGGGAGACGATTCGGCGATAAGGCGAATGGGCGATCAGCCGGCTAGGGGATTGCCCCCTCGGGGCCGACCTGCGGTCGGCCCGAGCGGGGATCGGATTTATGGTTTGGGAACCGCGGTTGGGCTGTCCTGATCCGTCAGCAAGTTCAGCAGCGCCCGCTGCAACTCCGGTCTCGGCGAAATGACGCCGGCCCGGGTCAGATTCTTGATGGCCGCCTCCCGGTCGCCACGGGCCTCATAGGCAATGCCGAGCTGCAGGAACGGCAACGCCATGTTGCGTGAGACACCTTCGGCCGTAGGTTCCAGCGTTCCCTTGCCTCGTTCCGGCAGCCTGGAATAGCGGTACGTCTCCCAGGCCAGTCGCTCGGTCATGGGCACATCGAGGGCCTCACCGAGCAGGCGGCGGGTGTCGATCGTCGGCAGCGTGGTGTCCACCGGAGTTGGCTGCAGCACCATCGCGTAGCCCTGCTGCTTGATGTACTTGTCGAGGCCGTAGAAATCCCCGCCGGTGGTCAGCGACCACGCCACCGGCCGGCGGCCGAGGTTGTCCTGCAGGATTCGCAGGACCGCAAAGTCCCGGCTGTAGAGCGGCGTGTTGCGCGCAAGGACGTGACGGATCGGGCCGATCATGACGGGGATGTCCTGACTCAGCAGCGTCGGCTGGGCCGCGGCGATCTGCGCGTCGGTCATCGAGTGCGCGTGCCAGTCGGGGGCGACCGGATGCAGGCCCTGCCAGATCGCTGGTGCGCTGGCTTCGTCGAACGGGCGCACCGGCGCCTCGCGCAACTGCCGCTTGTACCAGTCCGTCTCGGTCAAGGCGAGACAGACCACCAGCACATCCCGGCGGACGCCATTCACCTCCTGCGCCCACCAGAGGGGAAAGGTGTCGTTGTCGCCGTAGGTGAAGAGGATGCCGTAGGGCGGGACAGAATTCAGGAGATTGTAGGCGAAATCGGCGGCGAGCCTCGCATCGGGACCATCACGCCTGCCGGCCGCAGTGAAGTTGCCGAGGAATGGCACGACCGCGACGAGGCCAATGGGAATGGCAAGGAGGACTGGCCGGATGGCCCAGCGCTCCAGGGCGCTCCGTGCCAGCGATACCAGTCCCATCCCCGCCCAGAGCCCCCAGACGGCGTAACTCACCACGAAGAAGTAGTCGCGGTCGCGGACCTCGTGGTCGCCGGCCTCGGGATAGAGGTCGTAGGCCAGGCTGAACCCGGGCTTGAAGTTCATGTAGGCCATCAGTCCGAGCCCGGTCACCAGCCAGAGCATGAACAACAGCCACCAGGTGGGTCGGCTGGTGTGGCGCTGGAGCAGGAAGCCGCGGACGCCAAGGGTGGCGAAGAGAATGGTCGAGAGGATGCGCAGCGGGATTTCGCGGGCACCAACGGTGATGGTCTTGGTGACGCTGTTGGCCCACTGCCAGTCGAAGTACTGGAAATAGTTGACCAGTTGCAGCCCGATGATCCGGAGGCTGCGCCCCGGGTTGTCGGGGCCATGCGGCACGGTAGGGTCATCGAGCGGCGTGCGGATCGGATACTGCTCCCGGCGGATGACGGCCAGGAGCGCCTTCCAGTTATCCGGCTGCGCCTCGTTGAGGACGGGATGCTGGCCCGCGCGGATATAGAGGAAAAGGTAGGTCGTGACGCCGATCATCGAGACGGCCAGGGCCACCAGCGCGAATGGCAGGCTCCCGGCCCTCCACGCGACGGTCGCCGCGGCGAGGAAACAGAGCGCGCCCAGTGTGGCGAGAACAGTGCTGCCGAGCCCGGTGCCGATCAGCAGCGCCCAGGTCCCGCCGACCACCAGCGCCTGGGCCCATTCGACGCCGCGGTCGGCCGGCGTCGCCGCGGGCGACTCGTGCAGCGTCGCCAACAGGAAAGCCACCACCGCCGGCCCGGCGAGCAGCGCCAGCAGGTGGTTCCCGATCGACAGCCCGGCGAAGTACAGAATGAGGAGCAGCGTGTGGGCCGCCCGTGACGTCCCGCGCGCATCGCGCCACACCAGGCAGAGCCACGACATCGCGGCGATCGTGCAGGTGGCGAGGGCGTACACCTCGGTCTCGTTGCTGTTCTGCCAGGTGGTGAAGCTGAACCCGGCGATCAGCACGGCGGCGAGGCCGCCACCGACGCTGAGGAGACGCCCCGTCGAGGTGGCGAGGTCCGCCGTCGCCCGGCTCAGCGTGTCATGCGCGACAAGAAAAAAACAGCCCGCGCCGACCGCGCTCATGGTCGCGCTGAGCAGGTTGAGCCGCTGGGCATACTCCTTCAGCGGCACCAGCTCGCCCCAGACATGCGCCATCAGCAGGAAGAGCGGCGTGCCCGGCGGATGCGGGATCCCGAGGTTCCGGGCGGCGGCGATGAACTCCCCCGCGTCCCAGAAGGTCACCGTGGGCGCCAGGGTCACGACATAGCCCGCGAGGACGAGCAGCGTCGCGAGGGCGGCGTAGGCATAGGGCGGACGACGGGTCATGCGTTCGATTCGGACAGGGGTTTGGTGCGGCCCGGGGATACAGCTGTTTCCTACGTCATTCCCCGCACCGCGTGGGCGACCGCCAGCGCATCGCGCACCAGCGCGACGTTATGCACCCGGAAGAGCCGCGCACCCCGTTCGTACGCCAGGACGCACGCCGCCGCCGTGGCGGCATCACGGGCACCGACATCGCGACCGGTGGCCCTGCCAAGAAATCGCTTGCGCGAAGGCCCGACAAGAATGGGATGGGCCAGAACGCGCAGGGCGGCAAGTTGATCGAGCAGGAGCAGGTTCTGCTCCGCCGTCTTGGCGAAGCCGAAGCCCGGATCCACCGCGACGTGATCCGCACCGATCCCCGCCGTCAGCGCCTGCTCGATGGCATCCTTCAGTTCATCACGCACCGCAACGACAACATCCGGCGCATATTCCGCGTGGTCGAGCCGGGCCATCGTGCTCACGGTACCGCGTGAATGCATGAGAATGACTCCGGCCCGCCCCTCGGCCACGACCGGACCCATGTCGGGATCAAGCCGCAGCGCGGACACATCGTTGATGATCGCGGCACCGACCCCGAGGGCCGCCTGGGCCACCGTGGACTTGACGGTGTCCACCGAGATTGGTGTGCCGGGATGCCGCCGCTCCAGCGCCGTGACCACCGGCAGGATGCGCTGCCGTTCCTCCGCTTCTGGAACCGACACGCTGCCCGGACGGGTGCTCTCACCCCCGACGTCGAGGATATCGGCGCCGTCGGCCACCAGGCGATCCGCCTGCGCGATCGCGGCGTCCGTACCGAGGAACTGGCCGCCGTCGCTGAAGGAATCGGGAGTGATGTTGAGAATCCCGACGATGAGCGGTCGATCACACTGGATCGTGCCGCGGGCGGTTACCCAGTGGCGAGGCTGCTCCGGCGTCAGCACCTGGCCCAGTGCGCTGGCCAGCTCGGCGAGGGGTGCAGGAACGACCCAGGGCCGTGCCAGCGCACCGAGTCTCGCTTCGGTGCCGCCAACCACGGCCCAGTCGCTCCCGGTCAGGATATCGAGCCCGAGGGATCCCCCATGCCGGACCAGCGCTTCGATCACATCGGCGTCGAGCCCGGAGAGTTCGACGGCCAGCGAAGCCATGCCCTCAGCTGCCGCCTCCGACCTGACCTCGTCCCACCCCTTGCCCCGCAACGCATCGCGTACCGCGCGGGGAGAGTGGGCCCCGAGGGTACGGGCGATCACGCGCCCATAGGCTCGGCGGGCGGTGCACCAAGGATGGGAGTCCGCTGGGGCGCCGGATCCGGTTTCACGACCAGAGGCGTGATCGTCGGTGCCGGAGGCAGCGATGGCCGCGACGGCGGCAGTTCCTTGCCGGCCGCCATGAGGTCGATGTCGGCACGGTCCAGCGTCTCCCGCTCGAGCAGCGCCAGAGCGATCCGCTCGAGCAGGTCCCGCTCCTCGGTGAGAATGCGCCGGGCCTTTTCATACGCCTCGTCGATGAGCCGCTTCACTTCATCGTCCACCAGCTCGGCCGTCCGCTCCGAGACTTCCCGCCGGTTGCCAAATTCGCGACCCAGAAAGACTTCGTGCTCCCGTTCGCCGACCGCCATCATGCCGACCTTGTCGCTCATGCCGAACTGCGTCACCATGCGGCGGGCGATCGCCGTGGCCTGCTCGATGTCGCTGCCGGCCCCGGTGGTGATCTTATCCTTGCCGAACACCAGCTCCTCCGCCATGCGACCACCGAAGGCAATGGCCAGCCGCCCGATCAGGAACTCCTTGGTCTGGCCGTAGCGATCCTTGTCAGGCAGCGACAGCATCAGGCCAAGCGCCCGGCCCCGTGGAATGATCGTGACCTTGTGGATCGGGTCACTGCCGACGGTCTTCATCGACACGACGGTATGCCCCGCCTCGTGGAACGCCGTCAGGCGGCGCTCATCCTCGGAGAGCACCAGACTCTTCCGCTCGACGCCGAGCATGACCTTGTCCTTGGCATCCTCGAAATCCTGCATCTCCACAAGACTCTTGTTCCGTCGCGCCGCGAGCAGCGCTGCCTCGTTGACCAGATTGGCCAGATCGGCGCCCGCCATGCCCGGCGACCCCCGCGCGATGGTCTCGAGCACGACGTCGGCGGCCAGGGGAATCTTGCGGGTGTGCACCCGCAGAATGCCCTCGCGACCCTTGAGGTCCGGCGCATCGACGACGATCTGCCGGTCGAAGCGGCCCGGCCGCAGCAGCGCCGGATCCAGGACATCGGGACGATTGGTGGCGGCGATCAGGATGACGCCGTCGTTGGATTCGAAGCCGTCCATCTCCACGAGGAGCTGATTCAGGGTCTGTTCCCGTTCATCGTGACCGCCCCCGAGGCCGGCGCCGCGATGCCGGCCGACCGCATCGATTTCGTCGATGAAGATGATGCACGGGGCGTGCGCCTTGCCCTGCTCGAAGAGATCACGCACCCGGCTGGCGCCAACGCCGACAAACATCTCGACGAAGTCCGAACCGGACATCGAGAAGAAGGGGCGCCCAGCTTCGCCGGCCACGGCCTTGGCCAGGAGCGTCTTGCCGGTGCCGGGCGGCCCGACCAGCAGCGCGCCCTTCGGCAGCCGCCCGCCGAGGCGGGTGAACTTCTGCGGATCCTTCAGGAATTCGATGATTTCCTGCAGCTCGACTTTGGCCTCATCGGCACCCGCGACATCGGCGAAGGTGATCTTCGGCGTGTCGCCCGACAGCAGCTTGGCCTTGCTCTTCCCGAAGGAAAAGGCCCGGCTTCCGCCGGCCTGGAGCTGACGCAGCAGGAAGACCCACAGGCCGATGATCACGATCCACGGCAGCGCGGCCACGAGGAAGTTGGCCACGCCCATCTTCGGCTCCTTGGCCGAAATCGGGACCCCGGCCTGTTCCAGGTCCTTCAGAAACGTCTCGCTGTTGCTGATCGGCAGGAGCACGACAAAGTTCTTCGCCTTGCGATTCTCCTGCGTGATCGGGGCGACAAACTCCCCTTCAAGCTGTTTCCCGTCGTAGACGGTGACATTCTTCACGTTGCCCGCCGCGAGCTGCTGCTTGAAAGCGGTATACGTGAATTCCTGCACCGTGCTCCGCTGACTGTTCATCAACTGGAACAGCGCCATCGCCACGAGGGCGACCAGCAGCCACAATGCGAGGTTCTTGCTCAAGCTCCGCCAGTCGGGGCGGGGCGATGGGGGCATGCGTTCAGCCATTCAGCCTAGTTCCGCGATGTACGGGAGGTGCCGGAGTTCCTCCGCGTGATCCAGACCGTAACCCACCAGAAACAGCGATGGGGCCTGAAAGCCCACGAACCGGACTTCCGGAATCGGGGGTGCGATACGCTTGTCCAGCAAGGCGCAGATCGCGAGGCTCAATGGTGCACGGGACCGAAGACGTTCCCGCAGAGCCTCCAGGGTACGGCCACTATCAATTATATCCTCAACGAGCACGATATGCTTTCCGGTGAGGGCGGCCGAGGGTTCGTAGAGCAGCCGGACCTCGCCGCTGGACACCGTCGCGGTCCCATAGGAGCTCGCCACCAGGAAATCGATCTGTACCGGCCGGGTGATGGCGCGGACCAGGTCGGCCAGAAAGATAAAGCTTCCCTTGAGCAGGCCGATCAGCACCAGCTCCCCATCGGGATAGGCCTGGGTGATTTCCTGCCCGAGTTCCGCCACCCGCCGCGCGATGTCGTCCGCTTCGAACACGACCGAGCGAATGGACCGTCCGCCGGCCCGGGGCTCAGACCGGGGGATCGACATCAATCCTCAGGGCGACCTCGCCGGCGCGGGGCACCAGTCGGTCCGACCGGCAGACGCCGGGAATCCATGCCAGCGTGCCTTCGCCCTCGATCATGGGCCACGCGAGGCGAAAACTCCGGGGCACTTTCGCCTCCTGAAAGCAGCGCACCGCCAGCCGTTGCCCTCTGCCGCCGAGCGGTGCCAACCGATCCCCGGGTCGCCAGGCCCGGAGGGACAGTGCTGCGGTGATGAACCATGCGGTGTGACCGTCGCGCGGTTGCACCAGCGGGGCCGGCTCGGTCGTCCAGCGTACGCGCCAACCACCCCAACGGGTTTGGCCGACGCCGGCGTGGATCGCAGTTTCGGCCCCGCCGGGACTCGGGAGCACCGGGGGCGCGAGGCGTGGCGGCGGCATGATCGTGAAGCGGCCGAAGGAGAGCTCCGCGCGCCAGCCTTGCCCCAGATCCGCGCTCGCCCCGCTCTGGGCAGAGGAAAGACTCTGCAGGGCCCGCCGGATTCTCACCGGCCCCGCCGGGCCACCGGCACTGCGCGCGAGCGCTTGGACCAGCGCCAACGCCAGCGGCGACGGCATCTCCCGCAGCACCGACCAGTCTACCGAAAAGTCTTGCGGGTCACGGAGCGCGAGACCGGGCCACGAGCGGAGCGCGGCATTCCAGGCTCGCCGATCACCGGCCGCCTGGCGTCTGCCCTGCTCCAGTCGCGCCGGCAAATCCGGCAACCGGTCCCGGAGCACGGGCAACGCGACCTGCCGCAACCACGAGCGAAGATGCCGGGGATCGGTGTTGGCTGGATCGTCCCACCAGGCCAGGCCGCGCGAGGTGGCGTAGCGCCGAAGGGTCGAGCGGGAAATCCCGAGGAGGGGGCGAAGCAGCATCCCCTCCTGCGTCCGCATACCGCTCAACCCGGCCGGCCCGGAGCCGCGCAGGAAACGCATCAGCGTGGTCTCGTGCTGGTCGTCCGCATGGTGGGCCAGCACGATCCACCGCGCACCCGCCTCCGCGGCAGCGGCCCGCAACCACCCCAGTCGAGCCCGCCGGGCCGCGGTCTCGCTGGCATCTGGGCCGAGGCGGAGGGCCGTCGAAAGGAACGGCAGGTGAGCCGCATGCGCCGCGAGCCGGACCTGCCCGGCCACCTCGGCGCTCGCGGGATGAATGCCGTGGTCGACATGCGCCACGATGAGCGAACACTCAGCGAGTGAGGGAGCGCGCTGCAGGAGGTCCAGCAGCGCCATCGAATCCGCACCACCTGAGACCGCGACCAGGAGGGGGCCTGGTCCGAGCCGCCGCGCCCGAAGCACGGCATCCACTCGGGCCACGAGGGTCATCTCAGTGCTGTGGTTCGGCAGATTCGTCCGCTGCCAGGTGGAAGCGGGGAATTTCGGCGGGAAAGGTGACGCCATCAGGGCGCTGGAAGAAATACTGACCCTCCATCCATCCCCCCGGCGACTTGAGCACACAGAAGCTCTGATACTCGTGCACTTGTCCGCGGGCGAGCAGGGGCTGCTCACCCACCACGCCCTCGCCCTCCACGACCGTCTCCTCGCCGATCGAGTCATGGATCAGCCAGCGCCGGGAGCGCAACTGGGCCGGCTCCGAGCCGATATTCTCGATCCGGACAAAGTAGGCGAAGACATACTGCTGCTTGACGATGTGCGATCGCTCCGGCAGAAACACCGGCCGGACCGTCACCCGGATCCCGTCGGTCAGCTTGTAATAGAAAGTGCTCGCGGACATGGAAGAAAAGGTACAGGGCTGGGCGGGGGGAGGGAAAGATGGCCAACGCCCTCCCCCGCCCTGCCTACGGCTTGGGCGTTGCCGGCGCCCCCTTGGCGAAGTCGCCCGCCTTGACGATGACGAGCTTTGCGGGGTCAATGTACTTCTGCATCGCCGCGTTGATCGTTGCCGGAGTCAACGCGGCCACCCGGGCCTCGAACGCTTTGTCGAAGGTTAGTGTCCGGCCAAGAAAGAGCCCGTTGCCGAGCAGCGTCGAGAGCGAGGCGTCCTGGGCCCGCGTCACCTGCTGCGACTGGAGCCAGCCATCCCGGGCGGCCTGCACTTCCTCCGCCGTGAACCCGTCATGGAGCGCCCGGTCGAGCTCCTCCCGGAAAGCGGCCTCGAGCCGGGTGGCATTTTCCGGGGCGTAGATCGCGAAGGTCGTAAAGCTGCCGACCCGGTCGAGTGCTGCCGCGTTGACCGAGGAACCTACGCCGTAGCTGATTCCTTCCTTCTGGCGGATCCGGACCGCGAGCCGGGAATTCAGGAAACCCCCACCGAGCAGGTAGTTGCCCAGCACCAGTGCGGGGTAGTCAGGATCGGTATCCTGCACTGGCATCGTCAGACCGGCCAGGAAGAAGGCGTTGGCCTTGTCCGGCGTCTCCAGCGAGATGGTGGTCGGCGCCACCGCCTTGAGTTCACGGGGCACGCGGGTGAACGATTGCGGGCTCTTCCAGTCGCCAAAGATGGTGGTGATGGCCTGGGTGAGTTCCGCGGGATCGAAGTCGCCCACCGCGGAGAGCTCACCATTGCTGGCCCCATAGAACTCGGCGTAGAACCGGCGCGCGTCCTCGAGGGTCGTCGCGGTGTAGTCGGCCACATCTTCGTCGACCGTGGCCGTGTAGCGCGGATCGCCCTTTGGAAAGGGATTCAGGTAACGCCCGAACGCGCGTGAGCCCTGCGTCGTCGGCTCGGCGCGCTGCTCCTCGAGCGCGGCCAGGTTCTCCTGCCGCAGCGCGTCGAATTCCCTGGCATCGAATACCGGTTCGCGCAGCACCTCGCCGAGGAGGCGCAGCGCCGGAATGAGATTGGGGCGGGTGGTTTCGATGGTCGCCTGCGCGCTCGTGGCAGAGCCAAAGAGGCTGACGCGCGCCTTGAGCCGGTCGAACTCATCCTGAATCTGCTGGCGGGTCCTGTTCCGCGTCCCCCGCATCAGCATATCCGCCGCAAGGTCGGCGCTGACCGATTTGTTGGTGAGCGTGGCCAGCGAGCCGAAGCGCAGGACCAGTCGCAGATTCACCGTCTGACCGCGGGTGCGCTTGGCTAACAGCGCGAGCTTGAGGCCGGAGGGCAAGGCCGTCCACTGGGTCCGGCTGTCGATATTGTCCGGCGACGGATCGAAGGCCTCACCCTGGGCCAGGGCGGTGTCCCCGCGGTAGTCCTTGACGATCGCGGCGACGTCAGGCGCCGGCGGAATCTCCGCGCGCTGCGGATTGTCGGTGGGAATGAACGTTCCGTAGGTGACATTCGCCGGCTTGAGGTAGGCGGCCGCGACCCGGGCGACGTCGGCGGCGGTCACCATTTTCAGTCGATCGCGGTGCACGAAGAGCAGGCGCCAGTCGCCGCTGGCGGCCCATTCGCTCAGGTCGAGCCCGACCCGGTCCGACCGGCTTAACAGCAGCTCGATGTTCTTGATGAGCGAGGTCCTGGCCCGGTTGACTTCCTCCTCCGTCGGCGGGCGACTCACGACCTCGGCCAGGGCGGATCGCAGGGCGGCATTGGCGCTGTCGAGTGACGATTCCTTGCGGACCTGTGCGAACGCCACCAGGACGCCAGGCTCCTTCAGCTGGTAGTCCTCCGTCCCGACACTGGCCGCGAGCTTGGTGGCGACCAGCGCCTGGTAGAGCCGGCCCGAGGGCTGGTCGCCCAGCAGCTGACTGAGTACCTGGACCGCGGCGTAATCCTCACTCGAGCCGGCAGGGACGTGATAGACCGCCATCGTCACCTGCACGTCGCCGACCCGGCGCAGCGTCACGCTCCGTTCCCCATCCTGCGTCGGCTCAGCGGTGTAGGTCGGCCAGATCTTCATCGCGCCGGTCCGCACCGGTCGCGGCATCCGGCCGAATTTGTCCTCGATCATCCGTAATGTCTTCGCCTCATCGAACTTTCCGGCCACCACCAGCACCGCGTTGTCGGGCTGGTAATACTTGTGATAGAAGGCCTGCAGCCGTTCGATCGGCACCTGCTCGATGTCGGAACGCGCTCCGATGGTGGACTTGCCGTAGTTGTGCCAGAGGAACGCGACGTTGAGGACCCGCTCCTCCAGCACGCCGAAGGGATCGTTCTCTCCCGACTCGAACTCGTTGCGCACGACGGAGAACTCGGTCTCCAGGTCGGAGCGCGCGATATAGCTGTTGCGCATCCGGTCGGACTCGAGATCCAGCGCCCAGGTCAGGTTGGCATCGGTGGCACTGAAGGTCTCGAAGTAGTTGGTGCGATCGAGCCACGTGGTGCCATTGGGACGGGCACCGTGCTCAGTCAGTTCCTGCGGGATGTTCTCGTGGCACGGCGTGCCCTTGAACACCATGTGCTCCAGGAGATGGGCCATCCCCGTCTCGCCGTAGCCCTCATGACGGGAACCCACCAGGTAGGTGATGTTCACCGTCGCGGTCGGCTTGGACGGATCGGGGAACAGCAGCACCCGCAGACCGTTGGGCAGGGTGTACTCCGTGATGCCTTCCACGGCGGCACCCCGGGTCGCTCGACCCCGCGGACGAGTCATCAGCGCAGTGTGGACCTGGGGACAGGTCTGCGTGGTCGCGACCCCGGTGCGATTCGGCCGGGCGGCCGGTTGCTGGGCAGCAGCGGGGCTCGGCACCGCGAGCAGCACGAGCAAGGGCAGAGCCAGCGGCATGGAGCCGGACAGGAAGGGCATACAACCTCGTGGAGGGATCAGGGACAGGTACCGCTGATCAGGAACCAGCATTTCGTCTGCGGGCTGGTTTTGAAGAAATTGAGCAGCACGCCGGCCACCTTGGTCTCGCCAGTGGTCGAGGGATGGATGCCATCGGCCTCGAAGTCGGAACGCAGCCACAAGAGGCCGGCGCCATTCGGCGTCGTCCCGCGGGCCCAGAGATAGGGACCCCACCCCACCCACGGCGCCACGCCGGTGGAGTAGTCGAGGTTGCCGGCGACGGGATCCACCTGTGTGCCACCCGAGGCGATCTGGCGGAGCTGGGCCTCGATCAGCCACTTGATGGCGAAGCCATTCTCGAACGCATACGGTTCGGGATTCAACCCGACATTGTCATAACCACCGTAATTCCGGGTCGAAAAGAACACCAGCTTCAGATTGGGATAGCGGATACGGAACGCCCGCACCATCTGTCCCGCCTGCCCTTCGAGTTTGAGGGCATCGGCGCCGGTGGCCGGCAGGGAAACCGCGGGGTGCGCGTTCGCGATCTCGGTCCAGATCACCTGCACCTGCTTCTCCGTCACTCCAGCCGGGGCGAGGATGCTGTCGCGCACCCGGTTGTATTCCGCACCGCTGGAAAGAATCCAGGATGGCGCGGTCTGGCTGGCCTTCGCGCCGTCGAGAATCACCAACCCCGTGCTCTTCACGGCGGCATCGGCCAAGGCCTCGCCCATGAAGCTCCAGCTATTGCAGCCCTGGTCGGCGGCGACGGCGCACCACTCCTGAGTCGTATTGCTGAAGCCGATGGAGAGGAGCACATACTTCCCCGACCCGCTGGGCTGCCCGCTGGCGTCGAGCGGGACAACCCCCTGCGCGAAGGCATTCCCCGCCGCGGCATGGGCCGCAGGCGGCGTGTTGCCACCGGGATACAGGTTCCCGACGAAGCCCTGATACGTGGATGTGCCGAGGTCGATCAGGGGGACGGGGACGGAGTCGGCGCGCGTCAGGGAAGCTTGCACCGAGACAGTCCGGCTCCCGCTGTTGCCGGCAGACGACGCCGTGATGCTCGTGGTCCCGACCGCAACGCCGGTGACGAATCCGCCGTGCCGGACCGTGGCAATCGAGGTGCTGCCACTGCTCCAGGTGAAGGACGCGTTGGGCACCGGAACGCCCGCGCTGTCCAGCGCGATGGCGGACAGCAGAATCATGCGCCCCGTCGCGACGGCGGCGCCGGAAGGGGAGACAATGACGGTCCCCGGCGCCGCTGCCTGTACCACAACCGTCGCATTCCCCGCCGCCGTGCCGGCGTCGGCTGTGATGATCGCCGTTCCCGCGGCGACGGCCGTCACCTGGCCGGTGACCGAAACGGTGGCAATCCCGTTGGCGCTGGAACTCCAGGTGAAGCTGGCACCGGGTACCACCAAGTCTGCCGTATCACGTGCGACGGCCAGCAGCTGGGTCGACGATGCGGCAAAGATGGTATCCAGCGCCGGAGTCACCAGGACACTGGCCGGCGGACCCGGCTGCTGGGAACCGGTTTCCCCGGAGGCGCAGGCCAGGCCCAGCCATATGATCGTCAAACCGACCTGCAGGGAAATGCGGCGACGGGGAGAGTGCATCATGGGACGAACTTAATTCGGAGTCCCGCGCACCCGCCACCCGTGAGCGTCCGAGGTGAGTTCCGTCACGTTGCGCCACCAGACGACCGACGTGGCATCGGGCGACGGCCGGGTTCATGAACTCGCGCCGGAGTCTTCCCTGAATTCCCCAATCCGACGAGCTTCGTGCGGGTACTCATACCGGCATCATGGGAGCCAGTCATGTTGAGTCTGCGGGACGTCACGAAGCGGTTTCGCTCGGGGGTTACGGCGGTGGACCAGGTGTCGCTCGAGCTGGCGCACGGCGTGGTCGGGCTGCTCGGCCCCAACGGTGCGGGCAAGACAACACTGATGCAGCTCATCGCGACGATTACCCGGCCGACCAGCGGCACCCTGATGTTTCGCGGCCATGACCTGCACCGGGAGCCGGAGGTGCTGCGTGAACGGCTCGGCTACCTGCCACAGGACTTCGGCGTCTACG
The DNA here is from genome assembly GCA_039934355.1 of Gemmatimonadales bacterium. Lineage (GTDB taxonomy): Bacteria > Gemmatimonadota > Gemmatimonadetes > Gemmatimonadales > GWC2-71-9 > JADJOM01. Next base: position 17,477 of record JBDTMI010000053.1, read on the forward strand.
ACACTCTCACGGCGCGCGAATTCCTCCAGTACTTCGCCGGCCTGAAAGGCGTCACTCGACGGGGGCGCATCGAGGAGCTGCTCGAGCTGGTCAACCTGCACCACGTGGCCGACCGGCAGGCCGCAACCTTTTCCGGTGGCATGCGGCAGCGGTTGGGGATCGCCCAGGCCCTCCTGAACGACCCCGATCTCCTGATCGTGGACGAACCCACCGCGGGGCTCGACCCGGAAGAACGGGTACGCTTCCGGCACTTGCTCTCGGACCTGGGCGCCGGCAAGCTCGTCATCCTGTCGACGCATATCGTGTCCGATGTCGAATCGCTCGCCGAGACAATTGCGGTGATGCGTCAGGGCAAGCTGGTGACCTGCGGCCCGCCCGAGGTTCTACTCGCCGGCGCCCGCGGCCGGGTGTGGGAGGCGACCATCCCCGGTGCGGAGTTTGAGCGGATCCGACCGGGGCTCAAGGTGACCCGCGCGGTGCGGCGCTTCGACGGCGTGACGGTTCGCGTTGTCGCCGCCGCGGCGCCGTTCGATGGCGGAGTGGCGGTGGAACCGGACCTCGAGGATGCGTTCGTGAACCTGATGCAGGGTGCGTAGCCCGGTCAGCCCACCGGGCACCGCGGCTATTTCACATCGCTGAGATAGGGGCTGCCGGCGATCGGAGTGCCGTCGAGGGTGATCGTGACGAAGTCGTTCCCTTTCCGGGTCGGCGTGTACCCGGTCGTATAGCTCCCGTCGCCATTGTCCGGCGCGGTGAATCCATTCACCCGGTTCGCCCCGGTCACCGAGATCGTGACCGTGTGTCCTCCGGCGGTGAGGCCGTTGCCGGATTGATCCCTGGTCTGCACCGTGATGGCCGTCTGGCGACGGGTCTTCCCCTTGCTCGGGACGACGGCGGTGCTCTGAGATGCGGTGGCCGGACCGGGCGTCAGCCCGATGACCGTGGTCACCGTCGAAGCAGTACCGGTGGAAAGTCGCAGCGTGTAGCTGCCCGTCGTGCCGGTGAGCGAGAGATTGCTGAAGACGGCAACCCCAAGGATGCTGGTGCTGATCACCGTCTGCCCTCCCAGCGTTGCAGCGCCCGATACGACCGCCGCGCTGACGCTGGCCCCCTGGACCGGGAATCCGTTCTGATCCGCAACCAGCACAGCGGGCTGAACCTGCCATACCGCGCCATTGGCGACGCTGGCGGATGGCTGAACCAGCATGGTGATGCCCTGCGTCATTCCCGAGAGGGTGATACCGCTTGATGTCGCTCCGCTCAGCGACGGGACGCTGGTGAACAACAGCGTATACGTCGCAGCCGGTCCGGTGAGCGTCAGACCGGCAAAGGTCGCGGTCCCGCCGGCGTCGGTGCTCGCTGTCGCCGATGCGAGGCTGGCGCCAGGCGGACTGCCGGCGAGCGTCGCCGTGACGACCACACCGCTGCCGCCCACATCATTGCCGTTCACGTCCTGCAACTGCACCACGGGGACCCGCGCCAACGGGACACCGGTCACACCGGACGGCGACGGCTGGCCGACTATGGTCAGGCGATTCATCGGCCCGGCCGCCGCGGCCACAGTGAACAGCACTGGACTCCCACTCAGTGCTCCATTCGCACCCGACGCTGAAACGCTCAGGGTGTTCGGCCCGACCGCGAGGCCCAGCATCCAGAGGGCCGGCGTGGCGCTGCCGTTCACATCGGTGGGGGCGGTCACGGGTACCACGCTGCCGCCGCCTCGCGTCACCTGGAAGGTCACGACGACACCGATGACCGGATGGCCCTGGGCATCGGTGATGCGCACCGATGGCGCCGGACTCGCGGGGGTGCCGGTGGTGCCGCTCCAGGAAGTTGGAGAGGTGGCGGCGATCGTGGCAGGTTGGGTGGGGCTGCTGGTCGCCGTGAATGTCGTCGTGAGACCGCTGCTGCCCGCGACCACCACGTTCGTACCGGCAATCGGTCCGAGGGTCCAGGTTCCCGAAGCGTGACCCGTGGCATCGGTCGTCCCGCTCGCCGGCACGACCGTCCCTCCGCCGGTGGCGACCGGCCAGGCCACGGCCTGCCCCGCCAGACCGTTCCCCATGGCGTCGACCAGACGGACCACCAGCGGGCGGCTGAGTGGCGTACTCGGGAGACCACTTTGATCGTTGCCCGACTCCGCGATCAGATTTGCGGGCTGCCCCTGGATTGACTGCTGAACAAAAACCACCGGCGACCCCTTGAGGCCTGTCGCCGTGACGACTGCCCGCTGCTCGCCTGGGGATGCGCCGAGCGTCCGCCGCACGGCGACCTGCCCGTTGCTTCCGCTGATAGTGGCCGTCGGGCTCACGCTGCCCCCGCCGGTGACCGCCCATGTCGTCCTGATGCCGCTGACCGGGTTGCCATAGCGGTCGGTCACTGTGGCCACGAGGAGCTGGCCCAGGGCACTCCCCACCACTCCTCCCTGGGAGTCGCCGGAGACCGCGAGAATGGTGTCCGGTGCGGCGACGATCCCCGCGGCGTTGAAATCGACGGTGAGCTCGCCGCCGGGCGCGTCGACCGCCGCCCGAATCCGTTGCGGCCCCGCCACCGTCCCCAGTACCCAGCGCACCGTCGCCCGGCCATCGATGTCGGTCTGGGCCGTGTCGGGAATGACGCGCGCACCTGTCGGGCCCGACGGCTCGAGGAAGTGCACCGCCTGGTGCTGGATCGGGCGGTTTCCCGGGTCGGTAATGCGAACCACAAGCGAATCCCGCAGCACCCGGCCGACGGTATCGGCCTGCCCATCACCGCCCAGAATCACCAGCGCGGCTGGTGTTCCATCCTGCGGAAGGATCAGCGAGTCGCCGCCGCAGGCGCCAGCCGCGAGCCAACCAAGTATGATCGGTGGCGCCCAGCGGAATCGGTGACTCCGCCGCGGGGCCTTCGTCCTGACTCTCACGATGCGATGCTCCCTCGCAGACCTGAGCTTTTCCTCCGTTCCGGCGCGGCCACGCCGACGGATAGACGGTAAAGATCAGATGGCACCCACCGGGCTGCCATCGTCCGTGGGGATGAAACGGTGGCTAGATCAAAAGCATGGGATGGCGGGGCGACGGGTGACCTGCGCGCCGAAGGCCCAGATGCGGACTGGACGATCGGGAGCAACTTCGATATCTCCCCCCGCCGGGCGGCGACGTCACCCGGACGACCGACGGTCACCCCGCCGTTCGGCGGCGTTGTACGACACCACTCAGGGAACGGGCGGACATGGCAACGGCACGGTTGCGACGACTCGGTGTGATTGCAAGGACCGACATCCGCCTGCGCCTGCGGCGTCCCGCCACGTTGTGGACCCTCGCCATTCTCTGCGGCCTGGCCTATTCGATCATCCCCGATCCGGCGAGCGGCCGCGCGCTGCTGGTTTTGGGCGATGCCCGAGCGCAGTACAGCTCCACGACGATCGCGCTGGTTACTGCGACGCTGGCGTCGATGCTGCTCAGCTTCGCCGGGTTCTATCTCACGAGCAACGGGATCCGGCGCGACCTGCTGGCCCGGACCGGACCGATCATCGCCGCCGCACCAGTGGCCTCCGCAGACTATCTGGTCGGGAAATTTCTCGGCGCCTCCGGGTACCTCGCCACGGTGGTCGGCATCTACCTTGTCAACATCCTGCTGATGCATTTCCTGCGGGGCGAGGCGGCACTGGAGCCCCTCACGTATCTCGCGATCTACCTCGTCACCCTGGGCCCAGTGGTGCTGGTGATCGCGGCGATCGCGCTCTGCTTCGAGTGCCTGCCGGTGCTGGCGGGACGGGCCGGCGACCTCCTCTACGTCGTATTGTGGGCATTCATGCTCGCCTCGGGGGCGATGTCCCAGGGTGGTGGCGTATTGGGCTGGCTCGACATCCCGGGAATCGGGTTTGCCCTCCAGGTGGTGCGCGCCGGTACCGGCAGCACCCAGATCAGCATGGGGATGGTCAACTTCGATCCGGCGCAACCGACCTGGGTGCTGCCGGCCATTCCCTGGTCCATCGGCTTCCTCCTGCCGAGACTCGGGGCGATGCTGGTGGCGCTGCCGTTCCTTCTGCTCGCGTGGCTGGGCTTCCATCGCTTCGATCCGGCGCGCGTCCGCGTCGGGCCCCGCCCGGCGAGTGCGGGACTGCTCGGCCGTCTGGACCATCTCCTCCGGCCCGCCACCGGGCACCTGACGACGGGGCTCAGCCGGTTGACGCTCGCGGCGCCCAACGCGCTGCGGCCCGTCCTGGTCGAAGCGAACCTCACGGTCGCGCTGCGCCCCGTCGGCTTGCTGGTGCTTGCCGGCCTGAGCATCGGCACGATCGTGGCGGCCGAGCCGAAGGCGATGCATCTCCTGTTGCCCCTGCTCGTCGCCGGAATCGGTGCGCTGCTGGCGGATCTGTCGACGCGGGATCGTGCCAACGGGACCCAGTCGATGCTGTTCAGCGCGCCCCGGATCCGCTCCAGCTACGCCGCCATCAAGTTCGCAGCCGGCGCGTTGATCGGCATGGCCCTCATCCTTCCCCCTGCCGCGCGACTCGGCCTCACCCATCCCGCGGCGGCGGTGTCGCTCGCGATCGGGGTGATGTTCGTGGCGGCGGCCGCGACGGCATTCGGCCTGCTTACCCATTCACCGAAGGCGTTCATGGCTGTCTTCCTGCTGTTCTTCTACCTGGTGCTGAATGGGGGCGGAGTGCCGGCGCTCGATTTTGGCGGCTGGAACGGGGTCGCGACGTGGGGGACCCGGGCGGGGTACGCGGTCCTGACGCTGCTCATGCTTGGCGTGGCTGAGGGATGTCACCGGCGCGAGCTGGCGAGGAGATGGTAGAGGGGAGCTGGTGCCCCGGCTAGTTATGACTCTCCAACTTGATTGCCAGACTGGTGCGCAGACGATTGAGCGCCGGCTCGAGCATCGCGAACACGGCCTCCGACCCGTCGGCGTCATGGTTTGACGCACTGGTTTCGAGCTGCCGGGCCAGTTCCATCGCGACCGTCGCACCGAAATACCCGATCGAACCCTTCCAGGTGTGGGCGGCCCGCTTGAGCTCCGGCCACGACCGGCCCGTGACCGCGGTGCGGGTCTGGTTCATGCACTCAGCGTAACTCTCAAGAAACGCTCCGCCCGCCTCGCGGTAGAGTTCCTCATCTCCGTCCAGCGGACCCGCCGGGCCCGGCTGCTCTGGTGTCGGCTCACACGGGGAGATGCCGCGAAGGACGCGGGTCAACTCCGCGGCCTGGATCGGCTTGGTGAGATAGTCATCCATGCCCTCGGCGAGGCACGCATCACGATCGCCCCGCATGGCATGGGCCGTCAGGGCTGCGATGGGGATTCGGCCGCCCCGCGTGCGCTCGATCTCCCGGATGGCCCGCGTCGCCTCGAACCCGCCCATCACCGGCATCTGCACGTCCATGAGGATCGCGTCGTACTGTCCCCGGCTCCACATCTCGACGGCGATCCGGCCATTCTCCGCCACGTCGACGCGATGCCCCTGCCGAGTCAGGAATCCCATCGCGACCCGCTGATTCACTGGATTGTCCTCGGCCAGGAGGATCCGCAGCGGACCCGCCTCGGAAGGGATGGCGCGGTGCGCCTGGCTGGACCGAACCGGCAGGGCCGCGACGGTTGGCCCGTGGCTCAGGGCCGCCAGAATCGCCTGCTCGAGTTCGTTCCGACGCACCGGCTTGCAGAGGTGCGTGGTGATGCCGAGCGCCTGACAACGCTCGATATCGGTGACCCGCGTCGCCGACGTCAGCATCATGATGGTCGCCTGCGAGGTTCCGAGGACCTGTCGGAGCCGGGTCGCCAGGGTGAAGCCGTCCACGCCGGGCATGTTGACGTCCAGCAGGAAGAGGCTGAAGGCCTGACCAGCCACTTTGCGCTGTTCAACGATTGCCAGGGCCGCCGTGGCGCTCTCGGCGGTCTCGGGACGCATGCCCCACCGGGCCAATGTATCCCGGAGGATGAGCCGATTGGTGGCGTTATCGTCCACGATGAGTACCGGCATGCCCTGCAGGATGGCTGGCGGACCCGGCGCAGCTTCAGCCGGGACAACGGCGGGGGCGTAGCCGATGGTAAAGTGAAAGCGGGACCCCTTCCCTGCTTCGCTTTCGACCCAGATGCGGCCTCCCATCAACCCTACCAGCTGGGTGGAAATGGTGAGCCCCAGACCGGTCCCGCCGTACTGCCGGGTGGTCGATGCGTCGGCCTGGGAGAAGGCCTCGAAGACCAGGCGCTGCTTCGCCTCGGAAATCCCGATGCCGGTGTCGGTCACGGTGAACTGCAGCTGCGAGCCCGGCAACGCGACCACCGAAAGCACCACCTCTCCCGAAAGCGTGAACTTGACGGCGTTCCCCAACAGGTTCATCAGCACCTGCCGGATCCGACCGGGGTCGGCCGTGATCCACTCCGGCACATCCGGTGCAAGACGCACGGCGAGTTCGAGTCCCTGTGTGTGTGCCCGCAGCGCGAGCGACGTGACGGCGGCGTCCACCGTCTCCTGCAAATTGAAGGCAATGGGTTCCAGCGCCATCATGCCGGCCTCGATCTTGGAGAAATCGAGGATGTCGTTGATGATGGCCAGCAGCGCCTCTGCCGACCCATGCGCCAGATCGAGATACTCACGCTGGAGCGGAGAGAGTTCGGTGTCCCGCGCCAGTTCGAGCGTGCCGAGTACCCCGTTCATCGGGGTTCGGATTTCATGGCTCATATTGGCCAGGAATTCGCTTTTCGCGCGACTCCCCGCCTCGGCCAGGTCCCGGGCGCTCACGAGCTGGGTCTGGGTGGTGAGCAGGGCGGCGGTCCGCTCCTCCACCCGAAGCTCAAGCTCGCGGTTGAACCCCGTCAACTGGCTCTGGGCCAGCGCCAGTCGATC
>JBDTMI010000054.1:0-24048 GCA_039934355.1 Gemmatimonadales bacterium
TTTTGAGTCCGCTGCGTCTGCCATTCCGCCACTCGGGCCAGCGGGGAGTATCGCGGCATTTCAGGGTGAACGCAACCGAAGTGAGCAGCGAACAGCGGACACCTTGCAGGAATGCACGACCTCCCCGGTGCGCCACAACCGCGCGGCTACCATGGGGCCCGCAACTCCACTAACGTACGATCGCCTGAACGAATCCGTCGCACCCGCTCGCTGCCAGCTGTCAGCTGTCAGCTTCCCTTTGCCAACTCGCGATTCCAATGCCCCGAGCCATCCCCTCCCGCGGCCTTCACCCCTGGCACGATATCCCCACCGGCCCCAAACCGCCCGAAGTCGTCAATGCCATCATCGAGATCCCGACTCGCGAGCGCAACAAGTACGAACTCGACAAGGCACTCGGCATCTTCCGGCTCGACCGTGTGCTGGCCAGTGCGGTGCATTACCCCGGCGACTACGGTTTCCTCCCGCGCACCCTGGGCGATGACGGCGATCCGCTTGACGTCCTTGTGATAACGACGATCCCGGTCTTTACCGGCTGCCTTGTGGAGTGCCGCCCGATAGGCTTGTTCCACCTGATCGACCGGGGCAAGGCGGACGAAAAGGTCCTGGCCGTGCCGGTCAGCGATCCCTACTCCGACGGCGTTAACGGTCTCGATGACATCCCGCAGCACATGCTGAAGGAGATCGAGCATTTTTTCCAGGTCTACAAGGATCTGGAGGGCGTCGCGACCCGCACCCGTGGTTTCGAGGGCGCCCAGGAGGCCGGCGACGCCATCACCGAGGCGATGGCCCTCTACAAGAAGAAATTCGGCCGGGCCCGACGCTGAACCGGTTCGTCGCACGCATGAAAAAGCACGGGCGACCCCAGTGGTCGCCGGTGCGAAAGTCCTTGCTGTGTGACGCCCCGCCACCTACCCCTGCATCGACTTCGGCGGCCCCAGGATCTCCCGCCAGACTATCGCATCCTGCAGGCGATTGCGGCCGGCGGCGGCCTTCGGCGCTTCCGCGGTGACCGCCGGTCGGATCTGGGCATCGAACCGCCGGTGATCCGCCGCATTGAGCGGCCGATTGCGCGCCTCCGCCTCGCGGATTCGGCGCTGGGCCACCGCCTCCGCGCCATCGTCAGCGTCCACCTCGACACGCTGACGACGCGCCGGCCGGTCGTCCATCACTTCGATCTGCTCCGCGCGCTCGAGCGAAGTTCCCTCCAGCGAGGTGCGTTCTTCGACCTCTTCGGCGGCCGGGAGCGGGGTGCGACTCTGCCGGCCCAGCGGCCCGCGGCTCCTGTCGCCCACCGGCTGCTCCCTTCGCCTGGGCTCCGCGGCCTTCCTCGTCGGAGGATCCTGTCTTCGCTGGGCTGGCAGGGCGCGTGGTGATTCCTTCTGCCGCTTTACCCGCTGGATCTCCTGCAGGATTTTCTCCAGTGAGACGTCACCGCCCGCGCCGCCAACGACCTCATCGCGTGGCCCAGCCGGTGACGCGGTGCGGCCTTCCGCCGCCTTTTTCCCCGCCCGGCCCAGGAGATTGAGGACGAGATAAATGGCGCCGAGGATGATGAAGCCCTCGATACCGGCGGACCGCACTTCGGCGACCATCAGACGCCCGACGTCCCTTCGGGCTGGCCCGCGATCGCCTGACGCATCGTGGTGTCAGCCTGCATGTTCTTGTACTTCTGGAAGTCCATGACGCCCAGGTTTCCCATGCGGAACGCCTCGGCGATCGCGAGAGGAATCTGGGCCTCGGCGGCGATGACCAGCGCCCGCTGCTTCTGGGCCTCCGCCTTGTACTCCTGCTCCACCGCGACGGCGAGCGCACGACGCTCCTCCGCCTTGGCCTGCGCGATCCGCTTGTCCGCTTCCGCCTGGTCGGTCTGCAACTCGGCGCCGATGTTCTTGCCGACATCGACATCGGCGATATCAATGGAGAGAATCTCGAACGCCGTCCCAGCGTCGAGGCCCTTGGCGAGCACCGTCTTGGAAATCATGTCCGGGGACTCCAGCACCGCCTTGTGCGAGTCCGCCGAACCGATCGTGCTCACGATGCCCTCGCCCACCCGAGCCAGAATGGTCTCCTCACCCGCGCCGCCCACCAGCCGGTTGACGTTGGCGCGGACGGTGACCCGGGCCAGCGCGAGGAGCTGAATGCCGTCCTTGGCCATCGCCGCCACCTTGGGCGTCGTGATGACCTTGGGATTCACGCTCACCTGCACCGCCTCGAAGACGTCCCGGCCCGCGAGGTCGATTGCCGTCGCCTGCTTGAGCGGCAGCGCGATGCCTGCGGCATCCGCCGAGATGAGCGCCCGGACCACCCGCTCCACGTTGCCACCTGCGAGATAGTGCGCCTCCAGCGCATTGATCGAGAGCACCAGCCCCGCCTTGTGGGCGTTGATGAGCGGGTTGACGATCATGCTGGGATTCACCTTCCGGAAGCGCATCCCGAACAGCGTGAAGAATGAGATCCGGACACCAGACATCAACGCCTGGAACCAGATCCCGATCGGCACGAAACGGAAAAAGATGACGAGCACGATAAAGCCGATGAAGACCAGCGCCATCAACAATCCCGCCTGTACGGATGTGTCTTCCACGTTCAGATCTCCCGGTTAGTCCTTCGAGGCCCGCACTACATGGCGGTAGCCGTCGGCCCGCACCACTTCGATCCGGTCGCCGGAGCCGACGTATTCCCCTTCCGTCACGACGTCAATCCGTTCCCCATCCACCGAGGCGACGCCCGCCGGACGGAGGTCGGTCACCGCGACCCCTGCCTTGCCCACCAGTTCCGGGCGGCGAAGTGCCGCGACGTAGCCCTGCGCCGAATCGTTCGAATCCTTGAGCACGAGCCCGCTGAAGCGCTGGCTGCTGGGGAGATGCCGCAGCCAGGCATAGCCCACGGCGAGCGTGATCAGAATACTGGTGAGCAGCACGGCCAGTGCCTGCACCACATCGCCACTGGTCGGCGCCGCTCCCAGCATGGCCAGGACCACCGCCGCTCCCACCAGCAGCGCCCCCAGGATGCCGGCCACACCGAACCCCGGCAGCACGAACACCTCGACCGCCACCGCGATCACCCCAAGGCCAAGCAGGATGATCTCCTCCCGTCCGGCCAGGCCGAGCAGCAGGCTGGAACCAAAGAAGAGACCAAAGGAGCCCATGCCGAGGAGGAGCCCCAGGCCATGAGTGCCGGCCTTGATCTCCGCGATGAGCGCCAGCACACCGAGCGAGAGCAGCAACGGCGAGACGATTGGATTGGTCAGGAAGCGGACGACGAGTTCAGCCCAGTTGGATTCCATGGTGATCACCGGGGCCGAGGCCAGTCCGACGGCGGACAGCAGCGCCGATTGGCTTTCGACCTGGGCCTTGGCATATCCCACTCGAAGCGCCTCGGAGGTGCTGAGCGTGACCAGCTGACCGCGCGGCACCAGGCCCTCGACCCCCAGGCTCTCATCCACCATCGCCTCGGCGATGCGCGGATCAAGACCGTGCTCTTCCGCCAGCGCCCGGAATTCCCCCCGCATCGCCGAGACGTATTTCTCAGCGAGCTTGGTGCCCTGGCCGTCCACAGGCGTCGCGGCGCCCAGCACCGCCCCGGTGCGCATGTAGATGCCATCGGTGGACAGGGCGATCATCGCTCCGGCGCTGTAGGCGCGGGGATTGACGAATGCGTAAACCGGCACGTTCGAGGCGCGCACGGCATCGGAAATTCGCTCGGCGGCATCGATCCGCCCGCCCGGGGTATCCAGATCCAGAATGATGGCGGCGGCGCCGTAGGCATTGGCCTCGCGGATGCCGCGGGCAAGAAAGGGGGCGAGCCCGTTTTCGATTGGCCCGTGGACCTCGAGCCGGTAGACGGCCCCGTGGACCTCGAGCCGCTGGCCGGGGCCGGGAGTATCCTGCCCGGCCAGGGCCGGTGTCCCGGCGAGGACCAGGGTGAGACTGAACCATGGAGCCGCGTACCGCATCTCGCACTCCTCCTCAGAGGGGTGTGAAGTTAGCTCCGCGCCGGAGTGTTGAGAAGGAGAGCGGCCGGGCCCCGCGTGCGGTTAGCGCAGCGCCCGGCGACGGGGACGAACCGTCCTCGTATCCAGCGGTACCGTCTGGGCCTCTCGTACCCGGTCGAGGAGCTGTTCCCGCAGGAGGAGGAACTGGGCGCGCTGGACGGGATCGAGGAAGGCACCCAGTTCCCGGATCTCGTCCTTGTAGCTCTGGACATAGCGGATCTTCAAATCGAGAAGCTGGTCGGTGTAGCGGCCGACATTGTCCTTGTTCGCCGCCACCCCGGGACGCAGCTCCGCAGCGAGCGCCCGGCGCAGTCGGCGTTCTTCGAGGTCCAGGTTGCGACGGTTGGAGAAGTATTTTCCGGCGACGTCGCGCATCCGCTCCGCCTGCTGGTCGGAGAGACCCAGATCCTCCTGGACCCGCGCCGCGAACCGCTCCTGGATCAACTGTCGCAACCGCTCCGCGCGCGGGGGATCCTGAAGGCTGTCCTGGGCGCAGAGTGGCGTCGCGACCAGGAGAGTCGTCGCAAGAACAAGGATGGGGAAGCGCATCAGCCCTCCAGAGAGCGCAGTACGCGCTCGAGTTGAGAATCATCCAGGTCGCCGAAGGACGGAATGGGACCGCCCCCAGCTTCGCCCAGTGGAGCTTCCAGCGCCTCCAGGACCGACTCCAATTGGCCGGTGTCCAGACCTTCCAGTTCGGCCAGCGGCACCGTGAACTCCGCGCTTGACGCGGACACTATCGTCGGGGTCGCCGACGGTTCCCGTTGCCGACCCTCCCACACGACCAGGCTCAGTGCCGCGGCGGCGGCGAGGCCCGTCAGCCAACCGGCCCGCCTCCACCAGCGCGCCCGCCCGTCCTCCGCCAGCTGCTCGCGCAGCCGCTCAGCAATCCTGGCCGGATCGATCCGCGCCGCCGCGCTCGCCCCCAATCGAGGTGCCGCCTGAACCAGTCGCCAGCTGGCGGCGCACTCCGCGCATGCGATCAGATGGGAGGTCTCTTCCGGGGTCCATGCGGCGGCCCCAGGGGCCACCAGCGGCATCTTGTCGACCAGCATTTCGCAATCAATCATGCGACGAGCTCCTTCAACCGCTTCACGGCATGGTGGTAATGCACCCGGGCTGCGCCGGGAGTGGTCTTCAGCGAGTGCGCGATATCCTCGTAGGCCATCCCCTGCTGGGCCCGCAACAGAAAGACCTCTCGTTGCAGCCGGGGCAGTCGGGTGAGCCCGTTGGCCAGGCTCCGTTCCACCTCGCTGGCGTCGAGCGTTGCGGCCGGATCATCCTGCGCGGCGATGTCATGGTCGTCAATCGAGAGCACGGTGCGGCCCTTTCCCCGCCGGTATTGATCCTTGACCAGGTTGCTGCCGATCGTCAGCAACCAGCTCCGGAACGCTGACTCGCCGCGCCAGCTGTCGAGCGCCCGAAACGCGCGGTAGAACGTCTCCTGCACCAGGTCATCGATCTCCCCGGGGTCCGCCCCGGTACCGGCGAGAAATCGCGCCAGGCTCCCGGCATGGCGCGCCACCAGCAGCGACGCACCCGCCTCATCCCCGCCCCGGTAGGCGCGCACGAGGTCGGCGTCCGTCGGGACCGCGGGAGGAATTGGCGCCAGTTGGGACATTGTGGCTCGGAAGACGGACCGAACGGAAGGATGTTAACCGGGCCTGCCGCTGGAGGATGACCGATCGCCCCGTCCACAGCAAGCGGAGCGTGGCTACATTTCCGACATTCGCAACCGAGGAACACCAGACCGTGCCCCACGCCGTCATTACCGCCGCCGTCCGGACACCAATCGGCCGGGCGGGCGGCGCCCTCGCCGATGTCCGTCCCGATGATCTCGCCGCCGTGGCGATTCGTGCGCTGCTCGAGCGCTCGGAGATCCCCGTCGCCCAGATCGATGACGTGATTTTCGGCTGCAGCAATCAGGCGGGCGAGGACAATCGCAACGTCGCCCGCATGGCGGCCCTGCTGGCCGGCTTGCCGGTCGACGTGCCGGGTCAGACTGTGAATCGCCTTTGCGGCTCCGGCCTGCAGGCGGTGGCGAGCGCGGCGCACGCGGTCCGCGCCGGTGAGGGCGAGGTGTTCATTGCCGGCGGGGTCGAGAGCATGACCCGGGCACCCTACATCATGCTGAAGAGCGGCAGTCCCTGGAACCGCACGCCGCCACCACTGGCGGATTCCACCGTCGGCTGGCGCTTCACCAATCCCAGACTCACCCCGGACTGGACCATCGCCCTGGGCGAGACCGCCGAGCGGGTGGCCCAGCAATACGGGATAAGCCGGGCGGAGCAGGATGGGTTTGCCGTGGAGAGCCAGGCACGCGCCCAGGCCGCGATCGCAAGTGGCGCCTTCGCCGCCGAACTCGTCCCGGTCCCCGTGCCGGACGGCAAGGGCGGCACCACCCCGTTCACGGTCGACGAACATCCCCGGGCCGGTGTCACACTGGACGCCCTCAGCCGGATGAAGCCGGCATTCCTCAAGGACGGCAGCGTGACCGCGGCGACATCGAGCGGCATCAATGACGGAAGCGCCGCCTTGACCGTGCTGAGCGATGCTGCAGCGGCTCGCCTGGGACGGAAGCCGATCGCGCGGATCCTCGCCAGCGCGGTCGCCGGAGTCGATCCGAGCGTCATGGGCCTGGGCCCGATTCCCGCCACCCGCAAGGCGCTGGCGCGCGCGGGACTCACGACTCAGCAGCTTGACCTGATCGAACTCAACGAAGCCTTTGCGGCCCAGGTAATCGCCTGCATCCGCGAGCTGACGCTGGACCCGGCAAAGGTGAACATCCACGGCGGTGCGATCGCCCTCGGGCATCCGCTCGGCGCAAGCGGCGCCCGGATTCTCACCACCCTGGTGCACGCCCTCCGGCGGAGTGGCGGCCGCTACGGGCTGGCGTCGATGTGCATCGGGGTTGGCCAGGGCATCGCGCTCGTGGTCGAGCGGCTCGACTGACCGCGCACCCTTCTTCCACCAGAATCACCATGCATACCCATGCCATCGGTCACCGCGGTGCTTCAGGATACGATCATGAGAATTCCCCCGCCGCCTTCCGGCGCGCCGTCACCCTTGGCGCCGACGGCGTCGAACTGGACATCCACGCGACGAGCGACGGCGTCCTCCTGGTCCATCACGACCCGGTGGTCCACGGCGTAGGTCGCATCAGCGCGCTCCCGGCCTCGGCCTTCCTCGACTACCGTCTCCCCAACGGCGAGTCCATCCCCGCTCTCCCGGAGATCCTGGTCATCTGTCAGGGAATGGATGTGTGGGTCGAGCTCAAGACGCTGCCGCCGGAGACGGACGGTGTGCTGCTCGCCACGCTTGCCGCGGGTCCGTCGCCCGGGTGTTGCGCGGTTCACAGCTTCGACCACCGGATCATCGCCCGCCTCGGCAACCAGCATCCTGAACTGCGTCGCGGTGTGCTGCTGTCGTCCTACCTGCTGGATGTGCTTCCGGTTCTGACCGGCACCGGCGCCGACACGCTCTGGATGGAGACGTCCTTTGTCGATGCAGAGCTGGTAAACCGGCTCCACAGCGATGGGATCGAGCTCATCGCGTGGACGGCCAACGACCCGCGGGAGGTCGACCGGCTCCTTGGTCTTGGGGTGGACGGCATCTGTGGCAACTATCCTGATCGGATCCGCTCCGCAGTGGAGTCGCGGCCGTCGGCCTGATCGGCTACCTTCTGCGCGTTTCCGCACGCCGGCATTCCGCGCTGACTCTGTCGCAGGACCAATGTGAACCGCTTCGGTACGTTCCAGTCGCCAACGCGACTCGGCTTCGGCGTCGCTCTCCTCGGTGTGCTCGCCGGCCTCGTGCCGGCCCCGCTCCCTGCCCAGCGCGTCATCGGCCAGATTGCCTTCGAGCAGTATACGCTCGCGAACGGCCTCAGCGTCATCCTTGCTCCCGATCACACGTCCCAGGTGGTGGCGGTGGATGTGTGGTACCGGGCCGGCTCGCGGGATGAGACTCCGGCGCACGCGGGAATGGCCCGCCTGTTCGAGAGCCTGATGTTCTCCGGCTCGGCCAACGTCCCACTCGGGGGACATGCGGCGATCGTCGAGAATGTCGGGGGTCGTGGCGAGGCGGGAGCGGACGAGGATATCGCGAGGTACATCCAGAGCCTGCCCTCGAACCGCCTCAACCTCGGATTGTGGCTCGAAGCCGAACGGATGCGCTCGCTTGCCATCAACGACACGACCGTCGCGCAAGCCCGTGACAATCTGCTGCGGGAACTCCAGCAGAAGATCGGCGGAGAGACCTACACGGCCGCGGTCCTCGACGCGGTCGCCGCGCTCTACGACTCCACCGCTTGTCCCGGCTACAGCCATCCCCCCACCGGCCGGGTGGGCACGATTGCCGCGATCACGACGGCGGACGTGCTGGCGTTCTATCACCAGCGCTACACGCCGGGCAATGCTCGTCTGGTGATCGCCGGGGATTTCGATCCCGCGGACGCTCGTACGCTGATCACCCAGTACTTCGCCGACCTGCCGGCCACCGGCGCCGCCCCGATGGCGACCTGCACCGCGACGTTTTCTCCTGGCGCCAAGACCCTGACGACACATGACCGCCGAGCGACTCACGCTGCGGTCGGCCTATTCTATCGGATCCCCGGCGCCAACCATGCCGACATGCCCGCCCTGCAACTGCTCGGCGCCATCCTGGGTCAGGGACGCGAGGGGCGGCTCCTCCAAGCCCTCGGAAGCAGGGGATTGACGATCGCGTCGCAGGCGGGGGTGCTCGGCGAGCGCGCCGGACCGGGGGCGTTCGGCCTCTTCGCGGCGGCCGGGGATGGCGTCGCCGCGGATTCCCTCCGCGCGCTGCTCGAGGCCCAGGTGCGCTGGGCGACGAGTGATAGTCTGGGCGAGCTTGAATTGACCCGGGCCAAAAATATCTATCGGGCCACCGCCGTCAGCGTTCGTGAGCGTCCCGAGGATATTGCGGAGACGCTGCATCACGCCGCCACATTCCTCGGTTCCGCCGACGCAGCGAACGCGGATCTCGCGAAAACGCTCGCGATGACCGTGGCCGATCTGCACCGGGTGGCACGCGTCTGGTTCACGCCCGCCAACGCGCTCACCCTTGTGGTCACGCCGGAGGCCGCCCGATGAAGCCCCTCCGACGCTCCCCGTCTGCGATGCTGATGCTCGCCAGTCTGACCGCCACACCGCTGATCGCACAGCAGCCGGCAGTCGAGCCACCGGCACCGACCGCCATCCAACCCAGCCTGCTGCCGGTCACGCAAGACGCGTTGCTGCCGAACGGCGTGAAGCTGGTGGTACTGAGCCTGCCCCGCCAGCCGGTACTGGCCGTCACACTCTCGGTGCCGGCGGGCAGCGCGTTCGATCCGGAGAATCACGAAGGTACCGCGGATCTGCTCGCCGGCCTGCTGACCCGCGGCGCGGGAACGCGGTCAGCGGCGGCGGTCGCCTCCGCCATCGAAACGGTTGGCGGGTCGCTGTCCGCCGCCGCCGGTCCGGACGCCCTGACGATGCAGGTCGACGTGCTGTCCGACCAGGCACCGTTCGCATTCGGACTGCTGGCGGACGCCGCGCTGCAACCGACCTTGCCTGCCGATGAACTGGAAACGCTGCGCGCCCGCTCAATTGCCAGCCTGGAGTCCGGTCTCGCCGATCCCGCGAGCCTGGGCGGGCGTGTGTTTCTGCTGGGGAGCTATCGCGGCCACCCCTATGGCCGCCAACCCACCCCCGGCTCGGTCCGGGCCATCACTCGGGCAGACCTCGTCTCGTTTCACCGCGCCCGTTTCCGCCCCGGTGGTGCGCTGCTGGTGGTCGTGGGGAATATCACGCTCCCGGAAGCACGCCGTCTTGCGCTGGCGAGCTTCGGTCGCTGGAAGGGACTGCGGCCCGCGCCGCTTCCGGCCGTGATGCCAGGGGCGACAACTCGCCGGATCCTGCTGGTTCATCAGGGCGGCGCGCAAGATGCGCAGCTGCTTATCGGCACCGCCACGACTGCCGGCGCGGACTCCGCCTACTATGCTGCGGCCGTGCTTAACCGAATCCTCGGCGAAGGTCGCTCACACCGCCTGAGCCGTGCCCTGGGTCGCGATCACCTCTGGGCCACGTCCGTGTCGTCGGCCTTCCTCCGGACCGCGCGACTGGGTGTCTTTCGTGTGACCGCCCAGGTTCCAGCCGAAGCTGCAGATTCAGCGATCCGCGAGACGCTGGCCCAGTTCGCCCTGCTGCGCACCGAACTCGTCCCCATCAAGGAACTCGAACGGGCCCGCGATGCGGTGACCGGCACCTTCGCGCTTCGGCTCCAGACGGCCAGCCAGCTGGCGAGCGCCATCACGGAGGCCCGCCTGCTCGGCCTGCCGCCAGCATACCTCACGGGATTTCGCCTCAAGGCAACCACGATCGGCGCCGGCCAGATACGGGCGCAGGCCCGCCGGACACTTGGCGAAGATGGGCTGACGATCGTAGTGGTGGGAGACGCCGCCCGACTCTATCGCCCGCTGGCGGCGATCGCTCCGGTCCAGATCTATGCCAGCGACGGCCGCTCGCTCACCCCGGAGGAAATCGAGCCGCGCAGCGTCGCACTTGCCTATGATCTCGGGCAACTCCCGCTCCGGCCGGACTCACTGGTGATCGTGGCCCAGGGCCAGCCCATCGGCATGCAGATCACGCAGGTCCGGCGGGGCGGCGACAGCGTTGTCTACACTGAGCGCAGCACCATCGGCAACGCGCTGGCCCAGACCACGACCGTCGTCTTCGACTCTGGCGGCCGGATGCGCCGCTTGAATCAGGTGGGCAGGGTCCGAGGTCAGGATACCCGAATTGTGCTCGACTACACCGGGGGGAAGGTGAAGGGGACGGCGCTCGTCGTGGGCCGAACCGGTCCGCACACCCTCACGGTCGACACTGTGGTTTCCGGCGTTCTGGTCGACGACAATGCGGTCCAGGCTCTGGTCCCCGCGCTCCCCCTCGCGCTCAACACCCGCTGGACGTTCGACGTCTTCGCCTCGGGTGAAAATCTCGTCCGGCCGATGTCGCTGACCGTGGCGGACCTCGTGAGCGTCACGGTGCCGGCCGGCACCTTCGAGACGTTCCGGGTTGATCTCGACGGCGCCCCGCAGCGGGTGAGCTATTTCGTCACGCGACAGCCGCCCCACCGCATCGTCCGGCTGACGATCGCCAATACGCCGGTGGAATTCCTCGCCGTGCCTGCCGATTCCACCGCCAGGAGTACCCCATGAACACGCGGTCCCTGAAGCGCTGCAGCCCGCGCGTGCTGCTGCCGTTGTTGCTGGCGGGATGTGCCGCCACGGGACGGACACCCGCGGTCGCCGGACCGGCACCTGCGGCCGCCAGCGGCGAGCTGAGCTGGGAGCGGCAACAGTATCCCTCGACCTACCGGCGCCGGCCCAACCCGCCCGTCCTGATTACCAACGCCACGATCATG
Source organism: Gemmatimonadales bacterium (assembly GCA_039934355.1). GTDB lineage: Bacteria > Gemmatimonadota > Gemmatimonadetes > Gemmatimonadales > GWC2-71-9 > JADJOM01. The sequence goes on from JBDTMI010000054.1 coordinate 11,417, forward strand.
ACCGCCGCAGGCCCTGAGCAACGCGGCAGCATTCTGTTCCAGGAGGGCCGGATCGTGGCGATCGCACCGACCCTCACAGCACCCGAAGGCGCGACGATCATCGATGGCACGGGCAAGTTCGTGACGCCGGGGCTGATCGACGACCACAGTCATCTCGGTGTCTACGCCGCGCCGGGCACGTTCGGCGAAAATGACGGCAACGAGGCGACCAATCCCGTCACCGCGGAGGTCTGGGCCGAACACAGCTTCTGGCCGCAGGATCCGCAGATTCCGCTCGCGATCGCGGGGGGCATCACCACGATCCAGGCGCTCCCCGGGTCGGCCAACCTGATCGGTGGTCGTTCCGCCGTCGTGCGGCTCATCCCCGCACGCACGGTGCAGGAGATGAAATTTCCCGGCGCGCCATACGGCCTCAAGATGGCGTGCGGCGAGAATCCGAAGCGGGTCTACCAGAATCGTGGCCCCTCCACCCGCATGGGCAACATGGCTGGCTACCGTGAGGCGTACATCAGCGCCGAAGCCTATCGGCGGAAATGGGACGCCTGGCTCAAGGACAGGAAGGGAGATCCCCCGGCACGGGACCTCAAGCTCGAGACCCTGGCCGATGTGCTGCGGGGGAAGATTCTGGTCCACAACCACTGTTACCGCGCCGACGAGTTGGCCCAGATGCTTGATCTCGCGGCCGAGTTCGGCTTCAGGATCCGTTCATTCCATCACGTGGTTGAGGGCTACAAGGTGGCGGACCTGCTGGCGCGGGCGGGCACGGCGGCGTCGGTCTGGGCCGACTGGTGGGGCTTCAAGATGGAGAGCTTCGACGGCATCCCGGAGAACGCGGCGCTGATCCAGCACGCCGGCGCCCGCGCCATCATCCACTCCGACAGCCCGGAGGGCATCCAGCGGCTGAACCAGGAAGCCGCCAAAGCGATGTATTCCGGCAACCGTGCCGGCATCCCGGTGACCCGCGAGCAGGCCATCCGGTGGATCACCGCCAATCCCGCCTGGGCCCTCGGCATCGACAGCGTGACCGGAACCCTCGAACCCGGCAAGGCGGCGGACGTGGTGCTCTGGTCGGGCGATCCGTTCTCGATCTACAGCCGCGCCGAGCGGGTCTACAACGACGGCTGGCTGGTCTTCGACCGAAATGATCCGGCGCACCAGCTCAAGACCGATTTCAATCTGGGCCAGACAGCGCCGGGGGTGGGACGATGAGCTGGCGCGTGGGGAGTCGGCGCGAGGCGCTCGCGGTGTGGGGACTGCTCCTCTGCGTTGCATTCGCACCGGACGCGGTCGTCGCCCAGACGATCGCGATTACCAATGCGACCGTGTATCCGGTCAGCGGCCCGAGACTCGAAGGTGCGACGGTGCTGATGCGCGATGGTCGAATCGCCGCCGTCGGGAGGGTCGTCAGCATTCCGGCCAGCGCGCGACTCATCGACGGAACCGGCAAGGTGGTGACGCCAGGCCTGCTGCACGTCCAGGGGGCACTCGGGCTTGGAGTCGGGCGGGCGCTGACCGAGGAGACCGATGAGGAAAACACCGCGATCGGTGGCACGACGGATGGCGAGCATTCGGGCGAGGTGAGCCCCGCATTCAACGTGCTCGCCGCCATCGATCCGAATGCCGTCGCTATCCCGGTGGCTCGCATGGGCGGCGTCACCACCGCACTCACGATGCCGACGTCCGGACTGGTTGCCGGCCAGGCGGCGATGATCCACCTCTCGGGTCAGCACACCGCCGACATGGTGCTGCTCACGCCTGCCGCCATGGTGGCTGACCTGGGGGATGGCAGTCGCGGCGCAGGCGGCGGAAGCCGGGCCGGCGCATTGGCGCGCCTGCGCGCGCTCTTCACCGACGCCGCAATCCTGCGCCGGCGCCGCGCCGACTACGACCAGAACCGAATTGGCGTCCTCTCCGCGCCAGCCGAGCAGCTTGAGGCGCTGTATCCCGTGCTCGATGGCCGCCTGCCACTCTACGTCAATGCGAACCGGCAGAGCGACATCGAGAATGCCCTCGTGCTCGCGACCGATTTCCGGCTGCATCTCATCCTCCGCGGCGGGGCGGAGGCGTGGCGGGTCGCGGCGCAGATCGCGCGGGCCGGCGTTGCGGTCGTGATCGACACGCGGGACAATATCCCGTCGTTCGACGGGCTATCGGCGCGGTCCGACAATGCGACTCTGCTGCGCGAAGCCGGGGTCACCGTCATTCTCGCCGGACAGGATCCCGGCGGCCAGATGAATCTGCGGTTCGAGGCGGGTCACGCGGTGCGCAATGGCATGAAGTGGGATGACGCCCTTGAAGCGATCACCGCCGCACCGGCACGCGCCTTTGGCCTCGCCGACAAGCTCGGCACCCTTGAAGCCGGGAAAGTGGCAGATGTGGTGATGTGGAGCGGCGACCCCTTCGAGTTCTCGACCGGAGCCGAGCTGGTATTCATCGACGGGGCGGAGGTCTCGCTCAAGAACCGGATGACGGAACTGCGCGACCGATACAAGACCCTGCCTCCCAGCTACTGACCTGGACAATCCGGGGAGCGACAAGGGCGCCGCAACGTGGTTGCGGCGCCCTTATCGTTGGTCCCAATTCCACTCACGTTACATCTTTACGATTTCGGCCTCGCCCGTCGGTGTGCCGGCGGGGGCCGGCGTCTCGTTGACAGTGACCGCTTCCCCCTTCGCGGTCGCGATCTCCCGCTCGACCCGACTGATGGACTGGTCGAGCGTGTCCATCTTTGCCAGCCATGCCTCTCGTTCCGCCGGGTCGACGGACCGGCCACGCTCCAGCTGGTGGGTGAGGTAGCCCAGTTTCGTCGCCGCCTCGTCCCGGTCACGCTGGAGCCGGAACCGTTCCAGCTGCAACCGCCCTTCATCCAGGGCTCCCTGCGCCTTCTTGCCGAACGACTCCAGTTCCTGATTCAACCGCTCGAAGATTCCCGACATCGATGCCTCCTGAAGGCCAGAAGGGCAATCTAACGGGGTGTCCTCGCGATCTGTTTCAGGAGGAACCGTCAGAGGAGGGCGCGAAAAAGGGCCGGGAGTCTCCCGGCCCTGCTCTGCCTGAGTCGCGGCGCCGGTTACTTCGCGGCGACCAGTTCCGGCGGATGGACCGACACTTTCATCCGCTTCTTGTCCTTGTGCTCGAACTTCACGACTCCGTCGACCAGCGCAAAGAGCGTGTCATCGGTGCCGCGACCGACGTTCTTGCCGGGATGGAACTTGGTCCCGCGCTGGCGCAGGATGATGTTGCCCGCGATCACCCGCTCGCCGCCGTAGTGCTTGACGCCGAGGTACTGCGGGTTGCTGTCGCGGCCATTGCGGCTGGAGCCAACGCCTTTTTTATGAGCCATGGTATCCTCAGCCTACCAGCACGTCGGTGATCCGGACTTCGGTGTACTTCTGGCGATGGCCGGTCTTGCGGCGGTAGTTCTTGCGGCGCTTGAACTTCCACACGTAGATCTTGTCCGCCTTGACCATGCCGAGGACCTCGGCCGTGACCTTGGCACCCTTCACCAGCGGCGCGCCCGCGGTGATGGAATCGCCATCGGAGGTGAGGAGCACCTCGGCGAAGGTCAGCTTGCTGCCCGGCTCAGCGGCCATGAGCGGCAACTGGAGGGTCATGCCTTTTTCGGCCCGGAACTGCTTGCCCAGGGCACGGAAGATTGCGTACATGGAAAACTCGCTGTCAGGGCGCCGTTCAAGAGCCCGCAAGTATAGATGGGGGCTTGAGCTAGGGCAAGGGGCACCCCCCCCTCGCCCGATCGCCTACGCCACCGCGTACATCTCGGTCACGTCCCGTCCGCCAGGCCGGCTCATGAGCCGGAACTCGTCCACTCGCATCATCGGATCGTCCCTCAGTTCCAGCTCCAGGCCCGTCGCCTTTCCCAGCGTGGTGATCAGGCGCGGCTCCTCCTCCAGCAGGTAGAGCGCGACCTCCGGATGGAGCCGGATGGCCAGCTGACGCTCCCGCCGTTCGCGCCCCGCCCGCTTGAGCGAGCGCTCCAGCCGCCGGGCAATGACTTCGGGCGTAAAGATCCGCCCGGTCCCGCCACAGGCAGGACATTCGGTCGTCATCGAGTGCCAGAGCGACGGCCGCACCCGCTGCCGGGTCATCTCGATCAACCCCAGTTCCGACACCGCAAAGGCCTTGGTCCGGGCGCGGTCCCGACCCAGGAAGATCCGCAGTTCCTGCAGCACCTTTTCCCGATTGGTGCGGGTCTCCATGTCGATGAAGTCGCAGACGATGATGCCGCCGATATCGCGCAGGCGGATCTGGCGGGCGATCTCGCGCGCCGCCTCCATGTTCGTCTTGAAAATGGTCTTCTCGGGGTCCTTCTTGCCGATATTGCGCCCGGTGTTCACATCGATCGAGACCAGCGCCTCGGTGGGCTGGATAATGATGTACCCGCCCGTCGGCAGCTCGCAGCGCGCCTTGAACAGGTCGCGGATCTCGCTCTCGATGTCGAACTTGTCGAACAGTGGCACGGTCTCGTTGTAGAGACTGGCGCGTGACATGAGGTCGGGATCGACCTGCTGGAGGTACTGCTCGACTTCGTTATACAGCTCGCGGGAGTCGACGTGCAGCGCGTCGACCTTGTCACTGAAGAGGTCGCGGATGATACCGCGGGTGAGGCTGGTCTCGCGCTGCACCAGAGCCGGCGCGCGCACAAACGTCTTCTTGCGGTTGATCTTCCGCCAGGTGTTCAGCAGCGATTCCACTTCCCGCTTGAAGTGGTCCTCCGTCACCCCTTCGGCGACCGTCCGGATGATCATGCCGCCGGCGTCCGCCGGCAGGAGGCTGCTCACCAGCTCGCGCAGCTTGGTGCGGAGTTCCTTGCTCTCGATCTTCCGGCTCACGCCCACCTTGGAAGCGTAGGGCATGTAGACCAGGAATCGTCCCGCCAACGAAATCTGCGCGGTCACCCGGCAGCCCTTGGTGCTGATGGGCTCCTTGGTCACCTGCACCAGCAGCGTCTGCCCCTTCTTCAGGATGTCTCCGACGTCCGGGACCTCCCGATGGCGCGGCTCCCGCTGGCGCGGTTCGCTCCCCCCATTGCCGTTGCGGCCCCGCTTACCCCGTTTGCCGCGATCCTCGCCCTCGGCGGACGCCTCGGCCTCCGGTTCGGCGTCCGCGGCATCGAACGCGTCATCACCCTCTTCGCCATCAGGCTCTTCGTCCTCCTCCGGCTCCAGCAGATCGGAGGCATGGAGGAAGGCGCTCTTTTCGAGCCCGATATCAACGAAGGCGGCCTGAATGCCGGGCAGCACCGCTTCGACCCGGCCCAAATAGATATCGCCAACGATGCGCCGATGATCCGGCCGGTCCACCAGCAGTTCGACGAGGCGGTCGTCCTCGAGAATCGCCACGCGGGTTTCCCGCTGGCCGCCGTTGATCAGGATTTCGCGTTTCACTCGGAGTAACCTCGGCTGGGCACTTCGCGACCCGGCACGCGTGTGCGCGCCCAGGATCCGTCGTACCGGTCAGCACTGTCGGGGACCCGGCGCGGGGACGGGATGTCAGTCCCCGCGGTCGAGTTTGCCGCGCCAACCGTGCATCGGGTCGGCGCGACGTGGGAAGGAAGGGCGTACACTCGATGGACCGGCAGCCCGAAGCGAGACAGTGAAGCGTGTCCCAGAATTGCATCGGGTGGCGCCGGGAAAACGCAGCGAAAAAAGGCGGGACCGCCGTCATAGACGACATTCCCGCAAGTCGTGGCCGAGCCCCACGCAGCCGCCCCTGAAGGAGGAGGGGAGCTACGTGCCGGATGATCTGGGAGCCGAGCCAAGTGGAGCGCACGGGCTAAAGATAGGAATGGATTAGGGTTAGAGCAACTAGGCAGGGATAACTGGCTGGCCTGCCCTCCCTCGGCCTACCGGGAATTGGTGCGGAGGATCACCGTTCCGGTCCGGCGGAGCGAGACGGAACCGGAGGGATCGGCGACCTGCAATTCACCGCGAGAGGTGATCCCTTCCGCCCGCCCTACGGCCGGTTCAACGAGTTGGCGACCGTGGAGCCAGTCTCGCCGGCGATACGCCTCGATCTCGGCGTCGGAGAGCATGCCGCCCAATCGAGAGGCACACACAATCGAATCCGCCATCAACGGCGCCAGCATCGCCGGCGTCGGCGAAGGGACGACGACCTCCAGGTTGATGGCTTGGGCCGCGAGCGCCGCGGAGATCGGGTTTGTCAGGTTGAGCCCGAGGCCGACCACGACCCAACCGACCGATGCACCCTGCCAGCGCGCCTCGCACAGAATGCCGCCGAGCTTGCGGTCATTCAGGAGGAGGTCGTTGGGCCACTTGAGCAGCAGCGGAAGCCCAGGAAAGATCCGGTCCAGCGTGCCACACACGGCGAGCGCCACCCGAAGACTCAGCACCTCGAGCGCCGGTTCAGTGGCTGGTCGGCAGAGGACACTCATCCACAGTCCACCCGCCGGCGAGTCCCAGCGCCGCCCCCGACTTCCTCGCCCGACCGTCTGCATCCCAGCCACGACGGCGGTCCCCTCCGGTGCGCCGGCGGCGGCGCGGTCGTGGAGGTCGTCCTGGGTCGATTCGGTGGATGGAATGAAATGCAGCACGAGGTCGCGTTCAGTGTGACACAGTCAGCTGCCAGGGGCCATCTGCCGGCTGTAGAACCAGAGCAGCAGGGCCCCGAACCCGATGCGGTACCAGGCGAAGAGGGCGAATGGGTGGTGGGCGACGTAGCGGAGAAAGGCCTTCACGATGATCAGCGCGGAGATGAACGAGACGACCAGCCCCACGGCAAAGACCGGGACATCCGAGGCGTGCAGCGCGCCCGCGCTCTTCAGGAGGTCGTATCCGGCGGCGGCGGCGAGGATCGGGACCGCAAGCAGGAAGGAGAACTCGGTCGCCGCGGTTCGACTCAGGCCCAGGGCGTAGCCACCCATGATGGTCGAGCCGGAGCGGGAGACGCCGGGAATCAGGGAGAGCACCTGCGCCAGCCCGATCGCGAGCGCGGTCGCGGGGCGGATTCCCGCGACGCTGTCGACCCGGGACAGGGGACGCCGCCGCTCGATCAGCAGCATCAGCACTCCGCCAACCACCAGCGCCCACGCGACCACCACCGGAGTGAACAGATGCTCCTTGATCCAGTGGTGGGTGAGCAGACCGACAATGGCGGCGGGCAGGAACGCGATGAACAGGTTGACCAGCAGGCCGCGGCTTTCGGGGTCCCCCGCACGGCGAACCAGATCGAGGAACCGGTCGCGGTAGAGCCACACCACGGCGAGAATAGCGCCGAGCTGGATGAAGATTTCAAAGGTCTTGGCGCGGTCGCCGGTGAACTGGAGCCAGTCACCGGCGATGATGAGATGCCCGGTGGAGGAGACCGGGATGAATTCGGTGATGCCCTCCACCACGCCAAGCACCAGGGCAGAGATCAGGTCGTGCGTCATCCGCCGATCGCCTCGGTGTACAGCGCCTCGTACATCGGAACGATGCGCGCGTCGGAGAAGCTGCGGGCCTGGGTGACGGCAGCCTCGACCATGGCCGCATAGCGGACCGGGTCGAGCAGCAACTCCACCGCCCGTCGGCCCATGGCCTCGACCGAGCCGGGCAGCTCGAGAATACCGCTCTTGCCGTCCTCGATGACTTCGATGAGCCCGCCGACCTTGCTGGCCACCGCGGGGGCCCCGCACGCCATCGCCTCGAGGGCGGCCAACCCGAACGACTCTGACTGCGATGGCAGCAGGAAGAGATCGCTCGCCTGCAGGATACTGGCGATCCGGTCGAGCCGGCCAAGGAACCGGACGTCGGCCAGGATTCCGAGTTGCTCCGCTTCCTTCTCGGCATCCCGGCGCTCGGGACCGTCGCCCACCATCAGCAGCGTCGCGGGCATCGCCTTCCGTATCCGGGCGAAGATGCGGACCACGTCCTTCACCCGTTTCACCTCACGGAAGTTGGAGATGTGGGTGACCACCTTGTGGTTCGCCGGCGCGAATCCCTCGCGAGACGCAGCCGGATTGGGCTGGTATTCGTCGAGGTTCACAAAATTCGGAATGACCCGCACGTCGCAGCCCACACACCCGAAGGTCCGGTAGGTCTCGTCCCGGAGGAAACTGGAGACCGCAGTCACTTCGTCGGAGCGCTCGATCGAAAACTTGGTGATGTCGTAGAAACTTGCCTCTTGACCCACCAGGGTGATATCGGTCCCGTGCAGCGTCGTGATCACACGGATGGCCCGTTCGCTGGCCAGCATCTCGCGCGCGACCCAGGCGGTTGTGGCGTGGGGAATGGCGTAGTGCACATGCAGCACCTCGAGCTGCTCCCGGCGAGCGACTTCATACTGCTTCGACGCGAGCGCGAGGTCGTAGGGAAAGTGATCGAAGAGCGGATAGTGCGAGATTGCCGTGTCCACCTCATGGAAGTAGACCCGCTCGGCGAATCCCCGGAGCCGGAACGGCGAGGCGTAGGAGATGAAATGCACTTCATGGCCCCGTCGCGCGAGCGCCAGTCCCAGTTCGGTGGCGACGGCTCCGGAACCACCGTAGGTGGGATAGCAGGTGATGCCGATCTTCATGGGCGGGGCTGGTGTCGGAAGTCTGGCATTCGAGTGGTTGGCGATGGGCGCTGGGCGCTGGGCGCTGGGGAATATGCCTGGGCAACTGCGGACAATACTAGCCGATCCACGTACCGGCGTCACCACGTCACGCCGAGCTGCGCTCAGTGGCTGGAGCCACATCTGGTCCGCCTACCGCCCATCGCCGGTTCCCACCGCCACTCTCCCCCACGCCTCCGCAATCACCCGCGCCAACTCCTCCGGCGGCCGTGTGGCATCGAGCGTCAGGATCTCCCCACTCAACTGGTGGCGGAACCAGGTTTCCTGTCGTTTGGCATACTGCCGGCTCGCGACGGCCACGGCCAGGGCGACGCTCTCGCGGGTGCGCTGGCCGTGGAGAAACTCGACGGCTTCGCGGGGACCGATGGCATCGAGACCCGGCGTGCCCGCGCCCGCGCCATCCGCCAGCAGCGAGGCCACCTCCTCGATCATGCCCTGCCGCACCATCTCCTCGGCCCGCACGAGGATGCGCTGATGGAGGATCGCGCGCGGAACCGTGAGGACGACATACCACGGCGTGATGACGCCCAGCGACCGCGCCTTGGCCTGCCAGTAGGAGAGAGGTCGACCGGTCAGCAGCGCCACTTCGATGGCGCGTGCCGCCCGCTGTCGTCCGCCGCCACGGTAGCCGGGATCGAGCCGCGAAGCGAAGCGGACGAGATCGCCGTTGGAGAGCTCCGCGGTCCAAGCCGCGAGGGTCTTCCGCTGCTCGGCCGGCAACGGCGGTTCGGCGAAAAGTCCATCGACCAGCGCCTTGATATAGAGTCCGGTGCCGCCGACGACGACGGGCATCCGCCCACGCTCGCGAACCGCCGCGATCCAGCCGGGCGCGTCCTTCGCGAATCGTCCCACGCTGTAGCGCTCGCCGGTCGCCACCAGGTCGATGCCGTGATGGGGCACCTGCTGCAGCCATTTGCGCGGCGGTTTGGCGGTGCCGATGTCGAGCCGGCGATAGACCTGGCGGGAGTCGGCCGAAATGACTTCCAGCGGCCAGTGGGCGGCGAGGGCGTGCGCGACGGCTGTCTTCCCGATCCCGGTAGGGCCAACGAGGACCGGTGTCCTAACGCCGGCCAAACCGACGCTCCAGCTCCTCTCGGGGCAACTGCACGATCGTGGAGCGGCCGTGGACATCGTGCGGCGGAAGGGCGCAACTGAAGAGTCGGCCGAGCAGCTCGCGCTGTTCCCGCTCGTCGAGACGCTCGCCCCCCTTCACCGCTGCCCGGCAGGCGTACGTGGCGGCGAAACGTTCCAGCCGGTTGGCCCATCCCCCGAAGCGGCCCCGAGCCAGGTCGGCCACCATCTCCTGAAAGCAGCGTGCCGCATCAAAGCGCGGATGCGGCGTGGGGACAGCATGCAACGCGACCGTCCGGCCACCGAACGCGGCGACTTCAAAACCGACCCGTTCGATGGGCTCGCGATAGTTTTCAACCGCGTCCTGCTCCTCGTCCGTGAGATCCAGCGTGACGGGAAGCAGCAGCCGCTGGCCCGCGAAGCCGCCCCGCTCGATCCTGGCCATCACTTCCTCGTACAGCACCCGCTCGTGCGCCGAGTGCTGGTCGACGAAGACGAGACCATCAGGGCCTTCGTAGATCAGATAGGTGTCGAAGGCCTGCAGCACCTCGGGAAGGGCCGGTGCTCCGGTGGAGGCCGATGGGCCCGACGGTTCCAGCGGGTCATCCGGTGAATCGTCGAGACCGAAAAGATCAATACCGATGTCGCCCTTGGGTACACCCGGGCTGTCGTTCGGTCGGGCCCAGCCGCGGGTGACGACGGCGGCCGCTTCGATCTTGCCCAACGCATCGCGCACCGCTTCCTCGACGACCCGCTCGACCCCGATGCGATCGCGAAAGCGCACCTCGAGTTTGGCCGGATGCACGTTCACGTCGACATCGGCGTCGGCCGTCTCGACCTGGAGAAAGAGCGAGGGCCGGTCGCCGGGATGGATGGCGGAGCGATATCCCGCTTCCGCCGCGCGCACCAGAAAGGGATCGCGGAACGGGCGGCCGTTGATGAAGAGCTGGGTGCGCCGACCGGTGGGCTGGGCATCGGCGGGACGCTGGATGAACCCGGTGACTCGAAAGCTGCCGATGGCGTACTCCACCGGCACCAGCGACCGGGCGACATCCGCGCCCCAGACCGACTCCAGGCGCTCGGCCGGCTGCTGCCCCGGCGGCACGGCGAGGCGGGTGCGGCCATCGAAGGAGAGCTCGAATCCCGCTTCCGGATGCGCGAGCGCAAGTGTCGCGACCGCTTCGTACGAGGCGCGCGATTCACTGGAGACGGAGCGCAGGAACTTGCGCCGCGCCGGCGTATTGAAGAAGAGTCCGCGCACGGTGATGGTCGTGCCGCGCTGGCGGGCGACGGCACCGACCCGCTCCACCCGGCCGCCATTCACCTCGATGTCGGTCCCTTCGCCTTCGCCATCCGCCGAGACGAGCTGGAGCCGGGAGACGGACGCGATCGCGGGCAGCGCTTCGCCGCGGAAGCCGAAGGTGCGCACGCCGACGAGGTCGGCGGCGCTCCGGATCTTGCTGGTCGCGTGACGGTCGAGCGCCAGCACGGCATCCTCGCGGCCCATCCCGGAGCCGTCGTCACTCACGACGATCAACGTCTTGCCGCCCTGCTCCAGGTCGACCCGGACCCGCGTGGCTCCGGCGTCGAGCGCATTCTCGACCAGCTCCTTCACCGCGGAGGCGGGACGCTCGACGACTTCGCCCGCGGCAATCTGGTCGGCCACGGTGTCGGGGAGAATGGCGATGCGGCGGGTCATGCCCAAAGATACTCCCGAGTCAGTGACTGGCTTCGTGACCGACGGCGATGAGTTCGCCGGCCTGGATCCACCCCCGCTCGCCTCCGGGCACGTCGACCCGCACCCACCCGCCACGCGCCGGGCCGACCCGCACCGTGCTGAGGCGGGCGACTTCGCCCACGCCCGGTGCGCGCTCATGAGGCGAAAGTCGCAACGTCTCGTTGCCCGTGGTGATCGCGATGGGGCGACGGTACCACGCCGCGAGTCCTGCCCCGGCCGTGAGAAAGAGCGCGCCGCCCGCCAGCAGGACGATCCACCGGCCGCGCAATCCCCGCGCGGTCAGCGCGCCGATCGCTCCGGAGAGCCAGATCACGAATCCCAACAGCGACAACTCGTCGGGGTTGATTGGCGCGACCCAGAGATCGGCCGCGGCCGCCCCATCGGCTGCCGGCACCAGCCCGAGGGCCCGGCGCACGCCATGATCTCGCGGACTCAGCCGAGCCGCTTCGGTCCACGCCGCCAGCGCCACCGCATCATCACCCGCGCGCCACGAGGCGGCCCCCAGATTGAACCAGTGCGCCGTCACCGCTGGTGCCGCCTGCGCCCTTCGCTGAAAACCGTCAGCCGCGGCGCGGTAGGCGCCGGCTTCATAGAGCTGCTCCGGCGGCGCCTGAGCCGCGCTCTCGACGCCTGCCATGGCCAGCAGGCAGATGCCGGCGAAGCCAGCGCGACGAAGCCACCGTCGCCCACCATTCCTGTTGCCCTCACCGAGCACGGCGAGCAGGCGGTCGACATCCGGCACCAGCGTCGCCATCCCGATGCTGCCCTCCCCGCCGAAGCGAGCCTGCCGCAGGCGGTCTCGCACCGCGGCGATTTCCTGGGCCTGTTCCCGCGGAATGCCCGCTTGATGCAGCAGCGTGCCGAGCCGGTCCTGGGAGCTCCAGTCCTCGCCCGCGCCCAGCCGCCGCAAGGCGGCATCGAGGCGTCGCTCCGCCTGACTCAGTGGCTCCGTTCCGATCGGCGCAGCAACGATCGCGCGGGTCCGGCGGGGACGAAGTCGGGGAGCGAGCAGCGCGAGCATCGGCAGCAGCGCGAGCACGAGCCAGGCGACGTCGGGCAGCAACTGGCGCAGCCGGGTGGCGATCGGAGGGCGCTGGTCAAGACGGATCGGCGGCGGCTCGGCGCGACTGGCCGCGGTCGTGCCTCGCGGTGCCACGACCAGGTTGACCGCTGGTGCCTCCGCGAGGAGATACCGCCCCACGTCGGGATCAAAGTAGCTGTACCTGATCGGTGCCAGCGGCAAGGTCCCGGC
>JBDTMI010000055.1:0-23487 GCA_039934355.1 Gemmatimonadales bacterium
CCGCTTCCCGCTTCCCGCTTCCCGCCTACAAGCTGCCCTCTGTCGGCTGTCAGCTGTCCGCCTTGTTCACACCCGGCAGCAGCGGCTCACACTGCAGCGTTCGCGGCCCGTTCTTGTCACAGACCGCATACTTCATGTAACCCCGGTCGGTGTTCTCGCCCCAGCCGCGGTAGTCCACATCCTCGGCGTACATCGACACCCCGGCGAACTCGCCCTTCGCATTCAGGATGTAGAACGTCAGACTGAAGTTGGGCTCGCCGTTGGGATGACGAAGGCGCTTCTCGACGGTGTTGGACCGCACCCGCTTGAGTGCCTCAAGCCCTGCGTCCTTGGGATGCATCCCCCGGCGCAAGTTCTCGACGATCAGGTAGGACGAGAGGTTGTAGAGATTGGCTTCGCCGCGACCAGTTGAGCCCGCCGCGCCCACCGCTCCATCCACATAGAGGCCGGCGCCGAGAATCGGTGAGTCGCCGACTCGGCCGGGAATCTTCCACGCCAGCCCGCTGGTGGTGGTGACGCCGCAGATCTCACCCTTCGCGTTGATCCCGTCGCAATTGATCGTGCCGTGCACCACTCGCGAGCCGAGCAGGCCATCCTCGTAGAGGGAATCGAGTACTCGGCGATTCATCTGGCTGCGCTGGTCGGGATTGAGGTAGTGCTTCGGATCCGACCGCCGCTTCCACTCGAGCCACACCTGGCGCGAGTGCTCGGTGTTGAGATCCGCCTCGATCGGAATGCCGAAGTCCCGGGCGAAGGTCTGCGCTCCCGCGCCGACGATCAGGTGGTGATCGGTCTGGTCCATTACCAGCTGGGCGACCTTCGACGGGGTCCGCACCCCCTCGATTGATGCGACACCGCCCGCCCGCCGTTTCGGGCCATGCATGCAGCAACTGTCGAGCTGGACCACGCCATCGGCATTGGGAAGACCGCCGTAGCCCACCGAATCTTCCTCCGGATCGAGTTCGACGATGTTGACTCCGGCGATCAGCGCCTCGAGGACGTCACTCCCCTGCGTGATCTGCTGATAGGCTTTTTCCACGCAGGTGACGCTGCCACCGTTCTTGTACCAGTTGCCGTTCATCGAGGAGATCACCACCGGTTCGATGACGGAGGAGCGGCGCACCCAGGGCGCGTTGAACGGAACCGTCGCCGGCGCCGCGCTGGCCACGAGACCGGCGGCGGCGCTCTGCTTGAGAAAGTCTCGACGCGATACGGACATCAGCTGTTCCTCGGGTGAAATGAATGGGCCGTCATGGTGACCGAAGGCTTTCCCGGGCTTTCTTGGTCGAGTCCAGCGCCGCCTGGTAGGCACGCAGGTCTGTCATCATCCGGATGACCTCCGCCCCCGACAGCTGGTCGTAAATGGTATCCCGGATTCCGCCCGGGAGCTTGACGATGAGGAATCCCCTCGCGGCGTCCCATTCGGGTTTCTTCGTTCGCGCGATTTCAAGATCGGCATGCTCCATCTCGAGACGCCGGGCCCCGCGCGCCGAGCGACGGATGAGGGCGGTGTCGGTGATGATCATGGCGTCGGTCGCCGTCTGACCTGCGGGAATAAACGCGAAGAGGACCGTCTCACCTTGGTGCAGTGCCCCTTCCGCGCGCGCCGCACGGAGCAGCGAATCGGGAACCGCAGGCCCCAGCGCATCGAGCGCTGGCAGCGCGCCGCCTTCGAACAATCGATAGGCCCCTCGAATGACCGCGAAGACTCCCCAGAGCACGGCAACCGCGGTGCCCAGGGCCACACCGGCGATCGTCAGCCGTCGCCGCAATCGCCGACGTCGCACCGCCTGGGGTGACAGCAAGCCTTCCGGCGTGCGAGCCGCCGCAAGCAGCGAGACCAGCTCCGCGGCGGTCGGGCGGGTCTCGCGGTCCTTGGCCAGCATCCGGTCAGTGAGCGTCACCAGTGCCGACGGCGTCTCGGGCCGGAGCTCGGCGACGCTGGGCGGAGGCGCAGCCACATGCCTGGCCACGAGCTCGGCAACGCTCTTCCCTTCGAATGGCAGTCGGCCGGTGAGCATCTCGAACAGCACAACGCCCAGCGAATAGACGTCGGCCCGGCCATCGACCGTTTCCGCGAGCGCCTGCTCGGGGCTGATGTAGTGGAGTGTCCCGGCGCTGGCGCCTGACACCTCGCTGCCGCGGTGCGCCGTGACGACGGAGATGCCGAAATCTGTGACGTAGGCGTGACCGCCTGCGTCGAGCAGAATGTTATCCGGCTTGATGTCCCGATGGACCACCCCCTGCGCGTGCGCTGCGGCCAGGGCCTGGGCCACCTCGTGCGCGACACGCGCGGCTTCCTCGACCGGCAGCGCGCCCGCACTCGCCAGGCGATCGGCCAGTGACTGCCCGGGGAGGAGCCGCATGATGAGGTAGAGGAGCCCGTCGCGGGCTTCCGCGCCGTAAAGCGGCACGATGTACGGATGCTCCACCCCCGCGACGATCCGCGCCTCGGAGAGAAACTGTGATTCCAGGTCGGCGGTGAGGGCAAGCGCGGGATCGAGCACCTTGATGGCGACGTCGCGCTGCAGCAACGGATCATGCGCGCGGAACACGGCGGCGAATCCCCCGACGCCGAGAACCTCACCAAGTTCCAGCTCGCCGAGCACGGCCGCGAGGCGGCGCCGGACGGTATCGAGATCGATGGTCAGGGTTGGACCCCTGGAGCGGGGAGCATGATGGACGTTACCGCCCCCCCTGCCGACGTGGAAGAGCGGGTAGCGAGCCCAGGCATGCTCTCTGTCGGCACATTGACTGTCCCATTCTGGAACTCAATCCCGCCACTCACCGTACTCGCAGGACAGCCGGTGCCCTCATGCTTCAGACCCTCGTATCAGCCGCCGATCCACCGAGAGGCCACATGTTCTACTGGCAGGATGTGAAATACGCCGTCCGGTTGCTGAGTCGGAATCCGATGTTCACGCTGCTCACGGTCATCGTTCTCGCCGGCGGACTGGGCCTCAGCATCTTCACCTTCGCTTTCCTGCACACGGCGATGCTCAAACCGTTACCGCTCCCGCAGGGTGAGGCCATCGTCCGCCTCATCCCCGTGGCCGGCAACACAACTCTCGGGTCGATTGACGCGGCAGATCTCAGTGAGCTTCGGACCGGCATCACCACCCTTACCGACGTCGGCGCGTACACCAGGCGGGAGCTGGTCGTTGGCACAGGCGAAGGTACCCGCGCCATCTCAGCGACCGCGGCTGAGTGGAACATCTTCCGCGCCAGCCGCACCGAACCGGTGATCGGCCGGGGATTCACCGCCGACGATCAGATACCGGGCGCCGAACCGGTGGTGGTGCTGACCTGGAAGAGCTGGCAGGCGGTGTTCGCAGGGGATGCAGGGATCGTAGACAGTCTGGTTCGGCTCGACGGCGTGCCAACCCGGGTCATCGGGATCATGCCGACTGGCTATTCATTCCCCGTCGCGACCGATGCCTATGTCCCGATTCGTCCGGATCAGTTGACCATCACCAGCCCTGGCCTCGACCGGCTGCTGGTCTACGCCCGGGTCCGGGCTGGGGTTGACCGCCGGCAGGTTGATGCCGAACTCACCGGGCTGATGCGCCGGGTCCAGGCCGGCCGACCGAAGGTCGACAGCCGGATGGCGATCCCGGATGGAATGAGGGCGCAGTCGTTCCCGATGGCCCAGATCGGTGATGAAGGGCCGCTGGTCCTCGGCGTGCTGAACGCGCTTGCCACGCTGATCCTTCTCCTCGCCTGCATCAATGTCACCAACCTGCTGCTGGCGCGGGCAAACGAGCGGGCCCGAGAGACCGCGGTCCGACTCGCGCTCGGCGCACCCCGTGGCCGGCTGATCATGCAGAGCATCTGGGAGAGCGTGCTGCTCTGCCTCATGGGTGGCATGCTTGCTACCGGCTTCGCCGTCTGGCTGCTGAACGCCGTCAACACCTGGGCCCAGTCACGCCTGGAAGGCAACCTCGCCTTCTGGTGGGTCTGGGGGTACGACCGATCGGTCTTGTTTGCCGCTGCGGGTTTCGTGATGCTGGCGATCCTGGTGCTGAGTGGTGTCGCTTCCCGCCAGTCGGTGAACACCGAGATCAATGCGGTGCTGCAGGAAGGCACCAGTCGCGCCGGCAGCAGCAAGGAAGGCCGGATTGCCCGAATGCTGGTGATCGCGCAGGTCGTGACCGTCTCGCTGCTCCTGTTCTTCGGCAGCATCGCGGGGATCCTGACCAATCGGGTCATCCACGCCGATCTCGGCTACGACACCCACGCGCTGCTGAGCGGCGGTTTCGATCTGCCGGAGGACCGGTACCCCACCACCGAATCACGGGCCCGATTCTTTCAGGCCAGCGTGGACCAGCTCGCCAGTCGTGCAGAGGTCGACGGCGTGGTGCTGCGTTCACGAATTGCGGAGATCGCCGACCCGGAGGGAGAAGTCCTGGTGCCGGGCGAGGGCGGCCGTGAGACCAGAGTCCGCGGGTATGTGTATGCGGTGTTGGGACCGCTCACGCCGCTCGGGATCGCGCTCAGGGATGGACGATTCTTCGATGCCCGGGACGACGGGGCCGGCGCTCCAACGGTCTTGATCAGCCAGGCCATGGCCGACCTGCTCTGGCCGGGTCGCTCCCCGGTGGGCAGCCAGATCCGGCTGCCCGGTCTCGCCGACAGCACCAGGCTTCGCACCGTGGTTGGCGTGGTCGGCAACGTGCTGCTGGGCAACCCGCTGAGCCGTAGCCGCAGCGCCGTGGCGGCCTACCTCCCGCTGCGTCAGACCGAAAACAACGGCGGCATCCTCTTGTTCCGGCATCGGGGGAGTGAACCGGCGGCGCGTGCCGCGTTTCACGAGGTTCTCGGAGGCCTGGATCCACTGATCGCGACCGATGTCCGGAGCTTCGAGGAGACGCTGTCGAAGATGACCCTGATAGCCCGGTCGGTCTCGACCCTCTTCGGGGGTGCCTTCGCCTTCGCCCTCCTGCTTGCGGCGAGCGGGACCTATGGACTGATGGCGCGATCGATCGGTCGGCGGACCCGCGAGATCGGGGTACGCCGCGCGCTTGGTGCAACCGACCGGAACATCCTGGTGATGTTGCTGGGGCAGGGTGGGCGGCAACTGGGGATCGGGGCACTCATCGCCCTGCCGTTCACGCTCGCGATCGGCTGGGGCTTCTCGCTTTTCTTCCCGATCTCACTGCTGCTGTCCCTCACGACTGCGGTACTGGTGTCGTTGACGATTACCGTGATCGTGCTCGCGGCCACCTGGCTGCCGACCCGGCGTGCCATTGCGATCGAGCCGCGGGACGCGTTGTGGAGAGAATGACCGCTGTCAGTTGAGGGGTGTCGGCCGACCGCGCTTGGCTGACCACTTCACGCTACTGCCAGGCGCGCGGGACAGCCTCGGGTTTGGTGGCGAGGATGCGGGCCCCTTCGCTGATCTCGGCGGTGATGCGCTTGCGGATCCGGCCCAGCTCGCGGAAGCCGACCAGCCGCTTCTCGTCCTCATCCCACAGTGTGAGCCACAGCGTCTTCACGCTGCCGGGCAGCGTGAGCTTCGTGACCTTGTGCAGCACCGGGTTCTCGTCGTAGCACTGCTGCAGCCGGTAGTTCGGGATCCGGGCCGAGACGTGGTGGATATGATGAAGCCCGATGTTCGCCGTGGTCCACTGCAACAGCTTGGGCATCACCAGGTGACTGGCGCCCTCCAGCCCCGAAGCGAAATAGTTCCACGCCTCCTTGTACCGCCAGTACGTGTCTTCGTACTGGTGCTGGACGTAGAAGAGGTAGACACCGATGGCGCCGGCGATCAGGGTGATCGGCAGCTGCACCAGCAGGAACCGGTCGATGCCCACCGTCAGCCACATGACCGTCACCACCAGCGCGAGGCCAAGGTTGGTGAGGTGGACGCTGGTCCATTCCCGCTTCCAGCTGCGGGGAATGTCGAGCGGGAGACGGTGCTTGAGAATGAACTGCCACGCGGGCCCGATGAGCAGCAGGACGATGGGATGGCGATAGGCGCGGTACATCACCCGCTTGTACCAGGGACGGCTCAGGTACTCGCGCACGGTGAGAGTGTCGATGTCACCCAGGTCACGTCCGTCCAGGTTGCCGGAAGTGGCATGGTGAAGGGAGTGGGTCTTCCGCCAGTAGGTGTAGGGCACCAGCGTGACAACGCCGAGCAGCGTGCCGACCAGGGTATTGAGGCGTTGCGAGCGGAAGAAGGAGCCATGCCCGCAATCGTGCTGCAACATGAAAAGCCGGATGGTCATGCAGGCGGCGGGAATCGCGGCGAGCAAGGTCAGCCAGTATCCGACTTCCAGGCTCCAGAGCGTCGCGATCCAGAAAATGACCAGCAGCGTCGCCGTTCCCGCCAGTTGCCGGAAACTCTTCCAGCGTGACGGCTCCCGGTACGGCGCCAGCATTGTGCTCCAATCGATCTTCTCAGCTACCGGAGCAGGGGCATCGGTTGCCATCTGGACCCTCATCGGATGTGGGCTGGTCTTGCAGCCTGCAATTTATCGCATTTTGAGTATCGGCGCCCGTATTCGTGAAGGATAGGGGCCACCGGCCGGGCCGCCCGGATGATGCCGACCCCTACCTGTCCAATCTGCACGGATCAGGCCGGTTCGGAGATCAGGCAGCCGCTTCCGCATCAATCAGGAACCAGAGACCGGCCCCCACCAGCGCGAAGACCGATGTCGCGGCCAGGGCCGCCGGCCAGCCGAAGGACTCCACCATCAGCGGCACCATGAGCGCGCCAATCCCGCCGACAATGTTGCCGCCGGTATTAAGCACCCCGCACGCCGTCGAGGCATCCCGTTCGGCCACCGAGATCGTGGCGGCCCAGAAAGCGCCTTCCGTCATCTGCTGACAGGCGAGGCAGAGTGAGAGGAAGACCACACAGACGTACGGGCTCGCGGCGTTTGCCGCCAGCAGGATCAGGCCGGCAGCCAACGCGAGCCCGACGACCCCGGTCAGCCGGGCGCCACGACGCTTGCCGATGCGTTCCGACAAGCCGTCGCAGAGGTAGGCGCCAGTCCCCGCGCCCACGGCGCCGGTGATCCACGGCGCCGAAGCGTACCAGCCGCCTTCAAGCACGGCGAATTTTCGCGACTCGACCAGATAGATGTAGAGCCAGTTGAAGAAGAAGTAGAAGAGATAGTTGCTGCAGAAGTAGCTGGCGGTGAGCAGTAGAACCTGCCGGTTGCGGAGCACCCGTTTCCACGCGCCGGGGTCGGGCCGTTCTCGCACCGCCGGGCGGCTGCCGTTGATCAGATCCAGCTCCGCCTGACGCACTCCGGCGTGTTCTGCCGGCGTGTCGCGGGCATACCACCACCAGATTCCCGCCAGGAGAAGACCGAGTGGCGCGGTCGAGATGAAGGACCACCGCCACCCCACCTCGGAGACCAGCCAGGCGATCAGCGGCCCGGTCGCGGCAGCGCCGAATGTCAGGCCGACATTGGTCAGTCCGTTCGGGACGGCCCACCCGGTAACGGGGAACCAGTGGGAGGTCGTGCCTCCACCCGTGACCGGATAGAGCGGGGCCTGCACCGCGCCCATCAGAAAGCGCAGTACCACGAGCGAGGCGATGACGATCGCAGGCGATACCAGCGAGGTGCTCGGCGTGAACCCCACCGCCAGGTTCATCACGCCCCAGGCGACCGCCATGAGCGCGAGGGCTTTGCGCCCGCCAATGCGGTCGCCCCAGACCCCGCCGGGAAACTGGAAGATCGCGTAGCCCCACGCGAAGGCAGCGAGGATGGCGCCGAGCTGCAGCTTGGAGAGCCCGAGTTCGGCGATCATGGTTTCGCCGGCGACGGACATGTTGCTGCGCAACAGATAGGCGACGAAGCTGGCGAAGACCAGCAGCGCCAGGATGTGCCAGCGGACGCCGGAGGAGCCGGGCGGGTGTGGTGTCAGATAGACCTTGAGTGAAAGTGGCGCTGGGCGTGCCTACCGTCTACTTCAGCTTCTTCAACGCCTCACCCACCGACCGGCTCTGGGGATAATCCTGCGACAGCCGTGTCAGCACCGCGCGTGCCGAATCGGGCTGGCCCAGCGCCACGAACACATCGCTCTTGAGCAGGCCGAGCCGGACCCCGGCACGGGGATCGTCCTTGGGGGGAGAGAGATTCGCGAGCGCGGTGAGCGCGCCGAGCGGATCCTTGCGATCCTCAAGCAGAGACGCCGCGCCAAGCAGAGCCACATTGAAATCCTGCGGCGCCTGGCGTTGCAGCTCCTCCGTGAGTCGTGCCGCCTCATCGGCCTGACCGCTGTCTCTGGCGACGCGGGCCTGCTGGTAGAGCCCGGCGATCAGCAGGCGCCGGACATCGCTCAGGTCGCCGGTCCGGGTGCCAACTCCGCCGGCATAGCTGTAGACCAGCTCGCCACCGTGCTCCCCTGCCTCATAGAGATAGAAACAGGCGACCACTCCGCCGAGCCCGGCCGCGATCCGGATGCCCCGCGCCACTCGGGCCTTGCTGTAGAACGCGAGCGCCGTGAGCTCGAGTGCCGCGATGACCAGGAAGAGGTTCCGGGTCATTTCCCCGAGCTCCTCGTGCTTTTCCACCGCCTCCATGACACCGGGGATCCGTTCGGCCCATTGGTGCGACTGATGCCCCGATTCCGCGGCCACGACGCCTGCGCCGGCTGCGAGGAAGATCAAGGTGGTGGCCGCGGGGCCGGTCCAGGTCAGTCGCCCCGTCAGGGCGATCAGCCGGAGAATGACCCCGACGATGCCGAGGGCGACGACGAAGTGGACGACGATGGGGTGCAGGGCGGCGATGTCTGGCATGAGAAGTAGCGTCAGGGTGGAAGCTGACAGCTGACAGCTGACAGCGAGCAGGGTGCGTTCGAGGGATTCAGCCTGTAAGTTGTCAGGGCAACTGGTCTACGTCCACCTGCGAGATTCTCGTCGGGGCGTCCCTGCCAGCGGTCAGCTGCCAGCTGTGTGCCTCCAACCAGCATTCACCACTCTCATGCACCCACGCGCCGGCCTTCCCGCCACCGCCGACCTCCTGATCGATCCGGCACAGCTCGAGCGGGAGTATCACGCCCGCCGGCCGGACAGTGCGGTGGCCGCGGAGCGGGTGAGCTTCGGAACGAGCGGGCATCGCGGGACGCCGCTCGACGGCAGTTTTACGGAAGCGCACATCGTCGCCATTACCCAGGCGATCTGTGAGTATCGAACCGCACAGGGAATCGTGGGCCCGCTCTTCATCGGCAAGGACACCCACGCCGTCTCGCGTCCGGCCGAGCAGACCGCGCTGCAAGTACTCGCCGCCAACGGGGTGCGGGTGATCATGCAGCGGGGCGACGGGTACACCCCGACCCCGGTGATCAGTCGCGCGATCCTCGGGTGGAATCGGAGCGGATCGGCCCATCCGTCCGGCGGCCAGGCGGACGGCATCCTGATCACACCGTCGCACAACCCACCGAGCGACGGCGGCTTCAAGTACAACCCACCAAACGGAGGGCCGGCGGATACCGATGTGACGGGATGGATCCAGGACCGCGCCAATGCGCTCCTCCGCGACGGAAATCGCAGCGTGCCCCGGATGCCCTTCGTCGCCGCGGCCGCCGCCGCCACCACGACGCAGCTCGATTTCGTCGGGCCCTATGTCGCCGATCTCGGCGATGTCCTCGACATGGATGCGATCCGGGCCGCGAAGATCCGCATCGGTGTCGATCCGCTGGGCGGGGCTTCGCTGGCGTACTGGCGACCGGTTGCGGAGCAGTACGGCCTCGACCTGACGATCACCAATGAGGTGGTCGATCCCACCTTTCGCTTCATGACGCTCGACCACGACGGCCGGATCCGGATGGATTGCTCGAGTCCTTCCGCGATGGTCAGACTGGTGGCCCTCAAGGATCGGTTCGACATCAGCTTCGGCACCGATCCCGACGCCGATCGTCATGGCATCGTCACCCCGACTGGCGGGTTGCTCAATCCCAATCACTACCTCGCCGTCGCGATCGATTATCTGCTGACCCACCGGCCGGCCTGGCCGGTGAGCGCGTCGGTGGGGAAGACCCTCGTCTCCAGCGCGCTGATCGACCGGGTGGTCCGCAAGCATGGCCGTACCCTGCTGGAAGTGCCGGTGGGCTTCAAGTGGTTCACCCCCGGGCTGTTCGCCGGGAGTTGCTGCTTCGGGGGCGAGGAGAGCGCGGGAGCGAGCTTCCTGCGACGGGATGGCCGCGTCTGGACGACCGATAAGGACGGACTGCTGCTGGGACTGCTGGCGGCGGAAATCACCGCCGTGACGGGCCAGGACCCGGCGCAGCACTACGCCAGGCTCGCGGCCGAGTTAGGCGCACCGGTCTATCAGCGCATCGACACGCCATGCACACCGGAACAGAAAGCGGGCTTCAAGCGGCTGACCGCCGAACGCGTCACCGCTACCGTGCTCGCCGGCGATCCCATCACCGCCAAGCTGACGCACGCCCCCGGGAACGGGGCGGCCATTGGCGGCCTGAAGGTGACCACGACGCACGGCTGGTTCGCCGCCCGGCCGTCCGGGACGGAGAACATCTACAAGCTCTACGCCGAGAGCTTTCGTGACGCGACGCATCTCGGACGGATCGTCGCGGAGGCGAACGCGATGCTGGCTGGGGTGCTGTAGCCGGGCCGGCGCGGAGCGGCAGGCGCTCGGCGTGGAGCCCGCATCCGCCTCCTTCGCCTAACTAGTAAGGTCGAATACCCCGCCTCCGGTATCCTGCGAACCAACCGCTGTCCTGACATCCCGGCAAATCCTGCCTACCCCTTGAAACACCCCGAGGACCGCGACCGGGCCACCCCCGCACCGCCGACGGAAAAGCCACCTAAGTCATTGCTCTGAAATATGTTGTGCCAATCACCTCGGACCACATTCTTGCCCCCAGGCAGAATTGTTCAAGGTTGGCCGCCGTTTTGCTAAACTGGGCGTGGTCCAGATCACAATTGCTCGCCGTGTTCGATCTGCATGGATCTCCCGGAGGCTCTGCCATGCGCATCCTGATCGTTGAAGACTCGACCCTGGTCCAGCGGATGTACGGTCTGGCCTTCTCCCAGCGTACCCACACGCTGGTGACGGCGGCGAATGGCCGTGAGGCGCTGGCGCGGCTCGACTCGGAGTCGGTACCGTTCGACCTGATTCTGCTCGACCTGCGCATGCCCGACATGAACGGGGTGGAGTTCCTGGCTGCCCTGCAGTGTCGCCGCGCCGCCCCGATCCCGGTCGTACTGACGACTGCGGAGCCGGAGGATTCCCCGATGGTGCGTGAGGCGCGCCTCCTGGGTCCCGCTGCGGTGGTGCACAAGCCGTGGAAGCCGCAGGAGCTCCAGGCGGTGGTCGCCCAGATTCTGCCGGCGGTCTTCCCGTGAGCCACGCCTATCTCATCATCGACGACTCGAAGCTGCTCCACCAGATGTATCAGCTGATCTTCAGCCGGCCCGCGCTCGCGGGCTCGCGTCTCATTCATGCGTTCGACGGAAAGGCGGGCCTCACACAGCTCAGCGCGCACCCGGAAGTGCGTCTGATCTTTCTCGACCTCAACATGCCGGGGTTGACCGGGCTCGAGTTTCTCGCGCGTCGTCGCGCCGAGTCATTGCAACTCCACGTGCCGGTGGTGATGGTCACGACCGAGTCGAGCGCGGAGGATGAGCAACGCGGACTCGCCGCCGGCGCCGCGGCCTATCTACGCAAGCCGTTCACCCCCGAGCAGATCGAAGCCGTGGTCGCTCGCGTGACCCAGCCGGTCCAGGTGGCGAGTCCCTCGTGACCACCGGGGACAATCCCTTCGGCGATCTCCTGGTGGAGTACGTGGCTGAATGTCTGCCCCTGGCTGAGGATGTGGTCGAGCGCGCCCTGATCCTGGAGCGCTCGTGGGCCACCTCGGATGAACGCGAGGACGTCTCCGCGCCACTCAATGGGTTGCTGCACACCCTCAAGGGCAACTCGGCAATGATGGGGCTGGTGCCGCTGCAATCGCTGGCGCACCTGCTCGAGGATCTGCTGGGGTTGCTGCTGACCGAGCCCGACTGCCGCGATGCCGGAACGGCGTTGCTGGTCCGCGGCGCGGGCCTGCTGGCCGACCTGATCCGCGGGGCCACCAGCGGGCCGATTCCCGACGGCGCCGTGGACGATTTTACCGAGGAGGCACGCGCGCTGCTCCAGGCCGACCGCGGCGCGCGGGAGACCTCCCAGGTCGAGCATCGCGCGTCGGACCGCCGGCAACTCGAGCGGCGGACCCAGCGCATGACGGCCGAGGTGGGCACCGACGGTGCCGTGTCGACGATTCGGGTGGACTCCACCAGGCTTGATGCGCTGCTGGAAACATTTGGCGAGGCGATGATCGCCCAGTCCGGGCTGCGGGACGCCGCCCGTCGGCTGAGCACGCGGGGCCGCCCTGGTCACGACGTGATGGCGCTGGAGCAGGCGATGCTGGGACTGGATCGCACGCTCAAGCGGCTGGAAGGGGCGCTGATGGAAACCCGGCTGTTGCCGCTGTCGACGATCTTTGGCCGTTTCACCCGTCAGGTGCGCGACCTCGCCCACGCGGAATCGAAGCTGGTGCGGCTTGAGGTGGCGGGTGGAGATACCCGGCTCGACAAGACGATCATCGACCGGCTGGGCGAGCCGCTGGTCCATTTGCTCACCAACGCCATCATCCACGGGATCGAGTCCCCCGCCGAGCGGGAGGCGCGGGGGAAACCGCGCGAGGCGGTGATCGCGCTGCGCGCGGTGCAGCGCTCCGACCGGGTCCTGCTGACGGTGACCGATGATGGCCGCGGTCTCGATCCGGAGCGGATCCTGATCAAGGCGCGCGCGCTGGGCCATGCCCCCACGTCGGATGCCCCCAGTCGGGCCGAGATCTACAGTCTCGCCTTCCTGCCGGGACTCTCGACCGCGGACGGGGTGTCCGCGCTCTCGGGGCGCGGGGTCGGGCTCGACGTCGTCGCCACCTCCATCCGTGCGCTCGGTGGTCACGTCGCTGTCGGTAGCGATCCGGGACGCGGGACCACGTTCTCGCTCCGGCTACCGCTCACCGTCGCCGTGCTGCGTTCCCTGCTGGTCGAGGTCGACGGCGAGCGCTACGCGCTGCCGCTGGCGGAGGTGGCCGAGACGGTCCGGACCAGCACCCAGACGATCCACCAGGTGGCGCGGCAGGGCGTGATGACGTGGCGCGGCGAAGTCATTCCGGTGCTCGACGGAGGGCAGACGCTCGGTACGGCGGTGCGAGGCCAGACGGCAGGGGGGAGCACCGCGGGCTCGCGCCGCTACTGCATCGTGCTGCGCGGGGCGGCCCGACATCGGGGGCTGCTGGTCGACGCGCTCCTCGGCCACCATGAGGTCGTGGTGAAGGCGCTCGATCCCGCGCTGGGACGGCCGGCGGCGATCGCGGCCGCCACCATTCTGGGCGACGGTCGCGTCGCCTGCATTCTCGACACCACGCGGATCGGCGAAAGCTTCTCCGAGCCCGCCCGTGCCACCGCCGGAGCCGCCTGATGACCGCAGACGACATTCTCGCCTTCGCCGACCAGCTCGGTACCGCCGCCTCAGCGCCGGTGGCGCCGGTCGAGCGGCAGCTTCACCTCGTGGTCTTCCGTCTGGACCGTGAGGAATTCGCCGTCCCGATTCACACCGTGCGTGAGGTCGTGCGGGTCGCCGACATCACCCGCGTGCCGCAAGCCCCGGCTCATATCCGCGGCGTGATGAACTTGCGGGGTCGCATCCTTCCGGTTGTCGAGATCCGTAGCCGGCTGGGACTCAGCGCCGCGGAGCTCACGCCGCAGTCCCGCGTCGTGGTGGTCGATGTGAACCGGCGCATCATCGGATTGCTGGTGGATGGTGTGGGGCAGGTGACCCGCATCGGTGAAGGGCTGGTCTCGGCGCCGCCGGAGGAGGTACGCGCCTCCGGCACGGATGCGGTGACCGGCGTGGCTCGCGTCGGCAGTCGTCTGCTCATCATGCTCGATCTCGAACGGGTGCTTCGTTCCGATGCCCTCGACTCTTCTTCCCCCGTGCCCTCATGACCGACGCCCTGCTGCAGGTGATCCAGGACTGGAACATTCGCCGGAAAATCCTCACCGGCTTCGCCGTCGTCCTGCTGGTGACCGGGGCGCTTGGGGCCTTCGCCATCCGCGCCCTGGACCAGATGCACCGCGCGGCAGGTGGTGCCGGCGCGACGGACCAGGTCTACCAGGATTCGCGCAGCCTCATCTTCCTGCTGCTCGGCATCGCCGCGGTCACCGGGATCGCGACGGCGGTCTTCCTCGCCAAGCTGATTGCCGATCCGCTCACCCGGCTCGGGCTCGCGGCGGAGGCGGTCTCCAAGGGTGACCTCACCGTCGAGATCAAGAGTCGGTCGCGCGACGAGATTGGCTGGCTGGAGCACATCATGAGGCAGATGGTGAAGAACCTGCACGGCATGGTCGGCCAGATCACCGCCACCTCACGCACGGTGGCGACCTCGGCGGAGGAGATCTCCGCTTCCACGACGCAAATGGCCAAGGGCGCGGAAGCGCAGTCGAGCTCCACCGAGGAGACCTCCTCGACCATGGTGGAAATGGCGGCCCAGATGCAGGCGCTCACCCGCAACGCGGAGGCGCTGGCCGCGAACGTCGATCAGACCTCGGCCTCCATTCAGCAGATGAGCACCGTGCTGGCGCAGACGGCGCAGCATGGCGAGTCCCTGCTCGGCTCGGTGGAGTCGGTGACCTCGACCATCACCGAAATGATCGACACCGTTGGCGCGATCGCCAGCCGGGTACACCAGGTCGATCAGGTCTCGCGCAAGTCGGTCGACGATGCGCGCTCCGGGGGCGAGCGGCTGCATGGATCCATCGCCGCGATCGGGGAACGGTCCCTGGAAATCGGCAAGATCGTGCGGGTGATCGAGGATATCGCGGACCAGACCAACCTGCTCGCCCTGAACGCCACGATCGAGGCGGCGCGCGCCGGGGATGCAGGGAAGGGATTTGCCGTCGTGGCCGACGAAGTGCGCCGCCTCGCGGAGCGCTCCGTGCAGGCGACCACCGAGATCGCCGAGGTGATCGAGACCGTGCAGAAGGAGACCCGCGCGGCGGTCGGGCTCACCGAGCAGGTGCTGTCCGGCATCGTCACCTCGGTCGATCAGACCTCGAAGCTCGTTTCCGAGGCGGCGCACGCGACCGAGGAACAGGCGTCCGGGGCGCGCCAGCTGCTGCAGATGACGACCAACGTTTCCGGGCTCACTCGCCAGATCGCGAATTCGGTGAAGGAGAATGCCGCCGGCGCGCGCGAGATCACCCAGGCCGCCGAGAAGATGAATCGCCTCACGCACCAGATGTCGGAGGCGGTGGGTGAGCAGAAGCGCGGTGGCGACATGGTGGTGAAGGCGATCGAGTCGATCGCGGCGGTCTCGCGACAGAATCTGGTGGCGGTGGAACAGATCAGTGGCGCGTCACGGGGTCTCGCGAGCGAGTCCGAGGCGCTGCGCCAGCAGGTCGGGAGCTTCCGTACCTGATGAGTCGCACCCCCACGTTTCTCTCCGCGCGTCTCGCCGCGCTGGACCGTCCGGATGACCGGATGCTGCGCGACGGTCTGATTCTCGATGCCCTCGGCGATGCGTCGCCGGCGGTGCGAGAGGTCGCCGTGGCCTGGGCCGCCCGATCACTCGCGCCCGCGGCCCTCCTGCCGCTGATGGCAGATGCGGTCGATTCCGTCGTCCGCAACGCCGCACTGGCGGCGCTGGAACGACAGGGCCCGTTTGCGGTCACCGCGGTGGCGCAGCTGACCGGTGATGCGGACCCCGATGTCGCCATGTTCGCCTGCCAGGTGCTGGGTGGGATCGGCAGCCGGGAGGCCGGGCCCGCATTGTTCACGGCGTTGCGCCGACCCGAGGTCAACGTGGTGCAGGCGGCGGCGGCGGCGCTGGGTCGGCTGCAGCTGGCCGCCGCCGTGCCGGCGCTGGTGGCCATGCTTCACCGGGAAAGCTGGCTGCAGCTCGCCGCAGTGGATGCGCTCGGTGCCATCGGGAGTCCGCACGCGGTGGAGCCGCTCCTTGCGCTCGTCCCCGACAGCTTCGTTGCCATGCCCGCGCTCGACGCGCTGCGGCGCATCGGGGATCCAAGTGCGATGCCTGCAGTGCTGGGGCTGTTCCTTGATCCGCATCAGCTCCACCTCCGCGTCGCGTTGCTGCATGCGCTGGGCGGTGTTCTCCCTGCGGCAGCACCATCCAACCTGCTCACCGACGCGGGCCGCAGGATCGAGACCGACCACACACCGGGCGGTATCTGGGCGTTTCTCGCGGCGCGCCTCACAGGTGACGAAGACGATGAGCCGGGAATCCCGACTGACACGGGTGATGATCGCAGCCGGACCCGTGGCGGCAGCGCGGGTCAGCGCGCGGCGGGCCAGCTGGTGCTCGCACTGGGCTTGCACAGCCTGACCCCGCTGGTGGTGCGCCGAGCGGCGGATCCGGATTGCGCTGCCTGGATTGTTCCGGCCGCCCGTCGTTTCCCCTCGTGCGCCGCTGCCGGGGGTGAAGCGCTGCTGGCGCATCCCGATGGTGAGGTGCGAGCCGGTGCGGTGCGATTGCTGGAGCCCGGAACGATCGGGGTGACGCGCCTGCTTGCGCTGGTCGATGATCCGGAACCGGCCGTGCGACTGGCCACCATCGACGCGCTCGGCGTGCTGAGCGACCCGGTCGCTGCACCGACCCTGGCGCGGTATCTCGATGGCGGGACCACGCCCCAGGCGGCTGCGGCAGCGCGGGCCCTCGCCCGACTGCCTGAGGCGGTGATCGCGGACACGCTGCGGACCCGCCTCGATGAGACCGCGGGAGACGCCGCCGTCACCGCCGCGCTCACCGTGCTGGCCGAAGTCCGGGTGGCCGCCCTCGATGAACGGGTGATGCGTCTCGCCGGGGCCACCGGGAGCCCGGTCCGCAAATCGGCGCTCCGGGCGACCAGTCGGATTCCGGGTGCGGCCGCGGAGGTCCTGCTCTTCCGCGCGCTGGCCGATCGCGACGCCAGCCAGCAGATCGAGGCGCTGGAACTCCTGGTGCGTCGCGGTGGCGAACGGGTGCTCACCACGCTGCTGGCGATGCTCGGGATCGCCGACAGTCTGCGCTACCATGTGATCCGCGCGCTCGGTCGGCTGGGGCAACCGGGGGCCGCCGCCCCACTCGAGGCACTCTTCCGCTCGGCACCGCTGCATGAACAGCTCGAGATTCTGGCGTCGGTGGAGCGGCTCGGTAATCCGGGGTCTCGGCACTTCATGGCGGAGTGCCTGAATCACTCGAATGCGGAAATCCGTCGCGCCGCCGCGCAGGGGCTTTCGACGCTGGCGACGGCGGATGACCTCGAGCTGCTGCACCGCCTGGCCGCGAATCCCGACTGGGTGCTGCGAGGCGAGGCGGCGCGTGCATTCGGACGGCTGGGCCTGCCGGAAGGGCGTACGCCGCTGCTGGAACTGGTGCGCGATCTCGAGCCCGTGGTCGCGCGGACGGCACGCGCCGCCCTCGGCAGCTGTCCATGATCGATGCGACCACCGCCGATTGGAAGCTGCTGACGGATCTGCTCGAAGAACGCTTCGGCCTCAACTTCGTCGGTGCCCGTCAGGAGCTGCTGGAGTCCCGGCTCCGGGTCCGACTCGAGGCCCTGCACCTCGACAGCCTGCGCGCGTACTACCATTTCCTTCGGGCCCACCCCGAACGAGAAGCCGAGTTCACCGAGCTTTCCCGCCGGCTCACCAACAACGAGACTTACTTCTTCCGGGAAGCGGCGCACTTCAACGCCATCACCCAGCAGATCATTCCGTCGCTCGCCGCCGAGCTGCGGATCCGGCCGCTCAGAATCCTGTCGGCGGCTTGCTCCTCCGGAGAAGAGGCCTACAGCCTGGCCATCCGGCTGGTGGACGCGGGGTTCGAATTGAGCGGCATCCGCTGGGAGATCGACGCGTGCGATATCAGTCCCGCCCGGCTCGAGATGGCCCGTCAGGCGACCTACGACAGCCTGTCCTTCCGCGCCTGCGATGATGAAACGAAATCCCGCTGCTTCCGCGAGGTGAATGGCCGGTTCGAGGTGAAGGAACGCTACCGGCGCGGCGTTCGGTTCTTTCATGCCAACCTCGCCGCACCGCTGACCGGCGTCGGCTGGGGTACGTACGACATCGTCATTTGTCGCAACATGCTGATCTATTTCTCCGAAACGGCGTTTGACCGGCTGATCGCGCGGTTCGCGCAGTGGATCGCGCCGGGAGGCTACCTCTTCCTCGGGCACGCGGAATCCCTGTTCGAACGATCGACGGACTTTACTCCGGTGCACTTGCCGGAGACGATGGTGTATCGCCGCATCGGCCAGCCGGCATGATCCGGGTCTTCGTGGTCGACGATTCCGCCTTCGTCCGCAAAGCACTGCACCGGGTGCTCTCGGCCAACGCGGAGGTCGTGGTGGTCGGCGAGGCGGCGACCGGCGCGGAGGCGCTCGCGCGGATTCCGCTGGCCGATCCGCAGGTGGTCACGCTGGACGTGGAGATGCAGGGGATGGACGGCCTGCAGGTGCTGCGGCAACTCCTCGCCTGGCGCCCGACGCTGCAGGTCATCATGCTCTCCGCGCACACGCAGGCAGGTGCCGAGGCCACCCTCGAGGCGCTCGCCGCCGGGGCGGCGGACTTCATCGACAAGCAGACGCTCAACCTGATGGATCTCGAACGACTCGGACGGGAGATGGGCGAACGGATCCGGGCGTTGCGGCCTCGTGGCCCCCGTCGTGCGCCGACCACGCCCGCCGTTCCCCCCGCGCTCGACTACTCCGGTGCCGACCTCTGTGTCATCGGTGCCTCGACCGGCGGACCCGCCGCGCTGCAGCAGATCCTCGAACAGCTGCCCGCGGCGTTTCCGCTGCCGATCGCGATCGTACAGCATATGCCGCCCGGATTCACCCGGCCATTCGCCAATCGATTGAACGGACTCTGCCGGCTCGACGTGCGGGAGGCCAATGACGGTGAGCGACTCGCGATCGGAATGGTGCGGATCGCCCCGGCGGGAATGCATCTGCGGCTCAGTGGCGGTCTGGTGACGATGCTCTCCGCTGTCCCGGGCGAGTCCCGCCATGTGCCAAGTGTGGATGTGCTGTTCCACAGCGCGGACCGGGCCCGGCCGGGTCGGGTGCTCGGCATCCTGTTGACCGGCATGGGGGAGGACGGGGCGGAGGGTCTGAGCGTCATCCGCGCGCACGGCGGCATCACCGTGGCGGAGAGCGAAGAGAGTTGCGCAGTCTACGGCATGCCGCGCGCTGCGGTGGAACGTGGGGCGGCGCAGCATGTGCTGTCGCTGTCCGCGATCGCGGCGGCGCTGGGGCGGTAGGTAAGGACGAAGGAGTGAGGACTGAGGAGGAAACGCAATTCCTCCTCACCCCTCACTCCTCATCGGTTAGTAGTCGTAGATATGGTCGACGACTAGCCCGCCCTGCGCATCAAGCTGACGTAGTAACGGCAGCAGCTCCCGCACCTTCACGCGCACCGCCACGCGCTCCCGTGCCGGGTCCGTCGGCAGGGGCATGGCGTATACCGCGATGCCGGCCATCCGACTCGCGTCCCATCCGGCTGGTGCGATCCCCGTCAGAAAGATGTCGTCATTTCCGGCGATCTCGCGGATGCCGACCTGCGGCGCCTCACGCGCGAGCCGCCGCATGGCGTCCCGGAACGTGTCATACCGTTGGGTGGCGACGAGGGTGTGGACCGAATCGAGCGGCTCGATCACGCTGATGTCCGCCGGCGCGGGCCCGGGGGTTGCGGCGCTCCCGTGCTCGCCGGGCCAGCCGGTGACGACCATCTGCATCCGATCATCCTGTGGCTCATAGGCCGCATGCGTCGCCGTCGTGATCGCCGCCGCATAGAACGCCTTGACGCCATACTCGCCGGTCAGGAACAGTTTCCGCTCCCATTTGCGGATGGCGTGGGGGCCCCACCAGGATGCCTCGGTCCACACCCCGGTGAGTTTGGGCCAGAACCGGTACTCGTACCAGGGCCGGATGTGGATGAAGCGACCGTAGTCGGTCGCAACGCCGGCGGCGTAGTGATCCTCCTCGCTCAGCGCATGGCCCGCCGTCCAGCCGCTGAACCGGCCGATGGTGTTCTCGTACACCGACTTCAAGGCCAGTTCGGCGGAGTAGCTGACACCAATCACCCAGAGCATCACCTGGTACCCGGTGTTCGCCGGGTAGGCGTGTCGCGTCAGGGTATTCGCCTCGCGATAGTTCACCCAGTACTGGCCGATGGATGCCAGGTAGGGGAACTCGGTGGGCAGATGCTGCTCGAGGTAACTGGCGTACTCCTCGGAGCTGTAGACGATGTACCACTCGGGATGAGTGAGGAACGTCTGACCCTCATCGCGACGGTACCCCGGTCGCGCGACCAGGGATTGGTGCAGTGCGGCGGTGAGCTCGGCCGCTCCCGGGTCGACCTGGGGTGTGTAGTACCTGTCCCAGAGGGTGTTGCGGAATCGGTTGGCGGGATCGAGCCGGTGCTTCAGCGCGAAGAACTCCGGGGCGCGCGGATACGCCGCCAGCAGTTGCCCATCGGTGGCATGGGGCTGGTAGGGGAGATACCAACTGCCGCCGACCGCGATGACGGAATCGGTGAGTTCCCGGGTCCAGACCCCCACCTCGTTCCGGGCGGCGTCGTCCGTGTCCTGCTTGTAGTACACGACGAACGCGAAGACCTCCGTCCGGGCCCAGGCGAGCAGCGTGCCTGGATCGGCCCGCGCGTGACGGATGGAGATGTTGATCACGTTCACGTCATGCCGCTGCAGGATCTCGCGCATCTTCGGGATGAAGTCGTCGAACCGCTCGACCGGAACGAAGTACTCTTCCAGCACATAGGTGGCACTCGCGCGTGACGCCGGCTCCAATTCCGCGACGTCGTAACTCGCCTCGTAGTTCCGCCAGGTCACCGGCTCGTCGCGGTAGATCCAGCGATCCATGACGTGCTGCCGGAACGCCTTGCCGAACGGCCAACCGGAAATCACCCGGAACATGAAGCGGTTGAGCGCGTAGGAGCGGTCCGCCGGAATCAGCCGGTCCGGGATGGTGACGGGATCCTCGGTCCCCGAGTAGGTGACCGCGTCGACCTCGTCGTAGTCGTCGGGGTAGATGTCGGCGTTGTGGAAGATGGCGTCGGGCTGGCTGCGGACCGAGTCGACGAAGAACGTCTTGTACTCGGTGATCGGCATCCGGCGATTGTGCCGGCGGATCCGGATGTTGTCGGCCAGGTCCAGGGTGGCTTCCGTGATGATGCCGAGCCCGCCGTACCCGCCGATCGCGCCGTAGAAGATCTCGGGGTGGACGGTGGGACTGGCGTCCACCACGGTGCCATCAGCGAGGACGATCTTGAGGTCGCGGACCGACAGCACCAGCGGACCGAGCCCGACGTAGCGCCCGTGGACGTTCACCGACAGCGAGCCGCCGACGGTGAAATTGCTGTAGGTCTGCATGATCTTGATGGAGAGATTCGCCGAGTCGATCCGCTCCTGGATCTGGCGCCAGCGCGCGCCCGCCTGTACCGTAATCCACTTCTCGGCGGGCGAGAACGCGAGGACCTGATTCATTCGGCGCATGTCGATCTGCAGCGCGCCACCGGTCGCCGTCTGTCCCCCCATGCTGTACCGCCCCCCGCCGATGCTGATCGGGCCGCCGTGGGTCTGGATGGCGCGGACGATCTCCTCGGTTGTTGTCGGGGTGAGGATGTCGCTCACGACGATCGGGTTGATCTGAGTGACGTCGTTGATCATCGGCGGGGAGGCCGGGTGGATCACGGTCGTCTGCAGGATGCCGAAGCAGCTGGCCACGGCCGTCAGCAGGAGAATCGCGAGCAGCGCGCGTCCCAGGAGCCCGAGCGCCCGGCGTATTCCGCCCAGCAGGCGGCGGACCCGGGACCGTGGCGGCACGGAAGTCACCATCATCATTCCAGGGAGGTCATGTGGTCCGGAAACTGACGTTCGGGTTTGCGCTGCTCTTCGTCTGGGTCGTGGTCAGCGGATACATCCCGTCGTTCATCACCTACGAAGGAACTGACCGCATTCAGTTCGGCCTCTTCCGCCTCAGCCTTATTGACGACGTCACCCACGGCGTGACGGCCCTGCTGGCGCTGGTGGCAAGCCTCCATTCCCGCAAGCTGTCATTGCTCTTCCTGACCGCGTTCGGATTCTATTACGCGCTCGACGCCATCTTCTTTCTGACCTATGGCCTCATGAACGAGAAGCCGTACTCGGCGGATATCCTGCTGAACCTGCCGCACGTGCTGATCTCGACGGCGATGCTGAGCATCGTGTACTGGCTGGCGCCGAGGAAAGAGTAGCCGTCAGCCGTCAGCCGTTGGTTGAAAGCGTTGAGCATTCAGCATTCAGCATTCAGCATTCAGCTACCAGTTCGCCCACTCGCCCAACCGCCTAACCGCCTAACCGCCCAATCGCCTACCCCCTACTTCACCCGCTTCGCCGTCCCCAGCAGCCGATCTTTGCGTCCTCGCAGTTCGATGCGCTCCGAGTGACCGTTCACCGGTGTTGAGAACTCGAAGACCATTTCCATGAAGATGTCGTCCAGGACTTCACCGGAGCCATTCCCTGTCGCGGTGCCGCTGTCAGAGGTGAATCCCATCACCATCCAGTCCGATGCGATCCGGATCATCAGCACTCGGTCGAGCTCTTCCCACAGCTCAGGCGTCCAGTAACCCGCCAGCCCGCCGTGCTCGGACACCACCTTGAGTGTCGCCGGTTTGTCAGGATCACCTCCGCTCGACGTCCAGGTTACCAGGTAGCTGCCGAGGTAGGGCGCGGCCTCCGTGGCGGGGAGCGTGAGGGCGTAGCGGGGTTCGACCGTGACGCGGAGATTCACCACCCGGTCGGCCCAGGCCATCCGGAGCTGCGCACCAGTCGCCGTCACCTCAGGAAAGCTCCAGGTGAGCACCTCGGTGAGTGGCGCAGCGACTGGCGTGATGGGAAAGCGGATCTGGCCGGGCCGCTCCTTCGGCCGGGCCTCATGGTAGAGATTCCACACGGTGTCCAGGACGAAGGTCCACTGGTCGCCCGGCACGACGACCATCCAGACGGAGTACTTCCCCTTGGGGACGGGATGCCCATCGATCTGGATATCGCGATTGACCTCGAGGGTGGTCGCCATGTTCGCGCCCGGGGTCCAGACCTCGGTCCAAAAGACCTGGCCACCGAAGATTGAATCCCGGCCGCGGACCCGAGGCCGGGCGAAATCAAGTGACAGCGTGGTCCCGTCGATGGTCTGGGCCAGCTGCGCCCGTTCACTTGCCCGGATCTGTGCGACGCCAGGAGTAGGGAGGATGGCGAGTAGCAAGAGACCAGGTACGAAGAGGTGGCGCATGCGTCCTCGCGTGAGAAATCCATCGTTGAGTGGTGTCATCCTGAGGAGCGCAGCGACGAAGGATCTCTTGTGATCGGAGGAGTGCCCCGAGTATTGCTCCGGGACAAAAGAGATCCTTCGCCCTGCGGGCTCAGGATGACAGGAATCACATTCGCGCTACCGCCCAACCGCCC
>JBDTMI010000056.1:0-21722 GCA_039934355.1 Gemmatimonadales bacterium
GTGCCGGGTGCCGGTTGCAACTCGAAGCGGACCACAGCGGGAGCCGTCACCGGCGGCCCGGAGTGGAGCCAACCCCAGGCCGCCGCCAGCGCCGCGAGCCCAAAGGCGATCGCCCACGGCCATGGCGACTTCGAACTCCACTTCTTCACCGGCACCCGCGTCGCCGACGTCGCTCGGGGCCGTGTCACTCCACCCTGCCCTTCCAGCGCTGAGACAAAGGCGGCGGCGGTCGGCCAGCGATCTGCCGGCAGCTTCTCCAGCGCGGCGAGCACCGCATCCTCGACCGCTGGCGGCACGCTCTTCCGTTGTGACGTGAGGCCGACGGGCTCGCTGGTCATCACCTTGGCGATGATGGCTTGAGCGGTGGGACCGGTGAAGGGCGGCTCGCCGATCAGCATCTCGTAGGTCACGCAGCCGAGCGCGTAGACATCGGACCGGGCGGTAATCTCCCGTTCGCCCATCGCCTGCTCGGGCGACATGTAGGTCGGCGTGCCCAGCGACATGCCGGTCTCGGTCATGCGGCTGCCACCAGCCTTGCTCGCGGCGAGGGCGATGCCGAAATCGGCCACGAGCGCGCGGCCATCGTGGAGCATCACGTTCTCGGGCTTGATATCGCGATGGATGACGCCGTGGCGGTGGGCGTAGTCGAGCGCGCCGGCCACCTCGGTGGCGATGCGGACGGCGTCGGCGATGGGAAGCTGCTTCTCCCGATTCAACCGATCGCGCAGCGATTCACCCTCGATGAAGGGCATGACGTAGTACAGGAACTCGGCGATGGGGCGATTGGGCGATTCGGCGGTTGGCATCGAGCTGGCGACGCCCGAGTCGAACAGCGGCAGGATGTGCGGGTGCTGCAGATTGGCCGTGGTCTTGATCTCGCTCAGGAACCGCTCAGCGCCGATGACGGCGGCGAGCTCCGGCCGGAGCACCTTGATCGCGACTTTGCGGTCGTGCTTGAGGTCCTGGGCCAGATAGACCGTGGCCATCCCGCCAGCACCGAGTTCCCGCTCGATGCGATAGCGGTCGGCAAGCGCTTCGGTAAGGCGACTATTCAGGGCCATGGCTGCAACCCCGCCTTCCGCACGATGGCGTCGAATCCGGGATCGCCATGCAGCGGCTTGAATCTCCAGGCTCGATTGATCTGGGCCATGTTCGCCGCCTGCGCACTGAGGCCGCGGTCGAGCCATTCCAGCGCACGGTTCGTATCTCCGAGGGCGAGATACGACGCGGCGACGTAGTCCTCCCGGACATATCGTGTCCTCGCGGCGGCGAGCGTTACCGAAAGCTGCCGGCGCGCCGCGGCGGTATCACCGGCGCGAGCCAGCGCCTCGGCAAGCGTCACCATCTCCTGCGGTACGGTCGCAGGAGTCGCCTTCATCCGCTCGACGACCTCCGCGGCCCGGCCCCGCTGGATCAGCAGCCGCTCATTGCAATGGTCGGTCGCCGCCACTCTGAGGAGTGCCTGGCAGGCGGCGGTCGCGCTGTCCAGCATCTCCAGATTGCCGAAGATGGTCCCCGCGAGATTCAGCGGCGCATAGGCGAAGGGATTGTGGCGCCGCGCCCGCCGCACCACGGCCAGCGCCGAATCGTCCAGCCCGCGCCCGTGGAGCAGCCAGCCATAGTCTCCGGCAAAGATCGACGTGCTGTCCAGCGCGATCGCTTTCAGGTACTCCCGCTCGGCGGCCGGGTAGTCGCGAAGGTAGCTGCCCAGCAGGCTGCCCTTGAGGGCGTGGGCCCAGGCCGAGGCCGGGTCGAGTGTCAGCGCCTTCTCGATCGCCGCCCGCATCGGCGGAACCGCCACGCGCGGGGCCAGGTAGGTATCGGCGAGGAAGAACCAGGCCTGGGCGATGCCATTCCACGGGTCGGCATAGTTGGAGTCGAGCGCCGCCGCGCGCTGGAACAGCGCGATCGCCTCATCGAGCCCCGCCTCGGAGTTCTGGTCCGTCAGAAACTGGCCGCGGAGCACCAGATCGTGGGCTTCGGGGTTGGCCGTCCGGTGTGCCGCCAGCCCCGGGTCGGACCGCCGGGCGAGACCGACGCCGAGGGCCGCCGCGATCGCGGTCGCAGCCGAATCCTGCAGGGCATAGAAGTCCTTCTCGGTGACATCGTATCGCTGACTCCAGAGTACCGCTTCATCCGCGACGCTGACCAGCGACACCGTCACCCGCAGCCGGTTGTCGATTTTACCCACGGTGCCTTCCACCATCGCATCCGCGGTGAGCGCCGCGCCGGCTTCGCGGGCGGTCTTGCCCCGAAGCGCGAAGGCCGAACTCCGTGAGACGACGTGCAGACCGCTCAGGCCGGCAAGGGTCGTCGTCAGATCCGTTGCCATGCCGTCGCCGAGGTAGGCATCGGAGGTGTCGCGGCTCCGCGACTCGAAGGGTAGGACACCCACGCGCCTGGACGTCACGGCGGGATGCGCCGAGGATGCTGAAGGCGCGCGGTGGGTGGCGCGCCAGGCGCCGAAGCCGGCCAGGACCAGCACGACCGCGAGCGCCACGCCCATGGTGAGACGCCGGGCACGGGGCGCGGCGGCAACGGCGGCATGCGGCATCGTTGCCGCGGGCGTGATTCCACCGCTCGGCGTCAGCACCGCCTCAAGCTGGGTGATCAACTCCTCGGCGTTCTGCGGTCGATCGGCGGGACGCTTCTCCAGACACCGCATCACCAGCGCGGCCAGCGCCGGCGGCATGGTTCGGTGGTTCGTGACCGGCTCGGCGGCTGAGGTCACCTGTGCTGCGAGAATCTGTTGCGGGTTGGTACCGGTGAAGGGCGGTCTCCCGGCCAGCAGCTCATACGCCACCACCCCGAAGGCGTAGAGGTCCGCACGATGATCCACATGCGGATCAGCCACCGCCTGCTCTGGCGCCATGTAGGTCGGGGTGCCGAGGGCCACGCCGATCGTCGTGAGCGACTGCCGGCCGGTGGCTTCACTGAGTGCCTTGGCGACGCCGAAATCCATCACCAGGGCATGCCGGCCGCGGAGCATCACATTTTCGGGTTTGAGATCACGATGGACGACGCCGTGGCGGTGCGCTTCGGTGAGCGCATCGGCGATATCGCGGAGGATCCGCACCGCATCGCCGATCGGCAGCTCACCCTCCTTCACCAGCTTGTCACGGAGCGACAGGCCATCCACATAGGGCATGACGTAGAAGAGCAGGCCGTCAGCTTCACCCGAGTCATACAGCGGCAGGATATGGGGATGCTGCAGGGCCGCCGCGACCTTGATCTCGCGGAGAAATCGTTCCTTGCCCAGGGAGGCGGACAGCTCCTCGCGCAGCACCTTGATCGCGACCTTGCGATCGTGCTTGAGGTCCTGGGCCAGGTAGACGGTGGCCATACCACCCTGGCCGAGTTCACGCTCGATGCGGTAGCGGTCGGCCAGGGCGGCAGCGAGGCGCTCGGGGAGGTGACTCATGCGTCGGACCGCCGCTTGAAGCAGGCTCTCGGCCAATCGATGGTTGCTGAAGCGACCGCAGGCCAGGATCCCCGCCGCTTCAGCGGCTGAGGGAGCCGAGCCGTCGCTTCAGCGACGCGCCGGCGTGCCATCCCACCAGCGCCTAACTTACGCTCCAGGCGGTAGCGGTCGGCCAAGGCGGCGGTGAGGCGGGTCGGGAGTTCGCTCAAGAGTGCATGCCTGTGGGCGGGCGTCAGCGGTGAGTCGTCAGCCGGGGGAGGGAGGCGGTGGCGTGATGAGGTCCCGCCTGCCGCCCGTGCGGTGTGCTCCCCTGCGGCGAATCTAGCCCGCGATGCTGCCGGGGCCAGTCCGGCCACAGGGCGGACGCGAAAGGCCGCCCTCCTCACCGGAGGAGGGCGGGAGGGGTGAGGCTTCCGCCGCGAGCTCACCCTGCTGCTGCCCCGCTGGCGCGGGTGGGGCCTACTCCTCCCGCAACACCGACTGCGGATCCTGCCGAGAGGCCCGCACCGCTGGAATCGCGCCCGCAGCCACCGAGACGACGGCGACCGCCAGCGTCGCAATGACGAGCGTGAGCGGATCGAGCGGGGTCCGGGCATACAGGAAGGCCGTGACAAGCCGGGTCCCGGCGAAGGTGGCGAGCGTACCGAGCGCCAGGCCTATGACCACCATCCGGCCCACCTCGCCGAGCACCAGCCGCACCAGGCCGCCGCGGGTGGCGCCGAGGGCCACACGGATGCCCAGCTCCTTGCGGCGGCGGGTCACGTTATACGCCATCGTGCCGTACTGGCCGATCAGTGCCAGCAGCAGCGCCAGCGCGCCGAAGAATCCTGAGAGGGTGGCCATCAGGCGCTCTCGTGCCAGCGAATCGGCCAGCTGGCCCGGGAGGGTGCTGATTTCGAGCGACGCGCTGGGGATCACCGCCGCCGCCGCGGCGAGGATGCCCGCCACCGCCTCCGCTGGCGGAAGATTGCTGCGCACTTCGTAGATCAGCGAGCCGAAATGTTCCGCCTGCCGCCAGGGCACGTAGACCGTGGGGGCGACCGAGTCCCGCAGACTCTGATACTTGGCGTCCTCCACCACGCCGATCACCTCCATGGGTGGCTCGGCTTGTTCGTTGTGAACCCAGATCGTCTTGCCGATCGGACTCACCTTTCCAAAGATTCGGGTGGCCAGTGCCTGATTGACCAGCGCCACCCGCGGACCGGTCGTGCCATCCTGCCCGGTGAAGTCCCGGCCGGCGATGATCGCCGTCCCCATCGTCGCGAAGTAGCGATCCGAGATGCCGTTGAACCAGACCAGGTTGTCGTGCTTCCCGCTCGGATGGTAGCCCTGGGTAAGGAGGAAGCTGTTCCACCCGCGGCCACTGACCGGCGTAATGACCGATGCGCTCGCACTGGGTGCACCAGGACTGTTGCGCATGCGCTCGAGCAGCGCCGCGGCCACCACCGGCTTCTGCTCCTCCGGCATGTCGAGGCTGCCGAACTGCACCTCGGCGAGGTAGACCCCTTCGGGGTGGAATCCCGGACTGAGGGTGCTGAGCGACCGGAAGGTGCCGAGCAGCAGCCCGGCGGTGGCGACCAGCACGAGTGACAGCGCGATCTGGGCGATCACCAGCAGCTTGCCCGCGGTGAGTGTGCTGCTCCCTGCAGTAGCGCCAGCGCCGCCCGACTTGAGCACCACCTGCGGATCGAGTCGCACCGACCGCCACGCCGGCGCCACGCCGAAGAGGACGCCGGTCAGCAGCGCCACCAGCAGGGTGAATCCCAGCACCCGGCCATCCAGAGAGAGATCCAGCGCCACCTGTCCGCCGCGCTGGCCGATCAGTTCGATGAGCACCGTCGTGCTCCAGCGTGCGAAAAGCACTCCGAGTCCGCCGCCGAGCAGCGCCAGCAGAATGCTCTCGGTGAGCATCTGCCGCATGATCCGTCCCCGGCCGGCCCCGATGGCCATGCGCATCGCCAGCTCCCGCTGCCGTGCGGCC
Organism: Gemmatimonadales bacterium; assembly: GCA_039934355.1. Classification (GTDB taxonomy): domain Bacteria; phylum Gemmatimonadota; class Gemmatimonadetes; order Gemmatimonadales; family GWC2-71-9; genus JADJOM01. Next base: position 5,403 of record JBDTMI010000056.1, read on the forward strand.
GCACGCGCCAGCAGCAGGTTGGTCACGTTGGCGCAGGCGATCAGCAGGACGACGCCGACCACCGCCATCAGAATCATGAGGGCCATGCGGTAGCGCGCCCGCACCTCGGAGAGACCGGTGGCGGCCGGATACGCCGTGACGGTGCGCTTGAGGTAGTTCTGCTGCCCCTCGGTGCTCCAGTCGCCGGGCAGCGTGGCCCGGAACAGCTCGGCGGAGACGGCACCGAGCCGGGCCACGACTTGTGCCTCGGAGCCGGCGGGCGGAATCCGACCCATCAACTGCAGCCACCAGTTGCTCCGCTCTTCGAGTGCCCCCTTGCCGCCGTCGATCAGCGGCTCGGTGCAGATCGGGAGGTAGAGATGTGGCGACCGGCCAATCTCGACACCGGTGAAGGATCGCTGCGCTACGCCGATGATGCTGAATGGCTGGCCGCCGACCGAGACGATCTGGCCCACCGCGTGCGCCGCGTCCCCGAACTCGCTCCGCCCGAAGCCGTAGCTCGCCACGGCCACTGCCGGGCAGCCGCGCTGATCATCGGCGGCCGCGAGGAGCCGTCCCGCCTCCGCGCCAACGCCGAGCGTGGAGAAGAAACCGCCGCTCACGTAGGCGCCGTCGACCAGGCGGGCCTGGCCCGACGGCGCCAGATTGAAGCGCTGGCTGCTGAAGGCAAAGACGCCGGCGAAGATCTCCTCCTGCCGAGCGATCTCCTCCCACAGCGGATTGGTGAAGACGTCGTTCGTTTCCGACCCCATCGTGAGCTTCACCAGTTGTTCGGGTCGTGCGACGGGGAGCGAGCGGAGGATGACGGCGTTGAGCAGACTGAAGATCGCGGTGTTGGCGCCGATGCCGAGTCCGAGCGAGACCACGGCGACGACGGTGAAGCCCGGAGCGCGGAGCAGGGTGCGGACGGCGTAGCGCAGGTCGCCCAGCAGCGATTCCAGCCAGAGGTAGATGTCCACGTCGCGGACCCGCTCGCGCACGGTCGGCTGGTGCCCGAAGCGCCGGGCCGCCTCCTGAGACGCCTGGGCCGGAGGCATTCCTTCCGCTTCCAGCCGGTCGGTGGCTTCCTGAATGTGGAAAGCGATCTCCCGGTCGATCTCCTGCACGTGGCTGCGGCGGCGGAAGACGTTGCCGATTCTGCTGAGCCAGCTCATGATGACCTCATCGACGGAGAAACGCGCTGTCGCCGTGCCTGCCTCACGCGAACCGCAGTACCCGCCCGACTCCCTGGGTCAGCCGGGTCCACCGCTCCTGCTCCTGGACCAGCTCTTTCCGCCCCGCCGCCGTGAGTGAGTAGAAACGCGCCTGGCGATTCTTCTCGGTAGTGCCCCACTCCGCCTTGACCCAGCCCTCCTGTTCCATGCGGTGCAGCGCGGGATAGAGCGAGCCTTCCTCCACCCGGAGCTGCTCGGCGGAGACGCGATGGATGTGGTCGGTGATGGCATAGCCGTGGACCTTTCCCTGGACCGCAAGGGTGCGAAGGATCAACAGGACCAGGGTACCCTGGAGGATGTCGTTTCGTGGACGAGTCATGGGGCGGCTCCCGTGGTTCACATAGCTAGCTAAGTATAGCTAGCTATGTAAGACACCCGACGCAAGCGGAGCCGGAAAAGTTGCGGGAGATCGGGACGGGCGGGGGCGGGGTGGCCCGGGTAGTCGCCCGGACCCGGTGTCTGCCGGTCCTGCTGCCAATTGTTTCCGGGGTGGGAGGGGTGGCATAGTATAGAAAGCTCCGGCCATGACGGCCGGTGCGAAACCAGCCTTCGCAGAAGCGGGTGACCGACGGCATGACCCGACTCCTCGTTCTCTTCGTCACCGCGTTCGTGGACATGGTGGGGCTCACCATGATCATCCCGCTCCTGCCGTACTACGCCACCGCGTTCGGGGCCAGCGCCACGATGGTCGGCGTCCTGATCTCGGCGTTCTCGGTCGCCCAGCTGGCGGTGGCGCCGGGCTGGGGCCGCTTCTCCGACCGGTACGGCCGCCGTCCCGCCATTCTCGCGGGATTGCTCCTGACCGGGGTGTCCTACGCCCTGTTCGCCTACGCTGGCTCGATCACGGCGCTGCTCATTACCCGGCTGATCCAGGGGGCGGGCGGCGGCACCATCGGTGTGGTGCAGGCCTACGTGGCCGACGCCTCCCCGCCCGAGGAGCGGACCAAGAGCCTGGGCTGGCTCTCGGTGGTGACCAGCCTCGGCGCCGTGGCCGGCCCCGCCTTCGGTTCGGCGATGATCAGCCTGGGTGGGAACCGCGCGCCGGGGATCGCCTCCGCGCTGCTCTCGCTGCTCGTCGCCATCTTCGCCTGGCGCTTCCTGCGCGAGTCCCACGAGCTGCGGCAGAGCGCGAGTCATCGCATCCCGTCCGAGACCACGGGCCGAGCCGCCATTCTCCGGGTCGTGACGCACTGGCGGGAGCCGGCCTCACGCCTGATCTGGATCTACACGGTGGCCATCGGCGCCTTCTACGGGACCATCCAGACGGCGCCGCTGCTTCTCTCCGGTCGCTTTGGCGTGACCGAACACAACATCGGCTACTTCGTGATGTACCTGGGCGGCATGGGGGTGGTGGTGCGGTCGCTCATCCTGGGCCGCATGGTCAGTCAGCTCGGCGAAGCCCGGCTCTCGCGGCTCGGCGTGGTGCTCCTTGCCCTCGGACTGGCCGGTACCGGGCTGGCGACTGGGTACGTCGCGCTGGCCATCGGATTCACCCTGATGCCGATCGGCACCGCCTTCCTCTTTCCCTGCGTGACGGGGTTGCTCTCCCGGGTGGTGCCGTCGAATGAACGGGGACTCTACATGGGGGTGCAGCACACCTTTGGCGGCGTCTCGAGGGTCGCTTTCCCGATTGTGGCGGGTTTCCTGATGGATCATGCCGGGGTCGGGGTGCCCTTCCTGCTGTCAGGGATCCTGGTGCTGGCGACGTTACCGCTCACCGCCGCCCTGCTGCACCTGGCACCGGAGCCCACGCCCACCCCGGTCCCGGTCACGCCGACTGCCGGACTCACCGGAGAGTTCCCCGTCCTCGGCGACGAGGAGCCCCGCCGCTGAGGCACGCCGCGAAGGGTTCACGCCAGAGCGCCTAACTTGCGCCCGGGGTGCAGCAGTCGCCGAGGGCCGGGGCGAGGCGCTCCACGGTACTCACGGCTTCCCCGCCACCGGTACCGTCGGCGGCAGCCCGATCCGTCGGGCCAGATCCACATAGCGCAGGTCGGAGCGGAGCCGGTCCCACCGCGCATCGTTGGGCATGTAGAGGGTCAGCAGCGCCGAGCCATCCTCATACGCCCGATCGAGCCAGGCGAACGCCTCATCCTTGTCGCCCAGACCGGCGAAGATGAGGGCGATATTGTACGGTCCCACATAGGTCCGCGTGGCGGTCGCTTTCAACTCGTCGATGATCTGCCGGGCTCGGGCTGGGTTGCCCGACACCGCATACGCATGCCCGAGATTGGACCAGTTCTCGGCGTTGTCCCTGTCCAGGTCGACCGCTCTCTGGTACGTGGTGATCGCCTCCGGCATCCGGCCCATCTGTTCATAGGCCCTGCCAAGGAAATCGTCGGCATAGAAATAGTTCGGATCGAGGTCGAGGGCCGCGCGGAGCTGGATGATGGCCTGGTCGTAACGATGCGCCAGGACGAGTACCATCCCGAGGACCTGGCTCGCTTCCACTGACACGGGATCCAGTTGCAGCGCCCGTTGGGCCTCCGCGACCGCTTGATCGTAGCGCCCCATGGAAACCAGGAACCACGCGTAGTAATCGTGGGGCCGGGGATCGGCGGGCTTCATGCCGATGGCCTGGGAGAACGCCGCCTCCGCCGTGACAAAATCCCAGTCGTACCAGTGAGCCACGATGCCCAGCGTCATGTGGGCGCGGGCCAGCGTCGAGTCGATTGCCAGTGCTCTTCTGGCGGCGGCTTTCGCGAGGGGCGCGGCCTCCCTGGGCGGGATGAACCAGTCTGCCGCAGTGACGTAGTTCCATGCCAGCCCGTCCCACGCCAGGGCGTAGTTTGAATCGATGGCAAGGGCCTGCTGAAAGAAGCCGCGACCCTTGTCAAAACCATCCTTGGTGAACTTGGCAGTGAAATACATGCCCTTGAGGTAGAGCTGATAGGCCTCGGGATTGTCGGTCGAACCGCGCTGGAGCCCCTGTTGATCTTCGGCGGACAAGCTGGTCTGCAGCCGCTGGGACACTTCCGTGGCGATGTCACGCTGTACCGTCAGCAGATCGACCAGCTTTCGATTGTATTGCACCCCCCAGAGCTGCTTGCCCTGGCCCACGTCAACGAGCTCGACGCTGACGGTCAGGCTGTCGCCCCGCTGGGCCACCCTCCCGGTGAGAACCGCGGCAACCCGCAACTCGTCGCCGACCTGCTGGGCATTCAGCGCCGAGCCCTTGTAATGGAAGGCGGTGCTGGTGGGAATCACCTTGAGGTCCGGCAGTCGGGTCAGGCTGTTGCTGATGCTCTCGGTGATCCCATCAGAGATGTAATCCGTCTCGGCGTCGTTGCCCCGGTTCTCAAACGGGAGGACCACGATGGAATCGATGTCGGTCGTGCGTCCACTCAGATAGCGGGCAAGACCCACGGCTCCTCCCGCCAGCACAAGCACGGTGATGGCGGCCGCGATCCATCGCCCGCGACGCCCCTGGGCCTCGGCATCTCCGCCGCCGGCTCCCGAGGTCGCGCCGGCCACTAGCGCCTGCGCAAAGGCGCCGCAGGATGGGAACCGGTCCGCCGGGACCTTAGCCAGTGCCCGCCCGACGGCGAGATCCAGTGCCGCCGGTACACCGGGCCGGGTGGCGCGAAGGCTCCGAGGCGTCTCGCTCATCAGCCGCGCGATGATGGCCTGGGCGGTGGGGCCGGTGTGCGGCGGCTCGCCGCTCAACACTTCGTACGTCACCGCCGCCAGCGCGTACTGGTCGGACTTCGCATCGAGACTGCGCTCGCCTGCCGCCTGCTCCGGACTCATGTAGTGCGGGGTCCCGAGCGAGAGGCCGGTCTCGGTGACCCGGGAGCCACCCGCCTGGGCCACGGCCAGCGCGATGCCGAAATCGGCGATCACCGGCTGGCCGGCCTGCAGCAGGATGTTTTCCGGCTTGAGGTCGCGGTGGATTACCCCGCGCGCATGGGCGAAGTCGAGCGCACCGGCCATGAGCGTGACCAGGCGGGTAGTCTCGTCGACGGGGAGTTGTTTTTCGCGGTTGAGCCGGGCGCGCAGCGTTTCGCCCTCGACGTACGGCATTACATAATAGAGAAAGCCGTCGGCCGCTCCGGAGTCGAACAGCGGCAGCAGGTTGGGGTGCTGCAGGTTGGCGGTGACTTTGATTTCGGCCAGAAACCGCTCGGTGCCGAGCACCGCGGCGAGCTCAGGCCTGAGAACCTTGACCGCCACCTTGCGATCATGCTTGAGGTCCTCGGCCAGGTATACCGTCGCCATGCCCCCAGCGCCTAACTCGCGCTCGATGCGGTAGCGGTCGGCGAGGGCGGATTGGAGGCGGGTCATGACATCAAACATGAAGCCTTTCTCACCGCCGGCGGTCAGTGGCCGCCGGCGTCGCCGGGGGCACTACGGAGTCGCCTGCGCGTTTCGCATCCGCGCGCGGAGCTCGCCGAGCCAACCATAAACCACGAAGAGCTTGGGTTCTTCCGTGCTCTTCACCATCAGGAAGCGGGTCCCGTCCAGCGAGACATCGTAGTTGGCGTGCGGTGCCTGGGCAAAGGAGTAGTCATCCCGGAAGAGTTCTGTGCGGCCGGTGACGACGAAGCTGGGCGCTGTATTGATGGAAGCCGCGATAACGTGGCGGCCGTCGCGGTAAAAGAGCCGGCGGCCATCCCGCGCCCAGACCGGCTCCGAACCGCCAGCAATCGATACCTGGATCACTCCTCCGGGGCCGGGGAACGGCCGCACTACGACCTGTGATGTTCCCGACGCGTCCGTGACATAGGCGACCCACCGGCCGTCGGGAGAGACTCGTGGCTGCGCCTCGACGAAACTGGTCGCGGCCACCGGCCGGGAGGCGGTGTCTCCCTCGAGGCGGCGGTACATCACATCGGCCTGGGAAGCTCCGCCGTCGTCCACCTGGTAGAGCAGTGACCGGCCGTCCGGAGTGATCACGCCCTCAAAGAAGAAGTGATCAATACTTGCCTCCAACGCTGTGGCGGCATCGCTCAGGTCAGCGGCTTGCCACCAGATGGCGGAGCTGCCTCCGTGGTCCGTCCGGGACAGGACCCGCTGCCCGTCAGGGGTCCACTCCGGTCGATCATTTGCCGTCCCCGAATTGGTGAGCCGGGAGAGCGTCGCCGAGCTGATATCGTAGATCCATACGTCGGAACGGGTGCCGGTCCCGATCGCCATGGCGACGCGCCGGCCATCCGGCGCAAGACGGGGATAGGCGTACGGCTGCGGGCTGGGCAGGAGCGGTTGGAACTGTCCCCGGGTATCGACCCATCCGAGGTCTGCCCGAGCGTCCGATGGCTGGTAGATCAGGGTGCCCGTCAGCGACAAGGCCGCCTGGCTCGCGCCCGAGATCGTGGTGACCACCGTGGGGCCCAATGCCACTGGGACGCCTTGCAGTCGCCCAGCATGAAGATCCAGGGAAACCGCCATCAGCGCTCCTGACGGCACGACATACACCAGGGTGCCCTCCACATACGCGAGTGCATCCATCATCGACAGATCGAACTGCTCCACGGCCCCGCTTTTCAGCGAGATCCTGGCCAGCCGGGGCTGGCTCAAGGGTCCCGCTCCGACCAGAACGCTTTTCCCATCGGGCAGCGCGAACGGCTGAATGAACGACTGGCCGCTGGAATCGAGTTTGGCTACGACCCGCGGAGCGCCGCCCTCGGCCGGCAACGCAATCAATCCCTCGGTGGTTCCGACCAGGATCAGTCCCGCCGTGCTCCAGGTGATTCCGAGAGGCCCGGCGGAGACCGGGCCGACATTCAGCGGTGGGCCTCCGCTGACCCGAACCTTCCAGATCGCGCTGCTCACGATATACGCGATCCATTGCCCGTCGGGAGAAAAACACGGCTGTTGCGCGCCTTCAGTGCCCGCGAGGACGTGCGCGGTCCCCACCTCGAGCGGCCGGATGTACAAGTGCACTGTGCCGTTCTCTCCGCCCAGCGCGTACACGATCGTTCTGCCGTCGGGTGAGACCTGGACATTTTTTCCGGCGGCGGCGTTGGAGACCAGCATGGACGAAGGCAGGGTGAGGTCGAACCGCACCGGGGCGGTCACCAGCGACCGGTGCGCGGCCCGCCACTGGACGATGACCAGGACGAGGGCCGCGAGCAGTGCCAGCGCGAGTCCGAGGACCAGCGGATGTCGCGCCACCGCTGCCGGTGCAGCGCGGGATCGTCCCGCCGCCTGCCCGGCGGTCGAGGCGAATGCCGGATTGGTCAGTGCTTCTGCGAAGTCCCTGGCACTGCCCCACCGATCGGCCGGCAGTTTTTCGAGCGCGGTCAATACCGCGATCTCGACATGTTCGGGAATCGCCCTGCGATGGCGGCGCAGCGGCACCGGGTCATCGGTCATCACCTTGGCCACAATGGCCTGCGCGGTCGAACCGGTGAACGGCGGATCGCCGGCGAGCATCTCGTAGGTCATCGCACCCAGCGCGTACACGTCGGAGCGGGCGGTGATCTCCCGTTCGCCCATCGCCTGCTCGGGCGACATGTAGTGCGGCGTGCCGAGCGACATCCCGGTTTCAGTCATCCGGGTGCTGCCGGCGCTGGAGACCGCCAGTGCAATGCCGAAATCGGCGACGAGCGCCGAGCCGTCGTGCAGCAGGATGTTCTCCGGCTTGATATCGCGGTGGATGACGCCGTGGCGGTGGGCGTAATCCAGCGCGCCCGCTACCTCCGTCGCGATCCGCACCGCATCCGCAATCGGCAGCTGCTTCTCGCGATTGAGCCGGTCCCGCAGCGACTCGCCTTCGACAAACGGCATCACGTAGTACGCGGTGCCATTCACCTCGCCTGAGTCGATCAATCCCAGGATGTGGGGATGCTGCAGCGTCGCGATGGTCTTGATTTCGCGCAGGAAGCGCTCGGCGCCGATGACGGCGGCGAGCTCGGGGCGGAGGACCTTGATCGCCACTTTCCGATCGTGCTTCAGATCCTGGGCGAGATAGACCGTCGCCATGCCACCCTGCCCCAGCTCCCGCTCGATGCGGTAGCGGTCGGCGAGGGCGGCGGTGAGGCGAGCCGGGGCATCGGTCATTGGGTTCCCACCGATGCGCCCGCGGCTAAAGCCGCGGCTCGGCTGATGTCACTAAAGTGACCCCGTGCGTCGCTCGTCCGTCGCTTCAGCGCCATCCGCCGAGCCATCGCTTGAGCCTCCAGGGCGGCCGTCAGGCGAGCGCTGGTCATCGCTTGAACACGCCGCCGAAATTGCGCGCGAGGTAGATGTCGCTGTGCTTCTCGTTCGACAGCATCAGCACCCGGCGCCCATCGGTTGAGAACCGGTAATCGGCCGGATACCGGGGCGGCGATCCCAGTCGCACTGCGGGGCCACCCCCCGCGGGTATGCGATACCATACCAGGTTCCATGCTGTCTCGGCGATAGAGACCAGGATCGATCCGTCACTGAACCAGCGAACCATGGCGCCGGTCTCGCCGGCGAAAGTTCCGATGCGCACAGCGCTGCCATCAACCAGAGAAACGCGGTGCACCAGGATAGAATCGAGGGTGGGGTCCCAACCGATCGTGACGAATGCCTGCCCATCGGGTGATGGATCGAGGGAGGAAATGGTCCCCACCTCAAACGGTAACTCCCAGGTGGTATCGGGCAGCCCCGGCGCCCCGACCCGGCGGAAACGGCGCGGAGAGGTCGTCAATACGTAACCGCCGCCCGGCAGCGTCTCAGCTCCGGCGTACTCGGACCTGGGGTAGGTGGCCAACGCCCGGGTTCGATCCGAGGCGGCATCCTGCTCCAGCACCGCGATGCTGTCGCCCTGGCGAACCCCGATGAGGATAGTCCTGCCATCCTGAGCCCAGTCCTTGTCATAGACATCTCGAGGAGGCCCGAGTGATACCTCCGGGCCACTGTCGAAGGGCATGACCGAGAGCTGGACCAGCAGCCGATCGCCGACCAGGACGTTCCTCCAGAGCAGGGCCCGGTCACCGGCGGACGAAAGGGTACCGACGGTGGTGGTGGTGCCTCCCGCCAGCCGGCGTTCTCGAAACCGCATGCTGGTGGCGGATTCCCGCGACAGCGCTGACACCGAATATTCCACCGGCCCGTAGCCATAGACCATCATGCCGGCGGTCGAGGCATCAGCCCCGGCATTCGCGCTCCATTGCCGGACGACGGTATCCGGCTGGTTCAGGATCCGGCCGTCGCGATCAATTGGAAACCGGATGATGTCGGCTTCGGTGGTACGGCTCCGTCCCGCCTGGATCAGAAGGGACCTGCCATCGGCCGCGACCTGGAGCAGGTGTTGATACTGGGAGAGGGGCATCGAATCCAGGCGGGTGCCCTGTTGATCCGTCCGGACGAGATGGGCTCGACCTTCACTGCCGTATTCCAGCAGGAGATGCCGGCCATCCGGTAACTGCAGGGCAGAGAGCGCACCATCCGGGTCGGACGGGATTGTGCTGCTGTCTCTCGCCACACCGTCGCTGATGGTGACCCAGCGCAACCGGGCCAGCGAATCAGTCCCCGGAACAAACCCGACCAGCAGCGCGGTGTCGGAGACGCCCACGACGGCTGCCTGACAGCAGCCGAGATAGCGCGGGTCACCGCCGAGTGCCGGAAGACTGAAAACGCCCCAGTGGTCACGGTAGGAACCCCTCATGATCAGAAAGCGGCCGTCGGCGCTCCAATCCAGGCCCCAGATCGCGGTAACTCCCTTGAGGATGACGGCCGAGCCGGCGCCGGCAACGTCCTGGACCACGATGTCATTGCCACAACGGCCCGACGCGTCGCACTGCCGGGTAGCATACGCGACGCGTTGGCCGTCCTCCGAGATGGTGGGATTGAAGGCGTTGCCGGTGAAGGTGAGTTGGGTACGCTCCAGCTGGACCGGCGGTAAGCGGCGCGATGACCCATTCCCCCACAGGATCCAGGTCATTCCCAGCGCGAGCGCGCCCACCAGGGCGGCGGCGGCGATCAGCCAGCGGCGTTTCCCCGGCGCGCGATATCCCTCGATCGGCCGGGTTGACGTCGGCGTCATGCCGGCGCTGGGAGTGATCAATGGTTCGAGTTGAGTCAACAACTCATCGGCGCTCTGCCACCGATCGGCCGGACGTTTCGCCAAGCAGCGCATGATGGCGGATTCCAGCGCAGGAGCTACACCCGGCCGGAATTTGGACAGCGGTTCGGGCGCTTGGGTGACATGGGCAGCGAGCACCTGCTGCGGCGACCCGCCGACAAAAGGCGGCCGGCCGGCGAGCAGCTCATACGCCATCACGCCCACAGCGTAGATATCCACCCGGTGATCGAGATGGGGATCCGCCGCGGCCTGCTCCGGCGCCATGTAGGCCGGCGTGCCGAGCGCGACACCGGCGGTGGTCAGCTGGTTCCGCCCACTGGCCTCGCTCACCGCCTTCGCCACACCGAAGTCCATCACCAGCGCGTGACGGCCGGAGAGCATCACGTTGTCCGGCTTCACGTCGCGGTGCACCACGCCGCGGCCGTGGGCATAGCTCAGGGCATCGACGATCTCGCTGATCAGCTTGACCGCTTCGTGCACCGGCAACTCACCCTGCTTCACCAGGCGATCGCGCAGCGACTGGCCGTCCACGAACGGCATAACATAATAGAGGAAGCCACCCGCCTCACCCGATTCGAGCAGGGGCAGGATGTGGGGATGCTGGAGCTGCGCGGCGATCCGGATCTCGCGCAGGAACCGCTCGGTGCCGATGCTGGCGGCGAGCTCGGGTCGCAGCACCTTGACCGCCACTTTGCGCTCGTGGCGCAGGTCGTCGGCGAGATAGACGGTGGCCATGCCGCCCTGGCCCAGCTCCCGCTCGATGCGGTAGCGGTCGGCGAGGGCGGCGGTGAGGCGTCCGAAGGGGAGGCTGCTCATCGCACCCCCTCGACCACAAACAGCATCGAGATGTAGCTGGTTGCATTGTAGGCATACACCTCGGGGTCATCGGCCAGGGCGATATTACCGAGGATGAAGACGGGCATGTCCGGAGGCATCTCGATGGTCTTGAGCAGCGTCCGGCGGCCCGTTGCCACGTCCACCCGATCAATACTCGGCTTCCCGCCGGTGAGACCTCGAACCCAGAGCGCCTTTCCATCGGGGCTCCAGCGCACCACAATCGCGCCGCGAGACCCGGGCACCAGCTGTGGCGCCCCCTTACCCAATGGATAGATCCACCAGCCATCCGTCCGTGAAACCGCCAGGACACGGCCGTCGGGCCGGAGCAGTCCGGTGGCAATACTGTCGGGAGTCACCGGGTCAATCGCGGTCGCATCGAGTGGACTGCGGTAACATCTGGGGGCCTTGCCGGTTTCGCTGCCGCAGACCAGGAGAGAGCGTCCATCCGGGAAAAACGTCACCGAGCTGACGGATTCAAGCTCCTTCCAGGAAAGTTGATGCGATTCACCGGGCCCGGTCGGATACAGCCAGTACTCCGGCGGCGTGGTGGGCACCCACGACAGAATCCAGCGCTTGTCAGCGGAAATCCCCCGGGGCGAGCCATGGCCCACGCGTACTGCCGGAGCGCCGTTGGTTTGCCTCACCAGGGTGGAATACAGGACGCCGCTCAGGGTGCCGTCATCGCTGAGGGTGATGAGCTCGCCATCGGCGGAGATCTGAGAAACCCGCGAGCCATCGAGCCAGGAGAGGTCCCGGGATCCCGCGAACCCCGGTGGGTGCACAATGACCCGGGTGGGCCGGTCGTCGCGGGTCACCAGCCAGCGGCCGTCGGCGGTCACGTCATGCAGGGTGAGGATGCCCGGGCTGGGCAACGCGATTCGAGCGGGACCCCCGACGGCGGCGCGACGGATCTGATACGGACTGTTTCGCGCTGCCGTGAAGAGCAGCGACTTCCCATCCGGCAGCCACGCGAGACCCTCCAGCCCCCCAAACACGGTATCGATTGTTGTGCTGTTACCGCTCGTGTCCACCACCATTACGGTTCCGCGATCATCATACTGGAACTGATGATCGAAGAAGGCGACCCGGTCTCCGGCCGGAGAGACCCGGGGGTCGCTGAGGTACCCGCGATCGCCGCTATGGTACAGCACCTTGCCGACGGGGTATTCCAGCTGGACGCCTCCGCCGACGGGACGAGTGACCGCGAGCTGGGATCCGTCGGGCGACCAGTCGGCCTCCTGCACCTGTTCCAGAACCTCGCGCGGGGCGCCCCCGCCGAGCGGCATGCGCGCGAGGGTGCCGACAAAGAGCCGCTGGGCCAGGTACCGGGGGTGGGTCAGCAAGGCCACTTCGTTCTTCGAGGACACGGCGAGCAGGTGGGCTGAGTCGGGCCCGAACGGTTGTGGCTCCGGGTAGTCGGCGCGGATGACATAGAGTCGAGGGTGGACCGCCCGCTGACCCAAGCCGGGCCCCATCCCCAGTTCCCGGGTATTGGTTGCGCTGTAGACCACTGTTTCACCATCGGGAGACCACCGCGCAGCGAAGATGGTCTGCTGCGCGAAAGTCTTCTGGGCCATTGATACTCGGGCCAGATCGACGCCTCCTCGACCCCGCAGTTGGAGCACCGGGGCCGCTGCCAACGCGATCACCGCCACGCCCAGCGCCAGCCGCGAGCGCCAATCACTGAGCCAGGAGGGTCCCCTGCCCGTGCTGGTTCGAGTCGCAGTACGGGCCGATCCGGTCAGCGCCTCGGCGAAGACGGCAGCACTGGCGAACCGATCGGCCGGCAGCTTCTCCAGCGCGGTGAGCACCGCGTCCTCGACGGCATCGGGCACCCGTTCCCGCTGACGCTGAAGCGGGACGGGCTTCTCCGTCATCACCTTGGCCACGATGGCCTGGGCGGTAGAGCCGGTGAATGGCGGATCGCCGACCAGCATTTCGTAGGTCACGCAGCCGAGGGCGTAGACATCCGATCGGGCGGTGATGTCGCGTTCCCCCATCGCCTGCTCCGGCGACATGTAGTGCGGGGTGCCGAGCGACATGCCGGTTTCGGTCATCCGGGTGCTGCCCGACTTGCTGGCGGCCAGGGCGATGCCGAAATCGGCCACCAGCGCCGAGCCGTCGTGCAGCAGGATGTTTTCGGGTTTGATGTCGCGATGGATGACGCCGTGGCGGTGGGCGTAGTCGAGCGCGCCGGCGACCTCGGTGGCTATGCGGACGGCGTCGGCGACAGGGAGCTGCTTCTCGCGATTGAGCCGGTCGCGCAGCGACTCGCCTTCAACGAACGGCATCACGTAGTACGCGGTGCCATTCACCTCGCCCGAGTCGATGAGACCGAGGATGTGGGGATGCTGCAGCGTCGCAATGGTCTTGATTTCGCGCAGGAAGCGCTCGGCGCCGATGACGGCGGCGAGCTCGGGGCGGAGGACCTTGATCGCCACTTTCCGATCGTGCTTCAGATCCTGGGCGAGATAGACCGTCGCCATGCCGCCGGCGCCCAACTCGCGTTCGAGGCGGTAGCGGTCGGCCAGGGCGGCGGTGAGCCGGGGCGATGGGTCAGACATGGGTGGCACTCGGAGTCTCGATCATCCTATTTCGACGCAACCTTGGACTTCAATTCCTCGAACCAGTTCTCGACCAGCAGGAAGGTCGGCGCCTCGGCCTGGCCCGCGGTCACCTGGCGGGACATGATGAAGCGCTTGTCGTCCGGCGAGATGTCGAAGGGGGTGTAGTGCTCCTGCACGCCCAGGTAGAGGTCGTTGCCCAGCTTGAAGAGGCTGGTCCGTGCCCCGAGTTGCGAGGGCCCGGCGGCCGGCACCGGCGCCACCATCATGTTCCGGTCGGCGTCCACATAAAAGAGTTCCCGGCCGCTGTGCGCCCAGAGCGGAGCCTGCCCGCCGTTAGTGGAGACCTGCCACTTCCCGTTGTCCACGTTCGGGAAGGGCCGGATGTACACCTCGCTCCGACCGGTCTCGTCCGAGGCGTAGGCGAGCCACTTCCCATCGGGCGACAGCGCCGGGGCCGATTCATCCGCCTGGGCACTGGCCAGCAACTCCTGCGGCGCGCTGTCCGTGCCTGGTCGAAACGCAAGGATGTTGCGGACGCGGTTCGCCCCCGCGTTGCCGCCGGTGCGGATCAGCAGCCACTTGCCGTCCTTCGACCAGGAGCCATCCAGGAGCGGCGTCGTCGTGGTGAGCAGGGTCTCCTCCCTTCCGGTCCCGTCGGCCGGGCGCTGGCGCAGGGAGTTGGCACCGTCCACCATGTAGGTGACCGACTTGCCGTCGGGCGTCCACCGCGGCCTCTCTTCGGAGGTGCTGTCGAAGGTGAGCCGGGAGAGCGGGCCCGCCGGCAGTTCCTTGATCCAGATGTCGTCGCCCGAGTTGGTGTTGAGACCGATGGCGAGCCGCCTCCCGTCGGGGGAAAGCGACCAGCCGACGTTGCCATTGGAAGCAGAGTGTCGATAGCTCCAACTGGAATCGACGGGGGTCTGCCTGCCAGTCCGGTCAACCCACACCGCCTGGTAGACTCCCAATTGCCCGCCGGAGCCGGTTCCGGACTGCATCACAAGCGTGCCGGTGGCACTGAATGCGAGGTTCGGGACGATGTTGAAGGCCAGCGCGATGTCTTCGAGCACCGGCACCGGCATGCCGCGGATTTTCAGAGACGTGAGGTCGAACGGGACCCCGAACATGCTGCCGTCGCGCCGCACATAGACGAGGTAACCGGTCGGGACGTACCACCCGCGCTGCGCATCGGGGACGAGGGGCCTGGCATCGCCGGACCTGAGGTCAAGTACCCAGAGATCGGCGTTGGCACAGAGATTGGCACAGAGGGAAAAGATTACCCCGCGCCCGCCCGGGAGCGGCGACGGCAGGATGACTCTCCGGCTCGTGGCCAGGCTGTCGGGCACCTTCCAGACTACGGTTGGGATCCCCCCGGCCTCCGACACTCGAGCCAGCGAGAACAGTTTCGAAAAGACAATGGTGCCATCATCGAGCCAGGCCACCTGGGAGGCAAGCCCCGAGTCTGCGAGCGTGATCGCCGCCCCACCGCTGATCGGCATCTTCTTGAGCTGCGTGCCCTGAAAGAAGGCGACCCATTGCCCGTCAGGTGAGATCGCGGGTGCCCCGGGCGACGTGGTGCCCGTGAGCGGTGTCGCGGCGTACTGTGTCCGGTTCTTCACCCAGAGCTGCGCCTGACCGCCCTCGGCCGGGCCGGCGTAGACCAGGCGGGAGGCATCGGGGGAGAGCGCCATGATCCCTACCGGCGCCTGTCCGGCGGGGAAACCGAGGCCGTAGCGCGATACCGGCCTGGTCGGCTCGGGTCGGATCCACGACCAGAGCCCCACGGCGAGGAGCAGGGCGGCGAGCCCCCAGCCCGCGAGGCCGAGTCGCTTCCATCGTCCGGCATCTGCCGAGGCGGCGAGGGAAACCCCGGTCGCCTGGCGGGTGAATGAGCTGGTCGTCAGTGCGGCGGCAAACTCCGCCGCGCTCGCGAAGCGGTCGGCGGGGAGCTTCTCCAGCGCCTTGGCCACCGCGGCCGCCACGTTGGGCGGCACCGCCTTCCGGAGCTTCGTGACCGGCGCCGCCTCCTCGGTCACGATCTTCATGATGATCTGCTGTGCCGAGGCGCCGGTGTGGGGCGGATTCCCGGTGAGCATCTCGTAGAGCACGCTCGCCAGCGAGTAGACATCGCTCCGCGCCGTGATCTCCTTCTCGGCCGTGGCCTGCTCGGGGGACATATAGTGCGGGGTCCCGAGGCTCATCCCCGTCTCGGTCATCCGGCCCCCCGCCGCCGCGGAGAGCGCCAGCGCGATGCCGAAGTCGGCCACCATCGGGCGGCCGTCGTGGAGCAGGATGTTCTCCGGCTTGATGTCGCGGTGGATGACACCGTGGCGGTGGGCGTAGTCGAGCGCGTCGGCGACCGCGGTGGTGATCTTCACCGCCTCGTCAATGCCGAGCTGGGTCTCGCGGTCGAGCTTGGCCCTGAGCGTCTCGCCGTCAATGAACGGCATGACGTAGTAGAGGAAGCTGTCGGCGGTGCCGCTGTCGAAGAGGGGAAGGATGTGCGGGTGCTGCAGCGCCGCCGTGGTCTTGATCTCCACCACAAAGCGCTCCGCGCCGATCACGGCGGCGAGCTCGGGGCGCAGTACCTTGAGCGCCACCTTGCGATCGTGCTTGAGATCCTGGGCCAGGTAGACGGTGGCCATGCCGCCGGCCCCCAGCTCCCGCTCAATGCGGTAGCGGTCGGCCAGGGCGGCGGTGAGCTTGGCGG
>JBDTMI010000057.1:0-21656 GCA_039934355.1 Gemmatimonadales bacterium
ATCGCCCAATCGCCCAATCGCCCAATCGCCCAATCGCCCAATCGCCCAATCGCCCTATTCCTTCCAGATGAACATCATCGCGTGCGCCACCGTCGCCAGCCCGATCGAGGCGACGGCGGCCCGCTTGTGCGGGGTCCATCCGCCCCGTTTCCCCGCCGCGATTCGCGCATCGATGTCGCCGGTGCTCGGTGCGATCTGCGCCGAGTAGATGAACCCCGCGCTGGAGACCAGCATCATGATGGAGTGCACCCAGCGACGGCGCTTTCCGCTCTCCACTTTTCCCGCTTCCGCCAGATTCCAGACGCCGGTCACCGCGTTGAACGTGAAAATCCCGGCGAGCGCGTAGGCGATCGGCTTGTGTGACTTCTCCGCCCACAGCGGCGCGTCACTGCCCTCCTTCAGCAGCTTGTCACCCGCCAGAAACTCCGCGAGCAGGAGGGGCGGCACGGCGTAGCCGACCCAGCGATGCAGGTCGAGTCGCCGGTAGTAACCGTAGGAGAGGCGGATGGCGTGTCGGCGCCGGACAGAATCGGCCACGGAGGCCAGCGGGAACAGCGTCGGGACGGATCCGTTCTCGAGTACGCCGGTGGGCGCCTCCACGACCGTGGCCGGAAGCGCCGCTTCGTAGCTGGGAAAGGAGGTGAGCCGTGGCGGCAGGCTCAGCAGTGTCTGGGCGAGGAGGAGCGCAGGAAGGGCCATGAATTCAAGATGGCCCCATCGCGGAGGCCAATCCAGTCCTCAGACCGCGACTTTCGCCGCGGCCCAGCCGGAGGCCTGCTTGTCGCTCTGGTACATCGCGGCCACGTTGACAACCAGTTTGCCGGCTTCCTTACGGATGGCAAAGCGATCCAGATTGCGAGTCGCGCGACCGCTGATGAATGTCCCGTCGGGCTGATACTTCGATTTGTGCTTGGGACACTGGAAGCGTTTGTCGTTCCCCAGCCAGCGCAGCGCGGTATTCTGGTGCGGGCAGGAGAGATTGAAGGCGTAGGCCTCGGACTGCCACCGAACGAGAATCACCTCGTTCTTGTCGTCAATTGTGACGCCGTCCTGACTCGGGATGGGATAGGTCAGGTCATCCCCCGCGCGACCGAGCGCGGGAACCAGGCGGAGCGGCAGTGCCGCGGCCTCACGGGGGTTGATGGCCAGCGAACCGAGCGCAACGGCGAGGGCGGCGGTAGCGGTACGAAGGAAATCACGGCGACCTGAGGGGTCGCAGCTCGTGCAGTCGGACATCAGCAGCCTTTCAGACGACATTGGGCAGAACCGCGCCCGCCAGAACCACCGCGAACCAGAGCGCGAGACTCAGCACCGACGCCCGACGAAGCTGCTGCCAGAGCCGGCCCTCGGAGGGATGGCCCTGTTCCAGCCGGTGCTCCGCCCGCACCATCATCCCGCCATTGATCAACAGCAATCCGACCAGCCCCATCTTGATCCAGAACATCGGGGAGCCGGAGAGCGCCTCCAGATCGGCCGCGAACATGAGGAGGCCGCTCGCGGCGGTGATCGCCAACGCGCCCACCACCAGCGGGTGGATCGAGGAGAGTTCCTTGAGGTGCCGGCGATGCTCCCAGGATTCCCCCCGGAGGGCCCGGAGGGTCGAACGATCGGCGGAGAGCGCCAGACCGCCGGCAGTCATCATCCCACCGAAGTGCCCGAAGGCCACCGTCGACTGCGCCACAGCGCTATTGTTGTAGAAATCGGCCCATGGAGCCACCGCCACGGCCAGTTGGTGCACGATCGTCATCATATCAATCCTTCCAGAGCCACATCATTCCGTAGCTGATCAGTGCGACACCCATCGATCCGATGGCGACAGCGCGGTGGGTACTGCGACCGGCACCACCACCCCCATCATCGTCCGGCGCCGTGGCACCCGTGACCACGAACCCCGCATCTGCGGTCATCATCAGCAAGCTGTGGACCCAACGTCGGGGCCGACCCTTCTTTTCATGACGGCTCTCGATGAGGTTCCACCCGCCGGTCACCGTGTTGACGGCGAACAGCCCGGCAATCCCTGCTGCCAACGCCCCGTGCAGACCTCGGTTCCCCCCGTTCCCACTTTTGTTGTAAAGCTGCTGACCGATAACGTACTCTGCGGCAAAGAGAGGGACTGTGAGATAGCTCGCATACTTGTGAATGGTCAGCCGGGTGTAATACAGATCACTATATCGCACCGCCCGTGACCGCCGCGTTCCCGGGCCCGGCTCCGTGTCGATGGGAAACATCAGCCCATCATTCGCGGTCACCACCGATCCCAGCAGGGACAGGTTGTCTATTCGCGGCACCAGACTGACCGGCGGGATAGTCACCTGCGACGGGGCGACGGCCGGTGGGGGTGATTCAGATGGGACCACCAGGCCGGTATCCTGCGGGGCAGCCAGCAGCGCGAACGAGAGGAGAAGCGGGTTCATGAGGTACCTCGATCCACCGAATTCGTGATGCGGCGACGTGATGACCCATGGATTCTAACGCGCAAGGATGAATGCGCCGTGAAGTCCGGTGCAGAACATCGAGTGTAACGCCACGAATCAGGTGATTCATCTCGTGGCAGGCCGATGGCTGGAATGTTCATGAGAGCGCGGGAGTCAGGAGTGCACCGCGATCACACAGCGAGGGGTTGAATCAGAACCGCCACCCTAACAGGGTGGCGGTGGTCGGTACTTGGTGCCTCGGATCGGGCCATGACGTGCGGGAGTGTCGGAGCTATTGGCCCGCCTCGATGACCACCGCCGTTCCGTAACACAGAACTTCTGTGACGCCTGGAGCCAGCTCACCGGCATCGTACCGCACCCCGATCACACCGTTTGCCCCGAGTTCTTCGGCGTGCACCAGCATGATATTGAACGCCTCCTCACGTGCACCCTCGCAAAGCCGCGTGTACAGCGTGATGTTGCCACCAAGGATCATCTGAAAGTTGGCCCCGATCCGGCCCACGACCGAGCGGGACCGGACCGTGATGCCGCGCACGACCCCGAGCGTCTGTAGGATGCGGCAGCCTTCGAACCCGAAGCCGGTACTGGTGAAGCGCGATTCAATGGCCATGGGAGTTCCTGGGGGAAGCGGAGAGTGTGGCGGGCGCGGTCCGGAAGACCCGACGATAAATGAAGACGTTGACGACCACGACCACGACGCCGATGAACAGTTCCAGCGGTCGGGGGAGCGCGGCGGGTTGGAACGCGTCGGGCAGGAGTCGATCAATCAGATTGAAGGTGTATCCGCGCATGGCGCCCCGTTCGCGCAGCCAGCGTTCGAGCCCCTCGAAGGGCCACAGCCAGCCGGCGAAGGCAAGGCCGGCCCCGAGCACGGCGGCGGGCAGGTGGATCCATCGAATCCAGCGCCAGCGGAGGACGGCGAACCCGCCCACCGCGACAAACTTCATGAAGGTGAAATGGACGAACAGCAGCAGGTCGGCCAGAACTCCGTAGATCACGCCGGCTCCGCACGGGGGATGATCATCCACAACACCAGGTAGACCAGAATTCCGGGAAAGGCGGCGGAAAGGATCGAAACGATAACGTACACGACACGCAGCATCGTGGGATCGAGGTCAAAGCGTTCGGCCAGCCCTCCCACCACCCCAGCGATCATGGAGTTGCTGGTGGAGCGTCTCAGTGCGGTCGACATGTGATTGCCTTTTTCGTGGGCCCAACTGACAGCGCGGTCACCTGCCACCTCGGTGGAGCGATGGTCAGTACCTGCGGCGGCGGCGTGCTGCACTGGATGAAAGGTGGTTGGCCTGCTGACGATTGCAAGTGTGCTGCAACAACAAACGGGGACGGCCAGTGGCCGCCCCCGCTGTCGCACGCGCACGAAGCGTCAGTTCTGTCCCAGGACCGTGACTTCGGCCCGCCCTTCACCGCCGCCGCGGACACTCTTGTAGGAAAACGCGATCGAGCGGATGACCCGCGAATCTCCGGGGAGATCGATGATGCGTGAGCGGCTGTCGTCGCCGAAATGGAGTCGCGTTTCGGGCGAGAAAACCTGACCATCCCCAAACGTGATCCGGACATCGAACATGTCGAGGTCACCACTCCGGACGTCGATCCTGAGCCGCCGGAAGCGACCATCGCCCAGCCCTGAAATCACGTCATGCTCCGCACGAAAACTCACCGTCCTGCTCCCGAGCGATTTCCATTCGCCTCGATCATCAGGGCGGTGATCTCCTTCGCCGCGGCTGCGGAGGCCGAACAGGTGAATCTCCGCCCGCCCACGCTTCACTCGGCTCTTGTAGCTGAATTCGACCTGCCGGATGACCCTGCTTTCGCCGGGCAGGTCGATCGACCGGCTCCGGGTGCCCTCCGTGAAAAGCAGCCGGGTATCGGGAGAAAAGCGCTGCCCGTCGCCAAAGATCACCACCACGTTGAACATCTCGAGGTTGCCGTCGGTGACTTCGAGCTTGATCGCTGTGAAGCGACCTTCACGAGCCGTCACCGGGATGATGTCGCGCTCACGCGCGAAGGTCACCTCGCGGCTGCCCAGCGATTCCCACTCCTGGGCAGGAAGCGGTCGGGCGACGAGCAGCGAGGAGGGAAGGAGGAGTGACGCGAGTACCAGGGGAATTCTGCTATGGATTCGGCGCATGATGCGCTCCTTGACTGGTGGTTGAGGTCCGCCTGTCAAAGATGACGGAACGGGCGCTCCGATGTTAGGCCACCCCGAGACTCAACGTTCCGCTGTGGCCCGCTCAATGAGGATGGATCTCATCAACTGCGCGATCGGGGCCGGGATGAGCGGCCACCCATTATTGGCCCGATCGACGGCGTCGAACGCCACCCCGGCCCGCAAAGTTCCCGCGACGGATCTCTGATGGAGAGACGCTTTCCGTCGACTGGCGTGATGGACGCACAGGACCGCCCTTGCGCCCGTTGGGGGGCGTCGCCATTATGTAACCATATGGTTACGCACAATCGACCGGCCTTCGCGGCCATTGCTGATCCGACCCGGCGCGCTATCCTCGACGCGCTGCGGCATCGGGAGCGCTCCGCCGGGGACTTGGCGGGCCTCTTCCCGGTCAGCCGCCCTGCAGTCTCCCGCCATCTTCGGGTGCTGCGAGGCGCCGGCCTGGTGCGGGAGCGACGGGTCGCCCAGTCCCGGCTCTACTCCCTGGACCCCACGCCGTTGCGCGAGGTGGAGCAGTGGATCGCGCACTACCGGGGTTTCTGGGCCGCACGGCTGCACAATCTCAAATCGCTGGTCGAGTCGACCGAGCGTCCGTTTCCCCCGCCGAAGGCGGATTCATGAGTTGGGTCCACACCCATTCCTGCGAACTCACGCACTCTCCGGCGCGGGTCTTTCGAGCGTTGACCGATCGGACGGAATTGACCAGCTGGTTCGCCCAGCACGCTGCTCCCGGCACCGCACCAGGCGAGTCTTTCCGCTTCTGGGGTCGTCATACGCTCGGCGTACCGACCGCCGAGGAAGCGACGCAGCGGCTCACCCGTTTCGAAGCGGACAGCGTCGTGGCGTTCACCTGGCGGCTGTACCAGACGGCGACCGAAGTGACTCTCACGCTCGCCCCCGCCGCCGACGGGGCTGGGACGAAACTCACGCTGCGCCATGAGATCCAGGACGAACTCGGAGTGCCGCGCAGCAGGGAACTGATCGACGATCTCTGGCGGTTCAGTCTTGGCAATCTCTCATGTCACCTCGCCGGTGGAGCGGGAATCGTGCTGCCGGACTACGCCGACCCGGCACCGGAAGTCCGCATGGTGATCACTATCGAAGCCCCGCCCGAAGCGGTCTTCCGCGCGCTGATCGAACCCGAGTCAATCAACCGCTGGTTTGGCACCACCTCCGCTGTCGTCGAGCCGCGGCTGGGCGGACGCTATGACCTCAAGTGGCAATACAAGGTCGACGGAAACGAAGTGCATGGCGGACCGACGACGATTCTCGAGTTCGTCCCCAACCGGAAGCTCACGCTGGATTGGCCGGACTGGCGGGGCGACACGTCAGTCACTGGCCAGACGATCACCTGGCTGCTGGAACCGACGGGGCGCGGCACGCGCGTCACCTTGGTCCACGCTGGCTTCAGCCGCACCACCGACATCAGCGATTACCCGTTTGGCTGGGTCTACTTCCTCGACGAGCTCACGAAGGCGGTCACAGGGGGCATCACATGACATTCAAGCATTTCGCACAGCTGGCCGGTGTGGCGCTCCTGGTCATGGCGGCCAACGTCCTGTGCACCTTCCTGTATATGGTCGTCTACAGTTATCTGATCAACCCGGGTCACGACGCTCCGGTCTATCAGGCCCATGTGCAAATCGCCGCACCCTACTGCAGCGTCGTCGCCGGCATTCCCCTGATGTTCCTGGCGGGCTGGTGGGTGGCGGGGTGGAAGGGGAGCAACCCCGCGGTCACGGCGGCGCTCGTGGTCTGGGCGGTCTACGCGCTGGTCGACTTTTCCATTCTAGTGGCGTCAGGGAGCATCGGACAAATTGCCCTGCTCTTCGCGGCGTCCTTCGTGACCAAGCTGGTGGCCATCTACTTCGGCGCCGTGGTGCGCCGTCGTGGCGCCGGACTTCGCGGCGCGGTGGCATGACCGCGCTCCTCTGAGACGCGGCGCGTGGCGTCAGCGATAGCCCGCGGCCTGCAGTCCGAAGAGCTCGGCATAGAGTCCACGCGCGGCCACCAGCGAGTCATGGGTGCCCTGCTCGACGATCTGTCCGGCGGTGAGCACCAGAATCCGGTCGGCCATCCGCACCGTGCTGAAGCGGTGGCTGATCAGCACCGCCATCCGGCCGACGGTGAGCTCGGAGAAGCGCTGGAACACCTCATACTCCGCGCGCGCATCGAGCGCCGCCGTCGGCTCATCGAGGATGAGGAGCTGTGATTCCCTCAGATAGGCGCGCGCCAGCGCGACCTTCTGCCACTCACCTCCCGAGAGATCCACCCCGCCCTCGAACCGCCGGCCCAGGATCTGGGCGTAACCGTTGGCCAGCCGCCCGACCACACTGTCGGCCAGACTCCGTTCCGCTGCGGTTGCGATCGCGGCGGGATGCTCCAGCTGGCTGATGTCGCCCACCGCAATATTCTCCCGGAGCGTCAGGTCGTAGCGGAAGAAATCCTGGAAGATCACCCCGACGTGCCGGCGAAGACTCTCAACGTCGTACTCCCGCAGGTCATGCCCGTCGAGCAGGATGCGTCCCTCGGTGGGGTCGTACAACCGGGCGAGCAGCTTGGCGATCGTCGTCTTGCCGGCGCCATTTTCTCCCACCAGGGCAAGGCGCTCGCCGGGATTGAGGGAGAAGGAGAGGTGCCGCACCGCCCACCGCTCAGAGGCGGGGTACCGGAACCCGACGTCTTCGAACACGAAACCCACGCGAATCGGCGTGGGAATCTTGAGTGCGGCGGCGTTGACGCGAATGCGGGGTTCCACCGCCAGAAACGAAAAAAGATCGTCGAGGTAGAGACTCTGCTCCACCAGCTGGGAGAGCGAGAGGAGGGTTCGCTGAATCACGTCCCGGCTTTGCCGGAACGACGCCGCGAGAAACGTGAGCACGCCGATCGTGAACGGACCGGCGGGAGATTCATGCCCCGTGACCGTGAGCCAGATGATGGCGCCATAGGCGCCGTAGTACCCAATCGTGCCAATGAGCGCCAGCAGCGAACCGATGAGCGCCCGTCGCAGCGCCAGCGCCTTGTTGGCCTCGTAGAACTCGGTCGAGAGCTCGGCATAGCGTCCCACCAGAAAGTCCGCGAGGCCGAACAGCTTGACCTCCTTGGCGGAGATATCGCTCGCGCCGATATAGCGCAGGTAGTCAAGCTGGCGCCGTTCCGCCGTCCATGAGAAGAGCAGCGAATAGGACAAGGCGGCGAAGCGGGTCTCGCCGAGAAACGAGGGCAGGACGGCGAGCGCGAGGAGGCCGAGGAGCCACGGAACGTAGAGCGTGAGGGCGACGGCCAGGGTGCCGAGCGTAACGAGATCCTGGATCGAGGCGAGAAGCCCGGTGACCAGCCCGATCCGGCCAACCGTCTGACGCCGCGCCCGGTCGAGCTTGTCATAGATTTCGGCGTTCTCCAGCTGTTCCAGATCGAGGCTCGCCGCGTGCCTCATCAGCTCGATGCTGGTCCGGTTGGCGACCAGGTCGCCCAACAGGCCCTCCACCAGGGCGGAGAGGCGCGCGAGAAGCTCGCCCAGCACGGCGAGTCCGAGCTCGAGGGCCAGCAGCATGGCGAGCGCGCGAATACCAGGATCCAGCGATCCTCGCAGCTGGTGGGCCGCCGGGCCGTGCTGCACCATCGTCACGACACCGTCGATGATCAGCTTCCCGATCCACAGCACCGCCACCGGCACCACGGCACGCAGGGAGCGCAGCGCGATCATCGCGACGGCATAGCCGCGGTGGGTGTCCCAGACCAGGCGGAACAGCCGCGGCAGGTGCCGGGTCGCGCGGAGCCGCTCTCGCCAGGTCGGTGGTGGTTCGAGCGGCTTCGGCGGGCGGCGGCGGGGCCGTTCAGGGGAATTCGGGGGCATGGTCGGAAGGTAACGCGGGAATCGGGACGCCTTCCCCCCTTTCCCCATTCGCTGTTCCCCGTCCCCGTGGCGTGTGCCATGTTCCATGGGCGACTCTGAGTGTCGCCCCTGCCACCTCCACCTACCCGTCCATGTCACCCTTCTGGCACAGCCTGCTGATTCCCGATGAGCCACTCGGCGCGAAAATTCTCCGGCCCGTGGTAGTCTACCTGTTCCTCATCCTCGGCCTGCGGCTGGCGGGGAAGCGGGAGCTGGCGCAGCTCAACCCCTTCGATCTCGTCGTCCTGCTCACCCTGTCCAACACGGTGCAGAACGCGATCATCGGCAATGACACTTCAATGCTCGGCGGCATTATCGGGGCGACGACACTGCTCGGCATCAACTATCTGATGGTGATGCTGGTCTTCCGATACAAGCGGGTCGGCGTGATCGTCGAGGGCGGGCCCGACGTGCTGATCAAGGATGGGCGGATCCTCGAAGATCGCCTCACCAGCGAAAGGATCGAGCGGGCCGAACTGGAGGCGGCGGCCCGCAAGCAGGGCTTTGCGTCTCTCAAGGATGTGGACCAGGCCATCCTCTACCCGGGAGGAGCCTTCTGCTTCATCGCCAAGGTGCCGACCGGTGAAGCGATTCACCATCACCAGGTGATGGCGGAGCTGCATCGGTTGCGACAACAGGTCGAGGCGATGGGCGCCAAGGGCTCGTGAGGCCGGTGCCCTGCCACCGGCCCGCTGCGAGGCGCTAGCTTCCATCCATGCCTACCGCTCTCATCACGGGCGCCACCGAAGGAATCGGTCGCGCCATTGCCTTCGCCCTCGGGCGCGCCGGATACAAGGTCGCGGTCTGTGCCCGCACGCCATCGAAACTTCGCGCCCTGCTCGACGAGCTCTCCGCCGCCGGCATCACGGCGGCCGGGTATCCGGCCGATGTCGGGCTGGAGGCCGACGTCGTCGCGCTCATTGCGCACGTCACGGCTGCCCTCGGCCCCGTCGATGTGCTGATCAACAACGCCGGCACCGCCGTGCTCAAGCCATTCGGGGATCTCACGCTCGATGAGTGGGACGCCACCATGGCGACCAATCTGCGCAGTCTCTTCCTCGTCACCCGGGCGGTGCTGCCGGGCATGCGGGAGCGCCGGGCCGGAAGCATCATCAACATGGCGAGTCTCGCGGGCCGCAACGGCTTCGTGGGTGGGACGGCGTACACCGCGTCCAAGCACGCGGTGCTGGGTTTCAGCCGCTCGCTCATGCTCGAGGTCCGCGCCGACAACGTCCGGGTCATCACGATCTGCCCGGGATCGGTCGACACACCGCTGATGCGTAATCAGACGGCCTTTCCCACCCGGCTCGACCAGATCCTGCAACCGCAGGACGTCGCCGATACGGTGCTGGCGGCGCTGGCGTTGCCGGAACGGGCGCTGGTCAGCGAACTGGATCTCCGGCCCACCAATCCGTAGGCGAGGAAACCAGGAGGGACGAATGTCCCCAGGCGCCCGCTCACCCGCGAGCCATCCGGCCCGCCATCAGGAATTTCCCGCTCCATGCCGAGAATCAGTGTTACTACCTGTCTCTGCCGGCGAATTCCGTTCGACCGGCTGCTGTCCCTTGCCCGGGAACATCAGTGGGATCTGGGGGACGTGATGCGGGAGACCGGGTGCGGAGACCAGTGCGGCCTCTGTCGACCCTACCTGCGCCAGATGCTGGAGACCGGCCAGACCACCTTCACTGAACTGCTCTCGGAATGATCACACCGAGCCTGCCCGTCACTTCAGCCGAACCGATCCGCGCCGCGGCCGGCTTGGCTTTGGTCGCCGGGGGGATGCTGGCGCTGGGTGGCTGGCTCGCGGGCCAAGGCCATCCGGAGGGCTGGGTACTGCTACCCGGGGCAGCGGCCGTCGGATGGATGGCGGTGCGGCGGTTCCTTGCGCTCCAGGCGGTGCAGGTGTCGGCGCGGGCTGAATTTCATGCGCAGCTCGCGCGGCGGGACCGGGAACTCACCTGGCTGCAGCGGGTTGCCATCGAGCTGGTCTCGGGCGACACCCTGGACACGGTCCTCGAGACCATCTGCGAAGCCGCCGCCGACCTGCTCGGGTGCGAAAGTGCCGCGGTCGGTTTTGTGGTTGAGGAGGGACGCTTCGTGCGGGTCGTGGCCGGCACCGGCCCGATTCTCATGGCGCGCGACCGGCTCCTGCCCGTCGATCACTCCCTGCTGGGCACGGTCGTGACCACAGAGACCGCGCTCACCTCGCCTGACATGGCGGCGGAGCCGCGCAACTTTGCGATTCCCGATATTCCACTCACCAGCCTGGCCTGCGTGCCACTGCGCTCGGTCGGCATGGTGATCGGCGTGCTGGCGGTGTTCAACCGCCGCGACGGACGTCCGTTCACCGACAGTGACGTCCACCTGCTGCAGACGCTGGGCGATCAGGTCGTCGTCGGGCTCGACCGGGCCCATGTGCTGGAGGAGAGCCGGAAGAAGGAAGAGACCCTGGCGAGCAAGAACCGCGAGCTGATGCGCGCCACCGAGCTCAAGAGCCAGTTCCTCGCCAACATGTCGCACGAACTGCGGACACCGCTCAATGCGATCAATGGCTTCTCCGATCTGCTGCTGACCGAGGAGCTCGGGGCGCTGCACGAGACCCAGCGGGACTTCCTCGAGTCCATCCTGCGCAACGGCAAGCATCTTCTCGGCCTGATCAACAGCGTGCTCGACCTGGCGAAGATCGAAGCTGGGCGTATGACGCTCACTCTCGCCGCGACCGACCTGCGGGAGATGATCCTCGGTGCGGTGACCGACACCGCCCCACTCCGCACTGCCAAACGGCAGAGCTGCGTGCTGGAGATTGGTGAGCATGCGCTGCCGGCCGTCGCCGACGGCACCCGGATCCGCCAGATTCTCTACAATCTTCTCTCCAACGCCTCCAAGTTCACGCCGGAGGATGGGGACGTCACTGTCTCGGCCATCGCGACGCGGGCCCCGATCCCGGTCCCGGCCGATCGTCCCGGCGACAACGTCCGGTTCGTCGCGCGCGAGGCGATCTGGATCTCGATCCGTGATACCGGCCAGGGCATCAAGTCGGAGGACATGCCCAAGCTGTTCCACGAGTTCAGCCAGGTGGACCAGAGCGCCAGCCGGGCGCAGCAGGGCACCGGCCTCGGGCTCGCGCTGTCAAAACGATTCGTGGAGATGCATGGCGGGACGATCGGGGCCGAATCGGTGTACGGGACCGGCGCCACCTTCTGGTTCATCCTGCCAGTGGACGGGCCGGTCCGCCGTCCATCGGGAGGTCTCGAGATTCCGCGCGGCAGCGGCACCATCGAGACCATTCACACCTCGTCCACCTGAACGCAGGCGGGCGGGCTGCGCCACGCGCAGCCCGCCCGCCTCACATCACCACTGCGGCCGATCAGTTCCCGATGCGATCCGCCTGCCACTGCCCTGCGAAGGAGTAATCCACGCCATTCAGCGTGTAGGCGCAGGTCATCGTGCCGGTAATCCGGTTGGACTTCCCCTCAACGAAGCTGCCCTGGTAGGTGCAGATATCGCGCTTGAATGTCACCAGTCGATCGGTCAGCGTGCCAGCGGTGACGGCAAACTCGCTCGGATCGGCCAGCGGCCCGGTGTACTGACTCGTCGTGGAGTTGCAGATCCCGCTCTGGGTCCCGGTGCCGCTGAACTGGTCGGCCGCCTGCTGCAGCGCAAAGGTGCCGAGGTGGATGTGGCTGTCCCCAGTGGTGGCATCGTGCAGGTCGCCGCTCTGACGCCAGGTCCCGCTGAGCGAGAGGCTGGGAGGCGCGTTCGTGTCGCCCGCACCACAGGCTGCCAGAGCGGCGAGAAGCGCGACGGAAGCGAGGCGGCAGTAGCGCATGCGCATCACCTGCAATTGGGTGGGGAGGGGGCGCCCGACGTTTGCCGGGCTTCCCCTATAGTGGTGCCTGCCCTCCCCACCGGTCAAGGGTTGGACTGGCGGATGGCGCTCCACCGGCGAATCTTCCCCCCATGACACGACTTCTCTGCCTCCTGCTCCTCCTGACCGGGTGCGGCTCCCCGGCCGTCTTCCGTATCACCCCGCTCCGGCCCGTCGCCGAGCTCCGTTCGGAGGCGCTTCAGGCCTCGCCACCGCATGAGGATGGGCCGTTCCGGCCCGCGGATCTGGTCGAAGTCGTCACCCTGGACTCGACAATCCACCTCGACATCCGCTACGCCACGAGCAACAACTTCCTTAGCACGCCGCTCTACAGTCAGCCGCGCGCCTTCCTCCAGCGGCCAGCCGCCGAGGCGGTGGTCCGCATCCACCGCGCGCTCGGGCAACTTGGGTTCGGCCTGCTGATTCACGATGCCTACCGGCCGTGGTACATCACGAAAGTATTTTGGGACGCCACGCCCCCGAGCCAGCATGACTTCGTGGCAGATCCGGCGACCGGATCACGGCACAACCGCGGGTGTGCCGTCGACCTGACGCTCTACCAGCTGAAGAACGGCAAGCCGGTCACGATGCCCAGCTTGTACGACGAATTCTCCCCCCGGGCCTATCCCGATTACGCCGGCGGCACTGCGGAACAGACCCGGCTGCGCGAGCTGCTGCGAAGCGCCATGGAGGCGGAAGGGTTCACCGTCTACAGCCATGAGTGGTGGCACTTCGACTACAAGGACTGGAAACTCTACGGCATCGGCAACACCCGGTTTGAGGACCTCGGGAAGCCGGCAGCGCGTTGAGGGCGCCGCGCCGGCTGAAGGCGATGATGTCCGAACGCAGGGCGGGGTCCCGACGTCCCGGTGTGAGGCTCCCGCTTCCTCACCATGATCCAAGCGGCTAGCTTGTTTCCAAGCTCATGCGTACCCTGACCCGGCGCCTCCAGGCCCTGCTCCTGCTGCTCACTCTCGTGGGTGGGAGTTTTGCCTTACCCCTCTATGATGCCGCGGTCTACCACTCCGGGCTGACATCCGTTCAGCCGCGGGCGAACAGCGTCGCCGGCGAGAGTGCAACCACGACGCACAACGTTACGTGCGCCATCGACCTTGCTTCCCGCTGTGGCACCGGCATCGCGCCAGTCACCAACGTGGGGCTCGCACCCAGCGTACCGGCCCGTAGTGCAGTCCTGCTCCCCACCCAGTTCACCCCTCCGCAAACCTGGCTCGCAAGCACCCACTCCCGCGCCCCGCCCAGCTCGTTCTCCTGAAGTAGTTCCTCTCATTGCAGTTTGAGCGCGCCCCGACCCATCGGGGGCAATCCGTCGGGAGACATATGTTCAATCGTTTTTTGATGACCGTGGCACTTGCCACCGCATTGTCGGTAGGCGTGCCTGCACATTTACGGGCCCAGCAGCCGGTGACCACCACCGACTCACTGCGTCTGTCGCTGCAACAGATCTCGGCGCGACTCGACTCCGTCGCGGCGGGACGCTGCCCGACCGGCCCCCTTGTCGTGCCGCCCATGCGCGGCGATACGCCGGCCGACTCGCTGTATCAATTGGTGGCGGGGCTGCGCGACCGACTCGACCGACTCGTCGCCGATCGCTGCGCTACTCCCGCTGCCATGGCCGCTCCAGCCGACACCGCCTCGGACGACCTTGCCGCGTTACGGGCGGCGGCAGCGGACGCCGCAGGCGGCTCCGTTCCGAGTGCCTCCATCAAGGCCGATACCCAGGCCACTGAACCGACCCAGTTCATCAGCCGGCAGCGCAACGGCTCGGCGATGAACCCGGAGATCAGCGCGACGGGCGATATCCGGCTCATCGGCTCCCGGCACGGTGAACAGGTGCAGGGCGATGCGCACGAGTTCGAAGTCGCGCTGCAGTCGACCCTCGATCCCTACTCGAGTGCCAAGGTCATCATGTCCTTCTCGAACGAGGAGGTCGGCATCGAGGAGGGGTACCTCTACTACACCGGGCTGCCCGGTCGCATCCGCGCCGACCTGGGGCTCTTCCGGCAACAGATCGGTGATCTCAATCGCTGGCACCTCCACGCGCTGCCCGAATCGGAGTACCCGCTGGTGTACCAGCGCTACCTCACGCCGGATGGCCTTTCGGGCGCCGGGCTGTCCCTCTACACCGCGCTGCCGCTCTCGATCCTTCACGGCACCCATGAAATCTGGCTGCAGGGCACGACCGCCGAGAGCGACCCGCTGTACGGCGCCGGCAGGCACGGCACGCTGCTGGGACGGGTGCAGAACTTCTGGCAACTTTCCCGCAGCACCTTTGGGCAGGTCGGCTTCACGGCGCTCGGCGGCAACGCCGACAGCCTGCGCGGCCGAGTGATGGGCGTCGACCTGCGCCTGAGTTGGCGTCCCCCGAACGCCGGCACTCGGCGCAATGCGACGTTGCGTGCCGAGGGCTATCGGTTCCACGGCCTGGAAACGGGAACGGGAACGTCGACAACCCGTTACGGCATGTTCGCCGACCTCACCGTACAGGCCACGCGTCGATGGGTCTTCGGCACCCGGTACGACTACGTGGAGTCTCCCCGGGGCGTGCAGGTATCGGAATGGCAGGTGTCGCCCACGATCACTTGGTGGCAGAGCGAATTCGTGTATCTGCGGCTCGAGGGGCAACACCATCATCAGGCGAATGTGCGGGACGAGGATCGGTTGCTGCTGCAGGCGGTGTTCGCCATGGGGCCGCACAAGCATGAGACATACTAGCGGTAGGTCGGGCTTCCGTGCCCGACCGGTTGCGGTAGGCGGTAGGCGGTAGGACGAGGATTTGTGAATTGAATGATTGTTGCCAATGGCGAACGGCTGAATGCTGAATGCCCAACGCTGATTGCGTTCTCAAGCTCAACGAAAGACGTAGCCGATGCTCTTCACCACACTGCTTCTTGCCACCCTGACCGGGCTGCCGGCCCATCCCGCGGATTCGCTCCCCCGCGCCGCCGCCCCGGTCAAGATCGTCACCAGCCTCACCACCTACGGTGCCATTGCCCGGGAGATCGCGGGCGACCATGGCACGGTCACATCGATCGCGCAGGGCGACGAGGACCCTCACTTCGTTCAACCCAAGCCGAGCTTCGTGGCGGTGCTGCGAGACGCCGACCTGTTCGTGACCACCGGACTCGACCTCGAACTGTGGGTGCCGGCGCTGCTCGACCGCGCCAATAATCACAAGGTGTCGGAAGGCGGCCCGGGGTATGTCACCGCTTATACCGGCGTCACGCTCCTCGAGGTTCCCACGTCGCTGGACCGTTCCGGCGGTGACATTCACGCCGACGGCAACCCGCACATCCACACCGACCCGCTCAACGCGATCATCATTGCGCGGAACGTTCTCACCGGGCTCCAGCGAGTCGATGCCGCGGACGCCCAGTATTTCGCCGGGCGGGAGGCGGACTTCGAGAAGCGGATACTGGAGGCGACGATGGGCGCCGAGGTGGTTGGCATCCTGACGCCCGCCACCGCGTTCAACCTGCTCAAGACCGACAAGCTCCTCAGCTTCCTGACCGCAACCAAGTACCAGGGGAAGCCGCTGCTCGACAAGCTGGGCGGATGGCTCAAGACGGCGGAAGTCTTCCGCGGCCGGGAGATGGCTTGCTATCACAAGGAGTGGGCCTACTTCAGCCATCGTTTCCAGGTCACCTGCGCCGAGTTCATCGAAGCCAAGCCCGGTATCCCGCCGACGCCACGACATGTCGAGGATGTGATCGCGCTCATGAAGGATCGCAAGATTCCCGTGCTCTTCGCTTCGAACTACTTCGACCGCAACCAGATCCAGCAGGTCGCCGCCAAGACCGGCGCCACCGCGGTGATCGTACCCGAGAACACCCACGGCGCGGCTGGAGTGGAAACCTACTTCGACCTGATGAACAGCTGGGTCAACGGCCTCGCCGCCGGATTCACCAAGGGAGCACCCTGAACATGCTGGACCAGCTGATCCACAGCCTCTGGCTGGCGCCGCTCGTCGCCTGCATGGTGATCGTGGCGGTGCACTCCTATCTCGGCATCCATGTGCTCGCGCGTGAGGTGATCTTCGTCGATCTCTCCCTCGCTCAGGTTGCGGCACTCGGCTCGACCGTCGCGATCTTCGCTGGCGCGGAGCCCGATTCCGCGCTCTCGTTCGTGTATGCGCTCGCGTTCACGACGGCGGGAGCGGCCATGTTCGCGCTCACCCGCACCGGGCATGGGAAGGGAAAAGTGCCCCAGGAAGCGATCATCGGAATCGTCTATGTGGTGGCGTCCGCCGCGGGACTCCTGGTGGCCGACAAGTCGCCCCGCGGGGGCGAGGCGATCAAGGACATCCTGGTCGGCAGCCTGCTCTGGGTGGACTGGCCAACGATCGGTCGGCTGGCGGCCGTCTACGTGGCAGTGGGTCTCTTCCACTGGTTCCTGCGGCGGAAATTCCTGACCATCTCGTTCGAGCCGGCGCAGGCCGAAGCCGCCGGCTGGAAGCTGCGGTGGTGGGACTTCTGGTTCTATCTCTCGTTTGGGATCGTCATCACCTTCTCCGTCCCGATCGTCGGTGTGCTGCTGGTCTTCTCCTTCCTGGTGGTGCCGGCGGCGATCGCGTTCCAGTTCACCCGTCGCCTGAATGGTCTTGCGGTCATTTCCTGGTTCGCCGGCATGCTGGCCTCGGCCGGCGGTCTCTGGCTTTCCTTCAGGTACGACCTGCCGACGGGACCGCTCATCGTTTGCGCGTTCGGGTTCCTGCTGCTCGTCTCATTCCTGGCGCGGCGGCTCAAGGGGGAGACGGCGTAACCTGATGCGACCGACGCCGCACGTTTCAAGCCGATGGTTTCGCCTGCTTCAGGGCGGCGATGAACGCCGCGTGCGCGGTGTCCTCGTCGCCGTGATAGGTGCTGCCGCGCGGGTCGACCTCAGCGAGGATCGTCCGGGCGCTCCTGCCATCGGGCGCGATATAGTCAGGCGAGAGACCCTGTTGCAGGAAGAAGACCGCCTCGGTCCACTTCTTCATGGAGACCGCGTTCATCAGCGCATTCCATTTGAGCCGGTCGGTCCGCGGGTCCAGCAGCGTGAAGTCGGCGCCGTGGCGAAGCAGGATTTCCAGCACCGGAAGTACGGCTGCGGTGGAGAAGTAAATCGGGCGGCCGTCCTCATCGGTCACATTCGGATTGGCTCCTGCACCCAGGAGAGTATCAAGCGCCAGCACCGCGCCGGCGTGCCCCACGCCCGTGATATGGTAGATCAGATCATGCTCGCTGACCGAGCGCATCGTCCGCTCAGGAGCCATCGCGTTCACGGCTGGCGGTGCTCCCGCGGCCAGCAGCATCCGCAGTGGCTCAACCCGCGAGGTGCCGCTCCAGTCCTCCAGTATCCGGTAGACGGCGTGACCCAGAATGGTGTGATCGCGACGATCTCGTGCGTTCCAGTCCAGCGGCGCCTGGGCCAGGAGATTGCGCAGTTCGGCGATGTCCTCGGCATCGATGGCGCGCGCCACCCGGGTCAGCATCGCATCGTCGAATCGGCCGTACTGCGCCCGGCCCATCGCGCCCTCGAACTTGTCGAACATCCCCGTGCCGAGCGTCGTGGCGCCCCACAGCAGCGGAGCACCGAGCAGCAGCAGTCCGACCCAGAAGGCGGGCGCCGGACCGCCGCGCTGTCCCCAGAGGAAGAACGCGCCGGCGACCAGCAGGAGCGGCACCAGCACGATCGCGAAACCCGTCGCCATGCCGCGACCCGCCGCGTCATCGCCCACATTCCGGGTGACTGCCAGCGAGAGCACGAAGAGCGCCTCGAGGCCGAACAGGATCCAGCCGGCGACGATCAGTGGCTTCATGGCCGAGGGCTCATGGGCAGAGGGTGATCCGGCTGGTGCCCAGCAGGGGACCGGCCAGTGCGACGATGCGGGCGAAGACCAGCTCCGCTTCCTCCCTGTCCATCGGCGTGGTGCGCCGGGTGACCGGGTCGAACCACGCCGTCAGCGACGAGCGGTAGATCTGATGACCCGCCGTATGGTACCACTCCACCGAGCAGCGCGAGCCGGCGAGATGATAAATCAGCGTCTCGCCCCGGATGTCGAGCTCCAGCCGTTCGTCGAGCGGCAACTGCGGCGGCGGGGGCACGACGAACTCGGGCGGATCATGCGCCGCGCGGATCGCATCCATGTCGGGGTAGGGCGGTGGTGCGAGCGGCGGCGTCAGAATGAAATAGCACTCGCCGGCGTCGGTGAACTCGGCCGCATAGAGGGAGCTGTTCCGGTTGATGCGCCGGATCGCGGCGGACTGCGGGAAGTCCAGCGCGATCTGGTCGGCCAGCATGATGCACTCGCCGATCGGTGGCGCGGGATGACCGCCGTGGGCCCACAGAATCCGGTTGCCGACGCGCAGCTGCTCATCGAGAAATTCCCGCAGCAGTGGCGGGAGTCGCTCGACGATGCCGCGCACCTGCTCCGGAAGCGGCGGGGACTTCATCGGCGGAGAATCTGGCACGCCCGGGTGATCCGGCAAGGGGTCCCATGAGGCGACCTCCCCTGCGGCGCCTGCTCGCCCTCGCGATCGCGACGCTGTTCAGCGCGACCACGATCACGCTGCCCTTCGCCGACGCGCTGCTCGATCACCTGCATCCCGCCGCGACGACCCGGCACGCCGACCACCTCGAACTGCCCGGCGGCTGCGGCGCGCACGCCGAACACTGTCTGGTCAGCAGCACCTCGGCGACGCTGCCGGCCCACCCCGCTCATTCCGCCGCGCCGTTCGCCGTGACCCTGTCGCGGAACGGGACGACGGAAGCGCGCACCAGCAACGCTCCGCGCCTCCTTCCCGCACTCCCACCCAGCCGCGCCCCTCCCGCTCCGCCTGCCTGACACAGTCGCCTGAGCGCGACTGCCCGTCGTCATTCCGCCCGGCGCACTCCGCCTCGGGCGACTACCAGGCTCGGAGGGTCTCATGCGTTTCGCCCCGCTCCTTCTGGCGAGTGCGCTCGTCGGGCACCCGCTCACGGCTTCCCCCATCGATCCGCCCGCACGGGCCTCGATCACCGGTCGGATCTCGTCCGTCACCACGCTGCCGCTGCCCGACGCCCGAGTGGCGGTCGTCGAGGCCGGCCGCACCGTCGTCACCGATGCCGACGGCCGCTACACCGTCACCAATCTGCCCAACGGCACCTATACGATTGCGGTCTCCGCCATCGGGTACGCGCCGGCGGTGCGCCGAGTCGCGCTGGCCGGGCAGGATATCACGCTCGACCTTTCGCTCAAGGAGTCGCTGATCGAGCTCGCCCCGATCCAGGTGACCTCGACACCGACCGCCACAGATCCACTCGTCTCCCCACAGCCCACCGCCGTCCTCGATGGCGAGAACCTTCACGCCGCCCAGGCGCCCAGCCTGGGTGAGACCCTGAACCAGGTGGCGGGGGTGCATAGCCTCAGCACCGGCGCCGGCATCGGCAAGCCGGTCATCCGCGGCCTCTCCTCCAACCGAGTGCTGATTCTGGACGACGGGCAGCGGATGGAAACCCAGCAGTGGGGCGATGAGCATGGACCCAACATCGAGACGACCCTGGCCGACCGGATCGAGGTCATCCGCGGCCCCGCAAGCGTACTCTATGGCTCCGATGCGCTCGGTGGTGTCATCAACATCATCCCGAAGCCGGTGCCGTCGGCTGAGGCCGGTCACAGCACCTTCAGCGGCGAGGCGACCGCCAGCTACAACAGCAACAATCGCCAGCCCGACGGGGCGCTGCTGCTGGAAGGCGCCACCGGCGCGGTCGGTTTTCGTGGCACGCTGAGCGGACGGACCAGCAGCAACGTACGCACCCCGGATTACACCCTGTGGAACAGCGGCAACCGCGCCCTCGGGGGCAGTGGGGCGATCGGCATCCGGCAGGACTGGGGTACGGTGACCGCGACCTTCTCCCAGCGCAACGAGCGAATCCAGCTCACCGACGAAGATCCGTCAGCGACGCCGACACAGCGCATCGGCACCAGCCGCGCGAGGCTCGACGCGATGCTGCCCATCGGAGCGTCACGCCTGGAGCTGACCGGCGGCTACGAACGCAACCGGCGGCGCGAATTTGAGGATGACACGACGACGGCCGTCGCTCTCGGTCTCCTGTCACAGAACTCCACCCTCGACGCCCGGCTGTATCACTCGCTGCGCCCAGGTCTCACTGGCACCCTCGGTGTGAGCGGACTGAACACCACCTTCGACAAGTTCGGCGCCGAGACGCTTATCCCGAACACGGATGTGAACGCCATCGGCGTGTACGGCTTCGAGCAGCTGCGCGCGGGCCGGTGGGATTTGTCGGCCGGGGCGCGCTACGACCATCGGCATCTCTCCGTCGAGCGGGACGACTCCATCGGCGTCACCGCGCAGACCCGCACCTGGAACGCCTTCACCGGCAATCTCGGCATCCTCTACCGAATCACCGAGCCGGCGGCGATCGTGCTGAACGTGGGACGCGGCTTCCGGGCGCCGTCGAGCTTCGATCTCTTCTCCAACGGAGTGCATGAGGGCACCGTCGCCTTCGAACGGGGTGACTCGACGTTGAGCACCGAGAAGTCACTCAACACCGATCTGGCGCTGCGGCTGCAGACCACCAACGTCGCGCTCGAACTGGGCGGATTCGTGAATTGGGTCGAGGACTTCATCTACAGCGTGCCGACTGGCTCGACCGATCCTGCGTCGGGATTCCAGATCTACGACGTGACGCAGGGCAACGCGCGCCTCGCCGGACTCGAATTCTCGGGCCAGTATCATCCGACGCGCTGGCTGCATCTGCAGGGCACCGCCGACTACGTGAACGGCACCAACACCACGACCGCTACTCCGCTGCCCTCGATCCCGCCGTTCCGCGCCACCTGGGGCATCCGGCTCGAACGCCGCTCGCGGGGCGTGCTCGGCGATCCCTATCTCTCGTTCGGTGGGGAAACCAACGCGCGTCAGAGCCGGCTCGATCCGGCGGAGGCCGCTTTCTTCAGCGAGGCATTTGGGGGCCCGGGCTACCAGTCGGTGACCTACAGTCTTTTCAACGCGGGGCTCGGATTCACGGTGCCGGGCAGCGGCGAGGGACTGCACGTCGACCTCACCGTGCGGAATCTGTTCGACAAGTCGTACGCCAATTTCCTGAGCCGGATCAAGACCAATGCACTGCATCCGGGGCAGGGACGGAGCGTGGTGCTGCGGTTGAGCACCGAGTTCTAGCAGCGGGCGGTAGGCGGTAGGCGGATATCCTCCATCGCCTATCGCCCAACCGCCCAACCGCCAACCGCCCAACCGCCCAACCGCCCAA
>JBDTMI010000058.1:0-21640 GCA_039934355.1 Gemmatimonadales bacterium
AGCGTTTAGCGTTTAGCGTTTAGCGTTTAGCGCTAGACCGCCGGCCCATCACTTCGTTCCCTACTCCCTACTCCCTACTCCCGACCTCCTGCCACTTCCGCCGCTCCGACCGAGTCCCCTGTGGCAATCACATAGATGTGCGTCGATATACCACTCCAAAAGAACGCCCGCCGACTGCGGGAGGTCCCCAGGGATTCACTCGATGTCCAGACGGCAGCGCAGTTCGGTAAAGTACGCCTCGAGCACGTCCCGGCGGGCACGGAAGAACTTGCACTGCGCCTCCTGTCGTTCAGCCACCAGCCCCGCGACCAGCAACTCCTTCAGATGGTGCGAGACGGTGGCCTGTGCCACCGGGAATCTGGCGACCAGGGTTCGGCAGGGCAGCTCAGCTTTCGCCGCGATGGTGGACAGCATCTCAAATCGGCGTGGGTCCGCGAGGGCCTTCGCGATCCGATCGAACTGCCCCGCCTGCAATCGCGTCACAAGTCGGCCTCCTCCGGCTCGTATATAGATAACCGCCTATAGAGCATTTTGCCAGTCCCGATGTCCCCGAGCCCCCGTCATTGCTCGACGCGCAGCTTGCGCACCTCGGCGGTGAGCCGGGGGAGAATTTCGAACAGGTCGCCCACGACGCCGTAGTCGGCCACCTTGAAGATCGGGGCGTCCTTGTCACGATTGATCGCGACAATCGTGCGTGACGTCCGCATGCCCGCGAGATGCTGGATGGCCCCGGAGATCCCCACCGCGATATAGAGTCCGGGACTGACGGTCTTGCCAGTTTGCCCCACCTGCGCGCCGTGGTCGCGCCACCCGGCATCCACCACCGCGCGACTCGCGCCCACGGCGGCATTGCCGAAGGCCGCCGCCAGCTCCTCCAGCAGAGCGAAGTGCCCCGGCTCCTTGAGCCCTCGTCCGCCGGAAATCACCACCGGCGCCTCGGCGACATCCAGGACGGCGGCGGCGGCGGCCTTGATCGCGGTCACCTTGACCCGCGCCACGAACGCCGGGACCGCCTGTTCCACCGGCGTCCCTGCCTTGTTGTGTTCCTTTGCCGGCACTGTATTGGGTCGCACCGAGGCGATCGCCGGGGAACCCTCCAGCACGACTGCCTGCAGGATCTTGCCGCCGTAAATCGGTCGCGTCGCGCTGACCTTGCCGCCTTGCACCCCAAGCGCGGTCACATCCGTCGCCAGTCCGACGCCGAGCCGTGCCGCGACGCGTGGCGCGAGATCGCGCCCGGTCGCCGTCGCGGCGAAGATGATCGCGGTCGCTCCGCGCCCCGCCGCCGCGATCGTCGCGGCATATCCGTCCGGACTGTACATCCCGAAGTCGGGGTGACGCGCTGCGAGAACGCGGTCGGCTCCGTAGCGGCCCAGCTCTGCCGCGCCGGCGATCTCACCGCTGCTGATGAGGACAGCATCCACCGAGCCGCCCAACGCATCCGCAAGCTGACGAGCGGCGGCGAGCACTTCGAAGGAGACTTTGCGAAGCACACCATCGCGCTGTTCGGCGACTGCGAGAATGATCGGCATGATCAGAGCACCTTTGCTTCGTCGCGGAGCAGCCGCACCAGTTCGGCCACCGCCTCGGGGCCCTCACCCACGATGCGCCCCGGCTTGCGCTCGGGGGGAAGTATCAGCCCGGCGACCCGCACGCTGCCGGCGCCGAGGGTGACGGGTTTCACTTCCAGCGGCTTCTTCTTAGCGGCCATGATGCCCTTCAGTGATGGCAGCCGCGGACTGTTGAGCCCCTTGTCGCAGGTGATGACGGCGGGGAGCTGGCAGGTACTGACCTCGATCCCGCCTTCGATCTCGCGCTCCGCTTCCACCGTGACGCCGGTGATGGTGAGACGGGAGACGGCGGTGATGCAGGGGACTTCGAGGATCTCCGCCACCATGACGGCGACCTGATGATTGTAATCGTCCACCGCGAGCTTGCCGGCGAGAATAAGATCGAACCCGCCAGCCTTCAATTCCGCCGCGAGTGCGCGGGCCACTTCCAGTCCGTCCACGCTGCCGCCGGACTGCAGATGGATTCCGCGGTCGATTCCCATGGCCAGGGCGGTACGCATGGTCTCCTGCGCCGCGTCGCCGCCGAGACTGACGACCACGGTTTCTCCCGCGGAGCCGGCGCCTTCGGCCTCGCGCTGTTTCAGCGCCTCTTCCAGCGCGTACTCATCATAGGGGTTGGGCACGAACTTGAGGCCGGCTTCATCGATCGCGGTGCCGCTGGCGGCGATCATCAGCTTCGCAGTCGTATCAGGGACGCGCTTGAGACAGACAGCAATCTTCACGAACCACCTCGGGCTGGACGTCGGGGGCCGGGTCGGCCGCGCGGGAAAGTAGCGACGGGGGGCGTGCGGTCGCTACCTCCCTCACCCCTCTCCTCACCCTTACCCCTTCCGCGGTGATACCCACGCGATCGTGTTCTCCGTCCGCCCTCACCTCCAGCTCCTCTCTCGCAAGCGGGAGAGGGGGGACAATGCCCAACAGTTGGATCAGCATTCGTTCCAGGTCCTGACGATCGACGCGGCTGTTCCGGATCCGCAGGACGACACAACCGCGCGCACGCAGGTGTGTGTCACGAAGAGCGTCCCGTTCACTGTGCCAGGCGTCAAGATGGATGTCGCCGTCGACCTCCAGCACAAGGCCGTGCTCGACGCAGAAGAAGTCGGCCACATACCCGTAGATTGGATGCTGCCTCCGCCATTTCAATCCGAGCATACGGCGCGCGCGCAGCATCTCCCACACCAGCTCCTCGGAGGCCGTCGATCGCTTTCGGAAACCCCGCGCGATTGCGCGCTTCCACAGTGTTACCCCACGACGCCTGGCCATGC
Organism: Gemmatimonadales bacterium; assembly: GCA_039934355.1. Lineage (GTDB taxonomy): Bacteria > Gemmatimonadota > Gemmatimonadetes > Gemmatimonadales > GWC2-71-9 > JADJOM01. The sequence continues at coordinate 2,837 of JBDTMI010000058.1, forward strand.
GGCAAGATGATTCTCAGGAGACGACGAGCTGTCATCGGTTGTGAGCGCGGCAGGTACCCGGAAACACCCCCCCCTTCTCCCGCGTCGCGGGAGAGGGGGTGAGGGGCGAGGTCGGGCAACCCGGTCGGACTGGGGAGAAAGCGCGGCCCGCCTGTGGCGTGCGCGACCGGCCGCCGCCTCGAGGAAGCGCGTACTACCTCTCCCGCTGGCGGGAATGGGGGCAGGGAGAGAGGGCCAATAGCGGGCAGCACAAAGGGACAGGGGATGATCCCCTGCCCCTCTGCGTCACCCTCACCCGATGGAGGTCAGGACACCGGGCGAGCGTCAGTCGTCGCCGCCTCCGAAACTCCGCCGGATCACGAGGCGGACGACGCGTCTGAACCCGGGAGTCAGGAACCGCTCCAGTACACCGCCTCCCCCCTGATTCACGTTGAACGTGCCGAAGCTGGCGTACCTGTTCTGGAAGATGTTGTTGCCGACGGCGACTACCTCCCAGCCCTTCCCCCGCCACCCGATCCGCGCATCGGTGACGAAGTAGGAGTCCAGTCTGGGCTCCACATTGGCTTCGTCTCCGCGAAGCCATTGCGTCCCGATGTACCGCCCATCCACTCCCGTGAAGAACCCGTGCGGCAGCTGGAACGAGCCGCCCGCCTTGACCTGATGGCTCGGCACCAGCGGAATCTCCGAACCAGGGGCAACGTCGTTTGAGCCGCCAAAATCCTCCCGAATGCTGAAGATTTCGGCATCACTCTCGAACGTGGCCTTGGTGTACGCATAATTGGCGTACAGCGAGTGCCCGCCCTTCACAAAAAGCTGGGCCGACAGCTCGAGCCCTTCTCGCCGGGTCTTGTCGATATTGCCGAAGAATCCCTCGATCGTCGACCCCGCAGCCGCCGAGTCGGAGGCGAAGAGAAATATGTCGTCCTTCACGTCGGTGCGGTACGCCGAGCCGCTGAGGATTGCCTGTCCCGCGATCAGGCGCCCACCGATTTCGTATGTCGTCGCTCGCACCGGCTTGATCGGCGGGTCGTCGCCGAGCGCAAAAGGCAACGGACAGGGTTCGGCTTCATCGGCGCAGGCGAGCTCGATCACGGCCGGGGCGCGGAACGCACCGCCCACCGAGCCATACACCGAAAGCCCGTGCCCGAGGTCGAACGAGAGGCCGACCTTGGGACTGAGCCGGGAATAGGAACTCGAGGTGTCGCGGGTGTGGTCGAGTTCGTTGCTGAAGGGAATCTTGACGTAGTCGTAGCGCACGCCGGTGGAGATCGTCGTTCGTCCGGTCGTGAGATCAGCAAGGGCGTAGCCGGCGGCATCCCAGGTTGGGCTCTTCACAAATGTCGTCTGGGTGGTCGGACCGCCGAATTTGGTGGAGTCGGCGAAGAGCTCGACCTCGGTGCGCGCGGAGGATCCCTCGGCGCCAAGGCGGAAACCGACGGTTCCGCCGCCCAGCGGCTTCTCGAAGCGGTAGTCGACGGTCCCACCGACAATGCGATTGCGCGACCGGCCGACGTTGTCCGGGTCCGCGGCTTGATTGACGTTGAACCGCTCCGCGCGGTGCCGCCGGCCGTAGGTCGTGAACGAAAGCTGCCCATTGGCAAACCGACGATAGCCGCTGACCGCCAGCTGCAGATTGTTGAGGTCTTCGAAGTCGCCGGAGCTCAGGTTGGAGTCGGGATTGGTGGTGAAGACGCTTTCGGGCAACGATCCCGCCGTCTCGGCCCGTGACTTGGCGCCATATCCCTGGAATCGAATTCCCCAGTGTTCCGTCAGCCGGCCGAGGTTGAAGAAGCCGTTGTACTGCTCGGCCCCGGTCAGCTGCCGCCAGCCATCCTCGCGGTCGTATCCGCCGCCAGCGTAGTAGCTCCACCTGCCCTGACCGAGCGATCCTGAGAGCGAAGCGTCGCTGCCAAACGTCTTGTAGTTGCCACCGGAAAGCTCCAGCTCACCACGGGTCGGGCCGCCACCACTGTTGGTCACGAGGTTGACGGCCCCGCCGAGCGAATTGCGGCCGAGGAGCGACGCGGTCCCCGAGAGCAGCTCAACCCGGGTGACATGCTCCATCGGCAGGAGGTCGAAGTTCACCTGGGCAGCATCGGGTTCGTTCTGGCGAACGCCATCGAGGAAGACGGAAATCCCCTGCGGTAAACCGACCACGGGCGAGGCAAAAAAGCCGCGCGACGAGAGCGACATCTTGTAGCTCGCGCCGAGGTCGTCGTAACTCGAGATGCCGGCCTGAGATACCAGCAGGTCGCTGATGAGTCGTGGCTCGCTCGCCTCGATCTGGTCGCGGGTGATGATCGTGGTTCGTGCCGGCACCCCGGACCCCACCTTGGGCCCGGTCGGTCCGAGGATTGAGCCGACGACCTCGATGGGCTTGAGCTCCACCGCCTTGGTCGAGTCGCGGCGGGTGCTGTCCGGCAGTTGCGCCGCGAGCGGGACAGCGGCCAGGAGAGCCAGCAGGAGACTGGTGGGTGCGGGACGAAGGGCCATGGAATTCCGAGTGTGGTGAGCGGCGACGGTGCGGACCGTCGGGAAAAGGGCGCGTGGCGTGTTCAGCGCAGTGGACCGGGCGATGCGTGGTGCTCGTAGATGGCCGCCATCGAGATCTGGTCGGGTGGCCGCCCGACGATCAGCAGGGCATCGTCACTCGGTCCACCACCGTCGTAGTCGAGACAACAGAACTGGATGGTCCGGTGATCGCTGGTCATCGGCCCCAGCACAACCGGCGCCCCGCGGCGCTCGAAGCGGACGCTGTCCCGCACGGAAAAAGTCCGGCTCCCGTCGCGATCCTCGTAGATCATGAGTCGCTGGACCTGGCTGCCCCGCGCGCTCACCACCAGAAGCCCGTCGTCCGCATCCCCGCCGCCATCCAAATCCTGACAGCAGCGATCCACCGTCACGGGACCCAGCGGTCGCAGGGCGATCCACCAGAAGCTGAGGAGCCCGAGTCCGAGGAGGAAGGCGGCGGCGGCAAGCCCGAGCACCTGGCGCTGTCCGAAGCGCGGCAGCTCAATCGCACGCTCACCATGACGCCACCGTCCCGCGATCTCCGCCCCGAGCGAGGCGCGCGGCTCGAAGCGCACGCCGCGCAACACGCGGTCCAGCTCCTTCAGGTCATCCGGCGGGTCACTCATTTCGGCTGACCATCCATGATGGTCCGCAGCCGGCTGAGCGCCCGCCAGAGCCGGGTGCGCACTCCCGACTCGCCGATACCCAGCACCGCCGCAATCGCCGCGTTGTCCAACTCGCTGCCGTACCGCAGCCCGACGATTTCGCGATCGTTCGCGCTGAGCTCGTTCACGGCGAAGAGCAATCGCCCGACCTGTTCTTCCCAGAGCAGGCGCTCCTCCGGCGAGGGAGCGTCGACGGCGAGGTCCCGCATCGCGCCGAGGGAGGTGTGACGCCGGACGCGGTCCCGTCGCAAATGATCGCGCAGGGTGTTGCGGGCGATACCGAAGACCCATATGCGGGCCGCGCCCCTGGCCGGGTCGTATCGATCCGCCGCCCGGAACACTTTCAGGAAGGTGTCGGCCGTGACGTCATCGGCCACATCCGCCGAATCCACATGAAACCGGACATAGCTATAGACCGCCTGACCATAGGCGGAATACCAGACGCGGCAGCGTTCCTCCGCGGTGGCAGGAAGCAACGTCAAGAGCGGCGTGTCGATGTCGGAGGGGAGCATATCCGAGAGATAATACGCACGACCCCGCCGGGCGTCACACCGGCGGAGGCAATGCGGCGAAGCTCAGTTCGGTGGCTTGCAGCAGCCCTGGTCGCCGCAGGTGGTCCAGGGCAGCGACCCGGATGCCAGCAGCAGATGCGCGACTCCCGCGCCCATCCCGGCCACCGGGACTGGCGGCTGCCACTGACTGATCGACTGGCGCCATGCCCGGGTCGGCACATGCAGGTCGGTCGGGACACTGGTCCGATCATACCGCGCGTCCGTGGCCTCGGCGACGAAATCCGAGAAGAGTTGCCCGTCACGACGATAGATCAGCCAGTAGCTCATGGCGTTGGGAGCCAGGCCGAGTCGGGGCAGGGAATCCGGGCTGTGATTGATGAAACGGGCGACGACCACGCCCTGAGCCAGAGTGACCGAGTCGGCAAGGTAGGCATCGTCCATCGGCTCGATCGTCACATCAATGTCACTCTCGAGCAGTGTCCGGGCGGCCGCGCCGATATTCGCGTCGTAGACCTGGCGCTGTCCCAGAGCCAGCACCGAGTCGCGCGCGCCCGGCTGGCCGGGATCGATGCCGATGGTCGCGGGCTGATTGTGGTGGGGTGCGTTGCGGGGAAGGCAGGATGTCAGCGTGATCAGGGCAGTGAAAGCGACGGCGCGGCTCCAGCGGGCCGGAAGGATCACAGGACCTCCCATCAGGGGTTGGGACGTGGTTAAGGGGGACCCGCCATGCGGCGCAGCTCCACCACCGTGGGCTGCAGTGACCGATCCGCGGATGCCCAGAGTATAGCAGCAGGACCCGCCCATCGCCGAGCCCCCACTGGATCTCCGGCCACCCGCGCCAACTGTGCCCGCAGGACCATGGCGCGCACCAGCGAGCCAGCCTGGGGAACCTGTTCAACCAGGCTCATGCCGAGGGCACTCATGGCGTTCAGCGAGCCATCAAGCCGACGAATCGCGGTCGCAGTGTCGCCCATTTCCAGCGCCATCATCGCCTCAACCAGCGTCGCATCAACGGAGACATCGCCAGGCCGCAGATTCCGCCGCCGGATGTCCTGTGCGGCGAACCGCTTCCGGACCAGCGCGGTATCGCCCTGGCGCAGCGAGGCCTGGAGATCAAGGAGATAGCTGCCGGCGGGAGAAACGGGACGCACCGGTTTCGATTCTGGTGCCGGAAAGAGGGTGGCGTACACCCCTGGGAGCAGCACACTGTCCGCCGCGGCACGCTCGGTCGGCTTGAGCAGCGCCAGCGACTGCTGTTCATAGCGCCGGAACAGCGCCGTCAACGAATCATCGTGAATGCCGAGCGACGCATAGGACTCGAGCGCCGAGGCAGTCGCCCGGAGCTTGCCCGGCAGGAGGAGACGACGGTGCGGGATGGGCGGGAGGGGATTCGCGGCGCCGGCCTGGTTGAGCACCGCGCTGAGCGAGGCCCGCCCGGTCAGCGCGGCCACCGCAGCGAGGTAGGCGCTGGCGCCAGGCGACTCGATGCCCGGGCCGTTCAACAGCGCGTCCGCCCGGGCCTTCGCCTCGACGAACCGCCCCGCGCGCAGCAGGACCCGGATCTCCCCGGCCCCGATGCGCACCTGGTCCTCGCGGGAGGATGCCGTACGCGATGCGGCTTGCAGTCGCCCGAGCGTGGAGTCGATCACCGCGGTCGTGCCGGCCAGGTCAGGCAACAGCTCCAACGCCAGGGCATCCGCCTCGAGCGCCGCGCCACTGTTTGGGAACGCGGCCACCCAGCTGCTGGTCACCTGGCGCAACTGCAGGCGGGAGTGGTCCACCGCCTCGACGACCGAACCGATCATGTCCGGGCGATTCCAGTCGTTGAGCGCGGATCGCGGAAAGGGCGTGAAGCTCAGCGTATCGGCGACAAGGGCGGGGAAGGAAACAAATCCCAGGCTGTCTCCCGGACCCGTGGTGCCCTGGCGGAAGATGTTGGTTTCCGCGAAAAAGAGACCGATCAGACGCTCGAACGCCGCGCCGCGAAAAGCGCGGTGCACCGAGGGAATGACTCGCAGTGCCTTGGAATAGTCCCCGATGGCCGCCTGATAACTGGACCGGAAGCGATAGCCGGAGGGGCTCTTCGAATCGCGCACGACAACCGGGTCCTGGGCTCGGCACTCGGCGCGACCGAACCAGCCGCGGAAATCGAGGGAATCCTGCGCGATCATCCGGGTGAACCGCTTGCACGCTTCGGGGAAGCGGCGGTCGGCCAGATCCGACAGCGCCTCGGCCCACTCGCGGGCGTGGGGTTTGAGGGGCTGGGCCGCGTGCAGCGCGGCCTGGAGATCTTCGCGCCACTCGCCCGCGTCGGTCCCGGACCAGGAGCGGGTCTGGGCCAGCCACAGATGGGCGATGCCGTAGCCCGGATCCCGGGCCGTCGCCGCACGAAAGAGCCGGGTCGCGCCGTCGAGGTCCCACTGATCCAGGGCGACATGGGCGGAATCGTAGGCCTGCCACGCCGCGAGCACTCGGGTCCCCATCGCTCCCCCGGCTGCGGCGGGACTTTGCGGCCGGGACACCAGAAGCGAGTCGGCGAGCTGCGCGAAGCGATCGTCGGCCTCCTCCAGACTGGACCCGAGGACGAGCACCGGCTCGCGCAGCGCCCGCTCCGGATTGCCGACATCGTAGACGACGCCGCGCACCCGCACCGAATCCCGCTCGGTGGAGACATCCCCGGTGATCAGCCGGCCCGCCCCGGCCCGCCGGGCGATCGCGCCCAGCTCTGCCAGCGTGGGCGCATGACCGAGCTGGGTGATCTGATCGGCGGTCCATCGCTCATCGACCAGGGTGATATCCTGCCAGCGGGTGAGCGCGTCGTGGATCAGCCGGGCACACTGATCGCCGTTGAGCAATCCCGAGGCGGCTCCGCTCCGGTGCAGGAACGGCGCGACCAGGTACCGGGTGGGCTCGAGGACGGGCCCGCTGGGTGTGCCGATCCCAACGGTGACGTAGACGAGCAGGGCGAGTGCGCCGGCCGCGATGGCCGTTATCCCCCATCCGCGCGGGCCTTGCTGCACCCGCTCCGCGAGACTGGCGCGTCGGGTCGGCGCCACCGCCATCGAGCCACCGACCGGGGTGTCGGTCTGCAGCCGGAACAGGGCGTCGGCAAACTGCTGCGCCGTCTGGTAGCGGTCGGCCGGATGCTTCTCGAGCCCGCGGGAGACCACCGCCTGGATGGTCGGGGGCAGCGTCGGCCGCACCATGTGCACCGGCGGCGGGGTCGCCTCCTGGTGCTGCACCGCGATCTCCTCCGGTGTCGTCCCGCGGAAAGGAGGCGTACCGGTGAGCATCTCGTAGAGCACGCACCCCAGACTGTAGAGATCGCTGCGGCCGTCGACCCGCGAACCACCCTGCGCCTGTTCCGGGCTCATGTAGGTCGGTGTGCCGACCGGACCACCGGCGAGATGTCTCTCCTCCCAGCCGCCGGCGCTGATCGCGCGGGCGATACCGAAATCGGCGACCACCGCCTGGCCAGCCTGGAAGAGGATGTTCTCCGGCTTGATATCGCGATGGATCACGCCGTGACTGTGGGCGTGGGTGAGCGCGGCCGCCACCTGCACGGCGATCGCGAGCGCATCCGTCATGGGGAGCGCCCCTTCCCGTTCCAGTCGCTGCCGGAGGGTCTCCCCCGGCACGTACGGCATCACGTAGTAGAGCAGGCCGTCCGCTTCGCCCGAATCGTAAAGCGGCAGGATGTTGGGGTGCGACAGCCGGGCGGCGATCTGGATCTCGGAGAGGAACCGGTCCGCGCCGTCGGGCGGCGCGGTGTCACTGCGGAAGATCTTGATCGCCACGTCGCGACCGTAGCGCGCATCCCGGGCGAGGTACACCACCGCCATGCCACCGTGCCCCACCACGCGTTCCATCGCGTAGCGGCCAGCCAGGAGCTGAGGAACGGGCAGGGGGGTGTCGCTCAGCGGCGGATCTCTGAAAGAGGGATGATGCGAAGGTAGGCCGCGGTCCCGCCGACGGCTACGCCCTGGGTCACAGCAGCTTAAAACGCACCCAGGCCGGTAATCGTCTCACCCAGGATCAGGGAGTGCATGTCGTGGGTGCCTTCATAGGTGTAGACCGACTCCAGGTTGGCCATGTGCCGCATGGCGTGATACTCGGCCAGAATCCCATTGGCGCCGAGGAGCCGGCGGGCCTCGCGGGCGCAGTTGCAGGCCATGTCGACGTTGTTGCGTTTGGCGAGGGACACCTGCTGCGGGGTCATCGTCCCGGCGTCCTTGAGCCGGCCGAGCTGCAGGGCGAGGAGCTGGGCCTTGGTGATCTCGGTCAGCATATCGGCCAGCCGGACCTGCTGGATCTGGGTCTGGGCAATCGGGCGGTCGAACATGATCCGCGTCCGGGCGTACTGCAGCGCCTCGTCGTAACAGGCCATGGCCGCACCGGTGGCGCCCCACGCGATGCCATAGCGTGCCTGGGTAAGGCACATCAGCGGGGACTTGAGGCCGCCGCTTTTCGGCAACAGCGCGTCGCGCGGGACCAGCACATCCTGCAGCACCAGTTCACTGGTATCGGAGGCGCGCAGGCTGAGCTTCCCTTTCTGATCCCGGGCGGTGAAGCCCTTCGTCGTCGTGGGCACAATGAAACCGCGCACCGAACTGGTGTCGGCCAGCTCACCCGTCTTGGCCCAGATGACGGCGACCGTGGCTTGCGACCCATTCGTGATCCACATCTTGGCGCCGTTGAGAAGCCAGCCGTCGGGGGTCTCCCGGGCGGTGGTGATCATGCCGCCAGGGTTGGAGCCGAAATCCGGCTCGGTCAGCCCGAAGCAGCCGATCTCGGTGCCGGCCGCAAGTCCGGGCAGCCAGCGCTGCCGCTGCGCCTCGCTACCGAAAGCGTAGAGGGGATACATGACCAGCGCCCCCTGCACCGAGGCGAACGAGCGGATGCCACTGTCGCCCCGTTCCAGCTCCTGCATGATCAGTCCATAGGCGACGTTGTTCAGGCCGGCGCAGCCATAGGTCTCCGGCAGGTTGGCGCCCAGCAGCCCCAGCTCCGCCATCCCCGGGATCAGCTCACGGGGGAACCGGCCGGCCACATAGGCCTCGCCGATGACGGGCATGACGCGCTCGTCCACCCAGGCGCGCACCGTATCTCGGACGGCGCGCTCCTCTTCGGAGAGCAGCCCATTGATGTCGTAGAAGTCGACGGCAGTGTAGGTGGACATCGGGAGTGGGGGAGAGGGGGAGAGGGGGAGAGGGAACCGGGAAGCCCTCTGCCGAACGCTAGCGCCTCCCAAACATACCGCGCTGCCTAGAAATCCACCCGCACCGCCCGCGGCGTGATCCCCACCTCCATCGCCTTCTGACGGAAGGCTGCGCCATGATCCACTGGAAGACGTGTCTCCGCCTGCCACTGGTGCACCATTTCATGCAGCAGCGTCTCGCGCACCGCGACCCAGCCATCCCGGCGCAGGTGGCGCCGGCTCAGCGTGATGCGTTCCGCCTGCCCACTGTACCGGTCGAGTCGGAGTTCACCGAGCCGGGTCCGCATCCGATCCGACAGGTGCAGCGGGATCAGACCGAGCGTCCCGTGGAAGTGGGTCACATTCAGTTCGTCGAACAGGCGCCGCAGCTCGATCATGAGCGGTGCGTCACCGGGACGTAGCCGCGGAATCCGCTGCCGGCGGGGCCGAGATTCGACCAGTCCCTCAACCCGAAAGGCGAGAAACTCCTTCCGAGCCGCGAGCCGCGTCGCCCGCCGCACCCGTGGCTTCAGAAACCGGACCACGGCCGCGAGCACTGCGTCCGGCGCCTGATTGTAGCCCTCGTGGATCCGGAGCAGGACCCCCGGTTTCCACGACAGCATCACCAGCTCGTTGCGATGCAGCTCGACCCGCCTGACGGGCGGCAGACCCAGGGCCCGCAGGCGCGCCGCCAGGGATGGTATGCCGGGCACGAAGGGAACGCATGGTGCCGCATCCTCGCACTGGGCGCGAGACTCAGGACGGACAGTGGCGACGACCTCAGCCCAGAGACTAAGCTGAGACACGAGTACGCGTGAACGGTGAGGTGTCCGCCCGACGGTAGGTGGCCGCGTCCCGCGCGTAGCTGTAGTGGGTGACGGTGATGAAGCCCGTCTCGATGGTGATGAGGTTGAACGCCGACGGCCGGCCGCCCCTCGTACGCCGGGAGAGCGTTCCCGCGGTGCTGATCACGACACCGCTCCCGAGCTGGCCCGCGCCCTCGGTGTGATCGTGCCCGCAGAGGACCGCGTCCGCCTCCAGGGTCTGGAGAGCCCGCTGCGCGGTTTCGGGCCGGGCCAGCCCCCAACGGCGCGAGATGACGCCGGGCAGCACATTGTGATGCAGGACCGCGAGCCGCGCCTTGTGTGGCGGGACGGTGGCGAACAGCGCCCGGACCCGCGCCACCTCAGACGCCGGCAGATGTCCTTTCACCGCCCAGTCATTGAGGTTCCACGTCAACGACCCCGGGGCCGTGCCGTGCGCGGAGAGCATGCCCGCAATGAACACCTGGTCCAGCTCGAGTATCGGTGTGAACCGCGCGCCGAAGTACTGTTGGTATTTCCCGAACATCACGTCGCTTCCACGGACCCCGAGCGGGCTCAGCCACCACTGGACGTCGTGATTGCCGGGGACGACCAGGACCGGAGCGATCTCACTCAGCTCGTCGAGGTAATACTTCGCCGCCTGGAATTCGCCATGCCTGGCCCGCAGAGTCAGGTCGCCGGAAACGACGATCGCCTCCGGCGCCAGGGTCGGCAGGAAACCCTGCAGCACGGCGAGCTGGGGGAGATCGACCCGCCCGCCGAAATGCACATCGGAGATGTGGGCGATGATCGTTCCGCTCACCAGATGACGCGGACCCGATAGGTGAGCGTGGCCTTGCCCGCCGCCGGCACGAGCACCCGGAACCGGGAGCGGGTGGAAGAGAGTTTTTCCACCTTGATGCTGCTGCTCAAGACGCTCCATTCCCCGCCGCGCTCCTCCCATACCTCGACCGTCGCGGCTTCGGTACCGGCGTTGGTGAGCGTCACCTTGTAGTCCGCCGTCGCAATGGTGCGGTTCTGGCCGGCGATCGTGGTGTCGCGCCGAGTGGTGTAGCTCGTCTGGATCCGCTTGGCCGTCAGGTCGAAGGCGTTGCCGGCATTGAGGCGCAGGTCCTCGCCCGCCGGGGTGTGATCGATCCCCGCCTCTCCGACGAGCTGCAGACGGCCGGCGCTGTCCGGCTCAAACAGGCGGACCACGCCGGCGGGAATCGGCAGCTCGCCAAATTCGGTCTTCCGCGCCCGCTGCACCGTGTACACCACATTCACCGGCTCCTCTGCTTCATCGCCGTTCTGCGGCAGTCCGCCCCACCAGGGAATCTGGCCATGCACCTGGTAGGTCTTTGTCGTTTTCGCATCGGCGGCGGGGAAGAGCGCGACGGTGGTGATGACCCCCGGCTCCAGCGAGACTCGGCCGGGCAGGGTATAGAGGTGAAACTCTCCGACTTTCTGCTCGCTGGCCATGGCCTCCATCGACATCGCCGCCTTGGCCACCATGCGCCCTTCCTGGCGAAGACGATCCGCCGCTGGCGCGGCGACATTCACCTGGCCCGCCAGCAGCTGCATTTCGGCATCCAGCACCCGCAACGTCCCGCCGTTCACGACCGCCGCACCGGTGATCCGCGCGGTCGCCCCGCCCAGTACCACCTGATAGCTCGCGGACCAACCCCCGGCCTGGCTGAAGTAGCCGAGTCGCAGTTCCTTCCGCGCGCGGTCGCTCGCCACTGACAGGGTGAGTGACGGCTGCAGCGGGACCAGCTCGGCGGGGAACCGGGGCGTGCCGGGTCGCTGGAAGCTGATGGTCCCGTCGGTCATCCGGTACCGCTCCGGATTCACCCCCAGCACCTCGGCGCTCACGATTTCCTTGCCCACCTGAAAGGTGAGCGTTTTCCCGATCGCGCGGGCCAGCGCGCGCGACTCATCGACCGCGGCATCGTACCGGGTGCCGAGCAGCGTGACACCGCTGTCGAGCGTGAACAGCGTGGAAGGATCCACTTCGCCGAGGGCTACGAGCTGGGTCGATTCCCCCCTGCGGAGGTCCAGGCCGATCAGGCGGCGGACCAGCACCCGGCCGTCGTTGTACAGGGTCAGGCTGGTGGCGGGTGCCTGGGCGGCGATTGGTGAAGTGAGAATGATCGCGGGGATCAGGAATCGGGTCAGCATCTTGGTGCTCCTTGCCGGAAGTCTTGGTCAGTTCGGCAACAGCTCCAGCGCGACGCGCTGGACCACTTTCCGGACGACGATGTACGTCACCAGGACCGCGATGACTCCGTACAACCGCGCGAGCGGAAGGGGAGGCATGCGGAGGAAGACATACAGGCCGACCAGGAGGGTTGCCGGGACTGAGATGCGGCTGGCGAGTCGATTTGCACGGCGGGTCCGATCACCGCGGCAGGCGGGGCAGAGTTCTCCCCAGGCGAGCCCCGCCACCCGCGTGTCGCAGCGGGCGCAGGGTACTTCAGGCGGCCACCCGGCGAGCGACGGCATCACCGAACTCCACGGTGGACGCAGTACCGCCAAGGTCGCGGGTGCGGATGTTGTCCTGCACGATCACCTGCTCGAGGGCAGCGCGAATGCGCCGGGCGGGCTTCAGCTCCTCCAGGTGATCCAGCATCATCGCGGCGGCGAGCATCTGGGCCGCGGGATTGGCGATCCCCTTGCCTGCGATATCGGGGGCGCTGCCGTGCACCGCTTCGAATATCGAAGCGTGGGTGCCGATGTTGGCGCCGGGGGCGAGGCCGAGGCCCCCGACGAGGCCGGAGACTTCGTCGCTCAGGATGTCACCGAACATGTTGGTGGTGACCATCACGTCGAACTGTTCCGGCCGGAGCACCAGTTGCATGGCGCAGTTGTCCACGATCATGTCGTTCGACTGGATGCGGCCCTCGTACTCCTTCTGAATCCGCTTGCCCACTTCGAGAAAGAGGCCGCTCACCATCTTCAGGATGTTCGCCTTATGGACGATCGTGACCTTCTTGCGTCCCTGCTTGATGGCAAATTCGAAGGCGTAGCGGATGATCCGCTCGCAGCCGGCCCGGGTCACGATCGCAATCGATTCGCCCACGGCGCGCGGGTCGCCGCCGATGGCGATGAAGTGCTCGACGCCAACGTAAAGTCCCTCGAGATTTTCCCGCACCATCACGATATCGACATTGCTGAAGCGACCACCGGGCACGAAGGAACGGGCCGGCCGAATATTGGCGAACAGTTCGAATTCCCGGCGCAATTGCACGTTGACCGAGCGAAATCCGGTGCCCACCGGCGTGGTCAGCGGCCCCTTGAGCGCCAGCTTGCGGTGGCGAATGCTTTCGATCGTGGAGTCGGGGAGCGGCGTACCGGTCGCATCGACCGCGGCGACGCCGGCCAGCTGCTCATCCCACTCGAACTTGAGTCCGGTCGCTTCCAGCACCTTCACCGTCTCGGCGGTGATCTCCGGCCCGATCCCGTCACCGGGAATGAGCGTCACGTTGTAGGTCATCGGTATCCCAGTCCCACGGGGAGCACGGTATCCAGCGCCGCGCTGAGCGCGCGCGCCGGGGTGGAGCCGGTGGCCCAGGCCACGGTGCGCCAGACCACCTTGCCGGTCCGGGTATCAGCCATCGCCAGCGACAGCTCCGCCCGGACCTGACCGTCGGGTTCCGGCAGGAAGCTGAGCGCGGCGGGGACCAGGACCAGTCGTCCGCCGACCAGCGCCATGAGCGAGCGCAGATTGCCTCGAAGTGGATCGGGCACATCCTCGAGTCTGGCCCGCAGGATCGACTGGCCCATCCGGTCCGGATCGGGGGCCACGGTTGGTGCCCGCCGCGCGATCCGGCGCAGCTCCGCCGGCAGCACCCATTTCACCTCCGGCCCGCGCACGGTAAGCGCGGTACCGATGATTGAATCCGCCCACGCCAGCGTCGCGGCATGATCGGTCAGCGGTGCCAGCCCACTCACACTGTCGGTCGCGATCACCAGCGTGATGGGAACGACGGCCACGGCCTGGCCGGCGAAGGCGGCGGTGAGCAGCGGCCGGATCGGCTCGTGCTTGATGTCGTTCTTGGGCGAGGCCGCGGAAGGGGACGACTTGCCGCCGCAGCCGGAGACCAGCAGGGCGAGCACCACCGGCAGCACGGAACGCGGAGAGGATTTCTGCACGGCAGGAAACGTACACCGGGGGTGGGGAACGGGGAACGGGGAACGGGGCACGTGGGGGTCGCAGACATACGGCGTCTGCTACGGCGGCCCGTGCGGGATCATTCCAGCGACAGCCCCCCATCGACCACTAGCGTCTGCCCGGTGATATGTCGCGCCTCCTCGGAACAGAGGAAGCTGATCACGTTCGCGACATCGACCGGCTCCGCCACCCGGCCCAGAACACTGTGCTTCCGGGCCCGGTCGATCACATCAGCTGGCAGCATCATCATCCGTTCGGTGCGGATGAAGCCGGGGGCGACGGCATTGACGTTGACGTTGGATGGGCCCAGCTCCACCGCCGCCGCACGGGTCAGCCCTTCGAGAGCGGCCTTGCTCGCGGCGTAGTTGGAGACGCCAAAGCCCGGGCGCCCGGCCTGGTGCGCGCTCACGCTGACAATCTTGCCGTAGTGTTGCTTGCGGAAGATCGGCGCGACGGTACGAATGAAGTTGAACGCCCCGGTCACGTTGGTGTCCATCACTTCGCGCCACGCCTCGTCCGACATCCGCCAGATCGCCCCGTCCACCGCGATCCCGGCATTGTTGATCAGGCAATGCACCGTGCCGAAGCGGGCGACAGTATCGAAGAGGAAGCGCTCCACCTGGGCCCGCTCCCGCACATCACAGCGCGCCGCATACACCTCCGCCCCCATCGCCGAGCAGGTCGTTTCGGTGAGCAGGGCCTGTTCGGTCACATCGCGGCCCGGCAGGTCCACGAAGCAGAAGGCCACCCGGAATCCCTGCCGGGCGAACTCGATGGCGATCGAACGACCCAGCCCCGTGGCGCCACCGGTGATTACGGCGACGCGGGCAGTGCTGGCGACCGGCAGGGGCAGCGGCAGCGGCTGTTCGAGCGTGGTCCCGGAGTGCTCCTGCTCCGGCTCCCACGCGCCGCGCCCGTAGCCTTCGTGAAAGGATGACATCGTGGGCAAGCTACGGCTCGGCGGGGAGGGGGGCAAGCCGACCGAGGGGGTGGCGCGACGCGCTTGGCCCGGGGCATCTTGGGGCATGCGCATGCTCGTGTGGATGGTTGTCGCCCTCGCCGGTGCCGCCGGCTGGGCGATGCTCGCTCTCTCGCGCGGCGAAACGATCAGCGCGGCCTGGCTGGTCCTCGCCGCCGTCAGCACCTACCTCATCGGCTATCGGTTCTACAGCCGGTTCCTCGCCACCCGCGTCTTCGACCTCGATCCCCGACGGGCCACGCCGGCGGAGCGGCTGAACAACGGCCGGGACTACATCCCGACCGGACGGTGGGTGCTCTTCGGCCATCATTTCGCCGCGATCGCCGGCGCCGGCCCGTTGATCGGCCCGGTGCTCGCCGCCCAGTTCGGCTATCTCCCCGGCACGATCTGGATCGTGGTCGGCGTGGTGCTGGCTGGCGCGGTGCAGGATTTCGTGATCCTCTTCGCCTCCATGCGACGCGACGGCAAGTCGCTCGGCCAGATGGCCAAGGAGGAAATCGGCCCCTTCACCGGGATCCTCGCGATGATCGCGGTGCTGATGATCATGCTGATCCTGCTGGCCCCTCTCGCCCTGATCGTGGTGAATGCGCTGCGCAGCAGCCCGTGGGGCGTCTTTACGATCGCCTGCACCATTCCCATCGCGTTCTTGATGGGCTTCTGGATGAAGGTGTGGCGGCCGGGACGGACCCTGGAAGCCTCGGTGGTCGGCGTCGCGCTGCTCATGGCCGCCCTGGTCGGCGGACGCTACGTCGCCGAGAGCCCCACGCTCGCCCCGCTGTTCACCTTCTCGGGTACGACGCTGGCCTATGCGCTCATCGTGTACGGCTTCTTCGCCAGCGTGCTTCCCTGCTGGATGCTCCTGCTGCCGCGCGACTACCTCTCCACCTTCATGAAAATCGGCGCGATCGTGTTGCTCGCGCTAGGCATCCTGATCGTGATGCCACCGCTCCGCATGCCGGCACTTACCCGATTCACCGACGGCACCGGTCCGGTCTTCGCCGGCGGGGTGTTTCCCTTCGCTTTCATTACCATCGCCTGCGGCGCCATCAGCGGATTCCACGCGCTGGTCGCGTCCGGCACCACCCCCAAGCTGCTCAAGTCGGAGGCCGATGCGCGGCTGATCGGCTACGGCGGCATGCTGATGGAGTCGTTCGTCGCGGTGATGGCGATCTGCGCCGCCTCGGTGCTCGATCCCGGGGTCTACTTCGCCATCAACACCCCGCTCGCCACCCTCGGTGGTGATGCGGTACACGCCGCCGCGACCATCCAGCAGTGGGGCTTCACGGTCACCCCGGAGCAGATGAACGCGCTGGCGCATGCCGTCGGCGAGGAGACGCTGCTCAGCCGGGTCGGTGGCGCGCCGTCGCTCGCGGTGGGCATGGCCCAGATCTTCAGCGGCGCCTTCGGGCCCGGGCTGATCGCGCTCTGGTATCACTTCGCCATCATGTTCGAGGCACTGTTCATCCTGACAACGCTCGACGCCGGTACCCGCGTCGGACGCTTCATGCTGCAGGAATTGCTGGGGCACGCCTGGGAACCGCTCGGCCGCACCTCCTGGTATCCCAGTATCATTCTCACTTCGGCGCTGATCGTCGCGGGCTGGGGCTACTTTCTGGTGCAGGGTGTCCTGGACCCGCTGGGCGGGATCAATTCGCTCTGGCCGCTCTTCGGCATCGCCAACCAGCTGCTGGCCGGCGTGGCGCTCTCGGTGGGGACGACAATCATCATCAAGAGCGGCAAGGCACGATATGCGTGGGTGACGCTCCTGCCGCTGGCCTGGGTGCTGCTGGTGACGCTCACCGCCGGCTGGATCAAGATCACCTCCCCCGAGCCGCGACTCGGCTTCCTGGCCCATGCGGCCGACACGGCGGCGAAGGTGGCCGCCGGCACGATCGATCCCACGCGCGGCGCGCGACTCATCTTCAATGACCGGCTCGATGCGACGATGGCGGCGCTGTTCATGACGGCGGTAGTGCTGGTGGTCCTGAGTTCGATGCGCGAGTGGGCGATGGTCCTGCTGGGCCGGAGCCCCGCCGGTACCCGCGAGACGGCATTCACGGAGACCGCGTATGGCGCGTGAGCGGCTTCGACCCGGCGGAACGCTGGAGACCTCGTACGAGAAGACCGGCAGCCTCTGGCTCCGCACCTCGCGCACCGTCCGGAGCTGCCTCACCACTTTTCGCCGGGTCGTCGGCATGCCCGATTACGTCGCCTATCTCGAACACCTGGCGCGGCGGCACCCGGATTGGCCCGCCCCCTCGGAGCGGGAATTTTTCCAGTTGTACGTCGAAACGCGGTACGGCGGCGGCGCGTCGCGCTGCTGCTGAATCCACCCCGTCAGCGGGATCCCGGATGAAGCGGCTGATCGGATACTTCCTGAATGGATTGATCTTCAGCGCCCCGGTGGCGCTCACGATCTATGTCGTGTGGACCATTTTCACGACCGTGGACGGCTGGCTCCGGCTCTCGATCCCTGGAGTCGGTTTCGTGGCGACGCTGGCGCTGATCACGCTGGTGGGGTTCATCGCCTCCAACTTCCTCGCCCGGCGCATGCTGGACTGGGTCGAGGCGCTGCTGGAGAAGCTCCCGGGCATCCGGCTGCTCTACTCCAGCATGAAGGACGTCTTCGGCGCGTTTGTGGGAGAGAAAAAGCGGTTCCAGCAACCGGTCCTCGTCACCATCGACCCGGTGGTCGGGTCGAAGGCGATCGGTTTCCTCACCCAGGATTCGGTGGACGAGCTGGGCATCGCGGACCATGTCACGGTCTACCTCCCCTTCTCCTACAGCATCGCGGGACAGCTGATGCTCTTTCCCCGCGACCGGATCACCCGGCTCAACGCGCCGAGCGCCAAGGTGATGGCGTACGTGGTGTCGGGCGGTGTGGCGGTGGCGGCGGAGGTGAAAGCGACCGAGTGAGGACGGCAGGGAAAAGGGTAAAGGGAAGAGAGAAGGGGCGGCACATATTCTCCCCTTCCCCCTTCCCGTTTCCCCGTTCCCGCTGTTTCCCTAGTTCTCGCCCGGGAGGATCCCCACCCACTCCGTCAGCCATCGCCCCGTCCGGCTGATCACCTGCGAGCTGTCGCTCCCCAGAAAATCCAGGTCGGCGTGGCCGAGGCGCGGATCGGCGTAGGTACCACGGGCCCGGGCACGGCCCCGAGCATCGAGCAGGGCGGCGATACTCGCGCGCGTGCCGATCCAGAGCAGCCCGTCGGAGGCACGGGTCCCGATCCGGAGCGGGAGGTTGAAGCTGTCGGGGGCGACGTAGATGCGCGCCAGCAGCGGAATCAGTGAGGTGTCGGTGGAGAACGAGAGCAGCGTCAGGTAGCGGATCCGCAGCCGGGAATCGCTGGACGCCAGAAAGCGCTGCGCCACGGTATCGGCCGCGCCCTGCCCCAGCCGGCCGAAGACCCAGGCATCACCGAGATCGTATTCGCCTCCGGAAATACGGGGCAGCAACGCCGTCAGGACCGCGATATCCGAGGTTCGGGCGCGCTCCAGCTCCAACTCGATGGCGTGCAGGCCCGGCAGGAGATCGCGAAGATCCACATCGGGCGGCGGCGTCAGCTTGCCGCTCTCGATGCGCTCACGCCATTGAACCACGCTGTCGTGACTGCCCGTCTCCCGCACCGCCGCAATGCAGTTCAGCGCGATCAGCCCGCTGTTCCAGTCGCCTTGTCCGCTCGCCGCGCGCTGGACCAGCGGCCAGAGGGTCCGACTGCCCGCGGCCCGCAGAATCTGCAGCACCGAGTCTGCGGCGGGCGTGCTGTCGCGCAACGCTTCGTGAAGCTCCGAGTAGGTGGTGCGGGTCGCGTCACCGATGCGAAGCTGCACCTGTGCCGTCGCGGGCGACGCGCCAAGCATCAGCGCGACGATCGCTCCAACCCGAGCCAGTCGATCCCTGCCCCGCTGAGACCCCAGGATTTGCGCCATGTATTCGCCTATTCGCCTATTCGCCTATTCGCC
>JBDTMI010000059.1:0-21236 GCA_039934355.1 Gemmatimonadales bacterium
CTCACTCCGCTCTCAGCACCTCGATCGGCGGACGGCGGAACACATCCAGGCTGGTCCAGATCCCCGTCAGCACGGTCAGCAGCACCAGGCCGGCGGCAATCACCAGAAACGCCAGCCACGGCACCGTGAAGGGGATCTCGAAGACCCACTTCGTCAGCGCCGCGCCACCGATGCTCGCCAGTCCGGTCGCCACGACGGTCGCCAGCAAGCCGAGCGCAGCGTACTCCGTAACCATGACTCGCACGACCTGACGCCGGGTGGCGCCGAGGGTCTTGAGGAGCGCCGCCTCACGCACCCGCTGGAAGCGGCTGGTCGCCAGCGCTCCGACCAGGACGATCGTTCCCGTCGCCAGGCTGAACAGCGCCATGAAGCGAATGGCCAGCACCACGCTGCCGACAACCTTTTCGATGGTCTGCTGTACGGCGGAGAGGTCCACCGAAGTGACGTTGGGATAGCGCTCGACCACCGCACGCTGCAGGCTGCCGAGAACTGCCGCGCTGTCCACCCGGGTCAGCACCACGAAACTCTGCGGCGCGTCATGCAGCGGACCATCGGGAAAGACCACGAAGAAGTTGGGCTCGAAGCGGGCCCAGTTCACTTCCCGCAGGCTGGTGATGACGCTGGTGATGCCCACCCCCTGAATATCCCAGACGATCGTATCGCGAATCGTGACGCCGAGGTCGCCCGCGATTCCCACCTCTAGTGAAATCGGCGCGGGAACGGGTAGGGGCGACCCATTTGGGCCGCCCGGTCGGGATGCCGAGCCATTGATCCACCAGTCGCCCACGACGAGTTTCTCCGACGCGACGACGGTGTCCCGATAGGTCGAACGGAATTCCCGCCGCACCGCCCATCCATCCCGGCGGAACCGCTTGCCCTGTCCGCGATTTGCGCTGTCGGTCTGCTGCTGCAGGGTATCGGCGAGGATGGCGCTGGCGAGGCGGCCGTTGATCGAGCGGATGCGCATGGGCACGATCGGCACCGCGCCGGCGGGGACGAGACCCGCATCGCGAATGAGCTGCTGCACCCCAGCCTTCTGATCCGGCTGGATATCGAAGAACACCAGGTTCGGCCGGCCGAGTCCGCCGTCGAGCGACAACTGCCGTAGGAGGTTGTGCTGCATGACCGCCAGTGCGCCTAACAGAAACGCGCCGAAGCCCAGCGCGAGCACCACGGCAACGGTCTGATTGGCGGGGCGATAGAGGTTGGCGAGTCCCTGGCGGTAGACGTACGACAGTCCGCGGGGGAACCAGCGGCGCAGCCCACGGATCAGTCCCAGGGCAGCGAGCCACAGGATCAGCAGGGCGGCGCCGATGGCGGCGGTGAAGATGGCGCCCTGCAGGATGCTCTGGACCTGAAGCATCGCCAGCCCGGCGACGCTCAGGACCAGCGTCGCGCGCGCCAGCCAGGTCAGCCGATCGGTCCGGTCCGTCGGATTGACCTCGACATCCCGCCGCAGCACGGCGAGTGGCGGGATCCGCCGGATGTCGAGCAGCGGCAGCAGGGCGAACACCGTCGCCACCCACACGCCGACGCCCAGCCCGGTCCCCACCGCGCGCCACGAGGGGCGCACCGTGATGTCGAGCGGCAGGAACTGACCGAAGATGCTGGGAAGGCCCAGTTGCAGGAGAATGCCAAGGATCACGCCCACGACGCTGCCGGCGAGGCCCATGACCATCGCCTGCGCGAGGTAGACGCCGAAGACCTGGCCACTCGTCGCTCCGAGACAGCGCAGCACCGCGATGCTATCCCGCTTCTGGCGCAGGAAGACCTGCACGGCGCTCCCGACACCGATGCCCCCCAGCAGCAGTGCGATCAGGGCGACCAGACTCAGGTAGCGTCCGAGCTGGTCAAAGAAGCGCTTGAGATCCTGCTCCTCCTCCGCGGCGGTGCGCAGGCCGCCGGAGAGCGCCTTGAACTTCGGTTCCCAGGCGAGGGCCACGGCGGCCACGTCCGTGGAGGCGGGAGTGCGCAGATACCAGTCGTAATCGTACCGGCTCCCGAAGGTGAGCAGTCCGGTTTCCTCGACCCATTTTCCGGGAATGAACACCCGTGGCCCGAAGGCATTGCGGACGCCGACATCGCCAGGGAATCCGGTAACCGTGCCCACGATCTCGAACCGGCTCGCGCCGAGCGCCATGGTATCCCCCACCTGTGCCCCGAGGGCGGTGAGGTAGGAGGGATCGACCAGCGCAACATGTCCCACCGCGAGCCCGCCCCACTTTCCATCCGGTTCCGTCGTCACCGGGCCGTAGAACGGATATCCGCCGGTGATCGCCCGGACCTGCACCAGCCGGGTTCCGGCAGTGCGGGGCACGTAGGACATCCCGTCAAAGGCAACGACTTCCGCAAGATCGGTCGCGGGATCGGCGCCGGCGGCGCGGGTGAGCGAGTCGAGCAGGGCGCGGTACGCCGGTGTCGGCGCTCCGCGCAATCGGGCGGCGATGTCGCCGCCGAGCAGCGCGCGTGACTGCTGCTCCACGGCGGTGCGAAGGTTGTCGGTGAACGACTCGATGGCGACGAGTGCGCCGACGCCGATCGAGATGGCGGCAGTCAGGAAGAGCAGGCGACGGCCGGTCGCGCGCCCCTCACGCCATGCCATGCGGGCGACGAAACGGAGTTTCGTCATCAGTCGTCGCTCTGCTCCGGTTCGCGCCGGCCAACCTGGGCGGCCGACACCGGCACGACGCGCTCGTCGGAGATCATGGCGCCATCGGCAAGGCGAATGATCCGGCCGGTGCGCTGGGCGAGGGCGAGGTCGTGCGTCACGAGCACGGTCGTGGTCCCGAGCTCGCGGTTGAGCTCCAGCATGATCTCGATCACCGTCGCCCCGGTGACGCCGTCAAGATTGCCGGTCGGTTCATCGGCGAACAGGATCTTGGGCCGGTTGCTGAAGGCGCGGGCGAGTGCCACGCGCTGCTGCTCGCCACCGGACAGCTGACTGGGGTAGTGATGCTCCCGTCCTCCCAGCCCGACGCGCGCGAGCAGGTGATCGGCGCGCGGTCCGGCGTCCTCGCCCCGCAACTCGAGCGGGACCTCGACATTTTCCCGGGCCGTGAGCGTCGGCAGCAGGTGAAATGACTGGAAGACGAACCCGACCCGCTCCGAGCGGAACCGCGCCAGTTGATCCTCGCTCAGCCGGGTCAGCTCCTGTCCGTCGATGGTGACGGTGCCCTGCGTTGGACGATCGAGCCCCGCCAGCAGCCCCAGCAGCGTGGTCTTGCCGCTGCCGGAGGGGCCAACGATCGCCACGACCTCACCCGGAGTAATCGTGAAGGTGATATCCTTCAGCACCGTAAGCGGACGGCCGCCGGAGAGGTACGACTTGGTGAGGGCGTGGACGCGGATCATGAAGGTGCGGGTGGCGGGTGACGGGTGACAGATGCCTGAACGCTGAACGCTGCCTGCTGGACGCTGAACCCTGACCGCTCGCAGCAAACGTTGAACAGGACAACCGGCGTGCGAATCTGGCGTGGAATCATAGTCGGAGCGGGTCTCACCGGGATCCTGACCGGGTGTGCGGGGAGGGACGATCGTCCCGCCGAGCGCCCAGCGCCACCCGCCGCTGCCGCGGAATCGGCCCGCCCGCCCGCCAATTCGCCGGAGGCCCCGACGATCGTGTTCCTCGGCACCTCCCTCACCGCCGGCTACGGGCTTCCCCTGCCTGACTCGGCGTACCCCGCGGTGGTGCAGCAACTGCTCGACTCGGCGGGCAGGCGCTTCACCGTGGTGAACGCCGGTGTGAGCGGCGAAAGCTCGGCCGGTGCCCTGCGCCGCATCGATTGGCTGCTCAAGTCGAAGCCGGCGTTTCTGATCATCGAGACTGGCGCGAACGATGGTCTGCGGGGGCAGGATCCCGACAGTGTCGGCGCGAACATTCAGGCAATGATCGACCGGACCCGGGCGCTGTCGCCGGAGACGCGCATTGTCCTCGCCGGCATGGAGGCGTTGCCCAATCTCGGGCTGGATTACGTGCGGCGGTTTCGTGCCGTCTTCCCGACCCTGGCCAAGCGTAACCGCCTTCCGCTCATCCCGTTCCTGTTGCAGGATGTCGCAGGGGTGGATTCGCTGAATCAGGGCGACGGCATTCATCCCAACGAACGCGGCGCACGGATCACGGCGCACAATGTCTGGCATACACTGGAGCCGCTGCTGCGATGAAACTGATTCCAGCCTCCGCGATCGCCTGCTGTGTCGTGGCCGTGCTGGCCGCGTGTGGTGGCGGGGACGACAACGGCCCGAGCCAGCCGACCCGCTCCTTCTTCATGGGCTTTTCGGCCTTCCCCCCGCGGCTGGATACCAGTCTGGTGGTCCCGCTGCTGACCCTCACCACCCAGCACTCGGATGCCGGCCTGATCCAGGTGAGTGTGCCGTGGGCGTTGCTGCTGAGCGGTGTCCCCGCCGACTCGGAGGTGCGCAGTCAACGGCTGCCGCTGGCGAACTACTACCGGGGCAACGGAGCGAAGGTGGTGGTGACGCTGGATGCCACTGACGGACTGGATCGGGCGGCGGAGGCGCCGGAGCTTGTCGCGCTTGGCCGGAGCATCACCGACACGGCGGTGCAGCGGCTGTACCGGGAGTACGTGGCGGCGATCGATTCCATGCTTCACCCCGACTATCTCAGCCTCACTGCCGAGACCAACCTGGTGCGGCTCCTCGCGCCGGATTCGGTGTACGGGGCCATCGTCACCATGGCCAACACGGCGGCCGCCGAACGGACTGTGGCCGGGAGCACCGCCCGTCTCATGGTGAGCGTTCAGGTGGAAGCCGCGTGGGGCCGGCTGCAGGGTACCAACGTTTTCGAAGGGATCGCACAGGACCGCGCCGACTTCCCCTTCGTCACCGCGCTCGGGCTCTCGTCGTACCCCTACCTGGGCGGCTTCCCCGATCCCGACAGCATCCCGCTCAACTTCTACAGCCGACTGACGCAGGGTGCCCCTCTGCCGCTCGTGGTCCTGGAGGGGGGGTGGCCCTCGGTAGCAGTCGGAGCAGTGGCGAGCAGCCCGGCGATGCAGAGCCGATACATCGACCGACAGGCGAGAGTGCTGGATGCCGCCGACGCGGAAGGGCTGTTCCAGATCACATTTACCGACCTCGATCTCAGCGCCTTCCCGCCGCCGGTTCCGGCCAATCTCGCGCTCTTCAGTCATCTGGGCCTCGTCGATTCAGTCCTCACGCCCAAGCCGGCCCTCGCGGCGTGGGACTCCCTTCTGGCCCGAGCGTATCGTCCATGACCCTGCGCCTCCTTGCCTTTGCCGCTTCGCTCCGCCTGGGCTCGTGGAACCGGAAGCTGCTGGCCGTCGCGGTGGAGATTGCCCGGGCCGACGGGGCGGAGGTGGACTTCGCTGAGTTCCGGGAATTCGACATGCCGCTGTACGATGCGGACCTGCAGGGGACCCAGGGATTTCCGCCCGGTGCCCGCCTGCTGGGCGAGCGAATTCTTGCGGTGGACGGGATCCTGCTCGCATCCCCGGAGTACAATTTCAGCCTTCCCGGGACGCTGAAGAACGCGATCGACTGGGTCTCGCGGGAGAAGCCGACGCCGCTGCGGGGAAAGAGCGCCATGCTGCTCTCGACCTCCACCGGACTGGTGGGCGGGAACCGCGGGCTGTGGGCGCTGCGGATCCCGCTTGAGAGTCTCGGGGTGCATGTCTATCCGGACATGTTCTCGCTGGCCCAAGGCGACAAGGCCTTTGATGCGGCGGGGCAGATTATTGAACCGGTGGTCCGCGAGCGACTGGCGAAGATGGTGCACGGATATCTGAGGGTGGCGACGGCGTTGGCGGGGTAGGTCGGGCCTCCGTGCCCGATACGGGGGGAGGTCGGGCCTCCGTGCCCGACACGGGGGGAGGTCGGGCGATCAGTTATTTTGCAGGTGTGGGGTTCTCGAGGGTAGGTCAGGCACGGCGGCCTGACCTACCCTCGTTTTTTCCACCAGAGCCAGGGGTATTCCAGCAGGCCGGGCCAGCGATGACACGGGTTTCTGCGGATGTACGCAATCTTTTCCGCAAGATCCCTGGAACTGCGGATGATCCGATCGTAGGAATCGATCTGCCAGAGGGGGCCTCGCCGCCTGGTGGCCCGCTGAAGTTGGTTTGCCGAATAGGATTTCCACGAGTGGAGGACGTGGCCCAGTGCCCAGCCAGCCAGGGGGGTCACGATTGCGTGCACGTGGTCATCCATCACGACCAGCGCATGCAGGACGAATCGTGTGTTGTCGAAGTGACGGAGGACTGAGACCACCAACGTCCGCTCGGCCGGTGTGAGCGGACGTTGCAGGCGGTGAAGCCGCCAGGTGACGAAATAGGTCGCACCATCGAGCCGCCAGTGCGGTAGGCGACGATAGCGGATATGAATCGGCATGCGCGAACACTGGCCGATTCACTTCGGAGTCTTGGGTCCGAATGTGAATGCAGGGGCCCTTCCGACGCACATGGCGAAAACACGGATCAGGACGGGCCCAGAACAAACGAAGGACCGATGCATCCTGCCGCATCGGTCCTTCGTGCTCCGCCCCCATCCTTCTTGCCGCTAGCAGTTTTCCGGATGCTGGGTACAGTAGTCGCCATTGCTGTTCGATTCAGTCGAACCCTCGCCGAAACAGGCGGCGGTCCCGAGGACGAGGGCGAGGAGGACCAGGGCAAGCAGGTTCGAGCGAAACAACCGGGCGGGGCGGAACATGGCGCATCTCCTGTGAGTGACCTGGGAGGGGGTGAGGTTCTCCTCCCTGTTGGAGATACGTTGGCACGTCGCTGCCCTTCTCACTCGAAATTCCTGGTGGGTGGGGCACCCTCGCGCCCCGTCCCAACAACCTTCCTGCGACCGGTTGCCTGCACGCACCGTTACGGCCAGTTGACCGTGACCGTGCCTCCGGTGGTCTTGGTGAGCGTCGGGCCATTGCCGCCAGCACCCGCACCCTGGTTTGAGCCGTTCATGTTGAAGGTGATGAATATCCCGCTACTCGCCGTGATGTCGACGTAGAAGTTGTTCGCGCCGATACCCAGCGACTGGAAGGTGATGTTGTCCGTCGTGATCAGCGGCCGAGCGGAGACCGTGCCTCCCGGTCCGAGGAACATGAGCATCGTCGTATTCGTGCCCGGGAAACCCTGGAACGTCACGTTGCTGAAGGTCTCGGTCGAGGCCGAACCCTGCTCGTCGATCACGATCGGCGCGTTGTTCACCAGCAGCCCGGACACCTGCACTCGTCGAGCGGTCAGTGAGTGTCCCGCTCCATTCAGCGTCGCCACGGTCGAGGTCGAGAACAGCGAGTCGGCGCTGAGGTTGGCGCTGAGGGTGACTCCGCCCGTCGCTCCGGTCAGATCCAGCGCGGCGAAGTGGGCGCCTCCCGGTCCGGCGCCTGGGGACGCGAACGCGATCGACTGCGGCGCCGCGGAGGTGAAGTCGGTTGTGTGGGTGAGACTGGGCGCGAAGCTGGTGGCGCTGCCGCCCGCGGCGCTCTGGGCGAAGTTCCCGCCCACGGTGATCCGGCCAAGCCCCAGCAATCCGCTGGTGCTGCCCCCGGCGAACAGGATATCGCCCGACACGACCAGCTGGCTGAAGAAGCTGTTCATCGTGATCGTGCCGGTGCCGGTGGTGGCGAAGGTCCGGGCCACGTTCAGCGTGTTGCCGTTCAGCGTCAGGTTACCGCCAGTGATGTTCACCGCGCCGACGAATGCGTTGCCGATCAGTGACGGGTTCAAGGAGGTGGTCGGGATGACCACGCTGTCGAAGGAACTGGGCACGGCAAGCAGGTCCCAGTTGCCGGGGAGGAACCAGTTGTTGTCCACCGCCCCGGTCCAGGTCAGGGTGCCGTTCTGCCACAGCACATTGGCACCGCCCGACGTGGTGGTGAAGGCGGGGCCATTGAGCACGTTCGAGTTGAAGATGTCGACCACCAGGAATGGCGCGTTGCCGTCCAGGTCCACCGCGTCGATATAGTGGCCGGTATCGCCACCCGACAGCGGGACCACGTTGATGGTGCCGGCGCTGAAGTTGCCGGCTGCCGTGCCAGGGTGCCGGATGGTCAGCTGGGTGACGTTCGTAGGCAGGTTGAGGAACTGGACATCGCTCATTCCGGTGGACACCCCAGCCGGGTCATCGATGATGAGCTGGACGCAGTCGAGGGAAACGCTGTTATTCCACTGCGTCACGGTCAGGGTCACGGGGCAATTGTTGCCCAGGAAGCTGCCGCCGAACCCGTCACCACCGCTCAGGAAGCCGAGAATCGTCATGTCGCTGCCCAGCACGAACTGGGCGCCGAACCCGGATTCAGACAGATCGCCGAAGTGTGAGGCGGTCACGCCAGGGGTGGTGAACAGGAAGTTCACCGGGTTACCGCTGAACTCGGTCAGATGTCCCGGGCTGGCCGCGAAGCTCTGCGCGCTGTTAGTGCTGACCTGGGTAAAGTTGCCGGCGATCCGGATGGTGCCCGCCGTCAGCAGCCCGCTGGTGTTGCCGCCGCTGAAGATCGCGTCGCCGCTGATGTCGAGGAATCCGCCGGTGGTGGTCATCACGAGCACGCCGGCCCCGATGGTGACGAAGTTGCCGTTGACCGTCAGATTGAAGCCGGACAGGTCCAGCGTTCCGTCGACCGAGAAGTCCCCGGTCACCACGAGGTTTCCGTTCAGCAGGTAGCTCCCCGCCACCGCTACGGTGGTGCTGATCGTGCCGCGCAGCAGCTGACCGCCGGTGCCCGCCAGCACCACCCCCGACCCTGCACTGCCATTGATCGCCCCCGCCAGATCCACGAACCCGCCCACCGACAGGACAAAGGTGCCCACGTCGAGGATCGAGCCGGCGGTGGAGGTCAGGTTGTGGATCCCCACCCCCGCCGTGAGCACGGGCTGGTTGGTGATCGGGACCAGGATGACGTCGTCAATGACGCCCGGCACCGTGCCCAGGTCCCAGTTGCCGGGGTTGGACCAGTCGCTGCTCACCGCACCGGTCCAGGTGAAGGAGCCTCCGGTCGGCGGCCAGTTGATGACCGCGCCGTTATTGGCTTGGCTCACGCCCGCGCCGGTCGCCGGGTTGGCACCGAGGACATCGATGGTCAGCGGTCCGTTGGTCGTCGGCCCGTCCAGGTCATTGGCCTGGATATAGAGCCCACCGGCCGAGAGCCCCGTGGTGAAGCTGAGATTGCTGAAGGTGAATGGCGAGCCCTGCCCGACATTGTTGACCGTGAGGTGAATGCCCAACGGATTCTGATTGGCGAACAGCACATGGCTGAATGCCGGGATCGCGCCGCCCGAGAGCACCAGTGGCACGCCATCGAAGGTGAGGGCGGTGAAGCTCCCCGTGGCGACGACATCGGCGCCGCCGGCGGTGAGCGTGAATCCGGAACCGCTGATCACCGGACCGTTGGCCGAGGGCTGGGTGGAGATCAGCTGACCGGCGACGGTCACATTCGAGTTGAGCGTCAGCGTGGCCGACACCCCCGAGAGGTCCAGGTCCTGGAAGCGTGAGCTGGCGGGATTTGCGATTGTCACGAAGCTCGGGGAGGGCCCGCCGAGCGCCACACGATGGTTGCCACTCCCGAAAAACGAGCTGGGATGCTGGCTGCCGCCGTTGCCCTGGGTGAGGCTCTGGGTCTGAATCAGCCCCGCGGTGAGGTGGCCGGTCTCGTCGCCACCGCTGAAGTCCGCGAAGCCGGCGAGCACCAGGTCGGCCGGGCTGGTCATGGTCAGCAGACCGGTGCCGCTCATCGTGGTGAGCGAGCCCTGCCCGAGGTCTAGGGAGTGGCCGCCGATAATCAGCTCGCCCTGGAGCTGGACGCTGCTGCTGGTCATGGTGGTGTTGCCGCTCAGGGTCACGACCGCCCCCGGGCTCACACTGAGCACCGCCTGGTCGAAGGTGCCACTGATGGTCCCGCCGCCGTTGAGGCCGATGAAGTCGCCGCAGCAGCCGACGAAGCTCCCGGCAAAAGTGAAGATGCCGTTGACGTCGAGCGTGATGTCATTGGCCGAGAGGGTGGCTCCCGCCTGCACCGTCAGGTCGTTGATCGTGGTGTTGGTGTTGAGCGCCGGCATGCTGGGCGTGCCGGCCGGGATGAGCGCGTTATCTGTGGCGGTGGGAGCGGTCCCCGTGCTCCAATTGGTGCCGGTCGTCCAGTTGGCGTCGGTGGCGCCGGTCCAGGTGAACAGCGGCGCGGCCGCCGGCCAGTTCACGATGGCGCCGTTGATGAGCTGAATGAACGGCGCGCCGGCGGCCGGTGCGCTGCCGGTGACATCGATGGTGAGCGGCCCGTTGGAGGTCGGACCATCCAGGTCGTTGGCGCTGATGTAGAAGCCGGTGGTCGGTGCCGCGCTGAAGGTCAGGTTGGTGAAGGCGAATGGCCCGCCGATCCCGGGATGATTCACCGTGAGCTGGTTCACGGTGGACGACATGTTGGTGAACGTCACGTTGTCGAGCGCGATCGGCGCGCCCAGCGGCTGGTCGATCACGAGTTGGGTGCCATCGAAAGTGGCGCCCCCGCCCACGAAGCCGCCCACCTGCAGCTTGTGATTGATGCTGGCAATGGTTCCGGTTACGCCGGGCGTGCCATCCATCGTTCCATGGGCAAAGACGTCGCTGGCGAGTGTCATCGTCCCCGCGCCGGACCAGCGGAATTGCTCGAAGTGCGAGGAGCCCGGGACGTTGCCCGGCGTGGCGAAGGTGAGTGTCGGTGAAGCGCCGGTGAACTCGGTGAGGTGCGTGCCCGACGTGTGGAATGCATCCGCGCTGGATGTGGCGGCCTGAGTCAGGTTGCCGCCAATGAGGAGAAGGCCGGCGCTCAGCTGGCCCAGTTCATTGCCGCCATCGAATGCCGCGCTGCCCTGGACATTCAGGTTGTCGGCGGCGTTGGTCATGATCAGGAGGCCGGCGCCCTGGGTCGAGAGGTTGCCCGCGACGGTCGCCGAGAAGCCGTTCATGCTGAAGCTGGATCCGACGCCGGTGATCGTCAGGTTTCCAATGATGGCGGCGATGTTGCTCAGACTCACCGGCGCATTCACGATCAGGCCGCGCAGGTTGCCCTGTACCTGTCCCGCGCCGAGGAGCTGGAAGGAACCAGTACCGGCGCTGGTGCCACCAATGTTTACGTTGCCCTGGACCTGGCAATCGAAGGCGCCGAGGTCGAGCTGACCGCCGCTGTTCACCAGGATCGACTTGGCCGCGCAACTGCTGGTCACGAGCGGCTTGTTGGTCGTGGCCGGCACCACCACATCGTTGCTGCTCGAAGGCACCTGCGCGGGGCTCCAGTTGGCCGCGTTGCTCCAGTCGGTGCTGACGGCGCCGGTCCACGTGACGACCGGCGAGCTCCCCGGCCAATTGACGACCGCGCCGTTCGTAGCCGTGAACAGGCTTGGCGAGGGAGCCGCCGGCGAGGCGTTGACCATGTTGATGGTGAGCGGATCGGGCGCGGCCCCGTCGAAGTCGTTGGCGGTCAGGTAATGCCCGGTCGTCGGCGTGACGGCGAACGAGAGTGCGGTAAAGCTGAATGGCGCCGCGGCGCCGGGGTTGTCGAACGTCAGCTGGGTGACGCCGTTGGCCTGACCCGTGAACGACACGGTGTCAAACTGCGTGATCGTACCGGCGCCGATCGTCATCACGTTCTGGTCGATCGTCAAGCGCGAGACATTGACTCCACCGACCGTCAGCACCTTCGGGCCCGCGGTGACACTGATCAGCGGTGTGGCACCCGTGGGATGGGAGATCAACTGGCCGGTCAGGAAGGTGTTGGTGGCCAGACTGAGGCCACCGGTGGCCAGCGTGACCTCCAGGTTGTTGAATTGACTGGTCCCGGCACCGAGGCCGGGGCTGGCGAAGTTCACCACCCGCACTGCGGCGGCGCCGAGTTCGGTCTTGTGAGTACCGCTCGCGACGAAGCTCCCCGTGGAGGTTCCCGAAGTCTGGCTGAAGCTTCCGCCGATCTTGAGATATCCCGCCGTGAGCTTCCCGCCGGTGAAGCCGCCGCCGAAGATGCCGGCGCCGGACACCACCAGCGAGTCGAGCCCGTTGGTCATCGTGAGGGTGGCACTGCTCTGCGTCACGAAGCTTCCCGCCACGGTCATCGTCCCGCCGCCGAGAATCAGGTCGCCGCTGGCACCGGTCATCGTCACGCCGCCGGCCACCACCGTTCGGCCCGCCAGCGTCACCGGCCCGCTCAGGATCAGATTCGGCACGTTGCCGCGGAGCAGCGCCGTCGTGGCGATCTGGATGGAACCGCTGCCGGTAATGCTGCCGTCGGCGAAGACATTGCCACCCACCTGGCAATTGATCGCGTTCAGGCCGAGCGTGGCGCCGACGTTGACTGTCAGGCTCTGCGCGGAGCAGCTGGCAGTCACTGAGGGTTGATTGCCCCCCGACGGGATCACCACGTCATCGGCGTTGGTCGGGACCGCGCCGCCGGACCAGTTGGTGCCGACGCTCCAGTTGGTGCTCGTGGTCCCGGTCCAGATGATGGGGCCGACTCCGGCCCAATTGATTGTCGCTCCTCCCGCCGTCTGCACCCGCCCGCCCGGGCTGGCCGGGGTCGGATTCAGCATGTCGATCACCAGCGGCACGCCATCGCTGGGATTGCTGTCGGTGGCGTCGATGTAGAAGCCCGTCGTCGGTACCACCGTAAAGACGATGTCCTGGAACGGCAGCGGCGTCACCGCACCGGGATGGACGATCGTCAGCGGCGTGGCGGTTGGCGCGTAGCCCTGGAAGGTGACGGTGTCGAAGGTGAGCACCGTACTGCCGGTGAAGTTGAGCAGCAGGTTGTTGAGCGTGAAGTTGCTCACGTTCAGATTGGTCGTGAACAGTGTCTGGCCCGACCCGGACAGGATTCTCGGCACCAGCGGAATCACGCCCGCGGTGCCTGCGGTGAAGACATTGCTCGAGACGATGACGCCACCGGCACTGTTGGCAACAATCACGTTCTGGAAGTGCGCCTGGGCGAAGCCCGGCGACTGGAAGTTGATCGTCTGCGTGCCCGAGCCATCGAGGAAGACGCTGTGGGTGCCGGTGCCCACGAAGCTGGTCGCCAGGCCGGTCTGGGCGAAATTGCCGCTGACCAGCAGCGCGCCGGCGGTGAGTCGGGTCGATTCGTCTCCACCGCCGAAGGTGGCGTTGCCGTTCACCTCCACCGTGTCGGTGGTGGCCGTCATTTGGAGAGTGCCGCCGCCGGTGGTCTGCAGATCGCCGTTGATGGTCCAGTGGTCACCGTTGCCGGGATCGAGGAACGCCCCGGTCCCGCCGATCGTCACGCTGCCATTCACAGTCACTTGCTTCGCTGGGCCGAAACTGCTGGCGAATGCGGTCCCGGACAGCTGGATCGCCGGCGCCCCGGTCACCGTCACCGCGGTGCCGTCGGCTTCCCAGAAGGCTGACGCGCCCGAGGCGGTGATCGCGCCCTGTGTTCCGCCGCCATGGTCGAAGAAGGCGGCGTTGCCCGTGATGGTGACCGCCCCGATGGCGCTTCCCACACCAACTTCCACGAAGGCCTGGTCGCCGCTGAGGCTCGTGGCGCCGCTGATCGTGGCACCGCCAGTGGAGGCGTCGACAAATGCCTGGAATCCGGCGAGCGTGACACTGCCGGCGCTGAACTGCCCGCTGTTGAATTCGATGAAGCTGAACGTGTCCGGGAGGGCTACGCTCCCCGACACCGTGAGATTACCGCTCACGGTCAGCGCCGCGCTGTTCCCCTGGAGCGTGAGCGCCCGAAGGGTCGCGTTGCCCGTGAGGTCAGGATCGTTCGGTGTGCCGGCCACGACCACCACGCTGTCGCCCGCGGTCGGGACAGTAGCCGGACTCCAATTGCCGGCGGTGTTCCAGTTGCCGTCCACCGTCCCGGTCCAGACTCGCACTCCGCCGCTGGTCCCGGTTGCGCTGAAGGTGACGGTGTTGGTGCCGGCGGCGGTGGCGGAGAAGCTCTGCGCGCCGACGGTGGCACCAAGGGTGGCGCCGGTGGTGGCCTGGCCCGCCGCGTCGGTGGTGGCCGTGGCACTATCCACCGTGCCGCCCCCGCTCAGGACCGCGAACGTCACCGTCGCGCCGGGGACGGGGAGGTTGTCCGCCGCGCGGACTTCCACGACCAGCGGCAGCGGCAGCGGACTGAGCACGCTGGCCGACTGGTTGTCCCCGCTGATCTTCACCAGCTGGGTGCCCGGCGGCGCCACCGTCAGCGTGGTGGAGTCCCGCGCCCCGCTCGGCGTGACCGCCGTGATCGTGACGGTGCCCCGGCCGGCGCCGGCCGTGGCGACGCCGGCGCCGTCGATCGTGACCGCTGAGCCGGAGCTGGTCCAGGTGGTGTAGAAGAGCGTCACCGGCGCCTGCTGGGAGTCCTGCGCCGTGACCGCGAAGGCGAGCTGGGCGCCGGCGCTGATGGTGGTGTCCCGCGGCTGCAGCGTGAGGCTGGCGACCTGGGTGCCGGGCCCGGTGAAGGTGACCGGCAGCTGGATGGGGCTGCCGCCGCCCCCGACGCCGACGCCGATGGTCTGGGTCCCGCTGAAGAGGAGGGTGGTGCCGGCAAACAGCTCGAGGGTGACCTGCAGATTTTCGCTGGCGCCTTGCAGCAGGACCGGCACCGTGAGCTGCAACTGGGTGGTCGCGGGGGCAAAGGTGCGGGCCACCCGGGCGATCGTGTCCGCCGGCGGCCGAACCACCGTGAGCCGGATGTTATCGAGGACCAGCCCGCCGAGGCGCGAGGCGTCGGGCCAGATGGGGGCGATGGAGAGCTGCCCGAGCCGGGGCACCCCGGGCGCCACCGGCTCCCCGGTGCAGGTGACGAGGAGCAGGGCACTGCCAAGGGCGGCACAGGCCACCAGTGCGCGGCGCCCGGAGGCGCGCGAGAGGCTCAAGTTCAATCGGTCCGCTGGGGTGGGGGCTTCCTATAAGAGGCGGCCGGTTCGCCTCCCTGTCAAGGCGAGGTTCGGGGTCGACAGTGGCACCGTTGCCACAACACGGTGCCTGTCAACCCATGGCGCTCCCGGCCGGTCGGCGGGTCGAAGGGAATGGCCTGTGTTGCCGACCTCGCTACGGCCAGAGGATCAATGCACCGCCCACCCGTACCTGATTGGCCGGATTGCTGAACGTCGGTCCGTTTCCGCCGGCTCCGGGGCTCTGGGTAGAGCCAGGCAGTGAGAGATTGAGGGCACCCAGGGGCCCGTTGATCGACGTCAACCGCACATAGACGGCCGACGCACCAGTGGAAAGCGGAGAGAAGTTCAGATTGGCGAAGCTGAGGGGGCGTGGAGAGGCTGAGGCCCCGAAGGCGTTGATGTCGAGCTGATTGTTCAGCGTCCCGAAGTTGATGAACTGCACGTTGTCGAATTTCTGGGACACGAGCGACTGCTCGATCAGCGTGATCCGGACATTGTCCAGGATGAGCGACGTGCCGACCGCCGAGACATTGAGCTGCTGGACCGTGAGCACGCCGCCAGTGAGCGTCGGGGCGGCACCCAATGGTGCGGAGATCAGCTGCCCATTGGCGAAGTTGTTGCCGTTGACCAGCGTGATGCCTCCCGTCCCGGGCGTGACATCGAGGTTGGCGAAGTGGGAACCGGTGGCGAACTGGCTGGGCGTCCCGAAGTTGATCACCCGTGCGGCGGCCGCACCGACCCTGGTCGTGTGCGTCCCGCTGGCGAGGAAGCTCATGTTGCTCCCGCCGCTGTTGTTCTGCGCAAAGCTTCCGCCGATCGAAAGCAATCCATCGGTCAGCCGGCCGGTTTCGTCCCCGCCGCCGAAGATGGCGGCACCGGCCACCAGCACGGAGTCGCTGGATGACTGCATGATCACGGTCCCGCCACCGGCGGTGGTGAGCGTCCCACTGATGGTCAGCGTGTGCCCACTGATGTCGAGCGCGCCGGCACCACTGGCCGTCACGGTGCCGGACACGGTCACGTTGCTGCCGAGCGCCGTGCTGTTCCCGCCGGTCGTGGCAATCTCGAGATTCTGGAACCGCGAGTTCGCGCCGGGACCCGGTGAGAGAAAGCCGAGCGACTGCGTCGAGGCGCCGTTGAAGATCGTGGTGTGCGAGCCGGAGGCCTGGAAGCTCTCGTTGCTCTGGGTATTCCCCTGGGCGAAGTCGCCACCGATCGTGAGCACGCCCGCGGTAAGCGTGCCGGTGGTGCTCGTCCCATCAAAGCTGGCGATGCCATTGACGATCATCGAGTCGGTCGGGTTCAGCATCCGCAGACCGCCCACCGCTGCGTTGACCGCGAGATCGCCAACTTCCGCGGTGAAGCCCGACAGCTCGAGTGAGCCGGACAGGACCGTGACGTTGCCTGGCGCCTGGCTCAGCCGGCCATTCAGGATGTATGAGCCGGCGATGACCATTTCGGCGGTCACCGTGCCGCGGAGCAGCTGTCCGGTGTTGCCCGCGAGCACCAGGATGCCGCTGGCGGGGACTCCGGTGATGTTCCCGCCGTTGTCCAGGTCGCCGCCAACCGCCAGATCGAAGGCACCGAGGTCCACCGTCGCCCCCGGCTGAATGGTCAGATTGTTCGACACGGCCCCGCTGGTCGTGACCACTGGCGAGAACGGTGTGCCGGCGGGGATCACCACATTGTCGGTGACGCCGGGCGGCTTGACCCCGCTCCAGTTGCTGCCCTGGAACCAGTCGGAGCTGATCGTGCCGAGCCAGGTGATGGCACCCGCCGCTGGTGGCCAGTTCACCACCGCGCCGTTGGCGACCGTGAAGAGCGTGCTCGCGGCGGGCGACGCGTTCGTCACGTCCACGACGACCAGGTTGCCGTCGCCGGTGTTCACATCGTCGACGTCAAGGTAGACGGAGGGAAAGGTCGGCACACTGGTGAATGTGGCCTGATCGATCGTCAGCTTCCCACCTGCCGGCAGTCCCGGGTGGCGGATGAACAGCGGGACGATGGTCGGGCTGAGGGTGAAGGTCAGATTGCTCAATGCCACCGGCACAGGGGCCGTGGTCTCAATCCAGAGCTGGGCGTTGAAGAAGGTCAGCAGGCCAGCATGCACCAGATTGCCCACATGAATGGACTGGGTGAATCCCCCGCCATCAATCGTACCAGCGGCATTGACCGTCAGCTGGCCCATGACATACGTCAGGGCGCTGATGCCCATCGTGCCACCCCCGGCCCAGGTCAGTTCCTGGAAGTGACTGGTGCCTGGCGTATTTCCCGGGCTCTGGATGTTCACGGTCGGTGAGGCGCCGGTCAGAACGGTCTGGTGCGTTCCCGATGCGTCGAACCGGGCCGCGCTGCCGCCGGTGGTCTGGGCCAGGCCGCCGCCGACAGTGAGGACGCCGGCGGTGAGCAATCCCTGCTCGCTCCCCCCGCCGAAGGTGGCGTTCCCTGCCACCGTGAGCTGGTCGAGCGCATTGGTCATGGTGACGGTGCCGGTCCCGGATGTGGTGAAGGCGCCGGCCAGCGTCAGGGCCTGTCCGCCCAGCACAAGGCTCCCGCTCCCGCTGACAATGCCGCTTCCCGCGCTGGTACTGCCGGCCAGCGTGTAGCTCCCCGTCACAGTCAGCCCGATGCCCACCCCCAGCGCACCGGAGATCGTGCCGCCGGTCCCCGAGAGCTGCAGGACGCCGCCACCCGAGAAGGGGTTGCTGGCGTTCGAGACGAGATTGCCGTTCACGTTGATCGTGAAGCCGTTGACCAGGATCACCACGCCGCTTGCCACTGTCAGGTTGCGGGCCGCGCCCGGCCCGGACAGCGACGGCTGAGTGGCCAGCAGCGGAATGACGACGTCATCCGTGATGGTGGGAATGCCGGCGGGACTCCAGTTGCCGGTGGTGTTCCAGTCGCCGGTCTGCGCCCCGGTCCAGGTCTTGGCGGGTGCGACCGCTGGCCAGTTGATCACCGCGCCGCCGGAGGCCGTGAAGAGACTGGGCGACGGAGCAGATGGCGACGCTGTTGCCATGTTGATGGTCAGCGCATTCGGGGTGATGCCGTCGATGTCGGTGGCGTGCAGGTACAGGCCGCTCACCGGCGTCACGCCGAACGAGACGCCGGTGAAGGTGAACGGAGTCGCCGCGCCCGGGTTGTTGATCGTGAGCTGGGTGACGGCGTTCGCCTGCCCGGTGAAGGCCACGTTGTCGAACTGGGTGATCGTGCCGCCGCCGATCGTCATCACATGCTGGTCGATGCCGATCGCCGAGATGTCCACTCCTCCGACGGTCAGCACTTTCGGCCCGGAGACGATGCCCAGGACCGGCGTGGCGCCCGTCGGGTGCGAGATCAGCTGCCCATTGATGAAGGTGTTGGCGGCCAGGTTGATGCCGCCGCTCGCGCCATTGACGATCAAATCGTTGAAGTGCGACGTGGCCGCGCCGCTGCCCGGCGTCGCGAAGTTGATGATCCGCACCGCGCCCGCGCCCATCTCCGTCCGATGGGTGCCAGAGGCCGCGAAGCTCGCACCACTGGTTCCGGAGGTCTGCCCGAAGCTTCCGCCGAGCTTGAGATAGCCGGCGGTCAGAAGCCCGGTCTCATCCCCGCCACCGAAGGTGCCGGCGCTGCTGACCAGGGCGCTGTCGAGCCCGTTCGTCATCGTGAGCACGCCGCTGCCCTGGGTCACGAGGCTGCTCAGCGTCTGGAGGGTGTGTCCCGCCAAGGTGAGGCTGCCGGCGGTGATCGTGACGCCGCCGGGCACGACAGTCCGGCCCGCGAGCGTTACCGCCCCGCTTGCGATCAGCGCCGGAATATTGCCGCGGAGCTGCGCCGTGGTCGCGAGCTGGATCGCCCCAGCGCCGGTGATACTGCCGTCCGCGAAGACGTTGCCGCCCACCTGGCAGTTGAAGGCACCCAGGCTGAGGGTCGCGCCGACGTTGACCGTCAGGCTCTTCGCCGAGCAGCTGACCGTCACGGCCGGCGCGAACGGTGTCCCCGAGGGGATCGTCACGTCGTCCGCGTTG
The DNA here is from genome assembly GCA_039934355.1 of Gemmatimonadales bacterium. GTDB lineage: Bacteria > Gemmatimonadota > Gemmatimonadetes > Gemmatimonadales > GWC2-71-9 > JADJOM01. Next base: position 18,851 of record JBDTMI010000059.1, read on the forward strand.
TTCGGTACTCCGGATGGGCTCCAGTTGGTGGCCACGTTCCAGTCGGTGCTGGTTGTGCCGGTCCAGATCTTCCCCGCCGCCGGCCAGTTGACGGTGACAGCGCCCGAGGTCGTGGTGAAGGCCGGGCCATTCGTCACGGAGGTCGCGCCCGGCAGATCAACGACGAGCGTCCCGCTCGGCGCCGACACGGTCAGGTACTTGCCCGTGTTGCCGCCGACGAGCGGCATGAACGCCAGGTTGTTGAACGTGAGCGTCCGCGGGCTCCCGCCCGGCGCCACGATGGAGAATTGCGTCTGGCTCGTCTGGTAGTTCTGGAAGGTGACGTTATCGAACTGCTCGGTGGCGGCGACGCCGCCCTCGTTCAGGATGAGGTTGCCCCGGTCCACCAGCAGCTTGTCGATCCGGAACCGCGCCGCAGTCAACGGGCTGCCGAGCATGTAGAGCCACGGGGCGGTGCCGGCTCCCACTTGCGAGATCAGCGTATCGAAGACGAAGACGCCGTTGCCTGCAAACTGGATGTTGATGCCGAACGACTGCGAGAGGTCGAGGTTCTGGAACCCGGAGGCGCCGGCGGTGCAGCAGAACCGCACCGACTGGAGGGAGGTGGTCCCGGTCATCACCGTTCGATGGGTCCCACTGGCCAGGAAGCTGGCGGGGGAGGTCTGGACCTGCTGGCCAAAGTCTCCCGCCACTCGCAATTCTCCGGCGCTGAGCAGCCCAGTTTCATCGCCCCCCTGGAAGGTGGCGTCACCGGCGACGATCACCTGGTCGGCGGTGTTGGTCATGACCAGCAGCCCGTCGGTGTGGGTGACCAGATTCCCCGCGATGGTCAGGGTCTGCCCGCCGATCGTCAGCTGTGCGCCGAGGCCAGCGATCGTGATGCTGTTCGCCACCGAGGCCGCCGTCAGCAACGGCTCGAAGGTCGACGGTGCGATCGTGAGGTCGTTGATCGTGCCCGGGACGCCGGCCGGGTTCCAGTTGCCGGGATTGGACCAGTCGGTGGAAATCGCGCCGGTCCAGGCTTTCACCGGCGAGCCAACGGGCCAGTTGATCACCGCGCCGTTGGACGCCTGGACGAAGCCGCCCGGTGTGGCCGGCGCGGCCTGCGGCATGTCGATGGTCAGCGGCGCGGGCGTGGCGCCGTCGAGATCATTCGCGACAAGGTAAAAGCCACCGGCGACCGGAGCCGTCTGGAAGTCGAGGCTGTCAAAGGCGAACGGAGCCAGCTGACCCACGTTGTTGACCGTCAGCTGGGTGCCCGTCGGGCTCTGGCGCTGGAAGGTGACGTGACTGAACGCGGTGATCGTGCCGCCGCTCAGGATGAGCGGCATCGTGTCGAGGGTCAGGCGGGTGATGTTGGCGCCACCCGCGGTCAGCGTGACGCCCGGCTGCGACGAGAGCACCGGTGCGGCACCGGTCGGCAGTGAAATCAGCTGGCCCACGATCGTCGGGGTGCCGAAGAAGCTGACGCCGCCAGTGGCGGCGGTGACGTCGAGATCCTGGAAGTGGCTGCTGGTGGCCAGCGCGTTCATTGTCACGGTGCGCAGCACGGTGCCGTTCAGCACCACCTTGTGGCTGCCACTGGGCGCGAACGATGCCGGACTGTTGAGCGCCGTGACGTTCATGTTGCCGGAGACCAGCATCACGCCGGCGGTGAGCTTGCCGGCGGTGCTGCCGCCCTGGAAGGTCAGGTTCGTGGTGATGACCGAGTCCAGCGGATTCGTCATCGTGAGCGACGCGGTTTCACCGGTCGATTGACCGATCTGCACCAGGCCGCTCACCAGCGTATGACCGGCCAGCGTCAGAATGCCGGCCCCGATCGTGGACACGGTGGATGTCGTGGTGGTGCGGCCGCTCAGCGTCGCGCTGCCGGAGACCGTCAGGCTGCTGTAGGGCAGGCTGGCGGGAATGATCTGACCCGGACCGGAGAAGAGGGTGTTGTTCGAGACCGCATAGGTGCCGGCTACCGTCAGGCTGCCGGCGACGTTGAGTACGCTGGGGTTCAGCGTGCTGCCCGCAAGCGTCGTGACATTCCCGCTCACCGTCAGGTTGCAGTTGTTGGCCGGGCAGCCGGCGGTGCCGGACAGGCTGAGATCGCCCGCGATCGTCAGCTGCTGGCCCGCACCGACCGTGACCGTCGCGCCGGTCTGCACCGTCACGTCACGCGCCACCGATCCGGTGGCGGTCAGCGGCGCATTCGGGGTTCCCGCCGGGATCGTGACATCGGTGGTCGTGATCGGCACGGCGACGGGCGCCCAGTTGCCCGCCGTGTTCCAGTCAGTGCTCACCGTGCCGGTCCAGAGACTCCCGCCCCCGGCCGGGCTCGCCGTCGCGCTGAAGGTGACGGTGTTGGTGCCGGCGGCGGTGGCGGAGAAGCTCTGCGCGC
>JBDTMI010000060.1:0-21119 GCA_039934355.1 Gemmatimonadales bacterium
TCCGCGGGGTGACCGTGCTGTCACCGAGTTGGCCAAACCCGTTCGTGCCCCAGCAGTTGCCGACGTTGGTCGTCGCGCGCACGCCGCAGCTGAAGAGGACACCGGCGCTCACCTGCGAGAAGCTCCCCGGTATCTGGAGCGGAGTGGTCCGGTTGCCGACCGAGGTGACGCCATTGCCGAGCTGGCCGTTGGTGTTGCCGCCCCAGCAGTAGAGCGAGAGTCCGGTGGAGACACCGCAGCTATGGTCAAATCCCAGCTCGATGGTGTTGAAGGCGAGCGGGCCACCGACGACGCTCACTGGAGCAATCTGCGTGGCAATGTTGTTGACGCCCAGCTGGCCCCTGCCGTTGTCGCCCCAGCAGGCGGCGGCGCCGGAACCGGTGAGGCCGCAGCTGTGCGCCTGACCGGTGGAGAGCGTCGTGAACAACAGCGAAGTCTTCACCGCGACCGGTGAGAGACGCTGGCTGAAGGAACTGTCCCCTAGCGCGCCGCTGCCGTTGTCGCCCCAGCAGAAGGGCACGCCGTCGACCGAGACGGCGCAGGTGTGCACCGCGCCGGCGCTCACACGGCTGGCCGTGAAGACCGGCGAGCCGTCGAACGAGACCAGGGGCAGTGCCCCCGAGATGGCGGTCACGGTGTTGGTCAGGACCCGCTTGCCATAGATCCAGTTCCCCACGGTTGCGATCCCGAGGGCATTGGTGATGGCGCTCGAGCCGGTGAGCGTCCCTCCACCGGCAGTGACGGCGAACGTCACCGTCGCGCCAGCCACGGGATTGCCGCTGCCATCGACCAGCTTGACCGACGGCAGCGTCGTCACGGCGATGCCGACACGACCACTCTGGGTTTGCACACTGTTCGCCGTGAGAGAGACTCCCGCCCCTGCCGTGACTGTGATCGAAGTGGATACGGCCGAGGTCAGACCGGTGCTGGTGAATGTCAGGGTATAGCTCCCGGCCAGCCCGGTGAGGGAGAGGTTAGTGAAGGTCGACGCACCCGCGCCGCTGGTTGCGATCGTCGTCGTGCCACCGAGGGCCACGCCGCCCGGGGCACCCGTCAGAGCGGCGACGATGTTGACCGCGGCGGTTGAGACGCTGTTGCCACCGGCATCACGCAACTGGACCACCGGCTGCTGGGCCAGCACGCCGCCGTTGATCACCGTCGTGGAAGGCTGGGTCGTGACGGCCAGTCGCGTCGCAGCACCCACGGCGAGCGCGATCGTGCCCGAGGTTGCGCCGGTGAGCCCGTTGCTGGCAAAGCTGAGGGTGTAGTTCCCGACCAGGCCGGCCAGCTGCAGGTTGGTGAAGCTGGCCTGCCCGCTGGCGTTGGTCGCCACGCCGACGGTTCCGCTGAGTGTGCCACCGGCGGAGGCGGTCGCAGTAACGGTGATACCGGCCAGGCTGACATTGTTATTGAACGCATCCTGGAGCTGCAGCACCGGCTGTTGAGCCAGCACGACGCCATTGGTGGCGGTGGCTGACGGCGGGGTGGTGAGCGTCAGCTTCGTGGCGGCGGCAGGCGTGCCCGTCGCGGTGAACGTCACTGGACTGCCGATCAGGCTCGCCACTGTGGCGGTGAGGGTGTTGCTCCCCGCGGTCTGGCCCAGGGTCCAGTTCCCGCCGGTCGCCAGCCCGCTCGCGCTCGTGGTCCCCGTGCCGCTGGCGATGTTGCCGCCGCCGCTGGCCACCCCAAATGTCACCACAACACCACTCACCGGATTCCCGCTTGCATCTGTGACCAGGACGGAGGGATTGGTCGCCACGGCCGTGTTGACTGTGGCCGTCTGTCCGTCACCCGCGCTCGCCGCAAGCGTCGTGGCGGGACCGGTCTGCAGGATGACGGTGGTCGACGTGAGCGGGCTCAGCCCGGCACTGGTGAGCCGCAGCGTGTAGCTGCCGACCAGCCCGGTGAGCGCGAGGTTGGTAAAGGTCGCGACGCCGGCGCCGCTGGTCGCGATGGTCGTCGTCCCGCCGAGGGCCACACCGGCGGGTGTCCCGGTGAGCGAGGCGATCACGTTCACCCCGCCACTGCTCACCGCGTTGCCACTAACATCGCGCAGCTGAATGACCGGCTGTTGCGCGAGCGTATTGCCGTTCACCACCGAGCCGGAAGGCTGGGTCGTGATCGTCATCTGGGTGACCGCGCCCGCGCCGAGCGCGATCGCCGTCGATGTGGCTCCCGTGAGCCCCGTGCTGGCGAAGCTCAGCGTGTAGTTGCCGATCGTGCCATTCAAGACCAGTCCGGTGAAGCTGGCCTGGCCGCCCACGTTTGTGGTGACCACGGTGGTGCCGAGCAGCGTGCCGCCGAGCGACGCCGTCGCCGTCACACTGACTCCGGACGCGCTGACCGCGTTGCCGAAGGGGTCACGCAACTGGAGCACCGGCTGCTGCGCGAGCGCCACCCCATTCGTGGCAGTCGCGGAGGGCTGGGTCGTGATGCCGAGCTGACTCGCCGCCGCGGCCGTACCGGTCGCGGTGAAGGTCACCGGGCTGCCGGTCAGGCTTCCCGAGGTCGCCGTGAGGCTGTTCCCGCCGGCCGTGCCGCCGAGGGTCCAGCTGCCCACCGTCGCGATGCCATTGCTCGCGCTGAGCGCGGTGGTGCCCGTCGCACTCCCGCCACCGCCCGCGACGGCAAACGTAACGCTGGCGCCGGTCACCGGATTGCCGCTCACGTCGGTGATCAGCACGGAGGGGTTGATCGTCACGGCAGTATTCACTGTCGCCGTCTGCGCATCCCCCGCGCTCGCCACGATCGTGGTGGCGGGGCCGGTCTGCAGCGCGATGGCGGAGGAAGTCATTGGGCTCAGACTCGTACTCGTGAAGTGCAGCGTGTAGCTGCCGACCAGCCCGGTAAGCGCGAGGTTGGTGAAGGTCGCCACCCCGGCGCCGCTGGTCGCGATCGTCGTCGTCCCGCCGAGGGCGACCCCGGCCGGTGTACCAGTCAACGAGGCGACGATGTTCACGCCGCCACTGCTCACTGCATTGCCACCAACATCGCGCAGCTGGATGGCCGGCTGTTGCGTCAGCGTCGTGCCGTTCACCACCGAGCTGGAGGGCTGGGTCGTGATCGTCATCTGGCTCACCGCGCCGGCCCCAAGGGCGATTGGCCCCGAGGCTGCGCCGGTGAGCCCGTTGCCAGCAAAGCTCAGGGTGTAGTTCCCGACCAGGCCGGCCAGCTGCAGGTTGGTGAAGCTGGCCTGCCCGCTGGCGTTGGTCGCCACGCCGACGGTTCCGCTGAGTGTGCCACCGGCGGAGGCGGTCGCAGTAACGGTGATACCGGCCAGGCTGACATTGTTATTGAACGCATCCTGGAGCTGCAGCACCGGCTGTTGAGCCAGCACGACGCCATTGGTGGCGGTGGCTGACGGCGGGGTGGTGAGCGTCAGCTTCGTGGCGGCGGCAGGCGTGCCCGTCGCGGTGAACGTCACTGGACTGCCGATCAGGCTCGCCACTGTGGCGGTGAGGGTGTTGCTCCCCGCGGTCTGGCCCAGGGTCCAGTTCCCGCCGGTCGCCAGCCCGCTCGCGCTCGTGGTCCCGGTGCCGCTGGCGATGCTCCCGCTGCCACCCGCCACCGCGAACGTCACGACGACGCCACTCACCGGATTCCCACTCACGTCGGTCACCAGCACGGAGGGGTCAATGGCGACGGTCGTGTTGACCGTCGCGGTCTGGTTGTCGCCCGCGCTGAGGGCCAAGGTCGTGGCTGGTCCTGCCAGCAATCCGACACTGCTCGACGTCACCCCGGTCAGGCCACTCGCGCTGAATCCGAGGGTGTAGCTCCCGACCAGACCGGTGAGGGAGAGATTGGTGAAGGTCGCCGTGCCGCCCGCGTTCGTCACGACGGTGGTCGTGCCTCCCAGTACCACCCCGGCGGGACTTCCGCTCAGCGCGACGGTCACGCTCACACCGGCACTCGAGACCAGGTTGCCGCCTGCGTCACGCAGCTGCGCCACCGGCTGCTGCACGAACACCGTCCCATTCGTCACGGTCGAGGAGGGCTGGGTGGTCAGCGTCAACTGGCTGGCCGCACCTGCCACGAGCGCGATGCTCGTGGAGGTCGCGCTGGTCACGCCGGCGCTGGAAAAACTGATCGTGTAGCTGCCGAGCAGGCCGTTCAGCACCAGGTTCGTGAAGGTCGCCTGACCACCAGCGTTCGTCGACACGGTGCTGGTACCGGCGAGGGTGCCGCTGGCGGAAGCCGTCGCCGTGACGCTCACCACCTGGCTGACCGCGTTGCCGAAGGGATCGCGCAACTGGACCACCGGCTGTTGCGCGAGCGCGGAACCGTTCGTGGCGGCGGCGGATGGCTGCGTTGTGATGGTAAGCTGGCTGGCGGGCGCGGGCGTGCCGGTCGCCGTGAAGGTGATGGGACTGCCGGTCAGCCCGATGGAGGTGGCCGTCACGGTATTGGTCCCGGCGGTCGTACCGAGCGTCCAGCTGCCGACGGTCGCGACCCCGCTGGCATTGGTTGTAGTCGAAGGCGCGGTCAGGCTGCCACCGCCGCTTGCCACGGCAAACGTCACCGCCACGCCACTCACCGCATTGCCGCTCTGGTCGGTGACGAGAACCGATGGCGCCGTCGCGACGGCCGCACCGACTGTTCCGTTCTGATTGTTGCCGCCATTCACGGCAAGTGTGGTGGCCGCTCCCGCCGTCAGCGTGAAGCTCACCGACGTCGCCGGTGTCAGGGCGGTCGCGGTGAAGCTCAGGGTATGCGCCCCGCCGGCGCCCGTGATCGAAAGCCCGGCGAATGTGGCGACACCGCTCGCATTGGTGCTGCCGGTCGTGGTGCCACCCAGCAGGCCGCCGCCGGAGGCGATCGCCGCGGTGACGGTGAGTCCGCTCTGCGGCACCGCGTTCCCGAAGGCATCGCTCACCTGGATCACGGGCTGCGGGGAGAACGCGGCCCCGTTGACCGCCGAGGTACCGCCCGGCTGGGTCGTCAACACCAGGCTGGCCGCAGTACCTGCCACCGGCGTCACGCTATACACCACTGGAGTGAGGCTCGCGACTGTTGCGCTGAGGGTATTGAGCGTGCCCGCCACCGCGCCAAGCGTCCAGCTGCTAAGCATCGCCTGTCCGTTGACGGCCGTCGCCTGTACCGCACCGGTAAGACTGCCACCGCCCGCCGTGACCGCAAACGTCACCGTGGCACCGGCCACCGGATTGCCGCTCTGATCGGCGACGGCGATAGTGATCGGTGTGCCCACAACCAGGCCCGCGGTTCCGCTGAGCGCCGTCGTGCCGACGGCGGTCACGCTCGCGGGTGCACCGGCGTTCACCTGAATGCTCCCGGAGAGTAGCGCGGGCAGTCCGGTGGCGCTGAAGCTCAGCGTGCGCGCCCCGATCGTGCCGGTGACGGCGAGGTTGGTGAAGGTCGCGAGACCGGAGGCATTCGTGTTCACCACGGTCGTTCCGCCGAGGGTGCCACCACCGGTCGCGATCACCACGGTCACCGCCACGCCGGCCTGGGGTGCGCTGTTGCCGAACTGGTCCTTGAGCTGGAGCACGGGTTGGGTGGTGAGGGCCACACCACTCTGTGCGATGACGGGCGCCGTCGTCCCGAAGACAAGGCTGGCCGGAGCGCCGGCGGTGCCGGTGGCCGTCATGGTGAGGGGCGTCAGTCCCGCCACGGTGGCCGTGAGACTATTGGCCCCCGATTGCGTTCCGAGGGTCCAGCCTCCGACCCGGGCGATGCCACCGGCGTCGGTCGTCACCGCCAGAGTGCCGGTGAGGCTTCCCCCGCCCGAAGCGACCGCGAATGTGACCACGACCCCGGCCATCCCGTGCCCGCGCTGATCCTTGACCATCACCGCCGGCACCACCGTGACTGCCGTCCCGACCGTCGCCGACTGCCCACTCCCCGCACTGATCGCCAGACTGGTCGCCACCGGATCCGAGGGGCCGGTCCCGTCACCACCGCAGGCTGAGAGGACGGCAAATGTGGCGAGGACTGCGAGGCGAGTGGCGTTCCGCATGGGAGGACCCCGGGGCGGTGGCGAGTGGGCAAAGCTTATCGGGAGGCAACCTGCCTCCCGGGAAGGAAATGTCACAAGAAGTACACTCGAGTAACAAGTTCTGTGCCCGGGACGGGGGTGTCGGCGACCTCAGCTTGCCTGGGCTCGGGGAACCCGGAGAAAGGTGGCGGAGACTGGCAACATGAATAGGCTGGGTGTGCACCGGGAGGCGGCTGGCGGGATGACGCGCGCTATTCATGAGGATGGATATTTACGCCGGCGGACCGATTCGGCAGGGGCGGGTGTGGAGGTGCCTACTCCCCGGCAAAGGTGTCGCGCCGACGGTAGGCCATGTTGGCGATGCCGGCGCACACGAAGAACGACGGCAGGACCAGGATGAGCATCCCGCCGGACATGGCGCGCATGAACCTTATCATCGCGTCGATGCCGGTGACCCCGGCGCACCAGTACTGCCAGGCCATGATCGCTCGGTCTTTCGTCAGGGATGCAGCGTGACCATCCGCGCGGCATCCCGCCACAGGTGGTTCATCAGGAGGAACACAAAGACCAGCGACGGAACCAGGCTCCAGAAAAGGATCCGGCGCTCGTACCGCAGGTGCATGAAGTACAGGAGCCCAAGCCCCGCTTCCAGGATCGCCAGCGTCAGGAGTGCCGCCAGCAGCAACCCGGGCGCAAGCCCCATGTACGTGAGCACCACCTCGACACCCACGATCGCGAGCAGGCCGATCCAGACGGTGACATACACCCGTGTTCCCGGCCCGTGCGTCGATTCCATGGCGGCCATATCCTGCCTTTCGCTCGGGAGCTGCCTCAGCGGGCGTTCATCAGGTAGACCATGGGGAAGACGAACATCCACACCAGGTCAACGAAGTGCCAGTACAGCCCGGTGGTCTCCACGTGCGCAGCGTCGAATCGCCCGCGACGGAACCCGATCGCCATGACGATCAGCGCCACGACGCCCGCCGCAACGTGGAGGAGGTGGAGGCCGGTGATACTGAAGAAGCTGCCGCCGAAGAGCACCGACCCGCCCATGGGGTTGGCCGTGGGACTCCACCCTTCGGCGAACATCTTGAACCACTCCCGCAGGTGCAGGGCAGCAAAGCTGATCCCGAGCAGCGCCGTGAGACCGAGCCATCGGACACTGAGCTCGCGCCGGCCGGCCTGAGCCGCGGCGACGGCCAGCAGCATCGTGAGACTGCTGGTCAGCAGAATCGCGGTCATGACCATCCCGTTGAGAACGGTCGGCGCGAAGGCGAACGGCCGGGTCCAGTCCGGGCTCCCCGCCCGGAGGTAGCCGTAGCCGAACAGGATGGCCCCAAAGGTCGCGGCATCGGCGATGATGAACAGCCACATCACCAGCTTCCGCGAGGGGATGCCGAACGGCGACGCCTCCCTTGCGGCCCCATGACCCAGGGGCAGCGACATCTCTGACTCGGTCATGTCACCTCCGGCGGCGGGTCACAGCCGCGTTGCAAGGACCAGCAGGAGATACAGCCAGAGGACCGCCATGAAGTGCCAGTAGAGCGATGCGGCACTCAGCGCCGCCAGCGGCGGCCCGCCACGCGAAACGCGGAGACGGACCATGACGTAGCCGAGCGCCACAATCCCGCCAAGCAGGTGCAGGCCGTGGAGCGCGGTGAAGATGTAGAAGAAATCGCTGGCCGGGTTGGTGGCCAGGTACACCCCGAGGGAAGCCAGCTCGCGCCAGGCGAGGACCTGTCCCGCGATGAACAGCAGCCCCAGCGCCATGGTGATCGAAAGCCAGGCGACCGACAGCCTTCGGCGTCCCGCTTCCAGGGTCCCGCTGCTGAGCAGCAGCAGCAGCGTATTGACGTAGAGGATCCTCGGCAGCGCGACATGCTGCCAGTCGGCCCCCGATCCCTGTCGGACCACCATGGCGCTGGTGTAGGCGGTGAAGGACATCGTGATGGTCGCGATGCCGATCCACACGCCGGTCCGCGCCGGGGACGTCAGCTTCAGCGTTGCCATCTCAGCGCGTCACCTGGGTCGTGGGAGCCGCCTGCATCACGCAGTCACCGGCCGGTCCGGTTCCGCCGTACTCGTTGGGCCCGTGGAGGACGACCGGGTGGTGCCCGCCGAAATTGTCGAACGGCGGCGGTGAAGGGATGGACCATTCGAGCGACGTGGCCTGCCACGGGTTGTCCGGCGCCCGGGCGCCGCGCAGGCGACTCCAGATCAGGTTGACGAAAAAGATGACCTGCACCGCCCCGGTGAACAGGGCGGCCATCGTGATGAACCGATGCAGCGGCAGCGAGCCCTTCATGTAATCGTCGGTGAAGGCCGAATACCGGCGCACGTTGCCGGCGAGACCGAGATAGTGCATCGGCATGAAGGTGGCGTAGACGCCGATCAGCGTCAGGGTGAAGTGAATCTTGCCCAGCGTTTCATTCATCATCCGGCCGTACATCTTGGGGAACCAGAAGTAGGTCCCGGCGAAGATGCCGAACATCGCGGCGACGCCCATTACGAAGTGGAAATGGCCCACCACGAAATACGTGCCGTGGAGGTACGTGTCGATGGAGGGTTGGGCCAGGAAGAAGCCGCTGATGCCGCCGCTCACGAAGACCGAGACGAAACCGAGACAGAAGAGGGCGGATGTGGTGAAGCGCATCCGGGAGCCATACACCGTCCCGATCCACAGCAGCACCATGATCGTGGCCGGAATGGTGATGACCAGCGTGGGCACCGAGAACAGCGTCGCGGACAGCGGGTTCATGCCGCTGAGGAACATGTGGTGTCCCCACACGGTGTAGCTCAGGAACCCGATGGCGCCCATGCAGACCAGCGCGACCTTGGGGCCAAGCAGCGGCTTCCGGGCAAAGGCGGGAAGAATGTGGGAGACAATGCCGAATCCCGGCAGGATGGCGATGTAGACCTCGGGATGCCCAAAGAACCAGAACAGGTGCTGCCACAGGAGCGGGGAGCCGCCGGAGTGCGGCTGGAGCCGGTCGCTGACGACCAGTCCGCCAGGAATGAAGAAGCTGGTCCCCGCCACCCGGTCGAGGATCAGCAGGATGCAGGCGGGCAGCAGCACCGAGAACGCGATCAGACCGATCACCGACGTGATGAACCACGCCCAGGCGGAGAACGGCATGCGCATGAGCGTCATGCCCCTGGTACGGAGGTCCAGCGTCGTCGCGATGAAATTGAGCGAGCCGAGCAGCTGGCCAACGCAGAAGATGGCGATCGAGAGCGCCCACAGCGTCTGCCCCATCCCCTGCCCGGGTCCGGCGTCCTTGCCGATGGCGCTCAGCGGCGCGTAGGCGGTCCACCCCGAGATCGGGGGCCCCTCCGGCACGAAGAAGGCCGCAAGCAGGACGAGGAACGCCACGCACGTCACCCAGAACGACATCATGTTGAAGCGCGGGAATGCCATGTCCTCCGCACCCAGCTGGATGGGCAGGACGTAATTGCCGAAACCGGCGAACGGGGCGGTGGTCAGCACGAAGAACACCATGATCGTGCCGTGCATCGTCATGAGCGACAGGTACAGTTCCGGGGTCATGACCCCGCCCGGTGCCGCGTTCGGCGCGAAGCGGCCCAGCCCCGGAATGGCGATGTCGGGATAGGCCAGGTGAAAGCGCATGAGCCACGACAGCCCCATCCCGGTCACCACCGCGACCAGCGCCAGGTCCAGGTACTGCTTGCCGATCACCTTGTGGTCAAGGCTGAAGACGTGCTTGCGGAGGAAGCCGGTCGGTGGGGCCGAGCTCTCGTGCATGTACCTGGCCTTTCAGGGGAGATGCGGTCGCCCACCCGGGGGGTGAACCACCGGCCGGGCGGCTACGGTGCCTGGTCCTTCAGCCACTGATCGAACTGCTCCGGCGTCACCACGTCCAGGTACGCACGCATGTTGAAGTGCCCCAGACCGCAGAGCTGGGTGCAGACGATTTCCTTCTTGACCACCTGGGTCGCGGTGAACTGCAGCGGAATGACGAGACCGGGGACGAAGTCCTGCTGGATCCGCAATTCAGGGACGTAGAACGCGTGCCCCACATCCTTGGCGTGCAGGCTGAGGAGGACCGGTCGGTCGACCGGTACCACGAGCGAGGCGGACACGATGTCGTCCCGCCCCGTGGTGTCGTTCGCGAAGTCGAGGCCGTAAAAGTTGCCGTCGCTGGCGTCGATCAGCTCCGGATGGGCGAGGCCAAGCTTTCCGTCCAGGCCGGGATACCGGAAGTAGTAGGCGAACTGCTCGGCCTGCACATCAATCTTCAACGCGTTCGGATCGGGAGGTGACAGGAAGATGCCGCCCCAGACCTTTGTCCCAACCAGCGTCAGCACCAGGATCTCGGCGCTGACCAGCACGATGGAGATCACGACCATCGGGGTCGCGCCGCCCGGGAAGACCTTGATCGGCCGACCGTCCCCGGCATCGGCATATTTCCAGGCAAAGAGGGCCAGCGTCAGCTGGGAGGCCACGAACAGTATGCCGGACGCGACCATCGTCTCCGTCATCTGCTGATCGATGCCGGATCCAAGCACGGAGATGTCGGGAGGAAGCCACCAGATACGTGCGATGAAAACGCCGGCCGAGATGACAGTGACTACCGCCACCACCGCTGCAAACAGTTTGCCCACAGTGCTTGGCCTCCACCGACCGGAATGAGGCTGGACTCCGTCGGGGCGCTCCTCCTCCTGGCGAGCGACCCGGTCACCATCCTTACGCAGGCCAGGCGCTCAGTACGGCAGCGCCTTGAAGACAAAGTCCACCTTGGGCACCTCGCCGGTGGCGACGGTGACTTCCTGGCTCTGCGTGCCGAAGCGTTCGTGCCATGCCGTGACGGTGTACTTGCCCGGCGGGAGCCCTTTGAGACTGAATGTTCCGTCGTTGCCCGTCACGGCGTAGTGTGCGGTGGACAGGACCGCGAAGTACCCGTGCATCCAGGGATGAATGTTGCACTTGACCGCGATGAACTCGGGCTTGTCGTAGGTCGTCTTGATTGGTGGACTGCCGGTGGGAGTGGACCGGTTCCACTCCGCATTCACTTTTGCCAGCGGGTGAATGTTGTGGGAGGTCTGGTCGTCGTTATAGATCTCGAGTGGCTGGCCCGTCTGCATCGCGGCCACGTGCGGGAGATACTCGCAGCCTTTCTGATCGTAGCGGATCGGCGTCGTGGGGGCGGCACCGGGTGCCGCCTCCCCGGCGGAGATGTACACGACCACCCACTGGACGCTGTTGCCGGGACCGGTCACGACGCTTTCGGTCATCACCGGCGTGGTGTGCTGTTTGGCGCAAGTCCATTCCTTGGCCATGTCGATCGGCTTCATCTTGGGCGGGGTGCCGGTAAAGGTCACGGTGCCGCTGATGGATCCATCACTGGGCGCGGTCGTGGCGGCCGGTCCCATAGCGGACGTGGCCAGCACCACCAGGCCGAGTGACAGATAGTATGAGGGACGCATGGGTCAACCACCGCTTCAGGTAGAGGAATCGAAGGACACTACTGCCCGCCCGCGTCGGGCCCAATCGGCTTGAGCTCCGTTGCGTGGGTGGGAAGCCACGCCTGCCAGACTGCCGCCTCCGGCGTCGGGAGCGGCTGCAGTGTCCGGAGGAAATGCACCAGATCCCAGGCATCTGCCGGCTGGATGTTGTCGGCGAAGGAAGGCATGGGCGTGCCGTCCAGACCGGTCATGAAGATCCGGTAGAGGTCCTGGTTCGTCTCGCCACACTTGAAACGGGAGCCGCCGGAGAAATTGTACGGCCGGATCGGGTTGTCCTTGCTGTCGGTGAGGGTGGAAACGGCGGGACCATCGCCGTGCCCCGCCGGCCCGTGACACTTCCAGCATTCCATCTTCTGGAACAGCTCCCGGCCGTGCAGCAGGCTCTCCATGGTGGCGGGTGTTTCCGCGGGAATGACGATCGGCGTTCCCGCGCCCTGAGTCCTCCAGCGGGTGGAGAACGTCTTGATGTACGCCACCAGATCCACCCGTGTCTGCCGGGTGAGCGGGGCCCAGGCCGGCATGTTGGTGGTCACGAAGCCGCGGGTGACGGCGTGAAAGAGGTCTTCGTCGGTCGGCAGTGTCCCGGTCGGGGTGGAGCGGCACTTGAATGTGGCCGCGGTGAAATCCCGGGGCTTGGGATCGATCCACTGCGCGTTCTCCCCGTTTCCGTCGCCCGCCTGGCCATGACATCCGACACAGTAGCGGCGATACTGTTCCTTCCCTGCGGCGGCGTTCCCATGCACGCCGCCCACGACAGTCTCCTGGGCCACGAGCGGTGCTGCGCCCAGGGCCAGCAGGAAAAGGCTCAGGCCCGCACCGAGTGCCGCCAATGGATAGCTTCTCCTCACCTGAGGCCTCCTCATCAGAAGTCGAAGTCGAATGCCAGAAGGACGCTGGTGCTCCGCACGGGGGTGCTGGGCGACAGGGGGTCGATCCCCACGCCGTCCCCACTCAGCGGGACCGTGCCGATCGTCTTGGTGAACGACAGTTCGCCGACCATGGCGAGCCCGGCCCGGCTGAACATGATCGGGTACCAGCGATAGCCGAACGTGAAGGCATCGATATTTCCCAGCTTGCTCGGTGTCGCGGACAACGCCTGCTGTGACATCCGGATCAATTCGCTGCGCTGGGTGAAGACCAGCTGCGGGCTCACGTAGTAGTGCAATTCCAGCAATCCGCTGTTCCAGACGGCGTTTCGGGTGCCGCCCGCGAGGGCCTTGTCATCGGACGCGTGCATGAACAGCGGGAGCATTTCGAAATTGCCCAGGAAGAAATCGCCCACCGCCCCGACCCGGTAGAACGACTTGTTGTTCGTCCCGGTGCCGGGAATCGGAGCGCCACCGGAGGTCTCGAAGGTGGTGGGTCGCTGGCCGAGGTAGCCATACAGGCCGATCCGCTCGAGGCCGAGCTTGCCGGCGTCGAACGCCTGACTCAGCGTGAAGGTGGCGTCATAGCTCTTGCCTGAGGGCAGACCCGGCACGCCGTCGACGCTGCCCAGCACGGCGACACTCGCCCGGGTGTAGCTGTTGGCTGAATGCCCCAGCCATTCCACCCCGATCTGGTTGTCGCCCATGCCGAAATCGGTGCCGTCCCCGGGCGCCACGAAATGGTAGCTCTGGTAGAAGGCGCCGTTGCTGGAGAGCATCATGCCCCGCTTTTCGGAGAGCATGTTGTCCATCTCGAACTTGCCGACCTTCAGGTTGGCCCAGCGGGACTTGAACAGGTTGTCGAACCGGACGAATGCCGCCTCGATCCCGACGCCCTCGCCGTCCGCGATCGTGGGCACGAATCCGAACGTGATGTCCTTGTAGAGCGTCCCCAGCATGAGGAGGTCGGCCCCGGAGATATCGAAGCCCGACTGGGTGATGGTTTTCTCGACATTGTTGGTTCCGCCGAGTCCGTCATCCACCGGCTGGTGGGTGGTGCGCTCCATGCGCCAGCCCGGGGTGGTGCGGATCGCGATGGGCCAGTACGAGAGATTCTGCCAGATGGGGGAATCGCGGTCGTTGCCGAGCTGGTAGCCGTTGTCCTTGAACGTCTGCCCGAAGGCATTGAGCTCGGGCCACGCCGTATGACAGGCTGAGCAGGGCATGCTGTACTTTCTCGCGAACGCCGGGATGGCCGCCTCCCGGTGAGCACTCAGCGTGACGCGTCCGCCAGCCGCCGCGATGTACGCCTCATACACCGCGCGTCGCCCCGCCCCGTCGGCATCAGCCACCGCCGACCCGGTCCGGGCGCCCGCCGGCGCGTCGGCGGCCAGGCTCGAGGCGAGCCCCAGACTCAGGGCAGTACACACCAGCGACGCACTCCACCGAACCCACTGAGGACCGGGCCTGCGCTTCACTGACCAGCTGATCATACCGCCTCCTGAGGTGTGCGGTACGGGACATGGAACGGAGCGGGATTACCTGGACTTGTCCATCACCATCTGCGCGCGGAGAAAAGCGGTGGGACTCGGTGGGAATCCCGGCGTCACGGCCGACGCCGCAATTCCTGGGTACGATCGACGCTTCGGAGCACGGGCTCGCACGAACGAGAGTCAGGCGAGTCTTACAAATTGGGTGAGTTGTAATGAATTGAGATAGCGGTGTGGCGAAAATCTGTCAAGCGTTCTGTATTTCCGGTCACAGACATTTCTCCATGCTGCCCGTTCGCCCTGGGTTCATGAATGATGACGGCGCTCGATGCATTCGGCGGACGGAGAGCGGAATCGCGAGGACACCGCACAGCAAAACGGGCCGCTCCGGAGAGCGACCCGCTGCGAGTGATGCGCCGCGAAGGAATCGAACCTTCAACGCCCGGTGCTATTGGAGCGCGGCCCGGCGGGTTACCATGCCTTGGCCCCGGATCACCGGCGCTGCCCCACACCATACTCCTGCGAACGGCCAGCGTGAAACTCGGTACCCGACTGCTCCTCGCCCTGCTCCCCACCGTCACCGCCATCATGATCTTCGTGGCGGGGTGGGCACTGGTCGAGCGCGAGCAGACGGTGGTGCCGGCGGCCCAGCAGGAGGCACGTGCGTATGCCACCGCTCTTGGTCTGGCCCTGGATGGCGCTCTGCGTGACGTGCGCAGCGAACAGGTGCAGGCCATCATCGACCAGGTGAGCCGGGAACCGACCGTGTACGGCATCATCCTGTACGATTCCGCGGGTATCCAGGTCCTCGCCTCCGACCCGCTGAACGCCCCGGGGCCGCCTCCCGAGGCGCTGCTCCATCGAGTCCTGCAGTCGGGCACGACGGTCACCCTGGAGCGGGCCATCGGTGAGGAGAGGGTCTTCTCCGTCCTGCGCGCACTGCACGGCCCCCGAGGCCGGATCACCGGCGCCGTGGAAGTGGCGCAGCCCATGGACTTCGTCGAGGCCCAGCAGGCCCAGGTCCGGCGCCGATATTTTCTCAATACCCTGGCGCTTCTCATTGCGCTGACCGCCACCACGCTGTGGCTGGTACGGCGGGTTGTCGCCCAGCCGATGGAACGGCTGGTCCTCGGCGCGCGCGAGCTGGGCGGCGGGAACCTGGCCCATCGGATCGTCGACGAGGGAACGAGCAGCGAGCTGGCCGTGCTGGCCAGTGAGCTCAACCGGATGGCGGGAAATCTGGAGGCTGCGCGCCGCAACGAGGCGCGGGAAGCGGAGGAACGGGTCGGTCTCGAGCGGCGGCTGCGGGAGACCGAGAAGCTGGCCGCGATCGGCAATCTTGCTGCCGGGCTGGCCCATGAAATTGCCGCCCCGCTCAACGTGATCTCCGGGCGGGCGGAGCTGATGCTCCGCCGGGTGCCACCGGAGACCGATGAGTCCCGCCAGCTGCAGATCATCATTCGCCAGATCAGCCGGATCACGACCACGGTGCAGAACCTGCTCGGATTCGCCAAGCGTCGTGAGTTCGTTCCCCGCGCCATCGACCTCGGCAATGTGCTGAACGGCGTCTTTGACTTTCTGGACGCGGAGTTCCACCGCGCCGGCGTGAAGGTCACGGCGGAACGGTCTGGGAGTTCACCAGTCATCGGCGATCCCGACCTGCTGCACGATGTCCTGGTCAACGTGCTGCTCAACGCGGTGCAGGCCCTGGAGGGGCTGGATGGAGAGCGAGCGGTGATGGTCCGGCTGGCGGTGTCGATCCCGCTCGCCCAACTTCCCCTGGCAGGCACGCCGATGCCCGCCGCCATGACGGACAGTCGCTGGACGATCATCGAAGTACGCGACAACGGCCCGGGCATCACACCCGAGGCGCTGCCTCAGCTGTTCGAGCCCTATTTCACGACCAAGGCCCGCGGCACCGGCCTCGGGCTTGTCGTCGCCCAGAGCATCATGCAGGAGCATGGCGGCTGGCTCGACGCCCGCAACGCACCAGCCGGCGGCGCCATCTTCCGCCTCGTGCTGCCCCCTGCCCCGGAGTCGATGCGTGGCTGATCAGATCGTGGTGGTCGAGGATGACCGGGAACTGCGGGAGTTCCTCGAGGAGGCCCTCCGCGACTCCGGGTACACGCCGATCTCCTTCGGCTCGGCGGAAGCCGCCCTGCGACATCTGGAGACGTCCCGCCCTCCCGACCTGATTCTCACCGACCTGATGCTGCCGGGCCGCTCCGGCGAGGAGCTGCTGCGGGAGGTCCGCGAGCGGCTGCCGGGTGTCCATGTGCTCATCATGACCGCCTTCGGCACGATCGCCTCCGCCATCGAGCTGACTCGGGCCGGCGCCTTCGACTACCTGA
Source organism: Gemmatimonadales bacterium (assembly GCA_039934355.1). GTDB lineage: Bacteria > Gemmatimonadota > Gemmatimonadetes > Gemmatimonadales > GWC2-71-9 > JADJOM01. The sequence continues at coordinate 16,145 of JBDTMI010000060.1, forward strand.
CAAAGCCGCTCGGCACGGAGCATCTCCTCCATGCCGTCAGCCAGGCGCTCGCTGCCGGCCGCTCGCCACGACGGGCACCAGCGTCGCGTCCCGCGGTGGCGGGATTCATCGGCTCGGCGCCGCCCATGCTTCAGCTGTACAGCATGATCGAGCGCGCCGCCGGCTCCCCGCATGCGGTCCTCGTCACCGGTGAGAGCGGCACCGGGAAGGAGCTTGTGGCGCACGCGCTGCACCAGCTCTCCGCCCGCGGGGCGTTTGTCACGGTCAACTGCGGGGCGCTGCCGGAACAGCTGCTCGAGTCCGAGTTGTTCGGTCACGAAAAGGGCGCCTTTACCGGCGCCGACCGCACCAAGGACGGCCTGTTCCACGTGGCCGACCGCGGCACGCTGTTCCTCGACGAGATCGCGGAGCTCCCGCTTGCCCTCCAACCGAAGCTGCTTCGAGTTCTGGAACAATCCGAAGTGCGCCGCGTCGGTGGGACCGTCGCGCGAAAAGTCGACGCGCGGGTGATCGCCGCCACGCACCGGGACCTCGAGGCGGAGGTGCGTGCCGGGCGATTCCGGGATGACCTCTTCTGGCGGCTCAATGTCCTGACAATCGATGTTCCCTCGCTGCGGGAACGCCCCGAGGACATCCCGGATCTCGCGAAGAGTTTTCTCCCCGCCGCGGTCCCGGAGCGGGCCGCGTCGCAGGCACCGTCGCACTTCTCCCCCGAAGCGCTCGCGATCCTGACCAGCTACGCCTGGCCGGGAAACGTGCGGGAGCTGCGCAACGCGGTGTTCCGCGCGGCCACCCTGGCCGACGGACCAGAAATCCTCCCCGAGCACCTGCCCGCGCGGATCCGTGCCGGTGGCGAATCCGCCGGCCTGGTGACCCGGGCCGCTGAACAGCAGCTGACGCTGGAGGAACTCGAGCGGCTGTACGTCCTCCAGACGCTGCGCCAGACTGCCGGCAACAAGTCCCGCGCGGCAGAACTGCTTGGACTCGACCGGAAGACGCTTTACCGCAAGCTCGAGGAATACCGTTCCACCGGAAGTAGTGAAGGAGGGAGTGTGTAGCGCCCAGCCACACCGATGGGGCACAATGCCCCAGTGCCTCCCCGGCCCGGTCGCTATCCGGCATGAAGGGTGTTGTCGCATCGTACCGTCCCTTGCGCCGAACGTCCCCCGTTTCCCTCTCTCGCCCCCTCCTCAACCTCCCACGACGCGACTCCCAGTCGCCCTCTTCGCCGCTGCCAGCGTGGAATCAGCCGAGTCGACTTCATCCGGCCTCCCGGCTGATCGGCCCGGGGCTTGCTTCCATAGCAGTCAGTCAGACGACCATCACCTTCACGGCGCGCGGCATGGAACCCATCCTGATCCTCGTTGGAACGGACTTCTCCGCGGGTGCGCGCGGCGCCTACCTGATCGCGCGCGCGCTGGCCGGTCGATTTGATGGTGAAGTGCTCGTGGTGCACGTCATTGACGGCGCACGAGAGGATTCCACTGAATTCGACGAGGACGCCCGCCAGTGGTCCGCTGACTGCGACATCAGCCATCGCAGCATCATCACGCGCCGCGGGACACCGTGGCTCGAGCTGACCCAGGAAGCCCGTGAGCGCGATGCAGCGCTCATCATGCTTGGCCGCCATGGACGGACCGGATTCCAGTCCATCAAACTCGGTTCCACCGCCACCCGGGTCACGCTGGCGGCGCCGTGTCCCGTCATGCTGGCGGGGGAGCGGGTCGCTGGCAGAGCAGTACCACGATTCTGGCACGGCGCCTCCGCCCGTTCCATTCTTTCCTGATTCCTTCCCGCACAGGATGCATATGAATTCCCGGACCCTCTCGCTCACGCTCCTGGCCGGCCTCGGCTCGCTGCTCCTGCTCAGCGCCTGCGGTGGCAAGCCAAAGCCGGAAGCACCCGCACCGCAGTCGTCGCCGAACTCAACCGACGGCTCCATGGGTCCGTCGGCGCCGAGCGGCACGGTGGGTGGAGCGCCTACTGCGGGCGATGCCGCCGCCGCAGAGGCGGCCCGCCGGCGTGAGGCGGCAGCGCGCGCCCGGGCAACGATCGAGCAGAAAGTGTATTTCGAGTTCGACCAGGCCGGGCTCTCGGCGACATCACGCTCGCTGCTGGACGCGAAGCTCGATGTGTTGCGGAGCTTTCCGGCTGTGGCGCTCACGATTTCCGGCCACGCGGATGAGCGCGGTTCGGATGAATACAACCTGGCCCTGGGGAGCCGGCGCGCCGCGGCGGCGAAGCAGTATCTCGTGTCACACGGGGTGACCGGTGGCCGGCTCCAGGTCACGAGCTACGGAGAGGAAAAGCCGGCCAGTTTCGGCAGCGACGAGACCGCCTGGTCGCAGAATCGCCGAGCAGAGTTCCAGGTCTCGGCAGGCCTGGAGTAATCCCGCGGACATGCGCACGCACCGGTCCGTGATGCTGATCGCCCTGTTCGCCGTCCTGTCGACGACGCACCGGGCCTTCGCCATTCCGACCGACGAGCCCCCCTTCCCCGGCGCCACACCGGAACACTCGCTGAAGGCCGCGCATGCCGCCGCCCGCGCCGGCCGGTCTGCCGAAGCGCTCCGCCAATATCTCGTGGCGGCCGAGGGTATCCCGGATGTCGCCGACTGGCTGCTGCGGCGTGCCGCGCTGCTGACAGCCGACAGCGCAGGACGGGCGACGCTGTACGCGCGGATCCGCCTGCCTCTTGTCCGGGCCCATCTGCTGGAAACCGAAGCGCAGGCACGCGAGCGCTACGGTGATCCGCGCGGCGCGGCAGTGCGGTATGACTCGCTCGGCCGGGTCGTGGACGCCGCGCGGGTCCGACTCGGGGTGGCGACCAGTGCGGCAGAGCGACGGGCGCTCACCGCCCGACTGGTGGAGTACATCGGCGGGAAGGCAGGGACGACGGAAATCCAGGCGGCGGCGGACCTCATTTTCGCACAGCGACTCGAGCTGCCGCCCGCGGAAGCCCTTACCGTCGCCCGTGCATGCGCCCGTACCCGGGGTCAGGCTGCCCGGGCGGCGGTGCTCTTTCCCCGCGCGATATCGGCGGGACTGGCGACACCGGAAGACCGCATGGCCTTTGCTGGGGCGCTGGCCCAGCTCGGCCGTCACCGCGAGGCCATCGCTGTGTGGGCTGGGATCCCTGCCGGATCCGCCGAGTCGCCGGCGGCGCGGCTGCAGCAGGCGCAGTCGTTCTCACGCCTGGGCCAGAGCGAGGATGCCCGGCGGCTGCTCCAAGGGCTGGCGGCCGACGGGAGTGATGCCGCGAGTGCGGGCCGCGCGCTGTTCCTCCTGGCGGACCTCCGCTGGCGCAGCGGAGACAGCGCCCGTGCCCGCAACAGCTGGCTCGAGCTGGTGCACCGATTCCCGCATCACGATGACGCCGGACGTGGCGGCTTTCTCGCCGGCCTGCTGAGCTGGGAGCAGGGCGAAAGTCGGCAGGCGGCCGACGAATGGGAGCGGGTGCATCTCCTGGATGGCGGCGGCGATGGCCAGGCGGCGGGCTACTGGGCGGGCCGGGCGTACGAGCGGGTGGGCGAACTGTCCCACGCCCAGCTGCTGTGGCAGTCCGTCATCGCGCGCGACTCGCTGTCCTATTACGCGGTCGCGAGTGCGCGGCGTCTCGGCGTGGCCTCGTGGGCACCCAAGCCCGCTCCGGAGCGCTTCCGCAGCTACAGGGATCTCGACAGCACCGCCGCCCGCCTCGCCACGCTGCGGAGTCTCGCCCTGAGTGAGGAACTGGGGTGGGAAATCCAGGCGCTCCTCACCGAGCCCAGCCCAACCACCGAACGCCTGCTGGCCACCGCCAGCCTGCTGCGCGGCGAAGATCAGTCCTCGGCCGCGGTGGCGCTGGCGCGGCGGGCCTTGCGGGCCGGTGCACCACAGGACGCCCGCACCTATCGTCTGCTTTTTCCGCTGCTTCACCCGGAGGAACTCCGCCGGAACGCTGTCCTGTTCGGGCTGGACGTGAATCTGGTGGCGGCACTGATCCGGCAGGAGTCGGCCTGGAACGCCGCGGCAAAATCTCGGGTGGGCGCCCTCGGACTGATGCAGGTGATGCCCGCGACCGGCCGGGAGATTGCCCGGTCCCTCGGGGTGTCCGGATGGAAGCCGGAGCGGCTCCTCGACCCGGGTACCAACCTTCGATTCGGCAGCTACTACCTCTCGCTCGCGCTGCGGCGCTATGACGGTGACCACACCCGTGCCCTGGCCTCGTACAACGCCGGTGCCGGCCGGATCGGCAACTGGGCGACGGGTCCAGCCGCGACGGATCCGGAGCTGTTCGTCGAGCGAATCACGATTCAGGAAACCCGCGACTACGTGCGGATCATCCAGCGCAATATCGCGATGTACCGCACCCTCTACGGTGCGTCGCCGCTGCCGGGCCCGCTGGTGCTGCCGGTGGCGGCGGTCACCCCGCCGCAGCTTCCTCCTCCACCGGGGATCGGCCCGACGTCGGCACCAGTGATGACCCTTGATGCGGTGCGGCAGTATCTCACACCCCTCGACACGCTGCTCCTGACCGAGGGGATGCTCCCGACCAACCCGACCCGCCTGAGGACTCCATGACGGATCATGTGCTGCTCAACTGGGCTGTGGGCTTCGCCACCGGGTTCATGCTGGCCGCGCCACTGGCGACGTTCGCCGAAGAGCTGTGAACATGGCTGTGCCGCGGGTCGAGGAAACAGTCGCGCCAGTCACTCCGCCTCTGGCCGCACTGAGCCCTGTCCGCCCTGCAGGCAACAACGCCTCCGGTCCCGGGACCGGAGGCGTTGCGTCGTAAATGCGCCGCGAAGGAATCGAACCTTCAACCTAGTGATTAAGAGTCACTTGCTCTGCCAATTGAGCTAGCGGCGCTCTGGAAAACTGTCGGCGCCACACCGAAGCGTGACGCCGGATCCTGAACCATAGCCCCAACGGGAGTCGAACCCGTCTCTCGACCTTGAAAGGGTCGCGTCCTAACCGATAGACGATGGGGCCG
>JBDTMI010000061.1:0-20995 GCA_039934355.1 Gemmatimonadales bacterium
GGACGGCTGACGGCTGACGGCTGACGGCTGACGGCCCAAACCTAACCCAATTCTGTCGCCGACCATCGGCCGGGCTCAAGTCCGAGTCCTCTCTGACCGATGGTTGACGTACAGGATTTCATTTCACACCAGACCGAGAGGGACCTGATCATGTCAATGTCAGGCGTGTCCCGCCATTCGGGACAGACCCAGCCGAACGCCGTGAGCGGCGATTGGCACGCACGACGGAATGCACGCGAACAGCTGACGCAGGCGCTCGAAGCGGGAGACCTGGACGGGGCCAAGGCGGCGTGGCAGAAGCTGAAGGAGTTCGGTGGCGGGCGCATGTTTCGCCGGTTCCAAGGCGACCCGGGCGCGACCGCGACACTGAAAAACGACTTCAGCGCCATTGGTACGTCGCTGCGGGCCGGGAACATGGACAATGCGAAAGCCGCCTTCGGCGTATTGCAGGAGCACCTCCAGATGTTCCGCGACGCGCACGAGGCACCGGAGGGCGGCGGGGTCAGCGCCGACGTGATGCCGCAGCCGGGAATGAGCATCTCGATGACGCTCACCTACGTCAGCGTGAGCTTCAGTTATGCCAGCAGCTCCGCGTCAACCACCGGAACGCAGTTGAACGTCGCCGGCTGACCGCGGCGGACCGATCCGGCGCCGCCTCACGTCACACCGTTGGGCGGCGCCGGATCATTTCTGGCGGGTGAAGCGGCATCGCCAGGACGAAGTCAGCATCACGACGCTGCCCGAACTTGAATACCGTGGTTCCGACGACTTCAAGACCCATCCGTCGATAGAACGCCTGCGGGCGACTGGCCTCCTGCCACACCGCAAGCCAGATCGCGTCGGCGCCCTGCTGACGCGCTTCCCAGGTGCACGCAGCGAAAAGCGGTGCCGCCACACCACGCCCCTGCCACTGGGCATCCACGTAGAACCGCAGGATCTCCCAGGGCCGGAGACCGGGCACGCTCGCGGGTCGCGCGGCGTCCGACGCCCGGGCGTATCCATACCCGATGGCCTGGTGCGATGCATCCAGTGCGAACAGGACGCACACCTCTGGCTGCGCCAGCTCAGTGGCGAGCTGTCGCGGGTCGAATGTCTGTGCCAGATAGGGCGTGAGGTCGGGCTCGGGATGGGTGGTCCCGTACGCCTCCCGGAAGAGCCTGGCCCCAAGTTCCGCAAGGACCGGCGCATCGGCAGGCGTACAGCGGCGGATCGTGCCAAAGTGCTGACCAGGCATGGGGGTGACGGAGGAGAGGTGTTCCGGCACCAGCGCGGAGCGCGTGATACCGCCACCGGCCGGATCAATCCTGACCCGACCGGCGGCGCCAAAGATAACTCAGGTCAGGGCGCGCTTCAGCAGCTTGCCACGCCGGGAAGCTTCCTTCACCACCCGATCCTTCGTCTCGATGAATCGGGTGGTGGCCGCCAGGGCGCGCTCCACCTGTTTCGAGTGCGCGATCGCACCGCGCAGCCGCGCGACGTCCTTCGCCACCTTGTACTGCCGGATCTGCTTCGCGACCGTCTTCCGATCGGCCTTCAGATCCTTGAGCTGCGCGGCCGCCAGCTTGCGAAGCGAGACCCACCGTTCCTCGAAATTCCTGATGGTCTGGAGTGTCATCTCATCCCTTCCTTTCCGTGGAAAGCTGCGTGTCGTGTGTCCCGGACTTGATTCAGGTTGAGCCGCGCCGCTGAGTGCCAGCAATCACGAGGCCGAGCCCCGCCAGGATGGCGATGCCGGCGACCCACTTGGGAATCGCATGTTCATCGGGCGCAGTGATTTTCACATCGCCGATCTCCACCAGACTCTTGCGGGTCGTGAAGTTGCCTCCATTGTACAGGAGGATGCCACCGATGATGGCGACGATGATGCCGATCAGGACGAGCGGACGCATATGGCCTCCTGCCTAAGGGAATAGAGCCCAGAGCAACGAAAAAAGGCGCCACCGGCATCCCCTGAGGATGTTCGGTGCACGCCTTCGACTCGCGGATCGTTTTCCGCGCGACAAGGCTGGGCGGGTTGTCTCTCCCGCACCAGAAGTGGCCTGAAGATAGACCCTTCCCCCGCAGCGCGCCACCCGGGGCCCTTGGCCTCGCGTGAGAGGGCCACTCCGGCCCCCGTGGTGACAACTCGCCCGCACGAAGTGCCACGCTGTCGCAGCACGGCGTCTCCCGGAAGCGGTGGAGAAGATCTTCCGCTGCCAGATCAAGGTATGCTTCTTGAGATTCTGCCGGCCGCACTACTGAGGTCAGGAGGACCCCATGCTTGCCACTCTCGCCATTTCGCTGCTGTTCCCACTCGCGCCGCCGATGGCTGTCCCATACGATCGCGCCGACGATCCCCCGATCCGACTTCGGCTGTCCGACGACAATCTGGTCCGCGGCGATCGCGCCCGCGTGAAGGTCCGGACCGCCGAGGACGGTTATCTCCTCGTGCTGCGGCTCGATGCCGATGGTCGCGTCCGGGTACTCTACCCGCTCGATCCCGAGGATGATGGCCGCTGGCGCGGTGGCCGCGAAGGGGAGATCCATGGTCGCGGTGACCGGGAAGCCTTCACTGTCTCGGAGCACGAAGGCGGCGGCACGCTGGTCGCCGCGCGTTCGGATGCCCCGTTCCGCTTCGACGATGTCACCCGCAACGGCCACTGGGACTATCGCGCGCTTGCGGACACGGCCAGCGGCGATGATGCCGAGACGCGCCTGCTGGATCTGGTCGAGCGAATGAGCACGACCCATTACGACTACGACGTGGTGCACTATACCGTCAGCGCCCGCGATGATGTCGGGGGACACGGCCGCTGGTACGGTCCGCACTACTCCGCCTACTACCTCCCCTGCATCGGCTGCGGACCAGGGTACGGTCCTGGCTTCGGTTTCCGGTTCGGGCTGGACTTCGGGCGGCCGCGTCCGTTTTGGGGGAGGCGCTGGTAGGGCGACGGATTTTGCCGCCCGCGCCGGAATGAGTAACTTCGCTGCTCACCCTCCCGGATGATTCCCCGCATGCGCCCGACTTTCTGGCTCGCCGCCCTGCTCACGGTTCCCTTCGCGACGAGCCAGGCCCAGGACTCCGTAGCGGTGCTCCACGCCGACAGCCTGCGTGGTTCCATCACGCCGCAACGCGCCTGGTGGGATGTCGCCTTCTACGATCTCCACGTCGCCATCGACCCCGTGGACAGCACGATCCGTGGAGTGAATCACATCCGCTACCGGGTGCTGCAATCAGCCACCGAGCTGCAGGTCGACCTGCAGCGGCCGCTCCAGGTGGACAGTTTCGTCCAGCAGGGAGTCCGGCTGGAGTACCGTCGTGATGGCAACGCATTCTTCGTGCATCTGGTCGCGCCGCAGCGACCGGGGGAGCAGCAGATCCTCTCCGTCTATTACTACGGGCATCCGCGCGCCGCCAGGAATGCCCCGTGGGACGGTGGCTTTGTCTGGAAGAGCGACAGCCTCGGCGCCACCTGGATCGCCACGGCGTGTCAGGGGCTGGGTGCCAGCGTCTGGTGGCCCACCAAGGACACGCAGGCTGATGAACCCGACAGCCAGCGGGTGGCGATCACGGTCCCCGATCCTCTCAGGAACGTCTCCAACGGCCGGCTTCGGTCGGTCACGCCCAACGGCAACGGGACCACGACCTACGAGTGGTTCGTCACTCAGCCGATCAACAACTACGATGTCGCGGTGAATACGGGGGAGTACGATCACCTCACCGATGCGTATGACGGCGAGGCCGGGCGGCTCACGCTCAACTATTGGCCACTCCGCTATCACTCGGACATCGCCCGGCGACAGTTTACCCAGGTCAAATCGATGCTGGGCTGCTTCGAGAAATGGTTCGGGCCCTATCCCTGGTACGCCGATGGGTACCAGCTGGTCGAAACGCCGCACCTGGGCATGGAGCATCAGAGTGCGATCGCCTACGGCAACCATTATCTGAACGGCTACCTCGGACGCGACCTCTCCGGTACCGGTCAGGGTCTCGACTGGGATTTCATCATCGTCCATGAGAGCGCGCATGAATGGTGGGGCAACAATCTCACCACCGCCGACCTGGCCGACATGTGGGTGCATGAGAGTTTCGCGAATTACGCCGAAGGATTGTACGTGGAGTGCCTGCGCGGGACGAACGCGGGATCGGAATATGTGATCGGAAACCGGCGCGGTATCCGGAACAACGAGCCGATCGTACCCGTGTTCGGGCTCAACCGCGAGGGCTCGGGCGACATGTACCCCAAGGGGGGGAACATGCTGCACACCATCCGCCAGGTCATTCACGACGACGCGAAATGGCGGGACATCCTGCGCGGCTTGAATACCGACTTCCGCCACCAGATCGTCACTGGCAAACAGGTCGAAGACTATATCAGCCAGAAATCCGGCATCGATCTGAGCACGGTGTTCCAGCAGTACCTCACGACGGTCACGATCCCGACACTGGAGTACCGGATCGACGGCCCAACGCTTTCCTACCGCTGGGTCGGTGCCGTGCCGGGCTTCGCGCTGCCGATTCGCGTGATGCTGGCGGACTCGGGGTACAGCGAGGTCCGCCCCACGGCGACATGGCAGGCGGCGCCTCTCACGCTGCGAAACGCCGACGAGTTCCGGGTGGATCCGAACTACTACGTGCTGAGCAAGCCGATTCTGGCGGCGAGCCACTAGGCTGACGGCTGACGGCTCATGGGAGTATGCTTCCGCCCCGCTGGGTGGGGTGCCGCCAGTCCGTTTCAATGGAGTTTTCGTGATTCTCGCGCTGCTCGCGCTGTTCACACTGCAGGATTCGACCGTCGTCCGGGACGTTACCGTCGCGCCCGAGGAGACGCTGCGCACCACCAGCATGGGCTCGGGCGCACCGGTGGTCTTCATCCCGGGAGTCTTTGGGGGCGCGTTCAGCTTCCGCCACGTCACCAGCGTCCTGGTCGAAGCAGGCTTCCGCTGCATCGTCATTGAACCGCTGGCATTCGGGTCCTCCGCCCATCCCGACAAGGCGGATTACTCATTTGCCGCCCAGGCTGACCGGATCGGCAGCGTGCTCGACAGCCTGGGCGTCAGTGAGGCGCTGGTCGTGGCGCAGGCGGGTGGCGCCGCGATGGCGTATCGCCTGGTGTATCGGCGCCCGGGACTGGTGATCGGGCTGCTCTCGATCAACGGAGGGCCGGCGGAAACGGCCGCCACTCCCGGACTCAAGCATGCGCTTCGCTTCGGCGGCTTCCTCACCAAGCTCTTCGTCGGTCCCGGCACCATCCGCAAGAAGGTGTGGCACGACCTGGTGGAGAACTCGGGCGACACGACGTGGGTCACCGGACCAGTGGTGGACGAATACACCGTCGGACAATCCGCAGACGTGGACGGTTCGATCGATGCGCTGCGCCGGATGTCCAAGTCGAAAGAACCGGAGTCGCTGCGCGAACGGCTGCACGAAATCCACATTCCCGTCCGGCTGCTCCAGGGGATGGTCAAACATCCCAGCGGGATCAAACCCGACGAGATCGCCCTGCTCGAGGCGCAACTGCCGGACTTCGCCATCGACAGCGTGGCTGGCGCCGGCCGATTCATCGAGGAGGAGCAGCCGCATATGGTCATTGCCGCAATCGAGCGGTTGCATACCGCGATCGGCGACCGGCGCTAGCCGGGAGCGCGAATCGTATGCCGGTGATTCGACACAATCCCGCCGGGGTCTTCCCCCCGTATCGCTGCTACAGCCACGCGGCGGAGATCCGTGGCGATGCGCGCCTGCTCTTCATCAGCGGCCTCAACGGCTACCACGTCGATGGCACGACCATGGCCGCGACATTCGAGGAGCAGGGCGAGCAGATCTGGCAGCATCTTGGGACGATCCTGCGGGCGGCGGACATGGACTACGGGGATCTCGTATCGCTCCGGATGTACCTGGCCGCCCCGGAATTCGACGAGGCCAATGTCCGGCTGCGGGTGAAATACCTGGGGACGCACCAACCCGCGTTGACGGTGATCTGCTGCCAATTGCTCGATCCCCAGTGGAAGCTCGAAATCGAGGCCGTTGCCGCCAGGTAGGTCACCCCAGCGGATACCGCTCCACCCCTCCGGAAAGCGTCTCCTCGCCGATCGTGATGAACAGGTGCCGCTCGATCACCGAGAGACTGAAGGTCATTCGCCGCTCAAGTCGCGCGACCAGTCCCGCCAGCAGCTCCCGATCGATGGCATACAACTCGACCGCGTCCGCGCGATGAATGCGCTCGCCGGCGAGGGTCCGGACCAGCTGGGCAGGATCCTTGTGCGTATAGATGGCGAGCCGGGGCGCGGCCTTGCTCGCCTTGTGCAGCCGGGCCGCATCGGGCCAGCCGACCTCCACCCAGACTTTGAGCGCACCGGTGAGGTCCCGCACCGTGAGGGCCGGTTCGTCCGGCTCCGCCAGCCCCTTGCCGAAGCTGATGCCCTCCGCGAACTCCAGGCAATAGGCCAGGACGCGCGTGAGCAGGTAGTCCTCCGCCTCCGACGGGTGGCAGGCGACCCGGAGGGCAAGTGATTCGTAGACCCCACGGTCGACGTCGGCGAGTTCGATGGTGAAGTTGTAGATCGTCGCGGAGATCGCCACGGCAGTCCCGGCAGGAGGTGAGCGCGAGAGGAACCACCGAAGATAGCGGCCTTCTCCCACCCCGCCGGACGCGCCCGGGACCGGACCCGAACGGGTTACCTTCTCCACCATGCTGAGAATCTCTGCTGGCGCCCGGGCGTAGTTACGCTGACCCGATGACCAGTCTCCCGGCACTTCCGCCCTCCCCGCCCATTTCGACGAGTCGGCCAGCCGCACCGGCACCGATCCGGGATGAGGCCACCCGCCGCGCCGAGCTCAAGGCCATGAAGCGGATGGCGACCGGCCTGCTCGGCCTGGCCTTCGTCATCTTTGTCATTGCGCGGATGCTCGAGCCAGCGCATCCGTGGCTGGGGTTCGTGCGTGCCACCGCGGAAGCCTCGCTGGTCGGTGGTCTCGCCGACTGGTTCGCCGTGACGGCCCTCTTTCGTCATCCCCTCGGGATTCCCATCCCCCACACGGCGATCATCCAGACTCAGAAGGAACGGATCGGCCGGGTGCTGGGCGGTTTCGTCCAGAATCATTTCCTCTCCCGGGACGTCCTCGCTGCTCGTCTCGAGTCGATGCGACTCTCCGAGCGGATCGCACGCTGGCTCAGCGATCCGGAACACAGTGCGCAACTCGCGCGGCACCTCGCGGCGGGTGTCGCCCAGGCGGTGCAGGCCATGCCGGCGGAGGAGATCCGCACCCTCATTCGCGATACGGCGGTCAACCGGCTCCAGGCCGTCCCGCTTGCCCCGATGGTCGGCAACCTGCTCTCGGTGGTCGCGGCCGAGAATCGCCATCAGGTGCTGCTGGATGAGGCCTTGAAGCTGGTGCGCGATTCCCTGGAGAAAAATCGGGATGAGTTGCGACAGAAGATCCGGGAGGAAAGTCCCTGGTGGGTGCCGGGCGCGGTCGACCATGCCTTTCATCGGAAGCTCGAAGCCGCGACACAACGCCTGATTGAAGAGGTCCAGGCGGACCCCCAGCACCCGCTGCGGCTCCAGTTCGACACCAAGTTCCGCGACTTCATCGACCGGCTGCGACACTCTCCCGAAGTGGCGGCCCGCGCCGAAACGCTGAAGGGGAACCTGCTGGATCACCCGGCAGTGGAGGAGTTTGCCACCTCGCTGTGGGATCGGGCTCGCGCCGCCGCCGAGCGGTTTACCGGTGACGCGGACCAGCCGACACTCGCTCCCCTGGCCCGCGGTATCAGCGCGGTCGGAGCATCGCTCGCTGCGGATGCCGGACGGCTGGCAGAGCTGGACGAGTTCCTGACGACGTTTCTCGCCTCGGTGCTGGAACGGCACCGGCAGGAGGTGGGCGACCTCATCGCCGACACCGTGCGCCAATGGGACCCGGAGGTCGCAGCGCTGCGTCTGGAACTCGCGGTCGGACGCGATCTGCAGTTCATCCGGCTCAACGGCACGCTGGTGGGCGGTCTGGCAGGGCTGATCATCTACAGCGTGTCCCTGCTATTCAAATAGCGGCTGGCATGAAAACAGTCGAGCGTGACGCAGCCCACATCGCCGACTGCCCACGGCTCACCTTCCGCCGCCCATGCTGGATTGCCCGAAAGTGAGTCGGTATCGGATCGATCTGGCAGAACGAGCCACCGGAATCTCCTGTGGAATTGTGACAGATCGTGAAGTGCCTTGTCCATCAACACGTTGGCAACGGGGCTCGGGAGTTGCCTTACTGCTTACACGACCCCGTCATCCAGGTGGCACGCATGGCACGCATCAAGGTTCGTTGTCCGGCCGGCATCGAATACACGTTCGCGATGGGCGAGGAGTTTTCGCAGGTGGTGCGGCTCGGCAGCATCACCGCCGCCTGGGAGGTCTTTCACAAGTCGAAAAGTGTCTGGCTCCCGATGGCGCTGCACCCGCTCTTCCGGCAGCTCGGCGTGTCTGACAGCCACGCCCCATCGAACGACTCCACGGCCGGGTCCACGATCTGAGTCGGCGAGGCGGACACCGTCAGGTACCGCGATCGCATCGGCCGCAGCCGTTCGGCCTCTCTCCATTCTGATCCTGCATCGATGAGACGCAAGACAGCCACCACCGCAGCAGGACAGAAGCCGAGCGGGTTCTCCCGTGTGGTGCTCGCGGGCGGCCGCCTGCCGGGAGTGGAAACGGGCATGTCCTATGGCACCCCGGCGCTCCGGGTCAAAGGAAAGCTCTTCGCCAGAGTGTGGGAGGACGGCGAGACGCTCGTGCTGAAGGTCGACTTCGACAGCCGGGACGCCATGCTCAAGGCGCAGCCAGGCATCTTCTTCGTGACCGATCACTATCGAGGCTATCCGGCGGTGCTGGCGCGGCTGTCGATGGTCAAGAACCCCCAACTCCGCATTCTCCTGGAAGACTCCTGGCGGTTCACGGCGCCGAAAAAGCTCCTCGCGCAACTTGCGCGAGCCGTGAGCAGCGATTAGAGTCATTGCGCAGGTGAGGGCACGAAACAGATGAATCGGTCCTTGTCGACGAGGAATTGGTCCTCGGAGTCGAAGGCGCCAGCGGACACCACTGTCCGCGGCGCTTTTTTGTTTTTGCGTCCCGGGACAGGATGATCGAGACCCTCTGAAACACATTCTTGCCAGCGGCGTGATTGCCGCCGGAATGCTGGCGTTCCTCGGCAACTCGGTCGGCAACGATCGGTGCAGGACATAAATCCGGGCGGCGCGCCTCCAAGCCGCGTCACCCGGGGGGAAAGAGGCTGAACGCCGCGCGACCACACGCCGCACTGGTGTGGTCGCGCGGGCACGTCTTTCACCAGCATGTGTTGATGCCCTCCGCTGCAATCGAGACCGGCCGCCTCCCGCCAGGTTCATCTCGCCCCGCGCAACCGTCGCGACGACCACTCGCCAAAGAGACATCCAATCAGCAGCATCAGCACGAATGGAAACAGTGCGCGTGACGAGTGGGCCGCCCCGACTGATGGCGCGCCGAGTGTGCTGAGCAAGGCGGCACGGGGAGCGGGCTCGTCGGTGCCGACGGCAGCCGGTCCGCCGTCGTAGGCGACCGATGCGACCAGTGCCGCCCACCACGCGCGATGACCCGCAATACCATCCGGGCCACCCGCCATGCGCCAGCGCCACGTCTCTCGATATCCCACTTGTCCGATCCGCCCCGCGCCAACCCGGCGCACCGCGACTGCCACCTGAGCGCCGCGACGCTCAAGCGCGAAGGCATCATCGAGGAGGGGCGCCAGCTCGTGCAGCGCGAGCACCTCGCGTGATACCGAGCCACCGGTGCTGAGCGGAGGGCGCACCAGGGTTCCAATCCTGCCAGGCGCCAGCGCCCGAAGTTCCGTGATCTTCGCCGCATCCGGCGCGAGGAGCGCACCACCCCCGTCGCGAAGGAAAGTCACGATCGACCGTGCGTATGACGCTGCGGTGGAATCGAGGGCGATCACGGCGGCATGGCGCGCGGTATCGAGGGGGAACGGCCGCCCCTGCGTGACCGCGAGTCCGGGGGCCACGCCGAACCGGGCGTCCACCACCCAGCCCCGTTCGGTCAGCGCCGCCACCACGAACTTCATCTCCCAGCCTGCCGCGCCGAGCACGACCACATGCCGCGGAGGCCGGACGGGGCCGGAAGCGGACGTCGCGATCACACTCCTCGCAGGAGTCCGGAGTGTCGCCCGCACCAGCCCTGCAGCCGACGGGAGCCGGAGCGTTCCGCCGGAGGAGCCGAGGACGAGACTGTCCAGGGCACCAAGGTCGTCGTCGAGACGCACCGCGACTCCGGCAGGGCCACTCACCCGAACGATCACGACCCCTGCCGGGTCGGGCCGGCGATCCGCCTCGACGACGAGCGCGGGAATGCCACCGTCGATCCAGCGTATCCCGGTGCCTGCGCGCCGCAGCGCGACGAGCCAGTCACGGTACAGGCGACTGGGCGCAGTATCGAAACGGAAACTGAGGGTATCGGCCAGGGGAGCGGTGGACCAGCCCGCGAGCGCCCGCTGCGTGAGTGGTGCCGTCACCTCCACGCCCGTGCCGGCGGAACGAGCGCCCACCGCTTCCACCGTGAGCCAGAGCAGCGTGGCGAGCGCCACGGCCCTGCATCCCAGTTCCAGACGTGACCGCTCAACGGGTGAGGGCATAGACCACGATGTTGACCCCGAAGCGGGTGTTGTCGACGGAGTAGAATCGCTTGGTCTCGGGGTGATAGTTCCACTCCGAGCTGTAATCCTTGTTGCTGTAGAGCACGGCGATGCGTCCCGCGCGCTCCACCGCCAGCAGGTACCGGTGCACCAGATTGTCGCCCCACCCATTCAGTTCCTGACTCGTTGTCGGGGGCCCTTCGGGGAAAGGGAAGAAGGCGGAATACAGCGAGTGATCGTTGGGCAACTGGCGGAGCGGCCCCACCGCCTGGGCGATCTCCTCGGTGGCCGACCGATGGAAGCCGCCATCGACGTCGTGGTTGTGGTCATCCACAAAGAGAATCCCGCCTCGCTCGACAAAGGTGCGCACCATTGCCCGCTCAGCCGTAGTGAAGCGCACCGGCAGGTGTCCGGTGAGAAACACCAGCGGAAAGCGGAGGAGATCGGTCGACCCGAGTGACACCACGACGCCCTGCGGAGCGACAGCCAGCGACGTGTAGCGGGCGAGGGAATCGATCAGATTGGCCGGCACGAGTGGCGCCGAGTCCCAGTCGCCCGAGGCGTACTCCGCAGTGGCGAATACGAACTCGCTCACGGCAGCAGGTCCCACGGTGCCAGGCCGGAGGCGGTGACCGATGCGGGCAGCAGCAGCCGCCGGGCGTGGAGCAGCGACTGGGTGGCGTCGCGGCCGGCCCGCAGGGCAGCAAGCGGCTCTCCGAGTGCGCCGGCGAACGTAGGCGCCGACTCCAGCGCGGCGATCCGGAGCAGGAGCAGTGAGTCGGTTGCCGCCGGGTCGGGCAGGAGGCCTAGCGCACGGGTGAAACGTGCCAGCAGCGCCTCCGGAGAACCCTCGTCCAGTGGCCTGCCAGTGGCAGCGTCCGGCATCACGTCGGCACGCGTGCCCGTCAGCCTCACCCGGGCGAGGTCGACAGTGATCGGGGCGGGGCGACCGCGAAGGTAGAGCCGTTCCGCCTGGCGGGCGCGCTGGATGGCCGCGAGGGCGAGGCGCATCGGCGGCAACGCCCGGCCCGGTTCCCCGATCTCCAGTGCCCGGCCGGCCTCCCACATCGCGTTGTAGGCTTCAAGCAATGGCCGGTTGAGTGCGACGACCGGTGTCTCATCCTCGGAGAAATCGAGCGCCTCGCCCCCATTGATCACGGTGGCCTGCTCGGCCGCACGCAACAGGGCTTCAGGAGCAAGGCCTGCGGGGCTCGCGGTGTCGCCCGCCTCCTCCGCCGACACTTCACCACCAAGCCGGAGGAACAGGACATCGGCGACCCGGCGGCGCAGGCTGGACTGGTCGCGGGCGATGGCGCGCGATTCGGCGATGACGGTATCGCGACGCAGTCGCGGGCGACTCCGCTCAAGCGCCTCGGTGAGCATGATGAGCATCCGCTGGCTGAGCACCGCCGAGTCGCCTTGCGCCGGGGCGGCGGGGTCGACTTGGACACTGTCCCCCTCGTCGAGTCGGGGAATGCGGATGGTGCGGGTCTCGGAAGCACCGAGTCCGGGGCCGGTCACGGTGTTGCGGTCACGGACCACCGCACGCACATACACGACGTTGCCGGGAGCGAGATGCAGGGAGTCGAGCTGAAGCAGTCCGCGCAGTCCATCACTCCGCACCGACGCAAACTCATGTCGCCCGATGACGCCGCTGCGGAAGGTGAAGTTCTCCCCGGAGCCGGCGCTGACGATGTACTCAAACCAACCCTCGCGCAGCCCGAAGTCATCGGTGGCAGTCGCCCGCAACGCGATGGCGCCGTTGATCGCGCGTCGTACGGTGTCGCGTACCGGTGCCAGCAGTTCAACGACGGGCACCGAGTCGATGCGGGGCTCGAGAACCAGCAGCTGGCGACGCGCCCCGGCACTCAGCCAGAGCGGGGCTGCGGTTTCCGGCATAGTGAGGGTCACGCGCCAGCGATCCGGGGCACCGGTGACAGACAGCGCACGCTTACCGAGCTGCACGCTCACGCCGGTTCCCGTCGACGCGCCTTCCACCCGCAGGCCGCTTCCCGCAAGCGCCTGCACCGTCTGGGGATCCTCCAGGACCGAAGGAGGAAGTCCGGAGTAGGCGGGCGGCGTCACCGTCACGACCAGTGGATGCAGCGGGTGGACCGCGCCTCCCGGCCCGGCGTGATCGAGGACGTCGCCACGATGCGGCGCGGTGAGGCGGCTGCGTACGGCTGGTGGGAGGGCGCGAAACAGCGCGACGGAGACGGAGGCGAAAAGCAGAGGGTACGACGCCCGAGTGAGCGCACGCCGCAGTGCCTCACCCCAGCTCGTGGTCGCGACGACTGCTTCGAGCGTGGGGCCGGACGACGCAAAACGTCGCTCTCGCAGGGTGACGAGCGCATAGCGGAGCGCGGGAACCCGGTCCTCCAGCCACAGCGCGACTCCATCGAGCGAGAGCACATCGCGGTTTCGCCAGAGAATTGCGAGCACCACGCCGCCTGCAAGGCCGGCACTCGCCATCAGGGCGAGCTGCCGCGAGAGCAGCGGGAGGCCGAGCCCCAGGTCGAGCAGCGCGAGCAGGAGCAGCAGGGCCACGCCACACCCCATGCCCCACCCGACGGCGGACACCAGCGCCCCAAGCAACAATACGGCCCGGGCCCGACGAAGTCTGGTCGCCGCGTGCATGCCCTATCTCCTTCCGCGCCGCAGCAACGGCTCGGCCGCGAACAGTACGAGCGCGGCGGCGAGATACCAGCCAGAGGCAGGCACCCTGCCTCCAGTGGGCGGAGTGAGCCCTGAAGTTGCGACGAGCGACGGCGGACCGCGGAGGCTGTCGAGCAGCGCGTCGGCCACGGGCGCAAAAGTGCGCCGCCCACCACACGGCCCGACCAGCCCGCGCGTGAGCGCCTGCATGCCGTGACGCAGCACGAGATCACCGCCGATGGCGGTGGGAATTGCCACATCGCGCTCGCAGCCCCGGCCGAGAGGACGTTCGGTCGCCGCGGGAGTTCCGTCAGCCCAGCGCGCGATCACGGTCCCATCGGGGGGACGCACCGTGCGGAGGAATGGGGCGACGACGACGCGGCCATCACTGAAGACGCCACCGGCGGTATCACGGAATACCGTATGCCAAGGCGCGTCGATCGCCTCACGCGGCCAGTAGACCAGCGCGCCACCAGCGGCGGCCCAACTCGAGTCCACGGCACCCGGACGCGTACGCACCACCCGCGCATCGCGCGTCGATTCGGGACCGAGGAGCGCGAGGGTCGCACCAAGGGGATCGTCGTTGGCGAGATCGCTTCCTCCGGCGGGTGGGCTGATCTGCGGTGCCACAGGCACGAGGATCAGGTCGATCCGCCCTCGCCACAACTTCCGGATGGCCAGCGTCGCTTCGTCCCACTCCTCGGTTGCGAAGGGAGAAATGATCTGCAGAGCGATCGAATCACCGCTGGTCGCAAGCCCCGGCGCACGACGCACGGCCGCGAGCAGTGCGGCCGACAGCGACCCGACCGGTGTTGCCTCGCTCGTGTCGCCCATCCCCGATGACGCTTTCCATTCATGGGCGGTGCTGTCAAAGACCAGGATCAGTTGAGCCTGGTGCATCAGCGCCGCGGTGCTGTCACCCATGAGGTGTGGGACGGCACGGGAGCGATCCAGCAGGACCATGCGCAGGGTGCGCCGAGGTGGCGAGGGGAGCGGCCGGGCGAATGCGGTACCGATCAGCAGGATGACCGCGACACGCAGCAGCAGCAGGAGAAGATCCGAAGGGCGCCGGTCGACGGCGGGCGCGCTGGCGCGCTGGTCGGGAATGAAGCGGGCGGTGGGATAGACGAATGACCGTGGGCGCCGCCGCGCGAGCAGGTGCAGCGCCACGACCCCCACCGAGAGCGAGGCCGCACCGGCCAGCCAGAGCGGCGCGGCGAAGGTCATCGGCTTACCCCGTCGTCGGCCGCGCCCCGCACGATCCGGCGGATGACGGCAGCAGCATCCTCCTCCGCGCGCACCTCGGTGAACTCGGCGCCGGCGCGACGCCATGCTTCGGCCAGGGCACTGCGCCAGCGCGTGAAATTCGTGACGTATCCTTCACGCACCTCGTCATGCAGCGTCCGACGCAGTGGAGACTCCGGATCGACGGCCAACCGAGTGACTGCGGGGGGGATCCGCTCCTCCTCGGCGACAACGTGAAGGGCGAACACTTCGACCCCGAGTACGAACAGGGCACGAGCGCGCTCCAGCAGCGCCTGTTCTTCGTCCAGGAAATCGGAGATGATCACGACGCGCGAGCCGCGCCGGAGCCCATCGAGGCTCGCGACGAGGGACGCTGAACCCGCCGGCGTCGTTTCATCCAGCGCACGGGCGATCTCCGCGACGGCCAGCCGGTGAGCGCGGGGCGGAAGCCGAAGCTCACCGCTGGGGCCGGGGACGATCAACCCGACGGGATCACCATCGCTCCGCGCCACCGCGGCGAGACCGACCGCGAGCCGGCAGCCCTGCACCCACTTGCCGTGGGTGTCCTCGGGGAAGGCAAGAGATGCCGACGCATCGAGCAGCAGGATAGTGGGTCGGATGGCATGATCGTCGGTGATGCGCAGATAGGCGCGGTCGGTTCGCGCCAGCAGCTTCCAGTCGAGGCGCCGGGCATCGTCGCCCTGACGATACGGGCGGTACTCGGTGAATTCCGCGGTCAATCCCCGCAGACGCGAGGGATGGCTGCCCGCGGCCCCAGCCCCTGCAAGCCGGCGCGCGGGCCAACTGACACCCACGAGGGCGTCGAGGAGGGGGCCGTAGGAGAGGGGGAGGGGCAAGGGAGGCGGAGTAAGGAGTAAGGAGTAAGGAGTAAGGAGTGAGGAGCAAGGAGCGAGGGGTGAGGACTGAGCCGGAGGACGCAGTTCCTCCTCACTCCTCACCCTTCACAGACGTATTTCCCCCCTCGGCGGCGGCACTTCCCTCAATACTTCCTCGATGATCCGTTCGGCGGTGATCCCCTCGGCCTCAGCGGTGTAGTTGGGGAGGATGCGATGGCGCAGCACCGGCAGCGCCACGCGGCGAATATCCTCCGGTGCAATCGCGGGGCGACCACGGAGCAACGCGTGCGCCTTGGCACCGAGAACGAGGGCCTGGCCCGCCCGCGGGCCCGCGCCCCAGCGCACCGCGCGCTGCACCATGGCCAGCGCATCCGGACCGGGCCGAGTCGCGCGGGCGATGGCGGCGGCATATCGAAGGGCGGGATCAGCGGCAGGAATGGCGCGGGTGGCCTGCTGGAGGGCAATCACCTGCTGCACATTGAGCATGGGCCGAAGCGCTTCGGCATCGGCCCCGGTAGTCGAACGGAGGATGGTGACTTCATCTTCCGCCGCCGGATACCCGATCCGGATGTCGAACAGGAAGCGGTCGAGCTGAGCTTCGGGGAGCGGATAGGTCCCCTCCTGCTCGATCGGATTCTGGGTCGCCAGCACGAAGAATGGTTCCGGCAGCTGCATGGACACGCCGGCAGCGGTGACGCGATGCTCCTGCATCGCCTCCAACAGGGCAGCCTGGGTGCGCGGCGGGGTGCGATTGATTTCGTCGGCCAGGAGAATGTTGGCGAACACGGGGCCGCGGACAAAGCGGAAACTCCGCGACCCGCTGGCGACCTCCTCCTCCATGATCTCGGTGCCGGTGATGTCGCTGGGCACGAGGTCGGGGGTGAACTGGATCCGGCGGAACTCCAGTTCCATGGCCTCGGCGAGCGAGCGGATGAGGAGCGTCTTGGCTAGCCCCGGCACGCCGACCAGCAGCGCATGCCCACCGGCCAGCAGCGCCATCAGCACTTCGTCGATGACCGCGGCCTGGCCGATGATGCGCCGGCCCAGCTCGGCGCGCAGCCGTTCGACATCCGCGAGGAGACCTGGAGGGGAGCCCGTCGCCGTCGCGGGAGGCGTCATCCGCTCAGACCGCCTCGGAAAGACTGGTAAAGTTGAAGTCGCGCACCTTGATAGCGGGCATGACGATATCCCCGCCTGACTCGGTGCCGGCCAGCCGCTCGCCACGGCCCAGCGCCTCGAGATTGTTGAGGATGAACAGCGGTGACTCGTTGAAGCGGAAATTCCGTAGCGCCTTGCTCACTTTGCCATTCTCGATCAGGAAGGTGCCGTCCCGGGTGAGCCCGGTATACAGGATGGTGCGCGGATCGACCTGGCGCAGGTACCAGAGCCGGGTGAGCAGCACGCCCCGTTCGGTCGAGGCGATGATCTGGTCAAGCGAGTCCGAGCCGCCCGTCAGCTTCACGGAGCCGGGGAATCCGGTGGGTTCCTTGCCCTGCTTTTTCGCCCAGAAGCGACTGTAGGACATCTGCTTCAGCACCCCGGCATCAAACCAGACCTGACGCCCTACCGGCAGCCCCTGGCCGTCGAAGGGCTGGGAGAGCAGGTCGGGGTCCCGCGGATCCGAAATCAGGCTGGCGCGTGCGTCGAGGAGCTTCTCCCCGACCTTGTTGCCACCACTTTCCTTCACGAACGGGCTGCGCCCCTCGTCCGCCTGCCGCGCGTCGAGGTAGAACAGCAGCAGCTGGACCAGGTCTCCGGTGGCCTGTGGCTCGAGGATGACGGTGTAGCGGCCCGGCTCGATGGCGACCGGGGTCCGCGAGGCGCGGGCCTTGGCAATCGCCCGTTCGCTCACGCTCTTGTAGTCGAGCTTCGACCAATCGGGGTGATCGGCGCCGGCCCAGCCCGACCCGGTACCGTCGGCGGTGCGCACCGTCACGGTGTAATTGGCGTTGGTACTGCGAAAGTAGGCGAACAGTCCCGCGCTGTTGGCCAGCGCGTTGGCCGAGGCCCCGCTGGTGATGAACCCGGCCGCCTGCAGGTCGCTCGAAGCCCGTGCGGTGCCGAGCGCGGTCATGGCGGCGGTGGCCCGGTCGGAGGGAGAAAGTTCCGCGGTACCATCGAAATATGCGTCCACGGTGTCGTAGGTCTGGGGCCCGAGGAGTGGCATGTCCTCCGGATCGTCCGGGGCGAGCTTGGCCAGCGCTTCCGCCTGGGCCACGACTTTGCGCAACGACTCATCGGAAAGATTGTTGGTCGTCGTGACCGCGTGCTTCGGGCCGTACCAGCTCTGCACCACGACGCTGACATCGGCCACGCTGCCGGCGGTGGAAAGCTGATTGGCGGCAAAACGAGTATTAGCCTGGTGACTGCTGTTCAGCGACACCTGGATCCGCTCCGCCTTGGAGAATCCGAGAATCCGCTGCAGCAGCGCCTGGGATTCCTCCCGGGTCAGAATGGCGACGCTCATGCTTTCCTCCCGGTGTTGATCACATTGACCTGGCGGAAGCGGGCGGGCACCGAGCCGTGGCTGACGCCGTTGCTCTGCCCCGGCTGACCCTTGCCGTCGAAGAAGCTGCCACCGAGCTGATAGCTCGCCTTGCCACCGATCATGTCCATGGAGTTCCAGAAGTCGGGGGTACGAATCTGATAGGCCACATCCTTCATCATGCCGACGATCTTGCCACCCCGGATCTCATGGAAGACCTGGCCGCCGAACTGGGCGTTGTAGCGCTGCTGGTCGATCGAGAAGGAGCCGTCGCCCTCGATGGCAATCCCGCGGTCGGTGGCGGCGATCAGGTCCTGATAGCTCTGTTCTTTTGCTCCAGGCAGCAGCGACACGTTGGGCATGCGCTGGAACTGCACGTCGCTCCAGCCCTGGGAGTAGGAGCAGCCGTGTGAACGGGTCGGTCGCTTCTGCTGGTCGTACCACCACTTGAGCCAGCCCGCCTGCTCTCGCGTCGTCTGATAGTCGTTGAAGACGCCGCCCTTGATGATCAGGAAGTCCTCCGGCTTCACGCCCTCGTCGTCATAGCCGATCGTGGCGAGCGCGCCCTCCTGCGAGCGATCCCCCTGGATGTTCATCATCGCCGGTCCGTACTTGAGCTTGCCCAGCATCTTTTCCGGGGGGGCGATGAAGCTGGTGCCGGCGTAGTTCGCCTCGTAGCCCATGGCGCGGTCAAGCTCGGTGGGATGGCCGATCGACTCGTGAATCGTCAGCCAGAGATGCGAGGGATGCAGCACCAGGTCGTAGCGGCCCACGTCGACCGGCTTGGCGGCGAGCTTCTCCGCCGCCTGCTCCGCCCAGGCTCCCGCGCGCCCGACCATGTCGCTCGAAAGGACATATTCCCAGCCGCGCCCCATCGGCGCGATGTCAGCGTCCCGGCTCTGGAAATCGGATCGATCCGGCGCCACGGCGGTGGCCGTCAGCGTGGGGTAGCTGCGAATGAACTGCTGCGCGATCACCGATCCTTCGGTCGAGGCAAAGTTCCGCTCATCTTTGACCAGGAACAGCGCACTGTTGACGAACTGCACATTCTTGACCTTGAGGGCCTCCGCGTTGGCCCGCAGCAGCAGGTCCGCCTTCTCCTCGACCGAGATGGTCCACGGGTCGACGGTGAAGGCACTCTGCCAGCTCACATCCTTGAACACCGGAGTGGGGAGCAATTCGACCGCGCGGTCCCGGGCAATGCGGTTGGCCTTGGCAATCGCCACCGCCTCCCGCGCCGCGCCGGCGACGCCCGCCTTGGTCAGCGTCTGCGTCGCCGCGAAACCCCAGGTCCCGTCCACGAGGACGCGTACCCCGCAGCCCATCGTGTCCGTGTCGACCACGTTCTGAATCTGATGCTCCCGGGTGAAAACGAAATTCCTCCGCTGGCGGCCCACCCGTACATCGGCGTACCCGGCCCCGCTCAGCTTCGCAGCATTGAGCGCCTCCATCAACAGCTCCCGGACGGCCGCATCCATTGGCGGAGCGGCGTTCGGGAGCCCGGGATTCGTGGCGGCGGCCAGGGCCCTGGTGAGCCGTGGATCCGCGGCTAGCGCACCGGCCGTCAGGCCCGCCACTTTCAGGAATTCTCGGCGATCAGTCATAGTGCGTTCCACCGTGAGAGTCGGACCTGCAGTGGGTATCGATAAGCGGGGGTGGCAGTGCTGCACATGTGAGTGAGGTTGCCCAGGAGCCGAACCCCGCGTCGAGAGGGAAGACGCAGGAGCTGGCGTCCACGTTTCAGCGCCGGAGACCGACTGCGAATGTTCCCACTGAACGGTGCAATGCGCAACAGGGGGTCAGCCGCGAGGAGTGAGGAGCTACTTCCTCCTTTCTCCTCACTCGTCACTCCTCACTCCTTACTCCTCATTCCTCACTCCATACTCCTTACCACCTAGTACCCCCCCGCATACCCGTCCTTCCGCGGATCCGATCCGGCCGCGTACCCCTGGGGCAATCGCATGATCGCCTGGGAGCCCCCAAACGAGCTCTGGCGTTCGTCGGTGAGCTCATGGCCCATGGCCTGGAGGACCGCGCGCACGCTATCGGGGATGGGCGACTCGAGGGCCACGCGCGCGCCATCGAGATGACGAAAGCGCGCGGCATCGATCGCCTGCTGCAGGTCCATGCCGAAGACCAGGTGATTGAGCAGGAACTGCACATGTCCCTGCGCCTGCATGCCGCCCCCCATCAGCCCGAAGCTCAGGTAGGGCGTGTCCGTTGCGCCGTCGGCTCGTTGCGGTGTCCCCGGTTTCGAAACGAAGGCGGGGATCAGCGTGTGAAAGGGACGCTTGCCGGGCGCGACGGTATTCGGCAGGCCCGGTTCCAGCGTGAATCCGGCGCCGCGATCGTGCAACGCGAAGCCGGTACCGGGGACCACGACCCCGGAACCGAACAGGTCATAATTGCTGTTGATGAAGGAGACCATGTTGCCGGCGCTGTCGGCGGTGGTGAGGTAGATGGTCTCGCTCGACGTGAGCGCGGGGCCGGGATCGACTTGGGGCTGGGCCCGTGCCGGATCGAGCTGACTGCGCCGCTGATCGATGAACCGGTCCGACAGCATCAGACCGGTGGAGAGGGTGAGATGGTCCGCGTCGCCCACGTACCGCACGAGATCGGCGTAGGCCAGCTTTTTTGCCTCGATGAGATGATGCAGGTAGCGCGCGGAATTGTGACCCATCGCCTTGAGATCATAGGGCTCGAGGATCCGCAGCATCTCGAGCGCGGCGATCCCCTGGTTGTTGGGCGGAAGCTCCCAGATCCGGTAGCCCTTGAACGTGACTGAAATGGGGGTGACCCAGGTCGGCTGGTTGGCCCGCAGATCCTCCAGCGTCAGGAAGCCTCCGAGCTCATGCACCCGCTGAATGATCCGCCGGCCTAGTGGGCCACCGTACAGCGTGCCGATGCCGTCAGCGGCGATTCCGCGCAGCGTGCGGGCGTAGTCGCGATTGCGGAACCACTCCCCCGCCACCGGCGTGTGGCCGTCGACCAGAAATGTGGCGCTTGCGCCGGCGTCGCGCAGCAGGAGCTCACGCTGATCGGCCCACTCTGCAGCGATGATCGGCGTGAGTGGAAACCCCTCCTCCGCATAGCGGATCGCCGGGGCGA
>JBDTMI010000062.1:0-20864 GCA_039934355.1 Gemmatimonadales bacterium
AGGAGTGAGGAGTGAGGAGGAAAAGAAGGTCAGCCTCACCCTTACTCCTCACTTCCAGACCGATACCTCCCTCACACAAAACCATCACAACTTCCCGCCCCCTCGACCGTATCGTGTCCCAACCCGAACACGCCGAGGGAACTTCATGTTGACCCGTCATCTCGCCGCATTTGCCACCTGCACGCTGCTCTGTCAGGCACCACTCGCCGCGACCGCCGCCCCCACCGCCCCGCGCGATCGGCTGCTGATCTCCCCGGCGTGGCTGAGCGCGCATCTCGCCGACCGGGATCTGGTGCTGCTGCACGTCGGTGCCAAACCGGAGTACGACAAGGCCCACATCCCCGGCGCTCGCTATCTCGATGTCTTTGGCGCCCTCGGTGCGGACGGTCCCAACGGGCTCGACCTCGAACTGCCACCGGTGGACCAGCTCAACAAGGCGGTCGCAGCGCTGGGTGTCACATCACGGTCGCGCATCGTGCTCTACTTCGGCACCGACTGGGTCAGCCCCACCACTCGCGCCTGGTACACCTTTCAGTATCTCGGCCTCGGCGACCGCACCGTGCTGCTGGATGGCGGCCTCCCCGCCTGGACGGCGAAGGGTCTCGCGGTTTCGGCTGAAGTGCCCCCTCCAGCAGCGGTGGCGACCGGCCTGTCGCTGACGGCGCATCCGGCCATCGTCGTCGACGCCGACTATGTCCGGTCTCGGCTGGGCCGGCGGCACTTCCGGATAATCGACGCACGCGATCCCGAATTCTATCGCGGCCTCGATGCCGGCTCCGGCACTCGTCCCGGCCACCTGCCCGGGGCCAAGAGCCTGCCGTTCACGACGGTGACGGACGATTCGGGACAGTTCCTTGCCGACAAGGCGCTGTGGAAGCTCTTCGCCGCTGCCGGTGCCGGCGCTGGTGATGAAGTCGTGGTTTACTGTCATATCGGGCAACAGGGGACCGCCGTGGTCTTCGCCGCACACCTGCTCGGCCTCAACGCGCGGCTGTACGACGGTTCATACGAGGATTGGACCCGGCACGAGGACTATGCCGTCGAGGGAGGCATTCCTCCGACACAGGGCGGACTGATTTCCACCGAAGAGCTTGCCCAACGGCTGGCCCACGACACGCTCACGGTCATCGACCTGCGCAGCGACTTCAACGCCTACCTGGCCAATCACCTCCCCGGCGCCATCTACCTGCACTACGAGACGCTGCGTCTGGTGGAACAGGGCATCCCCGCCGCGACGCTTCCGCTCGCCGAGTACACTGCGATCTGGTCGCGGCTCGGCCTGCGGCGCGACCGGCCGGTGGTGATCTACGGCAGCGGGGATGCGCAGAATTTCAACGCGACCTTTCTCGCCTGGTTGCTGGCCGGCTTCCGCCACCCGACGGTGTACGTGCTGGATGGCGGGTACGGCAAATGGGCCGCGGAATCACGTCCCCTCACCCGCCTCTACCCCGAAGGCGTCACGACACAATATGTCGCCGAAGCACGGCTCGACCTGATGGAGGGGATTCACATCCAGCACGCACTCGGTCGGCCCTGGCTCACGCTGGTGGATGTGCGGCCCGCCGACCAGTACGCCGGCACCGCGGGGGCGCAACTCCGGCGGGGCCACATTCCAGGAGCGATCAATCACTTCTGGGGCGATGACCTGCAGGGGACGGCGGGGAACAAGACGTGGAAGTCAGTCGAGGCGCTGCGTGCCGCCTACGTCGCTCAGGGCATCACACCGGACAAGCGGATCGTGATCTACTGCAACACCGGCACCGAGGCGAGTCACGTTTACTTCGCGCTCCATGAGATCCTGCACTACCCCGAGGTGAAGGTGTACATCCCGTCGTGGACCGAGTGGTCGGAGAATACTGAATTGCCCATCGAGGGGCCGGATGCCGTGGCGGCGAAGCCAGCGGGCAGCGAGATACACAGTTGCTCAGATCATTAGGAGCTGACAGTTCGCAGCTGACAGGGAAGACACAAGCCCGAGGATTACGCCTCGGGCCTATGTTCATCCTGGCGACGCACCACTGTCCGTTGCCAGCTTTCTACAACACGATCGGCAACGCCCGCACCGGCTTCCCCGTCAGCTTGAACAGCGCATTCGCCACCGCCGGCGCGATTGGCGGCGTCCCCGGCTCTCCGACGCCGGTCGGCATTTCGGTCGACGGGACGATATACACCTCCACCACCGGCATCTCGTCAATTCTGAGGGGCTGGTACTTGTCGAAGTTCGACTGCTGCACCTTGCCGCCCTTGAGCGTGATGGCGCCGTGCAGCGCGGCGCCGAGTCCGTAGGCGATTCCGCCCTCCATCTGCGCCTTGATGTTGTCGGGATTGATGGCGACACCGCAGTCCACCGCGCAGACCACCCGGTGCACCTTCGGCTTCCCGCCCACGATCGACACCTCGGCCACCTCCGCCACGAACGAATTGAACGACTCGTGCACCGCCACACCGCGGGCGTGACCTTCCGGCAGCGGCGTGCCCCACCCCGCCTTCTCCGCTGCCACATTCAGGACGCCGAGCAGGCGCGGCGAGTTGGTGAGGAGGGCGCGACGGAAGTCGATGGGATCCTTGCCGGCGGCGGCGGCCAGTTCATCGAGGAAGCACTGGACCGCGAATGCCGTGTGGGTGTGCCCCACCGAACGCCACCACTGAATCGGAATGGGGAGCACCGTGCTGTGCAGCTCCACTTGCAGATGCGGCACGGTGTAGGGCATGTCGGACGCACCCTCCACCGACGTGGGATCGATCCCGTTCTGGATCATCCCGGCCATGGGCGATCCCGCCATGATCGACTGGCCAACCACCCGGTGGTGCCAGGCCGCGAGCATGCCGCTGGCGTCCACCGCACCGCGGATGGAGTGCAGATACATTGGGCGGTAGTAGCCCGCCTGCATGTCGTCTTCGCGGGTCCACACCAGCTTCACCGGAACTCGGCCCTTGATGGCCTGCGCGATCGTCACCGCCTCGACCAGGTAGTCGGCGTGCGGATTGGCCCGGCGTCCAAAGCTGCCGCCGGCGTACAGCATGTTCAGCTTGATCTGTTCCGGCTTGAGGCCGGTCACCTGCGCCAGCGCGAACTGGTCCGGCGTCTGGAACTGCTCGCCGTTCCAGATTTCACAGCTGTCGGTTCCCAGCTTCACCACGCAGTTGAGGGGCTCCATGCTGGCGTGCGCCAGGAACGGGAACTGATAGGTGGCTCGGACCGCCGTCTTTGCACCGGCAAGCGCCCGCTCCGCATTGCCGACACGCTTCGCGACGGCGCCAGGCTTTTCCGCCAGCGCCCGGTAGTCGGCCATGATGTCGTCGCTCGACTTGGTGTACGACTCGCTCTCATCCCATTCGATCGTGAGTGCGTCGCGACCTTGCTTCGCGGCGTAGAAACCCTTCGCGAGCACCGCGACGCCGTTGGGGATCTGCACCACGTCCTGTACGCCGGGAATCGCCTTTGCCGCCGTCGCGTCGAAGCGCTTCACCTTGGCGCCAAAGCGGGGTGGATGTGCCACCACCGCCGTCAGCATCTCCGGCAGGCTGAAGTCCTGGGTGAAGACCGCCTTGCCTGTCGACTTGGCCTTCATGTCGATCCGCGGCGCGACCTTGCCGATCAGCTTGAAGGTCGCGGGATCCTTGAGCGGAACATTCTCCGGCACCGGGAGCGTGGCCGCCTTTGCCGCGAGCGCGCCGTAGTTCGCCCGCTTCCCGCTGGCAGGATCGGTGACGACGCCATTTGCCGTGGTCAGCCCCGCCGCGTCGACCTTCCACTCGGCCGCCGCCGCGGCAACGAGCATCGCCCGGGCGGTCGCGCCGGCGGTCCGCATCTGCATGTAGGAGTTGGCCATCGCACTGCTGCCGCCGGTCCCCTGCATCGGACCGAAGGCGAGATTGTTGTATTTCGAGGCATCGGCGGGCGCGCCCTCGACCCGCACCAGCGTCCAGTCGGCATCGAGCTCCTCCGCCGCCAGTGTCGCGAGTCCGGTGTAGCTGCCCTGCCCCATTTCGATATGCTTCGCCACGATCGTCACATGGCCATCCTCGCCGATGCGCACGAAGGCGTTGGGCAGGAAGACCGGCGGGGTCGAGGCATCCGTCACCGCTTCCTCCACCCGCCGACCACAGCCGGTCAGGGTGAATCCGAGCGAGAGCCCGGCGCCCGCGACCGCACCCGCCTTTACGAAATCCCGCCGAGTCACCGGCATCACTGGAGTCGCCATGGATCAAGCCCCCTGTCCCGCGGCGGCGTGAATCGCTGCGCGGATACGAGGATAGGTCCCGCAACGGCAGACATTTCCCGCCATCGCGGTGTCGATGTCGGCATCGTTCGGCTTGGGCGTCGTAGCGAGCAGGGAGGCCGCCTGCATGATCTGCCCCGACTGGCAGTAACCGCACTGAGGCACCTGGTGCTCCACCCATGCCTTCTGCAGCGGGTGACTGCCGTCGGCGGAGAGACCTTCGATGGTGGTGATCTTCTTGCCGGCCACGGCGGAAACCGGAGTCACGCAGGAGCGGATCGCCACACCGTCGAGATGCACGGTACAGGCGCCGCAGAGCGCCATGCCGCAGCCGTATTTCGTGCCGGTCAGTCCCAATTCGTCGCGAATGACCCAGAGGAGCGGCATGTCGGGCGCGACATCCACCTGACGGGACGTACCATTGATTTTGAGGTCGATCATCGGGGCATCCTGTTCGCGATCGAAGGAGTTCGGCGAGGAGCTGGGAGACATGTTGTCCCCATCGGCCGCTCGGGTCAAGGCCGGGGCGGCTCGTGACCTTTTCGGGACAGCATACTACTCTCACGGGAGCGCGCCCCTCGATCGCAAACTTTGGACAGGACGCCTATGCGCTGTCGCTCACAGCTTCGGATCACGGGCCTCGGAATCGCCCTGCTGCTGCGCTGGGCGAACCTTGTGGCCCAGGAAGCACCGGATTCGATGGTCGCCGTCGTGGGCGCGACCCTCTGGGACGGCACCGGCAGCGCCGCGCAGCCTGACGCCGTCGTCCTGATCCATGATGGACTCATCGTCTGCACCGGTACCGCCGTCGTCTGCCCCGTTCCCGCCGGTACCACACCAATCGATGCCACCGGTCGATTTCTCCTCCCCGGCCTGATCGATACCCACGTGCACCTGCTGTTCCGAATGGATGGCATCACCGACACCTCCATCAAGCGCGACCTGCATGGCCTGCTCGCCCGCGGCATCACCACGGTCCGCGACATGGGGAACAATCCGAAGCAGCTGATCCTGGCCGTCGAGGCTGGCCAGCCCGCTCCCCGCGTCCTCCCCATGCAACTTGTCGCCGGGCAGCACTTCTTCCGGTCCGAAGTCGAGATCGACCAGTACGGCAATCGGCGGAACCACTCCCCCGCCGCCATGGGCATGAGCCAGCTCGGCTGGTGGCCGCTCAGGTTCCTGCCGTACAGCGATCCCGCCGAGATTGTGCGTCAGGCGCGTGAGGCCGGGGCGATCGGTCTCAAACTGTATCAGGACCTGGATTCGGCCCAGACGGCCGGCCTCGTCACCGCGGCGCACACGGCCGGGCTTACGGTCTGGGGCCACGGTTGGGTGCAGCCCGCCAGTGTGCTGGAGCAGTCGCAGGCGGGGCAGGATGGCGTCGTCCACGCGGCAGGGCTGGCGGGCGAACTGGTGAGCAAGGATGCGCGACGCGGATTGCGGACCAGCAGCAGTCTGTTGCAGGTGACGGCGGATTCCGCGACTGCGGAGTCGGCCCAGCGTCCGGCAGTGATTGCGACGCTCGATTCCCTGGCCCTTCACGGCACCTTTCTCGAACCCACCCTGCAGGCGTCGCTGCTCAGCGCGACGCGCGCCGGGAGTCGCCAGCGTCGCATCCCCAGCCTGCCGGATCGTTATGCCCTGGCCGCGAGTCGATTCGGGATGGAGGTCACCCGCGAGGCCGCCCAACGGGGCGTCCGCCTGACCGCCGGCACCGATCACACCGCGTATGGACCGGAGGGGGAGCGCGCCCAGCTTATTGATGAGCTCGCCCTGTTCGTGGATTCCATTGGCCTGAGTCCCGCCCGCGCCCTGCTTGCCGCCACGCGCGATGCGGCGACGGCGATCGGCCCCATCGCCCGCGACATCGGCACGGTCGCCGTGGGCAAGCGAGCCGACCTGGTGCTGCTCAGCGCCGACCCGCTGGCAGATATCGGCAATCTTCGGAGCGTCGAGTGGGTGATGCTGGACGGAAAGATGTATCGACCGGAGGAACTCAGGCGTCTGCCGTAGCGTCTTGACCCCTCACCCCCTGCCCCTCTCTCCCGGGTGCGGGAGAGGGGGACAGGGGGTGAGGGGGGCGGGTCGTGGAGCCCAGGCGCTGGGGCGACGACCTAACGCTCGATCGGCAGATCTTCCCGCTCGGCCCACTCACTCCAGGCGCCGGTGTAGATCCGGATCCGGGGATAGCCGAGGATGTAGTGGAGCGCGAAGAAGAGATGACTCGCCTCGGTGCTGCTGTTGCAATAGAGGATGAGATCCCGATCTGGGGTGATCCCCTGCGCCTCATATCCCGCGCGCAGGTCCGCCACCCCTTTCCAGACCAGCACCTGGTCCCGCTGCTCGAGGTCGTCCTTCCAGGGATGACTGATGGCACTGGGAATGTGGCCTCGTCGCGCCTGCGCCCCCGCGCTGCCGGCGAACTGTTCGGCCGGACGCGCATCCACCAGCAGTGTGCTGCCACCGGTCGTCGCCGCCCGGACCTCGGCGAGCGTGGCGATTGGCGGACGGAACGCCTTGGGGTTCAGGCGGCGTACCGGCGTCAGGCGGGGATATCGCTGCGTCAGCGGTCGGGCTTCGAGCTGCCAGCGGGCGTACCCGCCATCGAGCAGGCGCACGTCGGGCTGCCCCATCTGCTGAATCAGCCAGACCACGAAAGTGGCGTCGATGTCCGACTGATCGCCCGCGCTGTAGACCACCACCGGGCGTTCTCGGCCGACACCCAGTCGCGCAAACAAGTCGGCGTAGTGTTGCGCCGGCAGGAGCTGGAACGGCAGCGCACCCGAGCCACTCCGCAACGTTTCGACGTTCAGCCACGCCGCGTCAGGCAGGTGATTCTGCAGGTAGCTGGACCACGCCTGCCGTACATCGATCACGCTGACGGGTCCCTGCTGCTGCAGCGCGACGAGTTCCGCCGGGGAGATGAGCCTGGGAGCGGCCACCTCCTGCGCCGCGAGCGTCCCGGCAAGCGCGAGGAGTGCCCCACATCCGGACGTCAGGACCATCCAACGGCGGCGTTCAGCGTTCAGCATTCAGCACCTGCGTTCATTCGGTAAAACGAAGTATCGCTAATTCCCAATCGCCCACTCGCCTAACCGCCCAATCGCCCCCCGCCTACTCCTCATCCTCCACCCCCAGCGCGGCCCGCTCCATCTCTCGATACACCCGGGCGCCGTTCCGCCGCTGTCGCGAGTTGAGCGAAACCGCCCGCGTCGGATCCGGTGGCGGTAGGTACTCGAGCGCCTTCCTCATGCTCGTGCCGCCCTGCACTGCGGTCTGCATGCTGTCGCGCAACGCCGTGAGGTAGGCGCGCGTCATCCGGGTCAGCGCGGTCGGATCAGGAGCAATCCGTCCATGCCCCGGTACGACGACTCGCGGGTGCAGCGAATCGATCAGGTCCAAAGTCTGCAGCAGCACCTCCGACTTCCCGTCCACCACCATCGACACGCCATCCTCGACCAGGATGTCTCCGGTGAAGAGCACCCGCTCCTTCGGCAGCCAGAGCATCAGGTCGCCCGGCGAATGGGCCTTGCCCGGGTGGATCACCACGATGCGCCGCCCGCCGAGCCGCAGCGTATCGGTTCCCGTCACCGGCCGATCGGGGGTATCGGCGTACTCGAACCCGAGCAACTCCTGCAGCCCGACGACCCCATCCCAGTCGGCCAC
Organism: Gemmatimonadales bacterium; assembly: GCA_039934355.1. Classification (GTDB taxonomy): domain Bacteria; phylum Gemmatimonadota; class Gemmatimonadetes; order Gemmatimonadales; family GWC2-71-9; genus JADJOM01. Next base: position 7,890 of record JBDTMI010000062.1, read on the forward strand.
CATCTGATCGGGGCCCGCCTCGCCGGCAACCACCCGCTTGTCGGGATGGGCGATAATGCTCGCGCCGACGCGCTTGAATTCGACCGCACCGAACATCATGTCCGGGTGGTGGGCGTAGAGCACCAGGTAGTGCAGCGGTCGCGGTGAAAATCGCCGGATGGTGCGGATCACCGCACGTCCCTGCGCCGGACTCGCGATTCCGCCAACGACGACGACACCCTCCGGCGTATCGACAAACCCCGCGTTGGGCCGGCCCTCGACGCCCTGACCTGAGTCGCCCAGCACGGCGTACACCCCCAAAGCCAGCTGACGGGTCGGGTACAGCGTCTGCTCCGTCGTGATGCTGAAGGCGCGCGGTCGCGCGAGCGTCAGCGCCGGGGGATCCTGCGCCGGGAGCGCCGCGGCAGCGGCAGACAACGCAAAGGCGGCCAGGATGCACTGGACCGCCCCTCCGCCACTCCTTCGCGGCTCCCGCCGGCGCATCGGTCGCCACCCGGCCACCGGACCTCTCACGTCGTCGCGAACTTGATCTCCGCGCTGCCACTGAACTCGTGACCGCGATTGTCCTTCGAGATCACGGTCAGCAGCGCCTCCTTCTCGGCGCGCAGTTGGAAGCTCACCAGCGGGTCCTTGCTGATCCCGGTGGTCCACTCGAACCGCGCGACCGGCTCGTCGCCGTACTGGATCTGCACATCGTTGATGAAATAGGCGGGGATGATCTCCGCGTTGGCGTCGCGGAACAGCCCGGTATCCATCGGATGCTGCACCACGACCTGCACCCGGATCACGTCGCCGCGCTGGATCCGCTCGGGTACCACGACCCTGGTCTTACCGGTTTCTGGCATATCATCCACACCCGTTGAGAGTGGTTTCGACCTTTGCGTAGTCCGCCCACAGTTCGCCGCTGTTCGTCTCGGCGATGGCCCGGATCCAGCTGGTCCGCTTCATCTTGATGCGGGTCTGGATGGCGACGGGCCCCAGCGCCGGGGTCATGTGGAACACCGTGAGCAGCGGATCGGGGTTGTGGTCGACCACGAGGTACACCGCCTTCACATAGCTGTCCGCCGTCATCGGCAGGTCGCTCTCGACGATCACCGGGACATAGCGACCGTCCTCGGCCATCGCGGCCATGTCGAGCGTCACGTGCCCGCGCTGGATGGTCCGGCCTTGAAAGCGTTCCGTGAAAATCTTCTGGACGATGTCGTTGGGAATCGGCGGGTCGTCGGGACCGCGGCGGGTCATCCGGACCGCGGCGGGGAGCGGCCGTGCAGCGCCCGCCAGTCCCTCGGTGGCAACGGCGATGCCCAGCAGGCCGACCGCCTGCAGGAAGGAACGTCGTTCGATGGGATCGTTGACTGCCATGGTGCCTCCTGGTGTCCCAACGTCGGCTGCAAGGCCCAAGGTGAAGCGCCGGCCCCTGACCGTCAAGCAGCGCGGATTTCCGCCTCGGAAATCTACCAGCAGGTCTGGAGAAGGAGAAGTCAGCCCCGGTGCGCTCCACCGCTACCCCTCGCCGATCGCCCGCACTGCCGCCGCCGTTCGCAACCGGTCCAGCTTTTCAAGCGGCAGCGCGAGAAGGAGATCGATCCGACGGCTCAGCACCACGAGCGTCTCCCGGAACGCGCGCAGCTTTTCCGCTTCGCTACCCTCCACCTCCGCCGGATCAGGCATGCCCCAGTGCGCCAGGATCGGTGTACCCGGGAAGATCGGACAGGCCTCCTTCGCCCGATCGCAGACGGTGATGACGAAGTCCCACCCGTGCTTGTCCAACCGCTCGAGCCCCTTGGGCTCCTTTCCTTCCCATGGTATTCCCGCTTCGCCCAGCACGCGCACGGCGAAGGGATTCACTCGCGACGCGGGCTTCGAGCCGGCGCTCACGACGGTGAACCGCGCGCTGCCCTTCCGCGACAGCAACGCCTCGGCAATCTGGCTCCGGGCAGAGTTGCCGGTGCAGAGAATCAGGACACGAAAGTGCGCAGGAGTGGCCGTCACGGCGCGCTCGGAGGTCGGAGGGTGGAGGGAGCGCCTGCAGGAAAGAACCGACGGGCCCAGAGCGCGACATAGACGAGAGCCACCAGCGCGGGGACTTCGATGAGTGGCCCGACGACGGCGGCAACCGCCTCGCCGGAGGCGAGGCCGAATGTTCCGATGGCGACCGCGATGGCGAGCTCGAAGTTGTTGCCTGCCGCCGTGAAGGAGAGCGCGGCGGTATCGGGATAGGAGAATCCGAGCCGTCGTCCGGCCAGGAAGGCGACGCCGAACATCACCAGGAAGTAGATCAGCAGCGGCAGCGCGATACGCAGGACATCGAGCGGTCGGTCGAGAATCCGGTCACCCTGCATCGCGAACATCAGGATGATCGTGTACAACAGGCCGATCAGCGCGGTGGGACCGATCCGGGGCAGGAACGTGCCTTCATACCATGCCTCGCCACGTCGCGCGACCAGGAGCCGGCGGGTCAGGTAGCCGGCGAGCAGGGGGATGCCCAGGAAGAGCAGCACGCTCTTGGCAATCGCGAGCATTGAGATATTCAGTGCCGTCCCGGTCTCGCCGAGCCACCCCGGCACCACAGCGAGGAAGAAGTATCCCAGCACCGAATAAGTGAGCACCTGGAATAGCGAGTTCAGGGCGACCAGCACTGCCGCCAGTTCCCCGGAGCCGCAGGCCAGCGTGTTCCAGATGAGGACCATCGCAATGCATCGCGCGAGGCCCACGATGATCAGTCCATTCCGGTACGCAGGCAGGTCGGGCAGCAGGAGCCAGGCGAGTCCGAACATGAGCACCGGGCCGACGACCCAGTTGAGAACCAGGGAGGTGCCCAGCAACCGGCGGTTCCCGACCTGCTCACCCAGCGATCCGTAGCGCACCTTGGCCAGCACCGGGTACATCATCCAGATCAGGCCGACGCCGATCGGAACCGAGACCCCGCTCACCTGGACCCGATCGAGCGTCGCGCCGAGCCCCGGGAAGTTCCGTCCCAGGAGTAGACCCAGCCCCATCGCCGCAGAGATCCAGACCGGCAGGAACCGATCGATCAGCGAGAGCCGGCCCAGCACGCCACCTTTGGGAGGCAAGAGCGTGGCGCTGGACTCCAGCGTCATGGCAGGAGCCTGGTAAGGCATGCCGCGGACGACGGGCAGATGCTCCGGAATTCCCCCGTCTCGCGAATCGCGACGGGCGCCGCACCCCGGATTGCCGCCTCATAGCCTAGCTGCCGGAAGAACGGTTCCGCCGTGGTCGTCAGCAGCCAGAGCTCGCGAACTCCGAGCGCCGACGCCCGCTCCTCCAATGCGCGCACGAGTGCCGTGCCGAGCCCCTTGCCCCGCTGATCGCTGCGCACGGCAAGCGACCGCAGCAGGGCCACCTGTCCATGCCGCTCCAGCCCGATCACGCCGATCAGGCCGGCATTATCGCGCAGCCCGAAGAACTCCGGTGTGGCGACGTCGAGGTCCGCAACCGGAAGTGCGGCAGCCCCGAGGAGAGCGCGCACCTCCGGCAGCGCGCCCGCCTCAACGGCGTCGAGCTTGATACTCATCCCTGACAGCACCCCGGGGCGCAGCAAGCCTCACTCACCGGCAACGTGGCCTTCGGCTTGGTCGCACGGATGAAAGCGCTCAGCACCTTGCCATCCACGGCGGCCAGCAGCGCCTCCACTTCCGCACCCGCACTGGTGATGAAGCCTCGCGCATCCTCCGCGGTGTAGACCCGGGTCGGCTCCACGGCGGCGTTCTCGAAGCCCTGTCGCTCCAGGCGCGCGACGTAGTCATCGACGTCGAGCGCACCTGCCACGCAGCCGGTCCAGAGCACCACGCTCGCCTGCAGTTCGGCCGGGAGCGCCCCGCGCGTGACGACATCCGCGACCGCAAAACGCCCGCCCGGCTTGAGCACCCGGAACGCCTCGGCCAGCACCTTGTCCTTATCGCCGGAGAGATTGATCACGCAGTTGGAGATGATCACGTCGACCGAGTTGTCCGGCAACGGGATCTGCTCGATCTGTCCCTTCAGGAATTCGACATTCGTGGCACCGGCGCGCGCCTGGTTTTCCCGCGCGAGGGCCAGCATCTGGTCGGTCATGTCGAGCCCGTAGGCCTTGCCGGTCGAGCCCACCCGCCTGGCGGAGAGCAGGACATCTATCCCGCCACCCGAGCCGAGGTCCAGCACGACTTCCCCCGGCTTGAGCTCGGCCAGTGCGGTGGGATTGCCGCAGCCCAGCGACGCGAGCACCGCGGCCGGTGGCAGCGCGCCAGTCTGATCGACGGAATAGAGATCGCGGGTGATCGGATCGGGATCGCCACAGTCGCCGGTGCCGCAGCAGCCGGCCTTGGTCCCCTCGAGCACTCGGGTCGCGGCGGCGCCGTAGCGCTCGCGGACGACGTTGGTGAGGTCACTCATGATGGCTCCTTAATCAAGAAACGTTGATGTATGCGGTCAAAAAAGGGGTTAGCAACAGCGCGCCTTGACCCTGCGGATAGCCGATCCGGGGCTGATGGCCGTGATGGCGTCATCCAGGCCATCGAATGCGCCCGGAACCAGGGAATAGTAGGACCAGCGCCCCTCGCGGCGATCCTGCACCAATCCCGCGTCCTTGAGGGTCTTGAGATGAAAGGACAACCGCGACTGACCGGCATCCAGCGCGGCGGTCAGGTCGCAGACACAGCGCTCACCGTCTCGCAGCATCGCGACGAGACACAACCGGGTCTCATCGGAGAGGGCATGGAAGACTCGCGCCAGGCGGGTCAGGTCGGGAGAGGGATGCAGTGTCGTCACGTCAGCAATGTATCAACTTATGTTGATGTGTCAAGCCCAAGGCCTTCCGGTCATGCTGCGCGGTACACCCGCTTCATGGTCGATCGTACTCACCCGCGCCCCGGCACGACTAGTATGCGGGACACTCGCTGCCCCCGGCCCTGATGCCCGCACTCGAATTACTTGCCTTCGGAGACCGCCTCGCCCGGCACGGCGTCCCCCTCACCCGAGGACCGCTCGAGATTCTGCAGGTCAATACCGGGAAGCTGTGCAATCAGGCGTGCCTGCACTGCCACGTGGAAGCCGGACCAAAGCGCACCGAGCTCATGGCTCGGCGCACGATCGACCGGGTGCTCCACCTGCTCGCCGACGCACCGTCGGTCCACACGGTGGACATCACCGGTGGCGCCCCCGAACTCAATCCGTACTTCCGCGCTTTCGTGGCGGACCTCCGCGGAATGGGGCGGACCGTGATCGATCGCTGCAACCTCACGGTGCTGTTCGAACCCGGGCAGGAGGATACGGCGGAGTTTCTGGCGGAACACGAGGTGCAGATCGTGGCATCGCTGCCCTGCTATACCCAGGGCAATGTGGACCGGCAGCGCGGCGGTGGTGTGTTCGACAAGAGCATCCAGGCGCTGCAGCGCCTTAACCGCCTCGGCTACGGCAAACCAGGCACTCGCCTCACGCTCGATCTGGTCTACAATCCTGTCGGCGCCTATCTCCCTGGCGACCAGGCAGGACTGGAGCGCGACTACAAGCGGGAACTCGGGGCCGCCTTCGGCATCAGCTTCGACCGCCTGTTCACGATCACCAACATGCCGATCAAGCGCTTCCTCCACGACCTCGAGCGGGAGGACAAGCTCGAAGCCTACATGCAGTTGCTGATCGACAATTTCAACCCGCAGGCGGCGCTGGGCGTGATGTGCCGCTCGCTGGTGTCGGTGGGCTGGGATGGCACCGTGTACGATTGCGATTTCAATCAGATGCTGGAACTGGGCCTCGGGCGGACCCGTCGCACCATCTGGGACGTCGGCAGCCTGGCGGAGATCCAGGACATCCCTATCGCGACCGGCGATCATTGCTACGGCTGCACCGCCGGCGCGGGCAGCTCCTGCGGGGGCGCGGTGACCTGAGACGGCGGTGACGCTTCCGCAATCCGGTGTCAGCGCATCAGCCGGGAACGAGTTCCCGGATCCACGAGAGCAGCGCCCGTTGTGAGGGCAGGAGGCCCTGAGCTGTCGCGGCATGCGCGGGGATCGCGAGCAGGTCGGCGACCGTGTCGACATCAGGGAGCGGGGTGAGCTGCCCCACGCGGTAGGCCGGCTCGAGCAGCGCGAGCAGTTGGTCGGCGGTGTCGGCCTCGCTGTAGGAAACGCTGGTCCACAACTCCCGGGCCATCGGCACCGTTCCACCAAACAGATAGAACCCGCCGTCGAGTGCCCGCCCCATCACGCACTCTCGAGCCTCACTGGCCAGCATTTCCCGCGCACACCCCAGATGGCGACTAGTGAGTAGCGGGCTGTCGGCACCGATCAGCAGGACCGCGCCGTGCCGTTGGAGTAATTCCCGATACACCCGGTCGAGTCGGGCGCCGAGGCCGCCCTCGCCCTGCCACAATTGGGGCAGCCCGCGCCAGCGGTCGTGCCCCACCGCCGCCGCCTCGGTCACCGCCCAATACGGTTGGAGCGCGGAATCTGTCGCGGCCGCGGCACGAGCGACGTCCTCGGTGATGTCGAGGGTGCGCTGGTAGAAGGCGTCCGCGGTTGCCTGGCCCACACCAGCGGCGAGACGAGTCTTGGTGGGCGTCAGACCCGGCGTCTTGACGAAGATGGCCAGTGCCACGGTCTGACTCGGTTCCGCTACCGGTGCCTGAGCCACGCGACGCCTTCAGGGAACGCCTGGCGCCAGGTCAGCCACAGGTGCGACAGCGTGGTGCGGAGCCAGCCGTCCTGCGCGTACTTCCGCGCACTGGTGGACAGCGCCCGACCGACTGGTCGCAGCCGCAGGCCGGCTCGGCGCGCGGCCCAGACGAAGAGATGATCCTCCCCGTAGCGCAGCTCCTCGCGAAAGCCACCAAGCCGGAGGAAGTTTTCGCGCGACAACGCCAGACCCTGATCACCGAATGGCATACCAAGCAGGTGGGAGCGCAGGTGTGCGCCGACCTCGTTCATCCACATGAGGCGCGGACCATCGGGCAGGAAGCGGAGATCGAAGTACCACAGTGCATCCGGATCGACGGAGAATCGTTCCGACAACACCGCGAGCGCATCGGCCACCACACGGCTGTCGGCGTGCAGGAACCACAGGTAGCGACCCCCAGCGGCTTCGGCCGCCTGATTCTGCTGCGTGGCCCGTCCGGGCGAGCCGACCAGCCAGCGCCACCGCTCCGGCGCCAAGCCGGGCGGCCGCATCGCGAAGAACTCCTGAGGTGTTGGTGTCGTCGCGGCGAGGAGGACTTCGGTGTCCGCCCCGAATTGCGGCGCGAGCTTGGCCAGGAGCCCGCGCCATGCCACGTCGCCCGGGCCGACGGGGATGATGACGCAGATGCGGAGCCCAGGCGTTTCGCCCACGGCGCCTAGTGGTAGACCCGGCGGAGCTGGAGCTGAATCCCGGCGGGGGCCAGCAGCGCGTAGCTGGCATTGTCGGCAGCCTCCTGCAGGATCACCTGGTAGGCGGCAGCGGCGTCGGGAACATGGACCAGCGCCAGCCGGCCAGTCAGGCGATCACCCGCAATCAGGACACGGCGCGCGCTCCCGGACCGTGCCGAGGCGGTGTAGTAGCCGCTGCTTTCGACCGAGTCGATGGGTCCGCCCTGCACCAGAAAGACGACCGCACCCGGCGTCGCGTTCGATCCCGTCAGGACCACCTCCAGGAGACCATCCACCGGGGCCAGGGTGTCGCCGCCGCAGCCGAGACCGGCCAGCAGGAGCGCGGTGAGCCGCACCCGCGAGCGCCTCATGGGGTTCCCCGCCGCACGTCTGGAGCTATCGACCGGTAGTAGGCCAGGAAGTCGCCCACATCAAAGCTGCCGTTGCGATTGCCCAGCGAATCGAGATGGATGGTTTGGGCCGAACCTAACGTTCCCTCTCCCAGCACCTGGCCCGCCGCCCAGGGAAGGGTGACGAAGATCTGGCCCGGCGTCAGCGTTGTGAAGCGGAAGGCGACCGCGCCACCGGGCGCGACCTGCCGAATGGAATCGAGAAAGAAGCCCGCCGATGCGCCCCGGTTGTCCAGCGCGGCCGGGTTGGTGGTCGGCCCGAAAAAGGTGTTGCCGCTGGCACCAGGCCACGAATCGCCGGGATCCCCACGGTTCTTCAGACCCGGCGTCCGCAATTGGTTCAATCCATCGGCCTGTATCAGGGCGACCCCGTGCACCGGTCCGCTGTTCACCCGATTGTCGCGCCGGAATCCGTGGGCCAGCACCTGACCGCTGTCGATATGCCAGATGAGCAGGCCTGGGCTCTTGGCACAACTGCGGGTCCCGAACAGGCAGCCGGGATTGAGTTGTGCAGAATCCGAACCCCGCGCCTGCCGGTTCTCGAACAGGAAGTACTCATCGGTACCGGGGACCGCAGCATAGAGGACGGTGTCCCCCAGCTGCACCGGCCCGAGCGTGATGCTGGCGTTGGTACGGAGCGTGTCGACCTGGGCCCACCCCAGTTCGACCAGCGACCACGCATCGTACCCGGCCGGGCTGTAGGGCTGGGCGTAGTTGCCGCTCCCCATGAGGCCCCACTCGCCAATGCCCTGCGTCACCCCAGCGTTCCCCAGGTTGGTGTCGTAGAGATCCGGCAACCCGAAGGCGTGCCCGGTCTCGTGCGCCATGGTGCCGATCGGCATGATCACGCCATCGGTACAGGCGGACGGACCACCCACCGCGCTCTGCAGCGTATAGTCGCGAATTTGAATGAAGCGTCCGGGCATCGGCTGACCGGTGCCGTCGCGCCTCGGCGTGATGGTCACGTAGGCGGAGCCGCCATTCCACGCGGCAAGATCATATCGGTGCGCCCAGAGGTTGGTGGTACCGCAGGCGCCGTCCACCTCCGGCTGGAGGAAGGTGACGAAATCGACCACGCCGTCATCGTCCCCCGAGTTGGGCAGGCCATCGGCGCCGTCATTGTCGAACTGGCCCCAGTCGACCGTCCCGGTGTCGCTGCGGGACACCGCTTCGAGGAGCAGATCCCCAAAGCGCCGCCCGCCATGCGGACAACTGGTGATCACTCCCACGCCGTTGCAGCCATCCTCGTAGTAGGTGTCGGCGCTGTCCGCGATCACCCAGCCAAACACAACGCCATCAATATCAATCGCGCCCCGCGACACTTCGGCGTAGTAGCTGCGGATGCTGTAGGGCTGACCCGGACCGCCCGCGTTGAAAAGGACACCAGCGTAGCTGGCGCTCGGAAAGGGAGCGGGGATGGCGGGGAAGGTGATCGGGATGACCGGCACGTGGTAGTTCCCCTGCACCCGAAGCGCGGGAAATCCGCGGTTCAGCCGGGAGAGCAATCCGCCCCTCAGGAGTCCGCGACGAGCACCCCGGATCGCCTCGGTGCGTTGACGCCAGGCCCCCGTCGGGCGAAAATCGAGGCCGGTGACTTCGAACCGCCCCGGGACCGAACGGGGGAAAACGGGGACGGATTGTGATGCCGGGGCCACCGTCGCGAGGAGCAGGACGAGTGCAATACCCGCCCGGTGAACCGGACGAAACCAGGTGGGAGTGCTGAGGTTGCGGGGGAGCATCGTCCTGAAGCATACACCGACAGATCCTGTCAACTGTCGCTGCCCCGGGTTCGACTTGTGCCAACACTTTCAAGCCTTTAGGTTGTAACGGGTTAGTGACAGCGGTTGGAGACTCCAGCTCGAGCGAACGAGGTCCCGTGGATACTCAGATCCTCCAGAGCATCGCGCTCTTCGAGAAGTGCAAGCAGTTCACCAAGGCCAAGGAAGTTCAGGCCGCGGGGATGTACCCGTATTTCAAGCCGATCTCCGACTCCGAGGACACCGCAGTCGTCATCGAAGGTCAGAAGCGGATCATGCTGGGGTCCAACAATTACCTCGGCCTGACCCACCACCCGAAGGTGCTGGATGCAGCGGCGCGTGCGCTGCACCGGTACGGCTCGGGCTGCACCGGCAGCCGCTTTCTCAACGGCACCCTTGATCTGCACATTCAGCTCGAGCGCTCGCTCGCTGATTTTCTCGGCAAGGAAGACTGCCTCGTTTTCTCCACCGGGTATTCCGCCAACCTCGGGATGATCTCCGGGCTGGTGGGACGGGGCGACCTCGTCTACCTCGACAAGCTGGACCATGCCTCGATCGTCGATGGAGCGAAGATGTCCTACGGCGATACCCTGCGATTCAATCACGGGGATCTCGCCGGTCTCGACCGCAAGATCGAGAAGACGCGCGAGGGACGCCCCGCGATGATCGTGGTCGATGGCGTCTACTCGATGGAAGGCGACATCGCCAACGTGCCGGAACTGGTGCGGATCGCCCGGAAGCACGGGATCGCGCTGGCGCTGGACGACGCGCATTCGATCGGCGTCCTCGGCCCCAATGGCGAGGGCACGGCGGCACACTTCGGGCTGACCGACGAAGTGGACATCATCGCCGGCACCTTCTCGAAGTCGCTCGCCTCCATCGGCGGGTTTGTCGCCGGCACCGAGAATGTCATCCACTACCTGAAGCATCACAGCCGCCCGCTGATCTTTACCGCTTCGCTGCCACCGGCCAACACCGCCGGCGTGCTGGCGGCGCTCGAGGTCATGAAGACCGAGCCCCAGCGCCGCACCGATCTGTGGGCCAACACCACCCGGCTGCAGGAGGGTATGCGCTCGATGGGCTACAACATCGGCGAGACCGAGACCCCGATCATCCCGGTCCTCATTGGCCCGATGGACACGACGTTTGTCTTCTGGCGCCGCCTCTTTGACGCTGGCGTCTTCACCAACCCCGTCATGCCACCGGCGGTGCCGCCGTCGCAGTGCCGCCTGCGCACCAGCGTGATGGCTACCCACACCTTCGACCAGATCGACTTCTGCCTCGAGCAGTTCGGCCTGATCGGCAAGGAGTTGGGGGTTATCTGACCTCGCCCGTCCAGGTCCGTCCGGTGGCGAGCCGGGCGGACCTCAATCGCTTCGTCGATTTGCCGTACCGACTCCACGCGCGGGACCCGATCTGGGTCCCGTCGTTGCGTTCGGACACCCACAAGCTGCTCGACCGCGGGAAGAACCCCTTCTTCGATCACGGGACCGCGGAATACTTCCTCGCCGAGCGGGGCGGAGAGGTGGTGGGGCGCATCGCGGCGATCACCAACCGGTTGCACAACGAATATCACGGCGACCGGGTCGGCTTTTTCGGATTCTTCGAGACCATCTACGACCAGGCCGTCGCGGAAGCGCTGTTCGAGGCCGCCGCGACGTGGCTCCGCGGCCAGGGCCATGACGTCATGCGGGGACCGGCGTCCTTCTCGACCAATGACGAGTGCGGCTTGCTGGTCGATGGCTTCGACACGCCCCCGACTCTCATGATGCCGCACAACGCCCCCGATCTCCCTCGACTGGTCGAGGCGGCGGGCTTCAAGAAGGCGAAGGACCTGCTGGTGTATCGCGGCGGGTACGAGGCGTTCTACATCCCGGTGCCCGACCGACTGGTGCGCGCCACCGAGCTGATCAAGAAGCGCAACAACCTCACTCTCCGGCCGCTCAACATGGCCGACTTCAAGAACGAGGTCGAGCGCATCAAGCACCTCTACAACAAGGGGTGGGAGAAGAACTGGGGCTTCGTCCCGATGACCGATCGGGAGATCGATCACCTTGCCGAGCAGTTCAAGCCGGTCGCCAACCCCGACCTGATCCCGTTCGTGGAGAAGGATGGCGAGGTGATCGGTTTCGGGCTGGCCTTGCCGGACCTGAACGCCGTCTTCCGACGGCACCGGAGTGGACGGCTGACACCGGCGCTCATCGCCGACCTGCTCTTTTCTCTCAAGGCCAAGCGGCTCCGGCGTGCCCGCATCCTCCTGCTCGGGGTGGTACCGGAGTGGCGCGGCAAGGGGATCGATGCCGTGATGTATCACTGGATCTGGACCAAGTCGCGCGAGCACCAGATCTACTGGGGTGAGGCGGGCTGGATCCTGGAGGACAATCCGGCGATGAATGCCGGCCTGGTGAAGATGGACTTTGCCGTCTACAAGACTTACCGGATGTACGACCGGCCTTTATGAGGGTGCTGGTGACCGGAGGCACCGGTTTCGTCGGCAGTCACCTGGCGGAAGCCCTGATACGGCGGGGCGACACCGTCACGGCGCTGGTGCGCTCCCCCGCCAAGGCCGACCTGCTCCGGTCGCTCGGCGTCTCCCTTGTTCCCGGCGATCTCCATGATCATGCCGCGCTCGCGCGCGCGGCCCGGGATGTCGATGTGGTCTATCATGTCGCCGGCCTCACGGCGGCCCGCAACGAGCGCGAGTTCCTCCACGCCAATCGCGACGGTACCGCCAACCTCATCGCCGCCTGTGCTCCCGGGGCGACGCGGTTCGTGCTGGTGTCCTCGATGGCGGCTGGCGGTCCCTCGGCGCACGGACGTCCACTGATCGGCACTGAGCCCGCCCGACCGGTGACCGCCTACGGGCGAAGCAAGCTCGCCGGCGAGACGGCGGTACGCGGCAGCGCGCTCGCCTGGACTATCGTGCGACCTCCCATGGTCTATGGCCCGCGTGACACCGAGGTGCTCAAGGTGTTCAAGCTCGCGCGGACCGGGATCGTCCCGCTTTTCGGGGATGGCAGCCAGGAACTCTCCGCCGTCTCCGGCGCCGACCTCGCGACGGCGTTGATCGCCGCGGGAACAACTGCTGCCTGTATCCGGAACACCTACTATGCCTGCCACGCCGAGATCTTCACCAGCGGCGACTTCGTCAGGCGGGTCGGTGCTTCCCTCGGTCGGCACATCCGCACAATCCACCTTCCCCTGGGCATAGCGCGCCTCGCGCTCGGCATCACCGGAACGGTCGCCCGCATGGCGGGCACGGCCACCATCCTCACGGCGGACAAGGCAAACGAGTTCTTCCAGCCGGCCTGGACTGGATCCCCCGCGCCCCTCCTCCGCGACAGCGGCTGGACCGCGACACAGTCGCTTACCCAGGGGCTGGAAGCGACGGCCCGATGGTACCGGGAGCAGGGTTGGATTTGACTGAGTTGACGTCCCGACCGGTGACGTCGGGAGCGGTGGGAACGACGG
>JBDTMI010000063.1:0-20215 GCA_039934355.1 Gemmatimonadales bacterium
GGTCGGGCGCGGAGGCCCGACCTACTCGTTCCCGCTTCGAATATCGGGTCGGGCGCGGAGGCCCGACCAACCCTACCCCGCCTTTTCGACCACGCCGTCCCAGGTCCGGACCACCAGCCCTTCGCGCCGCAACTGATCGATCTGCCAGGTGGCGAGCCGTACCGTCACCGCATGTGCGTTGGGTTCCAGCGTCTGCTCCACGACTTCTCCCACCCGATAGAGTGAGGCCAGTCGGGCGCCGTCGGCGAGCGGGACCAGTACGGTAACCGGGGGCCGGAGCTGCCGCTCCCGTCGCCGCAACTCCGCCTTGACCGCCTGCACCCCGTCGATCCGGAGCGTGCTGGCAAAGACCCCTTCGGGGAACAGCTCCCGCGCCCGGGCCTGAAACGCCGGCGCATCCTGGATCGCATCCATCTTGTTGAAGACCGGGATCACCGGACACTCGCCGATCCCGACTTCGCCCAGCACCTGATCCACCACCAGCATCTGCTCTTCCCACATCGGGTGACTGGCATCGACCACGTGCAGCAGGACGTCCGCCTCGCGGACTTCCTCGAGCGTGGCGCGGAAGCTGGCCACCAGGTGGTGCGGCAGCTTGCGGATGAATCCGACGGTATCCGAAACCCGCGCGCGGCAGCCTTCGCCCAGGTCGATTTCCCGGGTCAGCGTGTCGAGCGTCGCGAAGAGCCGGTCCTCGACCACGATCTCGTGCTCGCCCGAGAGCATCCGGAGCAGGCTCGACTTGCCGGCGTTGGTATAGCCGACCAGCGCGGCGTTCAGCATCGGCGAGCGGCCGGCGCGCAACACGGTGCGATGCCGCTCCCACTCCAGCAGCTTCTCCCGCAGCAACTGGATCTTCTTGCGGATCATCCGTCGATCCGTCTCGAGCTGGGTTTCGCCCGGGCCGCGCAGTCCGATGCCGCCGCGGATGCGCGAAAGGTGGGTCCACATCCGGGCCAGCCGCGGCAGCATATAGCGCAACTGCGCCAGCTCGACCTGCAGCTTGGCCTCGTGGGTCCGGGCCCGGGTGGAAAAGATGTCGAGAATCAGCTCGGCGCGGTCCATGACCCGGACCTTGAGCTCCTTCTCGAGGTTGGCGCCCTGGTTGGGGCTGAGCTCTTCGTCGAACAGCACCAGCGTGCCCCGCTCGGACTCCAGCAGGGCCTTGAGTTCGGTAACCTTTCCCTCACCGATCAGCGTGGCGGGGTTGGGCGAGGCGATTTGCTGCGAGAGCCGGCCGACGACATGCGCGCCGGCGGTGTCCGCCAGGCGCGCCAGCTCGTCGAGATGATCCTGCAGGTGGTCGACATCGGTGCTGCCCTTGCGGGGCGCGCCGATAATAATGGCGCGCTCTTCCGGGGGTTCGATCGTGATCAGGTCGCGAATGGGCGGCGCCCTCCTACGGCCTGAGCAGGGGCACGTTCCCCTGGCCGGAAAAGGGGACCTCCAGCGGCACATTCGCCGGCGTCTTGACCGTGAACTTGCCGTTGATGCCGTAATTCACCGCGCCGTAGTTGAGGATGGAGCGCGCCGCGGAGGCGACGCCGCTCCATTGAAACGTCAGGGGCACGGTGACCAGCGTCGTGTCCTTCCCCGCGAGCGAGAAGGGATTGTTCAGGTTGATGTCGCCGAAATGGGTGCCTTCAATGTCGAGCGCCGCGGAGAGGCCGGTGCCGGGCAGGGTGAACTTGTTAGGATTGTGGAACGCGAGGGCGACATCGAGCGTTCCGCCGGACAGGCCCACATTGCGGACCGCCAGGTGATGGAGTCGTACGTCGGGCTGGATCAGGCTCGCGGGATCGACCCCACCAGGGCCACAGGCGGCGAGCAGGAGCATCGGGAGCAGGAGGAGTTTTCTCATGGCGGGAATATAGACGGATGGCCGGGCGCACGAATCATTCGGCCGCCTTCTGCCGGGCCCACCAGTCCATGCGCTCCCGGATTCGCTTCTCGAATCCCATCTCCCCGGGCTCGAAATAGACCTCGTCCTTCAGCCGCTCCGGCAGGTATTCCTGCGCCTGGTACCCGGTGGGCGAATCATGCGCGTAGCGATACCCGGCGCCGTAGCCGAGGCCCTTCATCAAGCTGGTCGGGGCGTTGCGAATGTGGAGCGGCACCGGCTCCGCCGGGGTCCGCCGGGCGGCGTCCAGCGCGGCCTCGAGCGCCACCTTGGTCCGGTTCGATTTGGGGGCGGTGGCCAGGTAGATCGTCATCTCCGCCAGCGGCAGATACCCTTCAGGCGGACCCAGCATGTGGAACGCATCGCGGGCGGCCACCGCGAGCTTGAGCGCCTCGGGATCCGCGAGGCCGATATCCTCCGCCGCCATGGCGATCGCCCGGCGGAAGAGCGTCATCGGGTCCTCGCCGCCTTCGAGCATCCGCGCCATCCAGTAGAGCGCACCCTGGGGATCGCTGCCCCGCAACGACTTGTGGTAGGCGGAGAGGAGATTGAAGTGTCCCTCCCCGCTCTTGTCGTAGGCCGCCACCCGTCGGGCCAGCGCGCCGATGATGACTTCCGTCGTCAGCAGACCGCCCAGCCCCACCTGGCGTGCGGCATTTTCCAGCACGGTGAGGGCCCGGCGGGCGTCGCCATCGGACTGCTCCGCCAGCAGCTCGAGCGCCCCGGGATCCCGCTTCAATTCCAGATGGCCCAGCCCGCGATCCCGGTCGGTGACCGCACGCTCGAGCAGGTGCACCAGCAGTTCGGTGGTGAGCGGCTGCAGCACGTACACCTGACAGCGGGAGAGCAGCGCGCCGTTCAGCTCGAAGCTGGGATTCTCCGTGGTCGCGCCGATCAGGGTGACGGTGCCGCGCTCGACATGGGGAAGGAAGGCGTCCTGCTGGGCCCGGTTGAATCGGTGGATCTCGTCGCAGAACAACACCGTCGCGCGACCCAGCACCCGGCGCTGTTCCGCCTCCCGGACGATCTCCCTCACCCGGGCCACCCCGTCCAGCACGGCGGAGAGTTCCACGAATTCGCGACTGGTGTGCTGCGCGATCAGGCGGGCGATGGTCGTCTTCCCGGTGCCGGGAGGCCCCCACAGGATGCAACTGCCGACATCGCCGCGACGAATCGCATCGCCGAGTGGGCGTCCGGGATCGAGCAGCGCTTCCTGGCCGAGACACTCCTCGATGGTCCGGGGCCGCATGCGCGCGGCGAGCGGTTCCGCCATCGGAAACAGCGAAGGCTCCACCATCACGCCACCCCGACGGCCTCGAGCAGACGCTGCGCAGCGAAGAACGCGGCCGCGCCACCGAAGAAGGCGAGCGGCGCCCTCCATCCGGACCGGGCCTGGAACTCGGGGACGAGATTCGACGCGGCGACGTAGAGCGTGACACCGGCGGAAATCGCCAACCCGTGGTTCACCAGCGGCTGACTCACCTCCGTCAGCAGGACACCGACCATCGTGGCGACGCCCAGCAGCGCGGAGGCACCGAACGCCCGGCCGCGATCGTACCCGCAGGCCAGCATGACGCTCGACATGGTCACACCTTCGGGCAGCTTGTGCAGGAAGACGGCGAGGAAAAGGATGACGCCGAGCTGGGAGGAGACCTGGAACCCGCTGGCGATCGCGACGCCGTCAAAGAAGGTGTGCAGCAGCAGGCCGATCAGCGCGGTGAGGCCCTGCCGCCGACTGACATGGTGGGTCTCCTCGCCGAAATGAAAATGCGGCACGAGCACATGCTGGGCGAGGTGCACCGCCAGGTAGCCCAGCAGGATGAAGAGCGGGGCATCGCTCCGCCGGGCGAGCGCTTCGGGGGCGACCTCGAGGAGCGTGACAGCGATCATGAACCCGGCGCCAAAGGCGAGAAACAGCTCGATCACCGCGAGACTGCGCCGCTCATGCCGCACCACCGCCCAGCCGCCGACCAGGTTGCCGAGCGCGGCAAGGAGCGCGAATAGCGGGGCGCTCATAGCATCAGGCGCGCCCGCGCCAGCAGCGTTTCGGCGACATTGAGCGACGGATCGTCGATCACGAGCTCGAGGAGCCGGTCCAGCACCGCGCCCATCTGCGGCCCGGGTGGCACACCGAGCGTTTGCAGATCGTTGCCCGTGATCGCGAGCTGCTTGCGGCTGAGCGGCTCATCCCGCTCGCGGATGCCACGCATCGCCGCCTCCCAGTTGGGCGGAGACCCATGGAGGAGCGACCAGAGCGTTGTCAGGTCGTCCGCGGCCTCTCCTACGGCGGACATCCACCGTCGCACCGCGACGGGAGACGATCCTTCGGGCTCCTGCGGCCCCGTCACCACCGCGGCGGCCCGGGCAATTTCGGCGTTCGACGCCTTGAGCCGGACCAGCACCGCGATCGGGTCGAGGCAGAAGAGTGTGGTGAGCAGCACCGGATCGCGCGGCAGGTGGCCACCCGTCTCTCCGACGCTCGCCGGCATCCCGGCGGACCGATCCGCCAGCCGCCCCACGTACGGGTGCCGCTGCACCAGCGATGAGCCGGTCGGCGACACCTCCGGGGTGAGCTGTCGCGGGCCATCGGCGAGCAGCTCCGGCATCCAGGCGTGGGCCACGCCGCTGGCGCGCCACAACTCGATCATCCGGGACAATGAGCGCGCCGTGCGCAATCCCTTGTACCACTCCTCCCGCACCCGCTCGGCGGAGAGCCGGGGCAGGCCATCGGCGCAGGCGAGCATCGCGGCCCAGGTCGGCGGATCGATGGTGAACCCGAATCGGCCGGCGAACCGGATGCCGCGCAGAATCCGCAGGTAGTCCTCGCGGAAACGGACCTCGGGCTCCCCCACCGCACGGATCAGCTTGCGTCCCAGATCGGCGGCGCCACCGAACGGGTCGCGCCACTCGTGCGTCAGCGGATGGTGCGCCATGGCATTGATGGTGAAGTCGCGTCGGGCGAGGTCTTCCTCCAGCGAGGCCCCGAACTCCACGACGGCATGGCGACCGTCGGTGCTGACATCCCTCCGGAACGTGGTGACCTCGTGGTGCCGGCGCCGGGTACGGACGGCCACTGTGCCGAACCGCTCGCCCACCGGGACGGTGTGCTTGAAGAGCCGCTGGACGACATCGGGGGTGGCAGATGTCGCGATGTCGTAGTCGGTGTTGGCTTCGCCGATCAGCGTGTCGCGGATGGCACCGCCCACACACCAGGCCTCATGTCCGGCCGCTTCCAGGGTGCGGGCGATCTCCAGGACATCGTCGGGAATATCGAGGAAGGCGGGAAACCTCATGCGCCGTACCTGACGCCGGCGGAGAGCGTGATCGTCAGCTCCATGCTGGCCTGGCCAGGGGTGCGCGGACCAGCGGGGATGACGCCATCGCGGACCAGTCCCGCGCCGCCACCGGCAAAGGCGTACACCGGCGTCACCACCCCACGGGGACAGCGACTGGCGAGCACGACGGGCTTGCCGTCAGCGAGCCAACCATGGATGGCCGGAACGGCGCCGGGTGGGAGATTCCCGCTGCCGAAGGCGTCGATCACCACGCCATCGTGGGTGGGCCGCGCCAGCTCAAGCAGGTGGCCACGGTCCCCGATGACCATCGGGATGTGGGCCACCCTCGCGTCCAACGCGACTGGGGAGAGCGCTGGGGCGTTCACCGATGGCGCATCGGCAAATTCGACCTTCCCGTGGTGAACCGCGCCGATGGGCGCCGCATGCGGGGCACCGAACGCCGCGAGATCGGTCGCCTCGACCTTCACCGCCTGGTGCCCGGCGAGAATCCCGCCATTGAAGACCACCATTGTCCCGCGTCCACGGCTCAGCGGACTCGCGGCGACGCGGGCCGCGTCCGTCAGGTTGCGGGGACCATCCCAGCCGGCCTCGCCCGAGGTGCGCATTGCGCCGGTGATCACCACCGGCACGGTGCACTCCAGAGTACGCGCCAGCAGATACGCCGTTTCTTCCAGCGTATCGGTCCCGTGGGTGATCACGATGCCGGCGGGAGCACCGTCCGGTCCCTCGCCCTGCTGCAGCGCGGCGACTCGGTTCCGCAGCGCCCAGAGCTTGTCCAGGCCGAGATGACAGGCGGGATAGCGCCCCCAATCCTCGATGACGTACGGCCCGACGCTGGCGAGTTCCGGCGCGAACCCTACCAGCGTCGTGCCATCGAGCGCGGGCACGTTGCCTCCCGCACGCTCGTCACGCTGCATGGAGATCGTGCCACCGGTAAACAAGAGGTGCAACATCAGGTGTTTGGGCGATCAGGCGATTCGGCGATTGGGCGATTCGGCGGATGAGCGCGCTCCCACCAATCACCCACTCGCCCAATCCTCCATTCGCCAGCTACCCGCACAGCACGCTCCCGCCATTCACATTGAGCACTTCACCGGTGATGTGCCGGGCGAGGTCGCTGCAGAGAAAGAGGATCGGTCCCGCCACATCGTCGGCCGACGCGATGCGACCCAGCGGGATCGTCGCGGCGATCCGGGCCCGGCCGCCGCCCTGGAAGGCCCCTTCGCTCATCTCGGTGTCCACCCAGCCGGGGGCAACGCAGTTGACGGTGATGCCGGGAGCGCACTCGATGCAGAGCGACTTGACCAGGGAGATCATCGCGCCCTTGGTGGCGGCGTAGTCGGCGTGAAACGCCTCCCCCCGCTGCCCTGCGGTGCTGCCGACGAGAACGATCGCCCCCGTCGGCTTCATGTGCCGGAGCGCGGCGCTGGTCGTGAGGAAGATGGCATCGAGGTTTGCCTGCATGGTCGACCGCCAGCGCTCGGCGCTCATCGCGCGGAGCGGCACATCCTCGGTGGGCCAGATGCCGGCGTTTCCGACAAATGCGTCGAGGGGGCCCAGCGCCGTTGTGGCCTCGGCAAAGAGACGGTCCACCACGGCGGCGGCGCCCAGGTCGCCCGCCCCCACCCACGCCTTGCGACCGAGCGTTCGAATCGTGCCGGCGACCGCCTCGGCCTCTCCGATCCGGGAATGACAGGTCACCGCGACATCCGCCCCGGCGCGCGCCAGCAGGATCGCCACCGCGCGACCAATCCCGCGCGACGCGCCGGTCACGAAGGCCACCTTCCCCTGCAGATCGATCATGGACGATCCCCCTGGTCTTTCATCAGCAGTCCCCGCAACCGCTTGAGAAAGGACAAGCGCCAGGTGAAGGGCGCCATCGGTTCGACCGGCTGATCCGCGAGAATCGCCGCCGGATTTCTCACGCTGAGCATCTCGGCCTGGATCCCTCCTCCCTGGTCAAACAGCGCCGAGCGGGCTTCGGCGAGACTCCGCGCATCGCCGTGATTGTCGGCGGCGATGATGTCGGCGAATCCGTGCGCGACGAGTTCGCGGGCGCGTTCGCCGCGCGGCCTGGGCGACAGCATGGTCGGTCCGTCCACCTGCATCAGCGCACCGAGCGACCGCCACCGTGCCACTGTGGCGAGCTGACAGGCGCGGTAGCGCTCCGGGTGGGCCAGGAGTGGCACCAGTCCGACGGTGACCACCAGGGCGAGCGCGTGCTCCACCGTCTGCGCCGCCACGAGCCTCGGGAATTCGACCAGGAGGTAGCGCGACCGGTTGATGGTGACCACGCGGTCGCGCGCGACCGCGACTCCGAGCGGGCGGTCCAGCATCACCTCGGCACCCCGATACAGCCTGATTCCGCCGGGCGCCATGGGCTGGAGCGACTCGAACGCACGGTCGTAGGCGGCCGGCATCCCGTCCAGCGCCTGACTGGCGAGGAGGTGTGGCGTCAGGCAGATCGCGGTGACTCCCTGACGGGCAAGGCGGGTGAGGACCTCGACGGATTGGGCGACGGTGCGGGAGCCGTCGTCGACGCCGGGCAGGAGATGGCTGTGGAGGTCGATCACTCAGGCGATCCGCTCCGCCGCCAGCATCCCCTCGGCAAAGGCTCCGAGGCGCTCCGGCGCCGATTCGGCCTCGGCCAGCAGCGCCAGGGTGATGAGTGCGTCGGCCGCCAGCAGGTCGAGCGCGATGGCGCGATCGCCGGGATGCTCTTCGACAATGGCGAGCACCCGCTCCGCCGCGAGCGCGAGTCGCTCCGAATGCGTCGCACCCTCGAGGACGGCGCCGGCGTGCGCCACCACGCGGTCCCGCAAAGCCGGCGGTGCATCGGCGGTGTGTTCCGCGAGCCAGCGATCCAGGGTCATTTGCCGGCGAGCCAGGATTCGATGAGACCGGGGGTCGCGGCTCGCGCGGCGGGCAGCCTGGCTGCGTCACCCGCGCCCGCCGAGGCAAATCCAGGACGCCCACCACCCTTGCCGCCACTCACCGCCGCGATGCGACCGACGAGATCCCCCGCCTTCTTCCCGACACGCACGAGGTCGTCGGTGACGGCGACATGCACGCTGCCGCTGCGGTCGAACAGGAGGTAGATCCCCGAGCCGCCGGTCGCGCGAAACGCATCAGCCCTCGCCCCGGCCGCATCACGCTCAATCTGATCCACTTCCTCGAGCACGACCTTGACGCCGCTGATTTCCAGCGTCGTCGTCGTGTCACTGCTGTCCGCGCCGATGCCGCGCTTCACCGCTTCCTCCAGCCGCGTCTTGAGCTTCTCGCGATCCTCAAGGAGCTGGTCCAGCTTCCGGGCGATGTGGTCCTTGTTGGACTTGAGCGAACCCGCGACCTGCTGCAGCAGCTCTTCCTCCCGCTGCATGCTGGCGTAGGCCTCCGGTCCGGTGATCGCCTCGATCCGTCGGACGCCGGCGGCGACACCCGCCTGCCCCGCGAGTCGGAACAGCCCGAGCTGCCCGGTGCTGCGCACATGGGTCCCGCCGCACAACTCGAGCGAGGGTCCCATGCGCACCACCCGGACGAGATCACCGTATTTGTCCGCGAAGAACGCCATGGCGCCGAGCGCCAGAGCGTCGGGGTATGGCATCTCGCGGATGTCCACCGGCGCATTCTCCAGCACCTGGTCGTAGACATCGCGCTCGATGCGCGCCAGCGTCGCCGGATCGATGGGGCCGTGATGCGAGAAGTCGAAGCGGAGCCGACCCGGCTCCACCAGCGACCCTTGCTGGCGTACATGGTCACCGAGGTGGGTGCGGAGCGCCCAGTGCAGCAGGTGCGTCGCGCTGTGATTGCGCTCCGTGTCGCGCCGACGGGCGCGGTCCACCGAGGCCCGCACCCGCCCGGGCTGGATTTGTCCGGTCGGCCGGCCCATCAGCACCATGCCTCGCGGGTCCTTGCGCACCCCCTGCACCGCCACGGACCAACCCTCCCCGTTCACCGTCCCGGTGTCGCTGACCTGGCCGCCGGACTCGGCGTAGAACGGATTGTCGGCCAGCAGCAGCTCAACCAGATCGCCTGACGGACGCCACGCGACGACTTCCGTCTCCGCGTCGGTGGCGTGATAGCCCACGAAACGTGAGCGTTCGGCAGACCATTCGACCCACTCGGCCGTGCCGCCGTCAGAGGCCACCGGAGCACCGCTCGCGGCCTTCTGCGCCCGGCGCACCTCGCGCGACCGTTCGCGCTGGCCGGACAGGGCGGTCTCGAAGCCGGCGAGGTCCACGGTTGCGCCGCGTTCAGCGGCGATGATCTGCGTCAGGTCGATGGGGAAGCCGAAGGTGTCATACAGCCGGAATGCCTCCGCCCCGGTGATGGTCGTCGTCCCCGAGGCGAAGAGCTCGTCCAGCCGCTTAAGACCGCCTTCGATCGTTTCGAGAAAGCGCTCCTCCTCCTGCCGCGTCACGTCGGCGACGTATCCAGCCTTGGCGACGATTTCCGGATAGGCCTGCCCCAGGTCCCGCACCACGATTGCGGTGAGCGGTGCGAGGGTGGGCTCCCGGCGGCCGAGCAGCCAGGCGTGGCGCACCGCCCGGCGGAGTATCCGGCGGAGGACGTAGCCGCGACCTTCGTTGCTGGGATACACCCCGTCGGTGAGCAGGAAGGTCACCGCCCGGGCGTGATCCGCCAGCACACGGTAGGAGCCACCCGCCGGCCCGCGGTCGTACGGCGCGCCCACCAGCTCGGCCACGCGCGCGAGGAGCGGCAGGAAAAGGTCGGTGTGGAAATTGGAGTCGGCGCCCTGGAGCACGGAGGCGATACGCTCGAGACCGGCGCCGGTATCGACCGACGGTTTCGGGAGCGGCGTCAGCGTACCGTCCGCCGAACGATCGAACTGCATGAAGACGAGATTCCAGATCTCGAGCATCTGACCGGATTCGGCCAGCTCCTCAAAGGTGGCCTGGTCGATCACCTCGGCGGTCCGATCCGCGGGGGCAACGGGCCGCAGGTCCACGTAAATCTCGCTGCATGGCCCGCACGGGCCGGTGTCGCCCATCTGCCAGAAATTGTCCTTGTCGCCCAGCCCGTAGATCCGGTGATCGGGCAACCCGGCGATCTCGCGCCAGAGGCCGCGCGCCTCGGTGTCGGTGTGGTGCACGGTGACCCGCAGCCGACCCGGATCGAGGCCAAGATAGGTCGGGCTGGTGACCAGTTCCCACGCGAAGGTGATGGCGTCGCGCTTGAAATAGTCGCCAAAGGAAAAGTTGCCCAGCATCTCGAAGAAGGTGTGATGCCGAGTGGTATGACCCACCTGTTCGAGATCGTTATGCTTGCCGCCAGCCCGCACGCACTTCTGACAGGTGGTCGCACGGGCATAGTCGCGTCGCTCAAGCCCGAGGAAGAGGCGCTTGAACTGGTTCATCCCGGCATTGGTGAACAGGAGCGTGGGGTCGTCCGCTGGCAGCAGGGACGACGAAGGCACCTCGCGGTGCCCGTGGGCGGCAAAGTAGTCGAGGAAGAGGCGTCGGATCTGAGCAGATTTCATAGGAAGGGGAATATATCGGCCGGAGGGGCACAGGGCCAAGCCGGGCTTTCACTTACCCCTCCACACCCGCCCCCTCCACCGAGAGCACCAGGCGCACCAGATCCGCGACCTTGGCGCCGGTGAAGCCTCGGCGCGCCAGGTAGGCCAGGATCCGGCGACGGCGGACATCCCGAGGCTGCGCAGCCAGCTGCCTGGCCCGCCGCTGGGCCAGCTCGCGGGCGAGGCCGAGTGCATCCTCCGGCTCGGGCCACTGGGCCGCAATCGCCGCGTCGATGGTCCCCCGGTCAATGCCGAGGGCGGCGAGATCGCGCCGCAACCTTGACGGACCGCGACCGCGCGCCGAGCGGGAGGCGACGTACTGATTCACATAGGCCGCGTCGTCCAGCAACTGCACGCGAAGGGCGCGTTCCACCGCGAGATCGACGGCTGTGGCCGGGTGGCCGTTGCGACGCAGTTTTCGCCGGAGTTCCCCGGTCGCGAAGCTGCGCCGCTCCAGTGCCCGCAGGAGGCTCCGCCAGGCCGCCTCGAGATCCGCTGCCTCACCCGCCACCCCGGCTCGGGTACCGTCCCACGGCTCACCCACCTCGAGCCCGGCCCCTCCGACCGCTTCCTCTCCAATCGTGCAGAAGAGTTTGCCGTCTACGAAGACCCGGACCGATCCGGGGTGCGCCGGATCGGGTTCAAGCCCAGTGATCCGGCGGGCAGGAACGGATTTCATGAGAGTCTACCCGCTGGCTCGAGCTCAGTCTTCCTCTTCGGCGACGGCGGCGGCTCCAGCCCCTGCCTTCATACCGAGGAACTCCTTCACCTTGGTTTCCACCTCGGTGCACATCGCCGGATTGTCCTTCAGGAACATCTTGGCGTTCTCCCGGCCCTGGCCAATGCGCTGGTCGCCATAGGAGTACCAGGCCCCGGACTTCTGGATGATGTTCGCTTCCGCGGCAATATCCACGACCAGCGAGACGTGACTGATGCCCTCATCGAACATGATATCAAACTCGGCCTGCTTGAACGGCGGGGCCACCTTGTTCTTGACCACTTTTACCCGCACGTGGTTGCCGATGATCGCCTCGCGCTCCTTCACCGGCCCGACCCGGCGGATGTCCAGCCGGAGCGACGCGTAGAACTTGAGCGCCTTGCCGCCAGTGGTGGTCTCGGGGTTGCCGAACATGACGCCGATCTTCTCGCGCAGCTGATTGATGAATACCACGGCGCAGTTGGAGCGATTGATGCCGCCCGCCAGCTTCCGGAGCGCCTGGCTCATCAGCCGAGCCTGCAGGCCCATGTGACTGTCGCCCATTTCCCCCTCGATCTCCGCCTTGGGCACCAGCGCCGCGACGGAGTCGATGACGACCAGGTCCACCGCCCCCGAACGGACCAGGATCTCGACGATCTCCAGCGCCTGCTCCCCGGTATCCGGCTGGGAGACCAGCAGGTTTTCAACGTCGACCCCAAGTTTGCGGGCGTATTCGATGTCGAGCGCATGTTCGGCGTCCACGAATGCCGCCACACCGCCCGCCCGCTGCACGTTGGCCACAAGGTGCAGGCAGAGCGTGGTCTTGCCCGACGATTCCGGACCGTAGATTTCGGTAATCCGGCCCCGAGGGACACCGCCGATGCCGATCGCCGCGTCGAGATTGATCGCCCCGGTGGGGATGGCGGCGATTCTGACCCGCGGACTCTCCGAGCCCATTCGCATGATGGATCCCTTGCCGAGCTGCTTCTCGATCTGGGAGATCGCCAGGTTGAGGGCCTTGCGGCGCTCAGCATCCAGTTTCTGCTCGTCGACAGCCATCGGATCGTCTCGCTATTTCAATGTGGATGTTTTTCAGTCACACCGTGACTGATACGAAAGTAATACCGAACTATAGCCGAATCAATAGTGATTGTGTGGCTTAAAATCATCCACACATGAGTTCACCGGTTCAGCCGCCAAGCATCCTCGATATGGCAAAGCTGGGGACCAACGGCGCGTCGACAGTCGATTTCAACGACGTCGAATCGGTAGAGGTCCCCTGCCCGACCGTGCCGGAGCCGCCAGACTTCCGCGACCCGCCCGAGTGCCTGTCGCTTCCGCCACCCGATCGCCTCGCGACCGCGCCCGAAGGCGTGCCCATGCCGGGTCTTGACCTCGACGAAGGCCACGAGAGAGCCCCGGCGGACCACCAGGTCAAGTTCATTGCGCCCAACGCGGAAGCGGTGGGCCACGATGGTCCAGCCGGCATCGCGAAAATGAATGACAGCCAGTTCCTCACCCTCCAGGCCGAGGCGGTGGCGGGGATCAGCCCAGTCATCGGGCGGGATGGGTCGGGAGGCAGACATGGAGAGAGAGTACAACACACCAAACGAGGGTACGGCACCCGGCAAACGCAGGGGGACTCCGCGAAAACGCAGAAACCACCATGACCCCACCGGTCGCCCTGAAACAGAAAGGCCACTCCGGGGGATCCCGGGGGATCCGCCGAAGTGGCCCGAAGCTTCGATGCGCGGATCAGCCTGCCAATGCGACGTCCAGAAAGCTCTTCAGGTCGACTTCGTTTATCGCGGGTTCTCCACCCACGAGATTGTCCAGCAGCCCCGCATCCATGCGCTTCTCGAGTTCGTGAACGAGGTAGAAGAGATGTTCAAAGTCCTCGATGACGAACAGCAGCGGCTGGTAGTGATCGATCTCGAAATACTGATTGACCATCCACTCGATCTGGGCCGGTACCCGCTGCACCGCCGGTGAATCGATGCAATGGGCCAGCTCACCGTAACTGGACAGCAGCCCGCTGCCATAGGCCCGGCACTGTCCCGGGGCGATGGCGACGCCCTGACGCTCGCGCATCAGGCCGAATTCGATGGTGAACCAGAAAAAGCGGGCCAGCCCCTGCACCACACTGGTGAGCACCCGGATCCGTTCCGCCTCGTCGCGGATCTCACCCACGCGCCGCGCCGCCCGTTCGGCGCACCCGCCGAATTTGACCAGCGCCTCGGCGAACGCCGGATCAGTATGCATCGGCACGTGGCCCGCCACATCGTGGAAGATGTCGGGCTCGGGGAGGTAATCGAGCGAGGTGCCGTCCCGCACGGTGATGGTGGTGGGAAACTCGCGCCGCTTCAGGCAGTCAAAGAACAGGTAGGCCGGTACGTAGCCGCTGACCGGCTTGGCGGAGAAGCCGGTTCGCGGCTGGAGGAATCGGTTGACGTCCTCCAGCCGGGGCACGTGTTGGGTATCCAGGTGGAGTGTTTCGACCCCCTCAAGAAACCTGGAGTTGGCGTACCGCTCCCACCGGGGCCGCATCCGTTCCAGCAACCGGCCCCAGGTGCGGTGATTGTCTTCACTGTAGAGCTCGTACGGTTGCCCGATATAGAGCTGCCCGGTCGCCTGCATCTGCTCGATGAAGGGTGCACGGGTGGTTGTGAGGCCCACCGGAATGCCCGCGATTGTTGATTCCACCATGATCGGTCCTCCTCCGGTCCTTCAGACTACGTTGCCGTCGCGATGGTCAGGTCCCGCCCGCTTCAACGATCCCCCGACACTCTCCCAGGCCGATCCGCACCGCGCCTGGCCGCTGGCACCAGCCGGCAAACACGACTTCGTCCCCATCTTCGAGAAAGGTGCGTGTCTCGCCGCCAGGCAGGGTGATCGGCTCCTGACCCCGCCAGGTGAGCTCGAGCAGGCAGCCGCGCTCGTCCTTACCCGGCCCCGACACCGTCCCGCTCCCGATGAGATCTCCCGCTCGAAGATTGCAGCCGTTGCTGGCGTGATGCGTCACCAATTGGCCCAGCGTCCAGTACATTCGCCGGAAATCCGTCGTGCTGAGCCCGAGCGGTGCCAGCCCTGCCTGCCGCATGCGGGCACTCGAGAGGGTCACGGTGAGCGTCACCGAAATGGCGCCGGCCTCGCGATCAGCAGGGCCGTCGAGATAGGGCAGCGGCGCGGGATCTCCGGCGGGCCGCTCGGGAGCGGCCACGCGAAACGGGGCCAGCGCTTCCCATGTGATCATCCAGGGCGACACGGTCGTCAGAAAGTTCTTGGCGAGAAAGGGACCCAGCGGTTGGTATTCCCACGTCTGCACATCCCGCGCAGACCAGTCGTTGAGCAGCGAGATGGCGGCGATGTGATCCTCGGCTTCATTGATTCCGATCGGGCTCCCCGGATCGTTGCCCGGACCGATCCACGCGCCGATCTCGAGCTCGTAGTCGAGTTGGCGCGTCGGGCCGAACTGAGGGACGGCGGCGTCGGCCGGCTTCCGTTGTCCTGAGGGACGCCGGACCGGCGTCCCGCTCACCGCCACCGACGATGCGCGACCGTGATACCCGACCGGTACCCACTTGTAGTTGGGCAGCAGCGGATTGTCGGGCCGAAACATCGACCCGACGTTGGTGGCGTGATGGATGGAGGCGTAGAAATCGGTATAGTCGCCGATCTCCGCCGGCAGCAGCAACTCGACGGCCGCCTCGGCGTGGAGGATCGCGTGACGCACGGCGATATCGTTCGCCACCGGATGACCGTCACGGAGCAACGCATGCACCGCGTGGCGCAGCGCCCCGCGGGGTCCGGCGCCGAGCCGCAGGAGATCGTTCAGGCGCGGCGCGAATACCGCGCAGGCGAGCGGTCCTTTCAGGTCGAGGACCGCGTGCTCGACCGCGGCCTTGAGGTCGAGCACCTGATCTCCGATGGCAACGCCGATCCGAGGTACCCCAGCCGGAGCGGTGCGAAAGACGCCCAGCGGAAGATTCTGCAGCGGGAACGGCGCCCCCAGCGCATTGGCGGACGACACCCAGCTTCGCAGCGTGGGATCGTGAGTGTGGTCGAGCTGGGGCAGGCTCATGGACTTCCTCAGGCCGGCACGGCGTCGAGCTGCGCGCCGAGGTGGCGGATTTCGGTGACCGGCTCCAGAAACGAGCACGAGCCGATCGCGTGGGCAAAGGCACGTCGGGCGATCGTCAGCTCCGCGAGCGTGAAGCTGGAGCTGCCCCACAGTATGGCGTCCGGGGTACAGACCAGCGTCTCCACGTCCTCGCGCACCAGCAGCGCGAGCGCCTCCGACTCCGGCCGCTCGTGCCAGAGCGCGCTCGCCGCGAGGAAGACGTTGAGAAACCCATGCATTGTCGCACACGCGCTTCCGGGCATGTAGGTGAGCGACCGGAGTCCGCGTACCGGATGGTGCAGACCCGCCGTCGCCTTGAATGGCAACTCGGCGTCGGCACAGGCGGTGAGAAAGGAAAGCACGGCCTCCGGTGTCGGCATGTGGCCCGCCTGGACACCGCCGGTCCGGATCTTGGCGTAGGCACCCGCGACTTTCACCGCCTCGACCAGGCGGGGGAGTTCCTCGGTGAGCGGCAGCTCGAGGTACAGGTCGAAATTCGGTGGCACTGGGGTACGGGCCGCGATCACTTGCGCCGCCGATGCGACCTTCCCCTCCAGCGACAGCACCTGCGGGCCCCCCGCTGCGTGCCGCTCATTGAAGAGCGACACCGCCGCCATATCGGCGAGGGGGTCCGCGCCGAGCAACGCGGTGAGAGGCCAGCGGGTTCCCAGTCGAACGCCCGCGGGCAACGGGTCCAGCGCGGACGCGAACGCTTCAAGGCGCGCGACCGGCACCACAAACCGGCCGAGCGCCCAGTGGTCGGCGTGCGACTGGTATGCGGCGTAATTCTCCACCGCCTTCGGCATGTCCAGGCCGGCTGGCGGAAACAGTCCGGCGTAGTCGAAGAGCCCCGCCATCAATTCGTGAATTGCGGTCATGAGGCAAGCTCGGCGAGGTCGCGAAAGAGATCAAGCGCCTGGGGGTTCGCGAGGGCGTCCCGGTTCCCCACCGGGCGGCCGTGGACCACGGCACGCACCGCCAGCTCCGAGAGCTTCCCATTGATGGTGCGGGGCAGGTCAGTGACCTGGAGAATCTTCCGGGGCACATGATGGGGGCTCGCCTGAGCGCGGATCTCACGCCGGATCCGCTCGCGCAGCACATCATCCAGCACCAAGCCATCCCGCAGGCGCACGAAGAGGACGACGCGCACATCGTCCTCCCATTCCTGGGCGACGACCAGGCTCTCGAGCACCTCGGTGAGCTGCTCCACTTGCCGGTAGATCTCCGCGGTTCCGATGCGCACGCCGCCGGGATTCAGGGTCGCATCGCTGCGACCGTAGATGATGAGACCATCGTGATCGGTCACCTCGGCCCAATCACCGTGGCGCCAGGTGTTGGGGAAATGGTCGAAATACGCGGTGCGATACCTGGTTCCGTCGGGGTCGTCCCAGAAGGCGACCGGCATGCTGGGAAATGGCCGGGTACAGACCAGCTCGCCCGGTGTCCCGACCATACGCTCTCCATCGGGTCCGAAGACATCGACCGCCATACCGAGTCCCCGAGCCTGGAGTTCACCGCGCCAGACCGGCGCGGTTGGATTGCCAAGGGCGAAGCAGGAGAGGATGTCGGTCCCGCCACTGATGCTCGCCAGGTGCAGCTCCGGCTTGATCTCCCGATAGACGTAGTCGTAGCTGTTCACCGCAAGCGGACTGCCGGTCGACAGGATGCAGCGAAGCGCGGCAAGATCGTGTGAGGCGCCAGGGGTCAGCGCTTCCTTCTCACACAGCGCGAGGTACTTGGCGCTGGTGCCGAAGACCGTCACCCGCTCCTCCGCCACCAATCGCCAGAGGACGTCCGTCGCGGGCGCCATCGGTGCACCGTCGTACAAGACCACCGTGGCGCCCACCGCCAGGCTCGAGACCAGCCAGTTCCACATCATCCACCCGCAGGTGGTGAAATAGAAGATGCGATCCTGCCGGCCGAGATCGGTGTGCAGCGCCAGTTCCTTGATGTGTTGCAGGAGGGTCCCGCCAGCGCCATGCAGGATGCACTTCGGGAGACCGGTGGTGCCGGAGGAGTAGACGATGTAGAGCGGGTGGTCGAAGGGAAAACGGCCAGGCGGTTGGGCGGTTAGGCGGTTGGGCGATTGGGCGGGCGGCCGGGGATCAAGCCACGATTCCAGCGGGACCATGGGACCGTCGGTGACCGTGGCATGCTGGCCCAGGTACGGCACCACGACGACCACCTTCGTCTCCGTCAGCGCCGCAGCGACGGCGCGAACCCGATCGAGAAGATCGATCTGTTTCCCGGCGTAGGTGTAGCCATCTACGGCGATCAGCACCTTGGGCCGGATTTGACCAAAGCGATCGAGCACGGCCCGCTCGCCGAAATCGGGGGAGCAGGACGACCAGATCGCGCCGAGACTCGCCGTCGCGAGCATGGCGAAGACCGCCTCGGGGATGTTCGGCAGGAACCCAGCGACGCGGTCGCCGGGACCGACACCGCTGGCTGCCAACGCCGCCGCCCACCGCGCGACCTCCGCATTGAGCTCACGGTACCTTATTTCCCGCTGCCGGCCCGACTCGTTCCAGCTCACAATCGCGGGCTGGTCGTCATGGAAGCGCAGCAGGTTCTCGGCAAAGTTGAGCCTGGCACCGCGAAACCAGCGCGGACCGGATTCGGCCTCCGGTGGGGCCATTCGCTCTCCACCCTCGAGCACGGCATCCCAGTACCGGCCCGGCGCTATCTCCTCGGCGATGACCCCGCCGCATTCCCAGATGGCCGGCCAGAACTGGTCGGGATGATCGACCGACCACCGCCAGAGCCGGGCGTAATCCACCCCCGGGATGTCGTGCGCCGCAACGACCGCAGTGGCGACCTGATGTGTCGCCCGTACGGCGTCAGGCAGGTAGCGCGCGGCAAACCGGGTGAGGTTTGCCCGCGCGATGCGGTCAGGGGAGGGGGACCAGAGGGGGGTGGTCATGGGTGAGGGAATTCAGAGATACGGAGTGTGGAGGGAGGAGTGAGGAGGAACTGCTTTTCCTCCTCGCTCCTGACTCCTCCCTAGTCCCCCGCTTCGATGTTCACGAGGTGGGCGGATTGAACTGCACGTGCTGCCCCTCAACCCAGCTCTGGTGATACCGGTCATCCTCGAAGGCCATCGCGGGCTTGGCGATGTGCAGCGGACGGAAGCTGTCCATCATCACGGCCAGCTCGTTGGTCGCCTTGGCTCCGATGCTCGCTTCGGCGCGCCCCGGATGGGGTCCGTGCGGCAGACCATCGGGATGATGGGTAATGCTGCCATATTCGATTCCCTTGCGGCTCATGAACTCGCTCGAGGCGTAGAACAGGACCTCGTCGGAGTCGACGTTGCTGTGGTTGTATGGCGCCGGCAGCGCGTTGGGATCGAAGTCGTACGGCCGGGGGCAGAAGGAACAGATGACAAAGCCGTCGCCCTGAAAGGTCTGGTGCACTGGCGGCGGCTGATGAATCCGGCCGACGATCGGCTCGAAGTCGTGAATGCTGAAGATCCAGGGGTAGTAGTACCCGTCCCACCCGACCACATCGAAGGGGTGGTGATCGAGCACCAGCTCGTTGATCGCATCATACTGCTTGACCAGGATGGGGAAATCACCCTTCTCGTCGTGGGTGTTCAGCTCCATCGGGCGGCGGATGTCACGCTCGCAGTACGGCGCACCCTCCAGCAGCTGGCCAAACTGGTTGTGATAGCGCGACGGGAACCGGATGTGTCCCCGGCTCTCGAACACGAGGAGCTTCGCGGCCCCCCGGGTGAGATCGAGGCGCCATCGATGCAGGATGTTGCGGTGAATGACGACGTAATCGCCGGACTTGACCGGCTGGAGCCCAAACACGGACTCGAGGACACCAGCGCCTTCCGCGACGTACACGCACTCATCCGCCTGCGAGTTGCGGTAGAAATGCTTGTCGTTCACGTCCGGCTCGACATACAACAGGCCGATGTCGTTGTTGAACAGCAGCGGAATCCGGTCCATGGTGGGGCTGCCGCCCTTGCGGGCCTGGGCGGTCCGGAAGTGCCGGTGCCGCAGTGAGGTGCCTTCATCTTTTTCCCACACGACGGGCTTGACCCGCCGGGCGGATTTCACCGTCGTGGGCGGGTGGGTGTGATACAGCAGCGAGGAGGTGCCGACGAATCCTTCGTGCCCCATCAGCTCCTCGGCGTACAGCCCGCCATCCGGCCGTCGAAAGACCGTGTGGCGCTTGCGGGGGATTTGGCCGAGGGTGTGGTAGAAGGGCATGGTGGAGCTCCGAGTAAGCTGTCAGCGTTCAGCGGTCAGCGGAAACGTGGTTTCCCCGGCCACAGCCTGATCGTCGAATACTCACTGCTGAATGCTGAACGCTAAATGCTGAACGCTCAATGCTGGACGCTCAATGCTGGCAGCGCCTACAGATTTCCCCTTGCCGCCTGCTCCCGCTCAATCGCTTCGAACAGCGCCTTGAAGTTGCCGGCGCCGAAGCTCTTGGCACCCTTGCGCTGGATGATCTCGTAGAAGAGCGTCGGGCGGTCCTGCACCGGCTTGCTGAAGATCTGCAGCAGGTAGCCTTCGTCGTCCCGATCGACCAGGATGCCGAGCTCCGCCAGGGGGGCCAGGTCCTCGTCGATCTTGCCGACCCGGTCGAGGACGGTCTCGTAGTAGGCCTTCGGGATGGTGAGGAACTCGACCCCGCGGCGCTGGAGCTCCGT
>JBDTMI010000064.1:0-19290 GCA_039934355.1 Gemmatimonadales bacterium
TGTCGGCCGACGCACTGGCCGCGGCGCTCGCTGTATCACAGCGTTAGCCAGGCGGCGCCTGCTCCTCCTCGATGACCTCCGGTTCAATCCCCACCGCCGCGAGCCGCTCCCGCAGAATGGTCTTGAGATCCTCGGCCATCGGCATGTAGTCATCCGGAATCTGCAGGCAGATGAGCGTCCGCCCGGCCATCGCCTCGGGAAACTGGTCCTCGAGGTAGGCGGCATGGTGGTCTTCCATCACCACCACCCGGTCGGCCCAGCGGAGCAAGGCGTCATCGATCCGCACGATCGCCGAGGAGTGGGTGCCGGCCGAGCGCGCGTCGAACCGGCCGTGCTCGCGGAACAGCCAGTGGGCCGTGTGGCTCCGGCTCATGTTGAAGGTGCAGATGAACAGCAGCTTCTCGCGCTCCGGCATCGGCGGTCGAGGTGGGGGAGTGGGGGAATCTAGCCGGGGCGGGGCGGGGCTACTCCGCTGGGCTGACGTTCCTCCTTCACACCCAGAGCCCGACCATCGGTGTCCATGAACCCCCATTGTACACTCGATCGCGCCCCTTGGGCCCTGCGGATTGGGGCCTCAAAACCCGTCCCATCCGATCCCTCGCAGTATCCGCCGTCCCGCGTCTGTCGCACGCTTGTAGAATTGAGGTTTCTTCGATTCACTGATACTGAAGTACTTGTTCTCGAGCGAACCAGCGATCTTCTTGCTCGCGGATGCGGGATCCTTCGCGTAACCCAGGAAGCCGAGCTTTTCAAGCAGTAGCTGCTCGGAACCCAATGCTTCTTCGGCGGAGATCTTCTCCACGATAGGTTGGATCTCCCGGCCGACCACTTTCCTGAGGTGCTGGAAGTATCGATTGGTGAAGTTCTTGGTGATGCCGATATACCGAACGTTCCCACCACGGTAGGCGAAATAGAGTGTGTACTCGCCGGTACCCCAGCTGAATGCGTAACCTCCCTGCTTTACAATCGCCGCCACAAGGGGACCCGCCGATTTCGTGACGACCCCCCCCAACACCTGGGTGACGGCAAATTCCAGCGCATCCCCTCCGACTTCCTTGCCCATCCCGAACAGGAAATCGGAATATTCCGACAGTTGCCCCGCTGGTCCCCGGAAGGCATCGGTACCGGGCACCCGGCCTTCGGGGTGTGCCCGTTGCCGGAGGCCGCGCTGGTACTCGAGCCTTGCACGTTCCTTCTCCGCCCGCGCCTCCTGGGCGGTTGCCTCCTGCTCTGCCGCACGCCGAGTTCCGATGCCCTCAACCAGGGCACGGGTTCCGGCCAGGGATTCCGCGGCCGTCTCCGGTTTCGGGTGGCCCTGTTGGGTGATTCCCCGACCGGTTCCGGCAGGTCGGTGCGGCTTCCTCCCGTGATGGATGGGAGCAATGCCCGGCCCGTCCAGTTCGGTGCAACCCCGAAAGATGCGGGACGTGCCTCGGGCCTCGAGTCTGGCCGCAGTCGGTTCGGGTGTGGTGTCCGTCATTAAGGGTTCGGATCCGCGACCAGCGCGGCTCCGACCTCCACTACGATCTTCTTCTCGATGTCCGGATCCTCCAGGAGCGCGGTATCGTCCGGCCCTTCCACCAGCCGAGCCGCCAGACGCAGATTCTCGAGCTCGGCATGCCGAACCGCCGCGTGGGCACTCTCGAGGTCCGCCAGCCGGTGGCGCAGCTTGAAGTCCTCCAGTAGCGGGTGACGTCCGGGCAGCGCCTCGATGAAGAGCTGACCACTGGGCACGATCACTTCATCGGAGACCGGACGAGCCTCGCCCAGCTTCTGGAGGAAGAGCTTCTCCATGCGAGTCTTCTCCGCCGGCGTGACATCGTCGCGGGTCAGATGCTCGGTGAGCCACGCCTCAAGCTGCTCGAAGGTGTACGCGCCCGCCTCATTCGGATCCCGGACCCCGAAGTATTCATCCACAAACTCCGACAGCATGTAGGTCGTCAGATCGCAGGGCTGTTTGAGCGGGAAGATGATGTAGTTCCCCTTGTAGCCGAGCGGATTGTCCAGATCGGCCACCTCGACCAGCTCGACTTCATCGCCCGCGTCGAAGCTCGGGGCAT
This sequence comes from Gemmatimonadales bacterium, assembly GCA_039934355.1. GTDB lineage: Bacteria > Gemmatimonadota > Gemmatimonadetes > Gemmatimonadales > GWC2-71-9 > JADJOM01. Next base: position 2,061 of record JBDTMI010000064.1, read on the forward strand.
TCAGCTCGATCGCGTAGGAATTCATCAGCGTGTACGCGCCGAAGGACAGGGTCGCGCCGAAGCTGGTGCCCGCCCGTGGCCTGGGACACTTGACCTTCTTGTTGTACAGCCGGAAGAAGCGCTGGTCGGTGGGCTCACAGCCCCAAATCTGCTGCATGTAATAGAGGATGTTCTGCTTCACGTGCAGCCGCAGCTGGTCGATCGCCACATGCCGCGAGAACTTCTTCTGCATCGCGTCGGCGTATTGCCGCGTCGCCTGCTCCAGGGCGTCGGTCTCCTGCTTGAGCTTGCGCTGCGCATCCTCCACCGCCTGCTCCACGTACTTGAGCCTCGTTTCGGCGGCCGCGCGCTTCGCCTCCAGCGTCGCGACTTCCTGGTCGTTCGGGTCCGCACCGCCGGTAAAGAGGACCTTCACGACCGTCGGGAGCCCCTGCGACTCCTGCTCGGCCTTGGCGATCGTGGTGTTGACGAGCATCTCCCGGAGCGAGTCCCGCTGGGAAAGCTGGATTTCGACTGCGCGTTCGAGGCGATCCACCATCCCCCTGGCCGACTCCCAGTGGACCCGGATGATCTCGATCGCGGCCTCGTCGCCGGCGAAGCCGGAGTTCAGATATTCCAGCGCGGGCCGAAGCGAATCGTCGAGCAGCACGCGCGCGAAGATCCACTGGTAGGCGAGCAGCCAGGCCTCGTCGATTTCGTGGGGCGCCGGCACATCCTGGGCCACCAGAATCACCGGTCGGGCCCGATGGATCTGCTCGCTGACCTGGTAGCGGCGCTGCAGCTCGTAGAAGAGATAGGTGACCGTGATCTCGTTGTTGGGATTGGAAATCTCGCCCGACACCGTGTCTTCTGACTCCACCGTGACCGAGGTGTCGACTTCCAGCGATCGTTCGAGGCGGTATTCCTGCGCCGCCTTGATCGTCGCCTCATGAAAAGTCTTCTGGTTGGTGGCCGATGCGTTGGCCTGGTTGGTGGCAAATTCGCTCGAGGCGGAAAGGCTGGCGACGCCGATATTGAAGGACGCCTGCTCCATCATCTTGAAGTTCGTGGAGGAGGAGGTCTTGTTCATGATCTCGGTTTCGGCCCGGCCGGTCTCGCTCGTCTGGTCCGATCGGGAGCGCATCGACTTCTCGACGGCCTTCTCGGCCCGCGACTTCTTGACCACCTGCTTGCGGACGTACTTTCTGCTCTCGCCCGGGGCCAGCGGAATCGTGGCCACCAGGTCACCGGCCTGATAGGTCAATGGCTCCCAGCGCTGCCGGTACGTCAGCATGATGCCATAGTTGTAGGTGTTCGGAGCGAAGATGTCGAAGGCATATGGCTCGGAGAGCGCCATGCCGATCTCCAGGATGAGCTTCTGCAGTCTCCCCAGCTTCGCTTCGGCCTGCCCGATGACCAGTACCACTGCCTGGCGTGCCGCCCGTACGTCCGCGGCCGGCGCACTCCCGTTGACCACGGCTGCATTGCTCTGGATCACCGCCTTGTCGGCCTCACTGAGGTAGGACCAGACGAACCGCGCCTCTGGAAATGCGGCCAGCAAGTCTGGCGACATGGGGACCGGAGCCGCGCGCTGACCCATCGAGGGGGGAGGACCCACCATCACACCCCCCCGGGATCGGACCGGGGTGGCTGAGGCGTTGGCGAGGAATCCCTGCAGCTCCTGCACGTCGGCGATCGAGCCGAAGTCAGGATCCGGCAGGCCGGCCTCGTCATACAGCTTGGCCATTTCGTTGTAGAGCGCTTCCACGTTCTGGTAGATCGACTGGTCGAACGCCTGTGCCCAGACGTGCTTGAATGCCATCTGGAGCACGTGGAAGTCGTGAAAAGCGATCGCGTCCGCAGGGCCTCCCTTCAGATCCAGCGCCTCCAGGTCATCGGAGATGTCCTTGATGCCGGGCCGAGCGTCGGGAGCCGTTGCCGGCTGAAGGCTCTGAATCTGGCCGATGGTCCGATCGAGAATCTCGGTGGCCGCCTGTTCCTTGTTCACGTGGAGCCTCCCTTCGCCTGCCGAGCGAGGGCGGGCGCCTCGGTCATTGCCGTCGCCTCCGGCCTCGGCTTGAGCTGTTTGCGGATTGCCGCGAGGCGGCGTTCGGGAGTGAGGAGGACATCATCCAGATCGCGCCGCCGCACCAGGTCGAGCCCGCCGGATCCGGCGAACACCCGGGCATTCAGCGTGGCGAATGTCACCTTGCCCTCCACCCCATTCGCGGACTTCTTCAGGCCCATCGCTTCGAGATCGGCCTCAGTCAGGTTCAAGCGGAGCTGTGGCTTGTAACTCTTCAGCCGGGCGAACCCTTCCTTCATCGCACGCTCCTGGGCCTGTACCGCCGAGTCGGCGTCGGGTGCAAACAGCGGATGATCCCGCTGCGGTTTCGACGTGAGGTTCAGGCTTCGGGCCCAGTGCTTTGCCTTTTCCCTGCGGGTCTCGTCCCGCTTTGCCTCGCGCTCCAGCCGCGGCTGCAGCCGCTCGCGCACCGCGTCGCGCATCGCCCAGGTTCGTTCGATCGAGCCAGCCAGCAGGTCGGCATCGTCACGAGCGCTTCGGCCGGTGACCTCGCTGAGGAAGGGAATGCCCAGCTCCTCGAGCTGGGCGCGCAGAATCCGGATGACGTACCCTTCGATCGGACTGGCATCGACCCGTGGGACTCGCGATACGTGAAGGATCCGCTGTTCCGGCGGACGGGGTTTGGGGTCCTGCAGACCGGCACTGTCCTCCGGCGCGAACACGGCGAGGAGAATGTCCGGCCTGATCTCCGAGCCAGGATGTCCTTTCATCCAGATGTCGTACTCCAGTTCGAACGTGCCCCCGGGGCCGGTCAGCACCGATCCCAGGCGCGCACCGTCGATCCCCTGCTGCTGCCGGCGTCGATCGACGCCGGCCGCGTCGCCACGAGCGGCGGGGTCCTGATCAAAGGCGGAAATCACCAGGTTGGGAATGCCCGCGTTGGTCTCCTTGACAAGTACTCGGCCGAATAGACGACCCATGAAATCCTCCTGCTGCGTAAGAGACAGGCCCGCCGTGACGTGGTTGCTGATAGCGCATTCCGGAACCCGCTCGTTCACGGCGTGAGCCCCACCAGCTGCCACCGGATCGAGCTCGAGGACGGCCAGCTCCACTGGAAATGCAGCGGCGGTCCCGGCGGCGGATTGTTGGGATGACCCAGATCGGAGAGGCCCCGGCTGTAGGTGCCCCAGAAGCCGTTGAACTGCAGGATGGGAAGCGCGGCGGGCGTTTCCCCGAGCGGGTGTTCCACCTCGCCGAGGTTCGGGGCCGAGCTCGTCAGGAACGGCTCGATGTCATCGCCGCCGTGCTTCTGCGCGCCGGTATAGCTCCAGAACGGGCTGGGCCAGAACTCATGCCCGCCATGTTCGATGAACACCACCGGGTGGCCGTATTCGCCGCTCACCGGATCGCGGAAAAGGCGCAGGACGTGATTGCGCGCCGCCGCTTCAGCCCCATCCTCGCTCAGGTCCGGCACCGGCTTGTTGTAGTTGCTGCCGCGCAGCTCCTTCACGGCGCCGCCTTCCATGAAGACGCTCCCGGTGCTGTCGCTGAGATCGAACCGCATCTCCTTGCCGTGGGCGTAGTAGAGGACCGACATCAACTGGCCCCGGGATCCGATGGCCATGTTCCCCGGCCAGTAGATCAACTGCACCGTGTCCCAGTCGCCCTCGTGGTCGAACAGATCCAGCGGCTTGTTGTTGCTGCTGTACCCGAAGAATTGCCAGTACTCGATCTTGTAGTACAGCCGCCCCGCATCAGCCGACGCTGGCACCTGCCGATAGTCATACGCCTCCGCGCTGCTGAGCCGCACCGGCACCACGTGACCGTACAGGCCGGTATTCCTGGCCCAGCGCACCCGGGGCCACACCGCCCCCCGCCGGCCCTCATCGTTGTTCGGGTTGATGTAGAACTCGGTCTGATGGGCCCGGAGCAGGATGCTGGAGGCGCAGTCCTGTGGCCGCTGCTCCGCCCGGCAGAACCGATCGTGATCGTTGGACCGCAATGACAGCAGGGTGTTCGGCGCCGCGGCCAGCGTGCTGTTCGGCACCAGGACGTGATCCCCCTCGTCACTGGTGCCTTCGATATCGGACAGGCCGAGGTAGGTCATCACGTCGGTCGGCCGGAAGGTTTCGCCGTCGCCGTTGTCGCGCGAAAAGCGGTAGTAGGGACGGAAGCGGTCCAGCAGGACCCGCTCGACGTTGTCGGAGATTCCGTCTTGATCGACGTCCCCCTGGGCGGCGCAGACGCTGCCGCCGCCCAGTGAAAGGAGGGAAACAGCGACGGTCAGTCGCACGACAGAGAGCGATGTCATGGTACCAGCTCCTGGGTGGTGCATGTCGCCGTGCTCCGGTGACGTGCGTGAAAGTGCCGAGACAGGTGGAGCTCGAGTGCGCCGGTTACGCTATTTCCATGGCGTCCCCGTCCCGTCTGCACAGCGTTCTCTGGCGCACTTGGGTCCCAGAGTCGTCGTCGCACCCCCTTTCCCCTTTCCCCTTTCCCCGTTCCCCTGAGGGCCGTGATCCATCCCGACCGGAGTCTGTGCGCTGGCACACACTCCACCGGGTGTGCGCCGTCCCACAGCGCCATCCACGCGCGTCGCCTTACTTGGGAGGGCCCCCTCCCGAGATCCCCATCATGATCCGCAGAACCGCCCCGTCCCGCGGCGTGCTCACCGGCGCCAGCAAGGGGCTGACCTGGACACTCACCACCGCCGCGGCGGTGTTCGCACTCCTCGCGAACGCCCGCAATCTCGGACTCGCCGATTGGCTCGGTGGGGCGGGGCTCGGCTTCGCCGATCACGCCACGCAGCGGGTGCTGGTGACACCGCGGGCGGAGACGCTCTTCGCCGTCGGCGACACCGCCCTGCTCGCGGCCATCGTCACCGATCGAGTGGGCGCGGTGCTGGCCGGCGCTCGCCTGCGGTGGGAGACCCAGGATTCCGGCGTCGTCACCGTCGACTCATCCGGTGCCGTAGTCGCCCGCGGGCCGGGCCGGACGCTGGTGACCGCCTGGGTGCGGGATCACTCCTCCAGTGCGCTCGTGTCGGTGACCCCTCGAGCGATGCGGATCATCATTCCCGGCGACAGTGCGCTCCGGATCCGTCAGGGGGATACGCTGCAACTCGCCGCCGTGGCGCTGGACGCGCGCGGTCACCGGATTGCCGGCTCCGCGCCCTCGTGGCGCAGCGCCGACCCGACGCTGGTGACGGTGGATTCCTTCGGGACCGCCATTGGGGTGGGCGCCGGACTCACTCGACTTCGCGCGGTCGCTGGAGAGAGCACCGCGGAGCTGAGTGTGCGGGTGGATCTCGCCCCCACCGGTCTGCTGCTCGCGGGCGGAGCCGGCCAGCGAGTGGCGGCCGGTCATCGGCTGCCGGAGTCGATCGTCCTGCGGGCCCACGCCGCGCTGGGTCAGCCGGTACCGGGGATCGTGGTCCGCTTCAGTCTGCCCGAGGGAGAAGGGCAGGTCGAGCCCGACAGCGCCATCACCGACCGGGAGGGGCGCGTGTCCGTGAACTGGAGTCTCGGTCCGCAGGCAGGGCTGCAGCGCTTGACCGCGCAGGTTGCGCAGCTCGACAGTGTGGTGAGCGTGACGGCCGACGCCGATCCGACGCCGGGCAACGTCCGGCTGGAGCTGGCCGACGGCGACAGCACCGGGACCGTGGGGCTCGCGCCTTCCGCGCCGATTCGGGTCCGACTCACCGATTCGTCAGGCATCGCCCTGGAGGGCGTGCCGGTCCGCTGGACGGTGCTGGACGGCGGTAGTGTGATCGCCGAGGCGCGCACCGATTCGCTGGGCGTCGCGTCCGCGCGCTGGAGCTTCGGGCCGCGCGCCGGGCGGCAGCGGCTGCTGGCGCAGGTGGGCCATCACCGCACCATTCCGGCGCTCAGGATCAACGGGTACGCCATTGCCGGCGACCCGGTCGCAATCACACTCGAAGGGGGACAGGGCCAGCATGGGGTCGTGGGTCGGCCGTTAGTCAGCGAGGTGGTATTGACCGTGCGAGACCGCCATGGCAATCCGGTCGCTGGCGTCACCCTCATCCCGAAGCCGGCCACTGGCAGTGGAAGCGCCGACTCCCTGGTGACCGACCTGCGGGGACATGGGGCGCTCCGGTGGACACTGGGCACCTCGGCGGGGACGCAATCACTGCGGGTGACCGCCGAGGCGGTGGACAGCGCGCTGTGGGTCCGCGCGAGTGCCAGCCCGGGGGCACCGGTACGCATCACAATTCGTGAATTGCCGGCGAAGAAAAGCGCCGTCATCACCGGGCAGCGACTGCAGGCGAGCGTCGTGGATGCCTACGGCAATCCCGTGCGGGGCGTGATACTGGCGATCAGCGCGTCGAGCGGTCGGCTGGCCTCCAGCCGAGTCCGGAGCGACGATTCGGGACGCGCCGCTATCAGCTGGCAACCCGGCAAGTCGGCGGCGGAACAGCGGCTCACCGTGAGGCTGGTCGGCGGAAAGATCCAGGCTACTCACGCACTCCATCCCGTTCCGAGTGCGCCGGTCGCGACGGCAACGCCGAAGCGAAGGAGCTGACTCCACTCAAGCGTTCAGCATTCAGCAATAGGGAAGGGCGGCGAGCGGATGAGGACCCTGGAACGGGCGTTGCGTCCGCCTCTCCCGTCCGACGCCCCTGACCGTAGCGCGGGAGCCGAGCCCGTGGAGGGGTCCTCAATCCGCGCCGCCGCCCCATGAAGGGTCCCGATGCCTCAGGTCTCACCGCTTGTTCTTTCCCAACCTGACTTTATCGTAAGGGAAGCCATCCCCGCCGAGTGAAGCCCCACTCCTGAACCGAGAACCGAGGGTATGCACCGACTCTCCCAAACGCACCGCTGTCTCCTCTGGCTGGCGTTCCTCTTCCTGCCGGCTGGGTCGCTTCCAGCGCAGCAGTCGGCTCCGCACGACTCCCTTGCCTACGAGCAGTCTGCCGCCGACATCCCCATGCGCGATGGGGTCACGCTGCACGTCGAGATTCTCCGGCCCCGCGGAGTCACCTCTCCGCTCCCGATTCTCTTCCAGCGGACGCCCTATGGAGTCGAGTCCGCCCCGCAGCAGGTAAAGGCCTACACCACACTCTCCGACGAGGGATACATCTTCGTCTACCAGGATATCCGCGGACGCTTCCGGAGTCAGGGCACCTTTGTGATGCAGCGCCCGCCCAAGACCGCCAACGCGCCGTCCGGCGAGAGCGACGAACTCACCGATACCAACGATTCAATCGACTGGATGCTGGCGAACATCCCCGGGAACAACGGGCGGGTCGGCATGTTCGGCGTGAGCTATGACGGCTGGACCGCCGCGATGGGCATGCTGGGCGGCCACCCCGCCCTCCGTGCCGTGAGCCCGCAGGCATCGCCGGCGGACATGTTCCTCGGCGACGATTTTCACCACAATGGCGCGTTCCGGTTGAGCTATGGCTTCGAGTACGCCTGGCTCACGGAGGCGACCCGGGAAAATTCCGACTTCGAGTTTGGCCGCTACGATACCTACGACTGGTACCTGAATGTCGGTCCGCTCTCGAACATCCAGAAATCCGTGCTGAAGGACAAGCAGCTCCCCAGCTGGACCGACTTCGCCACCCACCCGAACTACGACGGCTTCTGGCAGCGTCAGGCGATGCGACCGTATCTCACCCGGGTCACCGTGCCGACGCTCAACGTCGCCGGCTGGTGGGATCAGGAGGACTTCTACGGGCCGGTTTCCATCTATCGGGAACTGGAGAAGCACGACACCCGGAACCAGAACTTCCTGGTGGTTGGTCCCTGGCGGCACGGCGGCTGGAGTTTCGGGAAGGGTCAGAAACTGGGCAAGATCGATTTCGGCTCGCCGACGGGCGAATACTACCGCGCGCAGATCGAGGCGCCCTTCTTCGCCTACTACCTCAAGGACAAGGGCTCGCTCACCCAACCAGAGGCGACCGTCTTCGAATCCGGCAGCAATCGGTGGCGCACCTTCGATTCCTGGCCGCCGCGCACCGCCACCACCCGGTCGCTCTACTTCCATAGCGATGGTCGACTCTCATTCACCCCACCGACCAGCGCCGAGGCAGGATCGTTCGACAGTTACCTGAGTGACCCGGCGCACCCGGTGCCGTACCGCCCCCGGCCGATCGAGCCGACCTACTACCCGAAAGGGTCGGGGTGGTACACCTGGCTGCTCGAAGATCAGCGCTTCGTCGACCAGCGGCCGGACGTGCTGACCTGGACCACCGAGACGCTCACCAGTGATGTCGTGGTCGCCGGCGACATCACCGCCCGGCTCCTCGCGAGCACCACCGGGCAGGACGCCGACTGGATCGTGAAGCTGATCGACGTCTATCCCGAGGACTATCCACCGGACATCAAGCTCGGCGGGTACGAGCTCATGGTGGCGAACGATGTCTTCCGCGGCCGCTTCCACAAGTCGTTTGAACGGCCGGTGCCTCTCATCTCGAATGTGGTGACGCCATTCACCATCGATCTCCATACTCAGAGCTACCGGTTCCAGGCGGGTCACCGGATCATGGTGCAGGTGCAGAGCACCTGGTTCCCGATCATCGATCGCAACCCGCAAACCTGGGTGCCCAACATCTTCGATGCCCGGGCGAGCGATTACAAAGCGCAGACCCATCGGATCTGGCGCACTCCGGCTCGGCCTTCCCGAGTGGATATCCAAACCGTCGCGGAGTGAATGGGTACAGCGGGCGTCCCCGCCCCGCTTCCGCCGGTGAAGGGTGCTATCATTGAACGGGAGCCTGGCCCGAGGTTGGGGTTCCCGCAACGACTGCTACAGGGGGATACGATGGCGAAAGCAACCACGAAGCTGCTGGTGCGGGGGAAGAAGGCCGCACGGGGAGCCTATGATCGATTGGAGACCAAGGTGATGGCCGCTACAGGGCGTCGAGTGCTCAAGAGCAAGGTCAAGACGGTGAAAAAGGTGGGTGGGCAGGCCGCCCGGGCCGCACTGGTTGCGGGCGCGCTGGCGGCGGCGGGCGTGGTGATTCAGCAGATCGGGAAGCGGCGGAAATCCCCCGGCGACTGATTCGTCCCTTCCGCGCCGGACGCACAAACCCTCGTCGCCACGGTCATCTGGCGACGAGGGTTTCTGCTGCCGGTGGACGGTCGATCGACTAGGCCGCCTTGACCTCCGACGTGCAGTGCCCGCATCGGGTGGCCTTGAGCGGTATGGCGATCAAACAGTAGGGGCAGTCCCGCGTGGTGGGTGCGGCCGGAGCCTCGGGCGCCTGCTTCATCTTGTTGACGGCACGGACCATCATGAAGATGACGAACGCCAGGATCATGAAGCTTACCACGTGGGTGAGGAAGGAGCCGTAATTCAGGGTCACTGCCCCGGCCGCCTGGGCATCCGCGATCGTGGCGTAGGGTGCCGGGGCCTTGGCGCCTTCCTTCATGACCACAAACAGGTTCGTAAAGTCAACGTTGCCCAGCACGAGGCCGATCGGCGGCAGGATGACATCGTTCACGAGGGAATTGACGATCGTCCCGAACGCCGCGCCGATGATGACGCCGACGGCAAGGTCCATCACGTTGCCCCGCATGATGAACTCCCGGAATTCCTTCATCATATCAACTCGCTCCTGGTGGAAGGCACTTCGATGAATCGCCGGTCCCTGTACGGCCGCCAGGGCTGGCGACGTGAATCGCGATTGAGTGGGTAGTCGAAGTTCGGTGGCGCGAACGGCACCGTCGACGCCTCAAGTTACGCCCGCAACGGCCGTGCGACCAGAACCCCCGTGGAACGCCGAATCGCCATCACGTACTCCGGCAGCGTCAGCCGACTGACCTCGACCACGCCCCCGGAGAGCGGCGCGTGCAGCACCCGCAATGCTCCTTCCCGATCCCGATAGGCCATCGCCGCGTGCGTCACGTCCAGCCCGGGAATGGCCGTCGCAAAGGCCAGCACATCCCCGGTCGCGATCTGGTCGGACGCCTCGACGATTCGCGAGGTAGGAATCACCCGTCTCGGCAGTTCATCAAGCCGACGTTCCATCGCCCCGATCTCTTCGAACACCCTGTCGTCGGCCAGGGCCGGGTAACTCGCCCGATGCTCCGTCATGAAGCGGAGCGGGCGACGGTCGTCCACTCCGCCCAGCTCCGGGCCCAGGTCGCGCACCAGTCCACGTCGCGCACCGTCCGCAATCCATTCACTGAAGTAATGCAGTCGAGTGCCGTACCCCCGACGCTCGCCGCCGCGGTAGCGCATCCGCTCAACCTCCCTCGCAAAATCCGCCCAACCGGGAGGACCATCGGCCTGGGCAACCCGCCCGACACCGAGGCAGGACTCCACCAGTGTGACGCAATCAAATCGGGTGAGCGAGAGTGTCAGTGGCTCGATAGCCGCGCCGATACCGCCACTGCGGAGATAGGCATCTAGGGTGCCCGCCTCGTATGGTGTCCCCCCTGCCAGCTCCCCGACCCGGACGACACTTCGACCGAAGGGGACCTCTCCGGCGATGAGGCCCTCGGCGCGAAGGGAGGCGGCCCAGCGCTCGAGCCGTTCGAGGTCCGGGTCGTCGCCCCGCATGTGCAGCGACGTCGGTAGGCCGAGGACGGCCGCGGCAAGCGCGGCGCGTCGCAAGAGGGCTCTCCGGGAGAGTGGGGAAGGCTGATCGGTCATGTCGGCCGCTGCTGGAGTCAGCCGGAAGATGCGGTGGGGAGGCGGACGCGGGGTAGGGGCGACGGAGCAACAGCTCCCGGAACTGGCTACCGCCCGTCTCGTGGGTATCGTATCTTGGCGACTCCCACAGCCCACTCCCTGCATTTCCACGGATCCGTTCATGCACTTCCACCAGTTCTATATCGGCTGCCTTGCGCACGCCTCGTACCTGATCGGTGACGGCGGAGAGGCCGTGGTCGTGGATCCGTCGCGCGATGTGCAGATGTACCTGGATGAAGCGGAAGCGCACGGACTCACCATCACCTGGATTCTCGAAACGCATCTCCATGCCGATTTCGTGTCGGGCCACCTCGAACTCGCCGCACGCACCGGCGCCACGATTGGGGTAGGCGCCCGCGCTGAGGCGGCGTATCCCCATCGCGCCCTGGTGGAAGGGGACACGATCCGGGTGGGCAGCGTGATGCTCAAGGTGATCGAGACGCCCGGCCACACTCCCGAGAGTCTCTCGATCCTGATCTGCGCGCCCGACGGCGGGGAAGTGCCCTGGGGGGTTCTGACCGGCGACACGCTTTTCGTGGGCGATGTGGGCCGGGTGGACATCCTCTCGTCCCGGCTTCCGGTCGTCGAATTGGCGGGCCTGATGTACGACAGCCTGCACCTGAAACTGTTGACGCTTCCCGACGAGACGCGGGTCTACCCCGCCCACGGTGCCGGGTCGCTCTGTGGACGAAATATGGGGAAGGAGACATGGAGTACCATCGGTCGCGAGCGGGCGATGAACGCGGCGCTCAGACCGATGAGCCGGGAGGACTTCATCGCCGAAGTTACCTGCGACGTACCGGAAACGCCGCGCTACTATCTCCATTCCCGCGACCTCAACAAAGCCGGACCGGCGCTCGTGGCTGAGCGGCCCATGCCCCCCGCGCTCACGGCGGCCGAGTGTGCCGCCAGGGTTCGGGACGGGGCGCTCCTGCTGGATACCCGGCCGGCAGCGGCGTTCGGCGTCTCGCATCCGGCTGGGGCGCTGAACGTGAGCCTCGATGGGCAATTTGCCAGTTGGGTGGGGACGCTGGTCCGCCCGGATCAGCCGCTCGTGCTGATCGTGGAGTCCGGCCGCGCCGAGGAGGCGGTGTTGCGTCTCGCGCGGGTGGGATACGAGAGTGTCGTCGGGGTCATAGACGGCGATCTGTCGGGCTGGGACCCGGAGGGACTCCCTCTCGTCACGCTTGATCGGCTCCCGGCCCAATCATGGCTCGACAGCGGGCGCAATGTTCTGGATGTCCGACGCAGCCGCGAGTGGAATGACTTCCACCTCAGCGGGGCGCGGCATATTCCGCTGGCACAACTGCCGGAGCGCCTGGGCGAACTGGACCGTACCGCCGATTGGGTGGTAGTGTGTGCCGGTGGTTACCGCAGCAGCATTGCCGCAAGCCTGCTTCAGCGTGCCGGTTTTCGTCGGGTCATCAACGGCGAGGGTGGAATGGATGCCTGGCGGAAGGCCGGTTTTCCAGTGGAGGCCGGCGTCCTCGCTACGCCACAGTAGGTGCGAAGCATCCGCTGCGCACGGTCTGCTGCCACCCGACAGCGACCCGCCTGGTATTTTCGTCGGTTGGCAACTCCCCCCATCGAGTCACCCCATGTCCTGGCCCACGTCCATCTTCAGCGCTCTCCTCACTGGTCTCCTCGGGCTGTTCGTCAGCGGCTTCATCGCGGCGCTCGCGGTGGACTGGTATCACATCTCCAGTCGCGAAGGTGGCTCGGGCTACTTCGTGATCGCGCTCAGCATCCTCGGTTTCGGGGGAGGACTGATCATCGGGCTCGTCATTGCCCGGCTCGTGGCGGCGGGTGCGCACCCCGGTTTCGTGAGAGCGCTGGCGACTTCCATCGGAGTGGTGGCTGGGCTCGGCGTCGTGATCGGCGGGGTGGCGCGCGCGCTGGCCGATGTGCCGCCGGAAATCGACGGGGAAACGATGCTGCTGCAGGTCGAGGTGCGCTGGCCGGAAGGACAGCGCGAGCCGCCGGTCGTCGTTGGATCGGATGAGGCCTCGGTCCGTCTCCACTCGATTCCGCGGTTCTCCCATTCTGTGCGAGCCTCCGAGTCTGGCCCGCTCTGGATGGAGGACGCGCGCCAGGTGGATGGCCGCTGGGTGATCCCCGGTGCGGTCCGCGTCTTCACCAGTCGGGGCAAGCGCATGCTCACGCCGGACATCGGCGACACCAACCGACAGGGGTTCGAGGTGCCGCTGCCCGGTTTCCCAAACCGGAGGAACCTGGAGTGGAGCGGCTGGCTCCCCACGTTCCGCCCCGGCGTGAAGGTGCCGCCCAACCTCCTCAGCTTTCGTTTCCGGGCACAGAAGGTGAGCAGCCCGATCCGCACCGAGACGATTGGTCCGTTCGAGGTTCAGACAATGGCGTACTATTTCTCCCGGGAAGAGCAGGATGGCCGGAGTGTGTTTGTCGGGAGTTCCACCTTTGGCCTCAGCTATCACGGCCAGCCACTTCCTATCGTGGGAAGCACCAGCGCCATCGGTGACGCCACCGAACAGTTCGAGCGGATCGATGACATCGCGCAGATTGGAGGGCCTCGGCCCGCCTTTCTGATTCATGTCGATGTTCCCGCCAGCTCGGGGTACTGCTACCTCGTGACCGAGGATGGCGAGCGTGCCCGCATCGAGTATGTGGCCGAGACCAGCAATGGAATGAAGGGCCAGGTGCTCACCGCCGACAACGTCCTCTTCCACGCCGCCGAGAAATGGAAGCCGGTGCGGGGACGTATTGATCGGGTCAGCTACGCCCATCCCGGCATCTATCGTATTGGACATGCGGTGGTCGATACCCGCATCGATACGGTCCGCCAGTTCAGCGCGGATAGCGAGTACTACGACATCTCCTCCGTACCGCCCCTTGGGCTCTCCCCGGATGAGCGCAGCTTCGTCACCTATGGCAGCTCCAGTCGGACCGAGCCGCCGCCGGTGCTGCTGGTCACGGACGTCGTGGCGGACACGACCTACACCCTGCCCATCGATCCGGCGCGGATGCGGTATGCCAAGTTCGAAACACTCGATCCGGCCTGGCTGGACCACCATTTCGAGTGGCAGCGGGGCCACGACGGCGTGGACCGCCTCGCGGAGCGGAAGCGCTTCGTGCCGATCCCCTATCGGGGCGAATTGTCAGTTGAGAGCGCCGGTTACCAGAGCTACCAGTGGGAGAAGGCGTCGAAGGCGTTGCGCGGTGTCCTGCTCGACTTCCTGGTCCGGGAGTTCAAGGCGGAACGGGAGCCGGCGGACTCGGACGCGTACGAGATCCCGGTCAAGATCGGTGGCCTGACGATCAACGTCGCCCACAGTGGAGATTTCGGGTACCTCCTGGTCTCGACCGACCGGGGGAGCCCGGTCGACACGACGCTCGTCGCCCGGATCGGTGAGCGGTTCGACGCGGTGCTTGCCACCGGCAAGTACGACACCCTCTTCGGCGAGTGATCCGCCGTCTCGTCTTCTTCGTCCTGATGGCGGCTGCCGCGGCGTGGTGCGCGCTCCGCCTGAGCATGCCGTTCGCATTGATCGCGTGGAGTGGCCTGGCCGCCGCGCTCTGTGGACTCGGTGCGTGGCTCCTGGCGCGCCAGCCCATCGGCAGGGCCACGCTCAGCGGTCAGCTGGGCGGTGGTTTCCTGCAGTGGGGCTACACGGTGGGAAAGGGGAAACTGCTGCCGATCACCGTGGTCTCGTGGCTGATCTGGACCGTGCTTGGCGCAGCGGTGATCGGGGCGACGCTGCATCGCACCGAGCCGCTGACACCCTGGATGATCCTGGCCTGGACCATCGATGGAGTCGCGTTCCTCTATCTAGTTGGCAGGATGATCACCAATACGCCCAGGAGCCGGGCCGCGATGGTGATGCCGATCGCGCTGGTGCTCGGGATGATCGGTGGCAGTGCGATTCTCTGGCGGATGGGGACCGACTCCGCCCGAGAGACGGCGCTGCTGGTTGGCGGCGCGCCGATCCCACTATTGGGCGCGGGCTACGGGCTCATGCTGGGGGCGATGCTCATTGGTGGGCGAAAGGCCAGGTGGCAATGATCATTTCACGTTCGGCGGTGGAGCGCTGAACATCGGGTCCTCCGACCGTCGCAACGTTTCAAACGTTTCGTTGCGAAACCCTCGCTGGTCCCCGCCGTACTCCTCGACATCCCCCGCATGGAGTCATCGCTGGGCCACATCCTGAGCGATCTTCGTTACGGCGGCCGCATGCTGATCAAGCAACCCGGCCTGGCCGCCATCTCCATTGTTGCATTCGCGCTGGGCATCGGCCTCACCGCCACGATGTGGAGCATCACGTGGGGCGGCATCCTGCGTGGTCTCCCATTCGAGCAGGCCGATCGCATCATCTACCTCGAGCGTACTCGTCCGTCGCACGATATCGACGACTACGGCGTCCCAGCGAGCGACTTCGCAGCCTGGCACGA
The DNA here is from genome assembly GCA_039934355.1 of Gemmatimonadales bacterium. GTDB lineage: Bacteria > Gemmatimonadota > Gemmatimonadetes > Gemmatimonadales > GWC2-71-9 > JADJOM01. The sequence goes on from JBDTMI010000064.1 coordinate 17,149, forward strand.
GCAGCAGCAGAGCTTCGAGGAACTCGTCGCTTTTTCCGAAGGGACCGTCAATCTAAGCGGCGCCGAGGGCCCGCCGGAGCGGTTCGAAGGTGGCTTCGTCATGGCGGGGGCATTCCCACTGTTGCGGGTGCGACCCCTGCTGGGACGGAATTTCACCGAGGAGGAGACCCGCACTGGCGGCGCCGCCGTCGTGATCATCGGCTGGGACCTGTGGCAGAATCGCTTCGGTGGCGACCAGGCGATCGTGGGCAAGAGCCTCCGCGCCAACGGTGTCTCGCGCGAAATCATCGGTGTCATGCCCCGCAGCTTCCTCTTCCCGACCAACGCCCGCCTCTGGCTGCCCAAGATCGTGGACCCGCTGGTCCAACCATGGGGAGAGGGGGACCAGTTCCAGGTCATGGGCCGGCTCCGCGACGGCGTCGGCATGACGCTCGCCCGTGAGGATATCGGCGCCATCGCCACCCGGCTGGCGCAGGAACATCCGAAGGAGAACGAGGGCGTCAGCCCGATCCTGCTGCCGTTCACCGAGAAGTACGTCGGCAAAGAGCCAATCATCATGTTGTGGACGATGATGGCCGCGGTGTTCGGGGTCTTCGTGATTGCCTGCACCAACGTCGCCAATCTCCTTCTGGCCCGCGCGGCCACGCGTACCCGCGAGGTGGCGGTGCGGACCGCGCTCGGCGCCACCCGCTGGCGCATCGTGGTGCAGCACCTCGGCGAGTCGCTCGTGCTGGCGCTGGCGGGGATGGTGTTCGGTCTCGGCATTGCCTGGCTCGGCGTCCGGTTTTTCAACAACGCGATGGCCGACACCGAGCCGCCGTTCTGGATCGACATCAGGCTCGATGGTGTCGTGGTCGCCGTCACGGTCGGCATCACCCTCTTCGCGGCCCTGGTGAGCGGCCTCATCCCGGCGTTGCAAGCCACCCGCAGCAATCTGAATGAGGTGCTCAAGGACGAAGGCCGCGGCGCGAGTTCGATGCGGATGGGGCGCTTCAGCCGGATGCTGGTAATCGTGGAGCTGGCGCTTTCCGGCGGACTGCTGGTCGCGGCCGGTTTTATGATCCAGAGCGTGGTGCAACGCTCCCGTTTCGACTATGGCGTCCCGACGGCTGGGGTCTTTACTGCCCGCCTAGGGCTCTTTGAGGCCACCTATCCCGACTCGACCCGGCGGGCCCGGTTCTGGTCGGAGCTCGATCGCCGGCTCGAAGCTCTCCCGGGGCAGCAGGGCGTCGCACTGACGACGGTGTTGCCGGGCCTCGAAGGGTGGCAAAGCAATTTTGCGCTCGACGGAAAGACCTATCCGACCGAACGGGATTACCCCCTCGCGCGCCGCGTGGCGGTAACGCCCGGCTGGTTCCATGCTTTCGAGGTCCAGGCCAGCGAGGGGCGGGTCTTTGGCGCAGCTGACAACGGCGAGGCCCTGCCGGTCGCCGTGGTCACGCAGGGATTTGCCCGCGAGCATTTCGGTCGGGAGTCTCCGGTCGGTCGCCGCCTTCGGCTGAATCCGACCGACTCCACCTCGGCCTGGCTGACCGTCGTCGGTGTCGTGCCGGAGGTCTGGTTCGAGGGGACCGATGATCACCGGATCGGGGCCACCATCCTCACGCCGGTCGCGCAGGGCGACTACAGCTTCCTCAGCCTCTTGGCGCGGTCGACCGCCAACCCCTCAAGCCTGACGCATTCGATCGAAGAGGTGGTGCGACAGCTCGATCCCGACCAGCCGATCTACTGGGTGCGCACCCTGGAAGAAACGATCGCGCGGTCGGCCTGGTTCTACCTGACGTTCGGCGTGCTGTTCATGACGTTTGGCGGCGCGGCCCTGCTGCTGGCAACGGTAGGAGTCTACGGCGTGATGAGTTTCGCGGTCTCGCAGCGCACCCGCGAGGTCGGGGTGCGCATGGCGCTCGGCGCGACCGGCCGGGATGTCACCGGGATGTTCCTCCGACAGGGAGGGCGCCAGGTGCTGATCGGGCTCTCCTTCGGCGTACTCCTCGCCTTTGGCCTGGCCAAGGGACTCGCGCTCGTGCTCTTCCAGGTCAACACCGCGAATCCGCTCATGTATGTGGGGGTCACCCTCGCGCTGGCGGCCACCTGCCTGCTCGCGACGCTCATCCCCGCGCGGCGGGCGCTCAAGGTGGATCC
>JBDTMI010000065.1:0-19007 GCA_039934355.1 Gemmatimonadales bacterium
GGCGGTTGGGCGATTGGCGGTTAGGCGGTTGGACGGATGGGCGGTTGGACGATTGAGCGCGCCTACCGCCTATCGCTATTGCTCCGCCGATCTCATCCCGTCGCTACCGTCGCGCCATCCAGCAGCTCCCACAGCCGATCGACCCAGTCGAGATGTTCCGGCTTCATGAGCACCGAACGGAGCGTGGTGACCGTCGGTTGATCGTGCTCAAACGCGGTGCAGGTCGGGTCGATCAATGCGGCCGGCAGCTCGGCCAGCGCCAGGTGAAGGTTCCGGCGTGCCGCTTCGGCGAAAATCTGTCGGGCCCGCCGTGACGCCGCGCTGGCCGACTGCTCCCGCACCGCCCACACGACGATATCCAGCTCCGGCGCGAGGCCGGCCACGAACCGCGGGTCGGCGACGAGTCGGCGGTGCCACTCGAGCGCCGCGGCGCGGGAGCGGTCCAGCATGCGGGCGAACTCTCCCCCTTCGATCAATGGCAGGAGCTCCTGTGTCGCCCAGAGTGCCACAGCGGCCGCGCCGGGACGCGAGCACTCCAGGGTGATTTCGCCGAGGTGCAGCTCCGTCGAACTGAAATAGGTGTAGGGCGAGTCGTGCTGGTAGAGCTGCCCGACGGAGACGTCGGGGAAGAGCACACAGCCGCAGCCGTAGGGCTGCAGGCCATGCTTGTGCGGATCGATGACCAGTGAGTCCACCTCGCTCAGGCGGTCGAAGGCTTCCCGGGCCGCGGGGCCGAGATTGCCGGCCAGTCCGAAATACCCCCCGTAGGCCGCATCGGCGTGAATGCGGAATCTGTAGCGGTTGCGAAGCTCGAGTATGCGTGGAAGTGGATCCACCGATCCCACCGCAGTGGTTCCCATCGTCACCACCACAGTTCCGATCTTTTCGCGCTGCAGCAACTCCTCGAGCGCCGTCACGTCCATGCGAGCGAGCCGGTCCGTGGGAACCGAGCGAAATCCGAGGCCGAGGACGGCGCTGATCCGCTGATGAGTGTAGTGCGCCTGGGCGGAGGCGACGATGAGGCCCCCCGGATGGCGCTGTCCCGCGACCCAGAGCGCCTCGAGGTTGGCCATCGTCCCGCCGCCAGTGAGATGGCCGAGGTGTGTTGGCCAACCAATCATGCGGGCGATTCCGGCGACGGCCTCGCGCTCCATCGCGGAGCTGGCCCGTCCGCCGTCGAGTGAATGGTTGTTGGGATTGACCCAGAGTGCGAGCGCGTAGGCCAGTCGGGCCACGGGATGGGGCGGCTTGAGCATCTGCCCGGCGTACTGCGGATGAAAATAGGGATAGTTGTCCCGCATCCGTTCCGCGACCGTCGAGAGCACGGCGTCGAGTCGCTCGAGGTCGGGCGGAGCGAGGTCCGCCGGCGGCAGGGTCGCAAACCCCTGCTCGAGCGCCGTGAGGGCGCGCCCGAGCAGGGGGAGTGAGGCAGTGTCCAGCTGGAATCGTGGGGGAACCTGCTCCGTCACTTCCTGGCCTTCGACAGGGCAGCGTCAAGGCTGAGCGCTCCGGAACCGTGGGCCGAGAAATAGAGAAAGACGAAGCAGAACAGCGCCGGGAGCTCGCCGTGGTTCATGATGGGCCAGATGCCGCCGGGGAAATGAAACTTGAAATAGGCGACGGCCATTTCGCCGCTGGCGATCAATGCGGCGTAGGGCGTCAAGAGGCCAAGCGCGATCATCGCCCCGCAGACGGTCTCAATGATTCCCGCCGCCTGGAATAGTGGTTTGCCGCCGACATCCATCCCGCCAAAGAGGCCAAGCAGCTTCTGCGCGCCGTGACAGAAATACAGGAAACCGACGACAAGCCGCATGGCGGCGTAGAGGGGGCCACTGTATTTCGAAAGAAATGGTGCCATGGGAAGGCGGTGCTCCAAAAGGTGGGTTCCTGGTTCGGGCGGACGAAGCCGTCCGCCCCTACTCGCGCCGGGGGTCCCCGGCATCTCGCGCGGTCCGGATGACATCCGGCCGATTGGTGACGATGCCCTGCACGCCGTTCCGCCAGAGGAGCTGGGCGGAGGTCGCGTCGTCCACGGTCCAGACGTGGACCGTCGAATCCGCCGCATGGGCGTTGCGGCAGAAACGAGCGGTCGCCACCGTCAGCCCATGCCAGGTGTGGGGCACGGCATACGAGCGGCAACGCGGGTCCGGCGCGCCCAGACCGAATTTGCGCCGGGCAATATCCCTCTGTGAGGCGCCCAGATGAAAGGGCGGATCTCGAAACACCTGCAGGGCCCGCCAATCACTGCCCGCCACGACGGCACGACTGCTCGCTCCCCCGGCGACCAGTGCCGCTGCGACGAGCTCCTGCACCCCGATCTCCTTGATCTCGATCAGCAGCGGCACACCGGGAAACCTCGCGATCACTTCGGCGAGGGTCGGGATCATGATGCCGCGGCCGCGGAAGGGGGTCGCGGGGCCCTGGTCGGGGGAGAAATTGTGCCCCGCGTCCGCCCGTTGCAACTCGGCAACCGTGCGTCCGGCGACGGGACCGGTCTGGTCGGTGGTACGATCGAGCGTGGGATCGTGCATCACGACCGCGACGCCATCGGCGGAGCGGCGGACGTCGAATTCGATCGCCTCCGCACCGATCGCGAGGGCGTGGCGAAAGCTCTCGATGGTGTTTTCCGGGGCGTATGCCGCGGCGCCACGATGGCCAATGATCGGGCGGGCAGTCCGGTCCAGCAGCAGGTTCATGCCGAAGTGTACCAGCCCTGGTAGCGCTCGCGGAGGGCGCTCTTCAGGAACTTGCCGGTGCTGGTGCGGGGAATTGCGTCGATGAAGACCAGCGCATCCGGTACCCACCAGCGGGGCACACCATCGGCCACCCAGGCGAGGAGGACCTCCGGCGCCGTCGCCCGTGCCTCCTTGAGCACGACGGCGGCGAACGGGCGCTCCTGCCACCGCGGGTGCGGCACGGCGATCACGGCGGCTTCCAGCACATCGGGGTGATCCATCAGGCGCTTCTCGAGCTCCACCGAACTGATCCACTCGCCGCCTGACTTGACCAGGTCCTTGGCGCGGTCGCGGATCTCGATGCCGCCGAAGGGATCGATGGCGACGATATCACCAGTGCGGAACCAGCCATCGTCGGTGAATGCGGCTGCGCCAATCCCCGCGCCGTGGTAGCCGGCCGCTACCCACGGGCCTCGGACCTCCAGCTCACCCATCGCCTCGCCATCCCAGGGGATCAGTCCCGCTTCGCTCCGGGCGCGAATCTCGATGAACGGTGCGGGCGTGCCCTGCGTGGCGCGATAGCGATACCGTGCTTCCAGCGAGGCGTTCGCCAGCCGGGTCGGCACCCGGGCGATGGTGCCCAGGGGAGCCAGTTCCGTCATCCCCCACGCATGGATAATCTCGATGGCGTGTCGCTCACCGAAACCGCGCAGCAGCGACTCCGGCACCGCCGCGCCGCCGACCAGCATGGCGCGGATCGACGACAGGTCCACCACACCGGGCTCGGCATCGAGCAGCTGCAGCAGGCTGTTCCAGACCGTCGGGACACCGGCGGTGAAGCTGACGCGCTGGCTCCCCAGCAGCTCGCGCAGACTCCGGGCGTCGAGTTGGCGCCCCGGCAACACCAGGTTCGCACCGACGATCGCCGCGCCATACGGCAATCCCCACGCATTGGCGTGAAACATCGGGACCACCGGCATCACCGTGTCCGCCTCTCGCAGACCGAAGTTGTCGGCCAGACCGAGCGTCAGCGAATGCAGCGCGACGGCGCGGTGGGAGTAGACCACGCCCTTCGAGCGGCCCGTCGTCCCGGAGGTGTAGCACATCGCGGCGGCTGAGGTTTCCTCGACCTCCGTCTCCAGCGCCATCGGCGCGGCCGCGGCCAGCACTCCCTCGTAGTCCCGCATGCCGGCGGGCACCGGCGCGTCCGTGGTGCCGACAACGATCACGGTTTCGATCGGGGTGCGGGCCAGAAACGATTGCGCCAGCGGCAGGAGATCGTCGTCCACAATGAGGATGCGGTCACCCGCATCAGAGGCGATGAAGGCGAGCTCGTCGGCGTGGAGCCGGAGGTTGAGGGTGTGCAGCACCGCGCCCATCGCGGGAACGGCGTAGTACGCTTCGAGGTGGCGATCATGATTCCAGCACAGGGTCGCCACCCGGTCGCCCGCGTCGATGCCGAGCTGGCGCAATGCGCCGGCCAGCTTCGCGGAGCGCTCGAGCATTTGCCGATAGGTGGTCTGATGCAGCGCCCCCTCGCCCCGGCGACTCACCACGGTCTTGTCGCCGAAATGGGTACGAAGGCGGCGGAGGATCGCCGGTATGGTCAGCGGCAGATCCATCGAGAGAGACGGCATCATCAGGTCCGAGAAGGGGTCGCGAGAGCTACGTGCGGAAGCGCCCGCTGGATGGGTCGACGCCTCAAGTGACCATCTCGGCCCGGCGGGCGACCCGATCGCGGATCGCGTCGCCCAGCAGCATGCAGGCGAGGACGACGAGAACCAGCGCAACGCCGGGTGCCAGCGCCACCCAGGGCGCGTTCACGATCGAGTCCCGTCCTGAACTGATCATTCCACCCCAGCTCGGTGCGGGCGGTTGCACTCCGAGCCCGAGAAAGCTGAGCCCGGCTTCCAGCGTGATGGCATTCCCGATGCCGAGCGCCGCGGCGACAATGATCGGTGTCATCGTGTTTGGCAGGAGGTGCCGCAGGATGATTCGCCGCCGGCTCGCGCCCAGGGCGATCGCCGCGCTGGCGAAGGGTCGGGCGAGGAGGGCGCTGGATTCGCCATACACCAGACGCGCGACACTCATCCAGCCCGTCAGGCCGAGGACGACCACGACGAGCGTGCCGCCCGGTCGCCAGAGCGCGGCCAGCAGGAGCAGCAGGACGACGCGTGGCAGGGCCAGCGCGAAGTCGGTCACGGCGAGGAGCCCCAGGCGGAGCGGACCCCCGGCGACCGCCGCTACGGTCCCGATCGTGATGCCGACGGTGAGCGCGAGCAACGTCGCCAGCACGCCGACGATGAGCGAGATCCGCGCCCCATGCGCCAGTCGGGTCCAGACATCGCGGCCCAGACGATCGGTGCCGAGGAGGTGAAAGCTGCCGGCCGGATCGGTGGAGAAGGGAGTGAGGAAGCGAGTGGCGACGATATCGCCCTGCGCCGCCGGATCCCGGCCGGAGACGAACGGTGCCAGCACGGCGATGCTCACGACCACGATCAGCACGGCGAGTCCGAAGCGGGCCCGGCCGTCGCGCAGCAACTCAGGCATGCGAGAGCCGGGGATCAACCCAGGTCCGGAGCACGTCGGCCAGCAGATTGCCCAGGACGACGAGCACGGCGCTCACGGTGACCGCGGCGAGCACCACCGGGGTATCCCGGGCCAGGACCGCCAGGATCAGGATCCGTCCCACGCCGGGCCAGGCGAAGATGCCTTCGACAAAGACCGCGCCGGAGAAGAGCGCCGGAAGCGAGAGGCCCAGCAAGGTCACGACCGGCCCGAGTGCGTTACGCAGCAGGTGACGCCAATGCACCCGCGCCTCGGGGAGGCCGCGGGCCCGTGCGGCAAGTAGGAACGGGGCGCCTTCGACGTCCAGCAGCGCGCCGCGGACGAAGCGGGCGGCCCCCCCGATCCCCAGCAGCGTGAGGGTGAGCAGCGGCAGCGCGAGATGTCGCAGCCCATCGATCAACCGGGCGACGGGAGGCAGGAAATCCGCATCGAGCCCCGCCGCGCCAAAGGCAGGCAGGATCTGGAACTGGTAGGCCAGGCCCCAGACCAGCACGGTGCCCAGCCAGTAGGCGGGCATGGCGAAGAGCGCGGTGGTGAGGACGGAGAGGCGGGTGTCGTTCCGTCGGGGCCCCGTCGCCTGTCGCAGCGCGATGCCGATGCCGACGAGATAGCTGAGTCCCAGCGAGAGGCCGACGAGCAGCGCGGTGGCGGGCCATGCCTCACGGAGCATGCGGGCGACCGGTCGTCCCGTCGCCAGGCTCACGCCCCAGTCTCCGCGCACCGCGCGGCTGAGCCAGCTCACGAACTGGACCGGGGCGGCTCGATCGAGGCCGAGCTGCACCCGGAGTGCTTCCACCTGGGCCGGGGTGGCGGCCGGGCCGGCGAGTTGTGCCGCGGGGTCGCCCGGTGCGAGATGCAGCAGGACGAAGCTCAGGGTGACGACCCCGAGCACCACGGCGCAACCGGCAAGCAGGCGGGGCAGCAGGCGGGCAGGCATGGCCGGAATGTGTTGCTGGCACAGCCGGCGGGCCAGTGGCCAGTCGGCTGTTTGCTTTCCCGCTGGCTCGTCGCACCTTTCCCCTATGCCCCCGCTCCGCCGGTTCTGCTGGGCCCTGCTTGCGCTTTCCGCCTGCGCGCCCGCCGCCCGTCGTGGCGCAACGGTGCTCTATGCCTCGGGCGCCGATCTGCAGAGCATCAATCCACTTTTCACGCTGCATCCCCTCGCCCGCCAGGTGCAGCGCTACGTGTTGCTCACCACCCTGGTACGCTACGACAGCACCATGCAGGTGATCCCGTATCTGGCCCGGTCGTGGGAGTTCGCGGCGGAGGGGCGGCGACTGACGCTGCACCTCTACGGGGGACTCTGCTGGCACGATGGCGCGCCGACCACGGCCCACGACGTGGCCTGGACCCTGGAAGCGGCCCGCGATCCCGCGATCGGATATCCGCGACAGAATGATCTTGGCGCGCTCGATCAGGTCGCCGCCCCCGACGACACTACACTGGTCCTCACGTTTGCCTCCGCGCCGGGGCGGGTGCCGGATGTGCTGACCGATCTCGCGATCCTGCCACGCCACCTGCTGGACACGGTACCCGCCGGTCGACTCCGTCAGGCGGCGTGGCAGGAGCATCCCGTTGGCAACGGGCCCTTTCGGTTCGTGACTCACGAGGCCGGGCGCCGCTGGGTGTTCGAGCGCAATCCTGACTTTCCCGCCGCCCTCGGCGGGCCACCTCATCTCGATCGGCTGGTGATCGCGGTGGTGGATGAGCCGATGACCAAGCTCGCTGGACTGACCAGCGGTGAGCTGGATGTCGCAGGGATTCAGCCGCCTCATGCGAAGTTCGTTGCGCGCAATCCCCTGCTCCGGGTGGCGGACTATCCGCTGCTCTTCACCACCGGTATCGTGTTCAACACCCGCGCGGCGCCGTTCAATGCCCTGGCGAATCGCCAGCGCGTGTCCGCCGCGCTCGATCGCGCCGCGATCGTCGCCGGTGTCGCCTACGGTTACGGCACGCCGGCGGATGGTCCGGTGCCGCCGGACGTCGCGGGGTACCTCGCCGCCCCGCGCGCCGCGCCAATCGTCATCGTCCCCGGCGATTCACTCACCTTTGAGCTGCTCACCGTCGGCAGCGGCGAGGCGGCGCTGGAGCAGCAGGTGCAGGCCCAACTTGGACGCGCCGGCATCCGCGTCACCATCCGTCAACTCGAGCTCGCGACTTTTCTTGATCGGGTGTACGGTCCCGGGCATGATTTCACCGCCGCCGTGGTCGGCACACCGGGCGATCTCGGCCTGGGCTACCTCCAGCCGTTGGCGCTGCTCACCGGTTTGGTGCCCCCGGCAGGTGCCGCTCGGCAGCAGCAGTTCTTTCATGACTCACTCCCGGTGGCGTTCCTCTACCACGCCCGTGGGCTTCAGGGGTTGAACCGGCGCCTGACTGGGGTTCAGTTCGGCCTGCGCGGCGAACTGGCCACCGTTCATGACTGGAGCATCGCACCATGAGGGAAGTGCGTCCCACGGTGAAGGCATCGGCGCCGGTGCGCCTCGATTTCGCCGGTGGCTGGACCGATGTGGAGCCGTTCTCGCTGCGAGAGGGCGGCGCGGTCGTGAACGCGGCGATCTCGCTCCGGGTGCACGCCGAGTTCGAGCCCGGCGGCGACCGCCTGCTGATCCGTGCCGCGGAGACCAACGAGGCCGCCGTGGTCCGAGGGGCGATGGACCTGCAGCCGGGCAGCGGTCTCGAGTTGCACCGCGCCGCCGTGCGGATGCTGCCGGTCGGAGCCGGAACGCTGCGTACCCGCTCCGACGCGCCTCCCGGGTCGGGGCTCGGCAGCTCGGGGGCGCTGGATGTGGCGCTCCTCGCGGTGCTGGCAGCGGCGCGGAGCGAAGTCATGTCACCGCGAGAGCTGGCTGATTTCGGCTATGAGCTGGAGGCGGTGCAGGCGGGGATCGCCGGTGGGCGACAGGACCAGTACGCCGCGGCACTGGGTGGCTTTCACCGGCTCGGATTCCGGGGCGCTGCCGTCGAAGTGGAGCCGCTCGCGCTCGAGGCGGAGTTCATCGATGAGCTGCAGAGCCGTACCCTCATCTGCTACACCGGACGGTCACGGATGTCGGGCGACACCATCACCAGGGTGATGCGGGCGTACGACGCGGGCGACTGGGCCGTCACCGGTGCCCTGGTGGAGCTGGCGGGGCTCGCGGATCTGATGACCGCGGCGCTTCGGGCCGCGGATCTTCCGCTGGTCGGTCGGCTGCTCTCGGCCAATTGGACCTGCCAGCAGCGGCTCGATGCGGAGATGTGCACGCCGGAGATGCTCGTGCTGGAACAGGCGATGCGCGCGGCGGGCGCCATCGGCGGAAAGGCGGCCGGCTCGGGGGCGGGAGGCGTGATGTTTTTCGTAATGGCGCAGGACCGGATCTCCGCGATCGCCGCCGCCGAAGCGTGTGGCGCACAGGTGCTGCATGCGACCTACACCAGTACGGGAGTCGAGACATGCTGACGGGTGAGGAGCTCGAGGCGCGGCAACAACTGGTCGAGCAGGCGCCGGTGTTGACCGCAATGCGGGATCGGCTGCTCGCACAGGCACGCCTGGTGGCCAGTCGCAAGCCCCCGATCCCCGCACTCAAGGGTCTGCTCACCGCCGATGGCGGGTTCTGTCCCGCGGACGGCGCCTTGCTGACCTTCGATCCGTGGAGCCCCGATCGGCACCAATGTCCGGTGTGCGGCGCGGTACAGAGCGGAGTCCGGCATGCGCAGCGGTGGTCCATGAATCAGCATCTGTGGCTTGCCGAGCGGATGGCGACGGCCGCGGCGGCCGGTGTCATGGCCAATGACGACGCGGTCCTGGCATGGGCCTGCGAGATGGTGACCGTGTATGGCCGGCGCTACTCCGACTATCCCAATCGCGACAACGTCCTCGGCCCGGGCCACCTCTTCTCCTCAACCTACCTTGAGTCGATCTGGCTGACCCAGTATCTCGCGGCGGCGTTTCTGCTGCGGGAGTCCGGAGTGCTCGATGACGTCGGGATCGAGGCGGTGAACACGGCGACCGAGGAGGCGGTCAACCTCATCGGCGAGTTCGACGAGGGACTGTCCAACCGTCAGACGTGGCACAACGCCGCGCTCTGTGCCGCGGGTGTCTGGTTCGAGGATGAGGATCTCGTGCAGCGTGCGCTGCAGCCGCCGCGCGGGCTGGTCGGGCACCTGGTGGATGGCTTCGGGGAAGACGGGATGTGGTACGAAGGGGAGAACTATCACCTCTTCGCACTGCGCGGGCTCCTGGTGGGCGCGGACTGGGCCCGGCTCGCCGGGGTGGATCTGTTCGAGGGCGAGGGGGGCCGCAATCGGTTGCGGGACGCATTGCGTGCACCGGCGTTGTCGGCACTCCCGGGCGGCCGGTTCCCGGCGCGCAAGGACAGCCGCTTCAACATCTCGCTGGCGCAGCCGATGTATCTCGAACTCTGGGAACGTGGGGTCGCCCTCCTCCTGGAGTATGAAGCCGCTGACGTGGCCGCCGACCTCACGGCCTGGCTGACGCTCCTGTACCAGCAGCCGGCTCCCCCCGCCGAACGATTCGATTCTTATCTGCAGGAAGCTGGCGAGCCGGCGCCAGCCCAGCGCACCCGCAGCGACCTCTCCTGGTGGATGCTCTGCACCATGGCGCCCGTGCTTCCGCCCGCTCCCACGCCTTGGGCCCCGGGGAGCATCCTGCTGGCGGAGCAGGGGCTGGCGATTCTGCGGACACCGTCCCGCTACGCCAGCCTGGAATGCGGCGCCTATGGTGGTGGGCACGGACATCCCGACCGGCTCCACCTCACCCTCCACGCCGATGGGGTCCACTGGCTGCCGGATCCGGGCACCGGTTCGTATGTCTCTCGCGACCTCTTCTGGTACCGCTCGACACTGGCCCACAATGCGCCGCGGCTCGACGGGGAATCGCAGCCGATGACTGATGCCTCCTGCGTCGCCTTTGAAGATCGGGGCGACTGGAGCTGGATGCGCGGCCGATGCCAGGGGTTCACGCGCACCGTGGTGGCGGGTCCGGACCATCTGGTGGACCTGCTCGAATTCACCGGCGAGTCGGAGCACGCGGTGGAGCTGCCCTGGCACCTGCTGGGTGAGATCGAAGTGCTTTCGTCGGGACAGTGGGAGGCCGAGGCATGGAGCGACGAGTTCGTGTCCGGTGCCTCGCGCTACGTGACGACGACCGCGGACCCGATCCGGTGTCGCGCGACCCACGACCGCCGGACGCTGGAGCTGCTCCTGCTCGGCGGCGAGCTGGTGCGCGCCGAGGGACCGGGGCTGCCGGGGGAGACGGCCCGGCGGCAGTTCCTGCTGGTCCGCGCTTCGGGCAAGTATGTTCGCCTGACGACCGTGATCGCGGTGGGCGGTGGAGAGCTCAAGGCGCTGCGCATTGCGCCGGGCGAGACGACCGTCGAGACGGCGAGGGGAGTCGTGACGCATCGGGAGGTCGGCGACGGCTGGGATGTGGAGGTCGGTGGGGCCCGCGTTCCGCTGCGGGGCCTGCGGAGAACAACGGCATCCGGCGCGCTGGAACTCGTGACAATCGAAACGACGATGCGCCGGGCCGCGGTACTCTCGGTGACGGCGCCGCATCTCATCACTGCGCCCCCGCTCGATGGAACCCTGGCGGGGTTCGCGTCCCATGACATGATCACGCTGGACACGGACGATCATTATCGTCGGAGCGAAGCGCACTACGCGGGCGCCGAGGTATTCAGCGCGACGGCGTCGCTGGGCTGGGACGAAGCCGCACTCTATGTCGCCGTCCAGGTGCGACACTCGGACCCGACCTTCCCACCGGTCGATGCACCACCGCTGCTGCTCGACAATGAGCCTGACCTGATCCACGCCGACGGCCTGCAGCTCTATCTGCAATTGGCGGGTGACGCGCCGGCCGGGTGGATCATCGTCTCTGACCCGTCGTCCGACCAACTGCAGGTCCGCGCGGCGGATGGCACCCGCAGCGACCCTTCGCAGGTGCGCGGCGCTTGGGCCCGGACCGACGACGGCTACTGCATCACCGTCGCTCTCTCGGTACCCGGCTGGCCGCCCTCCAACCTTGGTGAGGCCCCCCGATTCGATCTGCTGGTGAACGAAATGCAGCCGGGTCGCCAGCGCCGCGCCGGGCAACTGGCCTGGAGCGGCGGGGCCGGATGGGTCTACCTGCGGGGTGATCGGCACGCCCCGTCACGCTTCGGACGGATCGAGCTCGCGTGAGGATCCCCGGCTTCACCTCGACCGGCAGCAAGCGGCCGGAAGCGCAGTTCGGCACGGGCGCGCCGCCCGGTCTTCCGGTGAAGATGGCACGGGCCTCCGGCGCTGAGGTGTGGGACGTCGAGGGGCGGCGCTACCTCGATCTGATCATGGCGCTCGGCGCCGTGGCGCTGGGGTACGGTCATCCGGCGGTGAACGCGGCCGCGCACGCCGCGATCGATGCCGGGGTCGTCGGGCCGCTTCCGCCGGAGGCCGAGGAACGATTGGCCGAGCGGTTGGCGGGGCTCATGCCGTGGATGGAGCGGACCCGGTTCCTGAAGACCGGAGCGGAGGCGGTGGTGGCCGCGCTCCGGCTGGCGCGCGCCGCCACCGGGCGGGAGGCGGTGCTGCGCTGTGGCTATCATGGCTGGCTCGACTGGTGCCAGCCCGTGGGCAGCCCGGGCGTTCCGCACCAGACGTTCGGACTGAGCGAGGCCATTCGCTTCAACGATACCGACGCCGGCCGGGGGTCGATCCGCAGGCATGCCGGTCGGCTGGCCGCGGTGATCGTTGAGCCGATCGTCGAGGGGGCGCCCTCCGCGGAATGGCTCGCCATGCTGCGCGAGGAGACGCGAGCCGTCGGCGCCCTGCTCATCCTGGACGAGATCAAGACCGGCTTCCGGGTTTCGACCGGCGGGGCGGCCCAGGTATACGGGATCGCGCCGGATCTCGTCGTGTTAGGCAAGGCGATGGCGAACGGTTTCCCGCTGGCGGCAGTGGGGGGGCGCCGGGAGGTGATGGACCAGGCCCGGCGCACCTGGATCTCGTCGACCCTGGCGACCGAGATGGTGGCCCTCGCGGCGGCGGAGGCCACGGTGGACGTGATGGTCCGCGAGGAGGTGCCGGCCTATCTCGCGCGGATGGGGGCCAGATTGCAGACCGGGTGCGAGCGGCTGGCGCTGCGCCATCCCGGGCTGATCAGCGCCGCCCCGGGTGTGCCGACGATGTGTTTTCTGCGCTGGACCACCGAGGCGATCGGGTCGCAGGTGGCGCGCGCGATGGCGGCGCGTGGCATCCTGTTCAAGCGAAGCGCCTACAACTTCGTTTCGCTGGCGCACGATGCGACCATGATCGATCGGGTGCTGGCCGAGCTCGACGAGGTGTGCGCCAGCCTGCCGCCAACCGGCTGAGCGGGCGGCCCGCGCACCGCCTCTGGACGCCGCCCCCGGTGGCGCCCAAGATTCCCCCATGCTCATCGACATCCACGCCCATTTCTTCCACCTGGCGAGTGCCCGAATCGATGGCGCCGAGCTGAACCAGCGGCGGCTTGCGGCGGGCGAGCGTATCGGCATCTCCTTCCACGTTGCGTCCATCCTCGGTAGCTGGGGTCGGCACTCGCCGACCTATTTCCCCTCGGCCACCGATCTGACGCTGGCCAATGCGGCACAACGCGATCTGCAGCGGGAGCATCCGCACCGGGTCCGCGGCTACGTCGCGGTCAATCCGAATTTCACCGGTCATGCACTCGACGAACTGCGGATCGGTGCTGCGGGCGGCATGATCGGGCTCAAGCTGGCGGCCAGCCGCCGGGCAGACGACCCGCTCCTCGATCCGCTCTGCGACGCAGCGCACTCACTCGGATTTCCTGTGCTGCACCACATCTGGCAGCACCGCCGCCGGGAGTGGCCGGGACAGGAGGCCTCGGATGGCGTGGAGCTCTGCCGTCTCGCGGCGCGCCACCCCGCCGTCTCGTTCATCCTCGCGCACATCGGCGGCGGCGGCGACTGGCTCCACACCCTGCGGGCCGTGCGCACTCAGCGAAATGTCTTCATCGATCTTTCCGGCAGCGGCACCGATGGCGGGATGATCGAGGGCTGCCTTCGCGCGGTTGGCACGGAGCGTCTGCTCTGGGGTGCCGATGTGACGCTGTGCACCGGGTGGGCCAAGTTGCGCTATCTCGAGCGGCTCCTGCCGGCGGCGGATCTCGAGCTGGTTCGTTCGGGCAACGCCATCCGACTGTTCCCGGTGGGAGCGTTCGCATGATCGACGTCAACACCTTTCTTGGCGCATCACCCTGGCGACCCATCGCAGGGAGCGAGCCGGCCGCGCTGCTCGCCACAATGGACCGGCTGGGGGTCAGCACCGCGTGGGTCACCCATCTGCCCTCGCTGTACTGGAAGGACCCGGCCGAGAGCCACGATGCGCTGTATGATGTCGCCCGCCGGCATCCGCGCCTGCGGCCGGTACCGGTGATTCATCCGGGGCTGCCGGGCTGGGAGGACGACCTCCGCCGAGCCGCGGCGGAGGGGGCTGTTGCGGTCCGCGCCGATCCGGGTCAATTGGGACTGGCGCCGGCGGGTCCGGAGGTGTTGGATCTGGTACGGGCCTGCGGTGAGACCGACCTGCCGATTCTCGCGTCAGTACGATTGGAGGACGTGCGGGGCCGCCACCCGCTGGATCTCGCGCCGGAGCTGCCGACATGGGCGGTGCGGGCCTGGGCCCGCCAGGCCACGCGGACCCGGCTGGTGATCACCCATGCGGACCGGGGATTCATCGAGGAGGTGCACTACAGCCTCTCGCCCGAGGAGTCGGCCCGTTGCTGGTGGGATATTTCCTGGATCTGGGGGCCGCCCGAGGATCACTTGGCCCACCTGCTTGCCACCATCGGCGTCGGGCGCTTCCTTTTCGGGAGCGGGCAGCCGCTCCGCCTGGCCGAGACGCCTATCGCCCGGCTCGATCTGCTGGACATCGCGACGACAGACCGCCACGCGCTCGCAACTGGAAATGCTCTGACCCTCGACCGAAGGACGCCATCCTGATGGAAGCCATCACCCGGTTGCACCCGCGGCTCTCATTCGCCGGGCGGGTTGCGCCGCGGCTCGAAACCGGGGCTGCCAGCTACGAGATCCTCGACCTCTCCCCGGGTGGAGTGCGGTTCCGGGTGTCGCCGACTTCCGGGCGACCGGTGACGATCGGCGACATCCTCCGCGCGACGATCCGCTTCCCCGCCGATCGCTCCGTGCCGGTGGCCGGCCGGGTCCTGAGGGTGGCGGGCAACGAAGCAGCGGTCTGCCTGGATGGTGTGCAGGACGAACTCTCGGGCAACCTTCCTGCCGGACCAGCGCTGGCGCGCCGGACCGGCCTGCTCTGGTAGGCGCATGGGCTGGGCGTTTCCCCGTGAACACTACCGGGTGGCGTATCCCACGGTGGCGCGTCCCAAGCTGCTGATCCAGGGGCACACCTTCGAAGTGGTCGACGTCTCCGAGCGGGGCATCCGTTTTCGCCTCGGCGATGCGGCACCGCCCGCGCTCGGCGTCGAGCTGGAAGGCACGGTGCGCTTCAAGCGGGGCGAGACCATCGACGTGCGCGGCACGGTGCTCCGTTTTGATGGCGGCGAAGTCTCCGCCCGTCTCGACCAGGGCGTCCCGCTCCGCCTCATCATGGAGGAGCAACGCTTCCTGCTGCAGCGGCACCGCCACCTCGGACTGTAGCGTGACTTCCCGCGCCGAGGTGGCCGTCGTGGGCCTCGGCGCCGCCGGGAGTGCCGCGCTTCTCGCCCTCGCCCGACGCGGGGTGCGCGCCGTCGGCCTCGATCGCTACTCCCCACCCCACCCGCTTGGCTCCACCCACGGCCGCTCCCGCATCATCCGCGAGGCCTATTACGAATCCCCGGTCTACGTGCCGCTGGTACAGGCGGCGTACGAGGCGTGGGCCCGGATCGAGGACGAGTCCGGCCGGCGACTGCTGGATGTCACGGGTGGCGTCATGCTCGGGCCGGCGGAGAGTGGCCTGATTCAGGGTGCGCTGCGCAGCGCGCGCGCGCATGGATTGCGGCATGAGCTGCTGGACGGTGTGGAGTTGCAGCGACGGCTGCCGGCCTTCGCAATCCCCGAGGGGACGGTGGGGTTGTGGGAGCCGCGTGCTGGCATTCTCGATCCAGAGGCGTGTGTCACCAGTTGCCTGGAACTGGCGGAACGCTTCGGTGCCGACCTGCGGCGCAACACCCGAGTGACCGGATGGTCGCGACTGGGCGAGGGGATCAGGGTCGAAACAACGACGGGATCGCTCGACTGCGGTCGGGTGATCCTGGCGGCCGGGGCGTGGATGGGCGAACTGTGCGGTGAACTGGGGCTTCCTCTCACCGTCGAGCGCCAGGTCATGGCGTGGTTTGCGCCGGAACCGCGCGCACCGTTCATGGCCGACGCCTTGCCGGTGTTCATCTGGGAGTGGGAGCCGGAGCGGACCTTCTACGGCATTCCGGATCAGGGCGCGGGCTTCAAGGTCGCGGGGCATCACGACGGCGAGACCACGACACCCGACACGGTCGATCGCACCGTGACACCGCGGGATATCGATGGCCTGCGCGCGCTGCTTCGCCGCTTCATTCCGGCCGCGGATCATCCCCCGACCGACGCCGTCACCTGCCTCTACACCAACACCCCCGATCGGGACTTCGTCCTGGGCGCGCATCCGCAGGAGCCGCGGGTGCTGCTGGCCAGTCCCTGCTCGGGACACGGTTTCAAGTTCGCGAGTGCGGTGGGCGAGGTGCTGGCGGACCTGGTGATCGAGGGAACGACACCCATGGACCTCGTGCCGTTCCGTCCCGATCGGTTCGGACCGGCTACTGCCAGCGGAAAAGCTTGAGGGCGCTGAGAAATCCCACGGCGACCCAGGCGAGCAGCACCAGCAGCTGCGGAACGATGCCACCGAGCGATCTCCCTTCCAGCATGATGGCCCGCAACGCGTCCACCACCGCAGTGAGTGGCAGCGCCCGGATCACCGGCTGCACCGCCTCGGGAAAGCGCGCGGCGGAGAAGAACACTCCGGAGAGCACCCACATCGGCAGCATGATGAAGTTCATCATTCCCGACGCGCCTTCGATCGTGGCCGGGCGACTGGCCACCAGGAGGCCCAGACTGCTGAAACAGAGGGAACCGCAGACGCAGGCGACCATCAGGGTGCCGATCGCACCGCGCATCGGCACATCGAACACGACTCGTCCGAAGGTCAGCGTCGCGCCCACCTCGAAGGCGAGCAGGAGCAGCGGGGTGATGAGGAACGAAGCGAGATAGTCGGCGCGCGCCATCGGTGTCGCGGCGAGGCGCTTCAGGAGCTTGCGGCGTCGGGCATCGACGATCGCGAAGCCGGTCACCCAGATGCTGCCCATCAGGTTCATGCCGATGAGGCCCGGCAGCAGGAAATCGATGTAGCGCGAACCGGGTTCGCGCACGATCTCGCTTGACGGCGCGAGCGGATCGATGCGGCCGGCGGCCCGCTGCAGGACCTGGTCGGCCCGCAGCCGCGCGACCGACGCCTCCGGTCGGGTGTCGTCCAGCCGGTAGCGAACGCCCCCAGCTTCCGACAGCACCACGACCGAAACGGTGCCAGTCCGCAGTGCCTGCGCCGCGGCCGCGGAGTCGGCGAGCGGAACGAGGGTGATCATCGAATCACGACTCAGCGCTTCCCGGAAGCGGGCATCGGCTGGGGTCCACTCGGCCCAGCCCACCCGGGCCGGCTCCGGCGCCTGGTTCCGGAAAGCGATGCCGAGTCCGGCGGCGAGCAGGATCGGGAAGATGTACATCCAGAACACCGCCTCCGGCTCGCGAACGAATTCCTTGAGTCGGATCATCACCAGGGCCCGCAGCGCGGGACGGAACCGGCGGCCGGTCTCAGCCATCGCGCAGATGCCTCCCCGTGCGGGCGACGAAGACATCCTCGAGCGTGGGCGCGTGGGTGCGAAGCTCTTCGACGTGTGCATCCGCCAGGCGGAGCGCCTCGAGGACGGCCGGAAGCGTCAGGTGCAGCTCCTGGACCTGCAGCCGAAGCGTCAGTCCATCCACCGTGACCGCCTGCACGCCGGCGACGGCGGCGCAGGCCGCGCGTCCCGCACCCGGGTCCGACCCGACCACGCACTCGATCACCTGGTCGGCCCCAAGCGAGGCGATCAGTTCCCGTGGGGTGCCGAGGGCGATCACCCGCCCCTGGTCGACGATCGCAACCCGGTCGCAGAGCCGTTCCGCCTCGTCCATGTAATGCGTCGTGAGGATCGTCGTGCGTCCCGCCGCCTTGAAGAGTTCGATCAGGTGCCACAACTGGCGGCGCGACTGGGGATCGAGTCCAGTCGTCGGCTCATCAAGAAACAGCAGCTCCGGATCGCCGACCAGCGCGCACGCCAGGGCCAGCCGCTGCTTCTGGCCACCGGAGAGATGGGCGACACGGGCATCACGCTTCTCGTCCAGCGACACCTGCACCAGGACGGTCTCCGGTGCCGGTCCCGCAGGATAGAAGCTGCGAAACAGCCTGACCGTTTCCCCGACGGTGAGCTTCTCGGAGAACTGGGTCTCCTGCAGCGAGACACCGATGCGGGCTCGCAGCCAGCGCGCGTCGGTCGCCCAGCGGCGACCGAGGACCAGCACCTCACCCTGGTCCGGGGGTTTCAGCCCTTCGCAGATTTCGATGGTGGTCGTCTTGCCCGCGCCGTTCGGTCCAAGCAACCCGAAACATTCGCCCATTGCGATGTCGAGGTCGAGACCGTCGACGGCCTGGACCGTCCCGTACGCCTTCCGCAGGCCGCGCAGCTGCAGGGCGGAGGTCATGCGCGCGGGGCGGTGTTGGTGCGCTGAAACTCACACCAGCAGCGCAGCAAATCCTTGGTCGACTCGAAGACCCTCACCTCAGGATCCCCGAGGGCGAGGGCGCGTGACACCAGCTTGAGGTCGAGGTGGGGTCGGGCCGGGTCCTTCCGGTGAAGTGCACGCGGTGGCGCGCCAACGCGCGCGCGCAGCGCCTCCAGCTCCGCCAGGTCGTTGCTGCTGGAGAGCACATGGGACCAGCCCGGTACCATGAGATTCTCGCGATCCATGAGGAGCATCGGGGAAGGGTAGGCGGGGAATGGAGGAGGGGGTAGTGAGGAAGGGAGGAGGGAAAAGGGGAAAGGACCAGTATCCACCCTCGAGCCGTCCAATTCTCCCGTCCCCATCCCCGTTCCCTTTTCCCCTTTCCCCTTTCCCTTTTCCCCCTCTAGTATTCCCCCGGTCCATCACCACGACCGGAGTTCCCGTGCCCGACGTGCCGATCAACCAGCTCGATGCGATTCCGCTCCCCGCACTCCTGGGAGAGTCGGTCGTGGCACGATGGGATCGCGTCGAGGTGCTGCAGATCACCAACAGCTCCTCGGATGCGGAGCGGGTGCTGGCGGATCAGGTCGCCCGACGCGCCATGCGAGACACGCCCTTCCACACCCCGGCCTTCACCGTGTCGGATCGCGAGCCGGAGACGCGTGTCTACCTGGTGCGCGAGCAGGGACTTGCCGTCGGCCTCGCCGTGCTGCGGCCTCGGCCCCGGTGGGCCTGGTGGTCGTGGGATGACTGGGACGCGGAGCTCCGGCCGGCCACCGGTGTCGCCCCGATGACGTCGTGGACCGTGGAGATCATTTGGACTCATTCCACCGCGCAGGCGCGGGGACTCGCCCACCGGCTGCTGGAAGTTGCCGCGGGGCTGGTGGATCAGCCCGTCGCGTCGTTCGGATGGCGGCGGCCGTTTACTCCCTCCGGCGAGGCGTTCGTGCGGCGGTGCTGTGCGGAGGGGTTCTGGGTGCCGGACTAG
>JBDTMI010000066.1:0-18553 GCA_039934355.1 Gemmatimonadales bacterium
TCGCCCAACCGCCCAACCGCCCAACCGCCTACTCGCCCCATCGCCTACTCCCTACTCCCTCCCGGCCCCGCCTACATTCCCGCCCATGCTCAAACTCACCTTCCTCGGCACCGGCGCCGCCTGCCCCACCATCGATCGCAACGTCGCTGGCCTGGCGCTGGTGCGTGAGGGCGAGACGATGCTGTTCGACTGTGGTGAGGGAACCCAGCGCCAGATGATGCGCTACGGCGTGAGCTTCGCCTTCCGCGAAATCTTCTTCACCCATTTCCACTCCGACCATATGCTTGGCGTGATCGGTCTGCTGCGCACCCTCGGCCTGCTCAACATCTTCGGTGAGGGGGAAGCGGCGCGTTCCGACGGGCTCACGCTCTACGGGCCCCGCGGTGCACAGCGGATACTGAGTGGTGCGCTGGATGTCGGGCTCGAGCGGGTCAAGTTCCCGGTGGACATCAGGGAACTGAAGGTGGGCGACGTGCTCAAGCGGAACGGTTACGACATTGTCACCTTTGCCACCGAACACCGGGCCGACACGCTGGGGTACGGACTCATCGAGCACGAGAGACTGGGGCGCTTCAATCCCGACAAGGCCCGCGACATGGGCATCCCCGAGGGCCCGCTCTGGGGCAAGATCCATCGCGGCGAGACGATCACGCTGGAGGATGGCCGCCGCGTCGCGCCGGAGGAGCTGGTGGGAGGGGCACGCGCCGGACGCCGAGTCATCATTTCCGGCGACACCCGCCCGGTCCCCACCCTGCGCGACGTCGCCCGCGGCGCCGACCTCCTGGTCCACGAGGCGACCTTCAGCCAGCAGGATCAGGCTCGCGCCAAAGAGACCGGTCACTCGACCGCGCAGGAAGCCGCCATCATTGCGCGTGAGGCAGGCGTCCGCCGCCTGGCACTCACCCATATCAGTCCGCGCTACAGCCGCGACGCACCCGAGCTCGTCGCCGAGGCGCGCGCCATCTTCCCGGAGACCATCATTGCACGGGATGGGATGGAGATCGAAGTGAAGTATCAGGGGGAAGCGTAGGGGCCTATGCGCCGACTTCTCCTCGTCACAGTCCTTGCAGTCTTGATTTGGTCTGGGATCCATCCCCACGACCGCTTCACCTGGTTCCTCGAGGTGGCCCCGGCCCTCATCGGCTTGCCGATTCTGCTTCTCACGGCAAAGCGCTTCCCCCTCACGACGCTGTCGTACCTGCTCCTCGCCATCCACGCCTGCATCCTCATGGTGGGCGGCAAGTACACCTACGCCGAAGTGCCGGCGGGATTTTGGGTGAGTGATCTGCTGGGTTGGACCCGCAACAACTACGATCGGCTGGGGCATCTTGCGCAGGGATTCATTCCGGCGATGGTCGCCCGCGAGGTGATGCTCCGCACCTCGCCGCTCAAGCCCGGCAAGTGGCTCTTCTTCCTGGTGCTCTGCTTCGCCCTCGCCCTGTCCGCCACCTATGAGCTGGTCGAATGGTGGACCGCCGTCTCCACCGGCGAAGCCGCCGAGGCCTTTCTTGGCACCCAGGGCGATGTCTGGGACACTCAGTGGGACATGATGCTCGCCGGGATCGGGGCCATCATTGCCCAGCTCCTCCTGAGCCGGCTCCAGAACCGTCAGCTTCGACTGGAACCCCACATCACCAGCGATCGCCACACCCGGGCAGCTAACAGCTGAACGCTGAACGCTCAACGCAGAACGCTGCCCTCTACGCCAAATGCCTCGGCTGCCTCCCCAGGTAATCCTCCCATGACCGGATGGGCACCGGCACGTTGGCGCGGTTTCGGAGTGCCGTGACCAGGGCGGTCGCGAGCATCAGGTCGGTGATCAGCGGGACTTCCGCATCCACCGCCCGGCGACGGATCAGGTAGCCGTCGGGTCGGCCCAGCTCGTCGTAGGATCGCGGGACGTTGATCACCAGGTCCACCAGCCCCTCGTCGATCACATCCATGCCGCTCCGCCCTTCGCCGGGGGTCTTGCTCAGCGCGGTGCAGCGGATTCCCTGGGCCTGCAGCGCTCCGGCGGTTCCCGCCGTGGCGTAGAGCGACAGTCCCAGCTCCTCGGACAGCGCCCGCGCCTCCTCGAGGAAAGAGTATTTCTCGCTCGGCGGCCCGAGCGAAAGCAGCACCCCCAGCTTCGGAATCCGGAAGCCCGTCGCCGCGAGCCCTTGCAGCAGCGCCTCGTCGCCATCATCACCGAAACAGCCCACCTCACCTGTGCTGGCCATCTCGACGCCCAGGATCGGGTCGGCGCCGACCAGCCGCGGGAAGCTGAATTGCGGCACCTTGACCGCGACATAGTCCAGGTCGAGCGCGCGGTTCTGGACCGGATCACGCACGCCGAGCATCCGGCGGATGGCTTCGCGGACGAAGTTGGTGCCGATCACCTTGGACACGAACGGCAGGCTCCGTGAGGCGCGCAGGTTGACCTCGATGACCCTGACCCGTCCGTGCTTGACCAGGAGCTGCAGGTTGAATGGTCCGGTGATCGCCAGGGACTCGGCCAGTTGCACCGCGATCTTCCGGGCCCGGTGAATGACTGGTAATGGCACCGTCTGCGGCGGCAGCATCAGCGTCGCATCACCGCTGTGGACGCCGGCATCCTCGACATGCTCGCAGATGGCCCAGAGGACGATCTGCCCCTTGTCGGCGATCGCGTCGATCTCGATCTCCCGCGCGCCGGTCTCGAACTTGGTGACCACCACCGGGTGCTCGGGGGAGACGGTGCGGGCCCGCTCGAGGATGCGGTCGAGCTCCACCGGATCGTGGGCCACACTCATCGCGGCACCGGAGAGCACATAGCTGGGCCGGACCAGCACCGGATAGCCGCCCAGCGTCTCAATCGCCTGGGTGGCGTCCGAGCGGCCCGTCAGATGGGTCCAGGCCGGCTGGTCGACGCCTAACTGGTCCAGGAGGCCGCTGAATTTGCGCCGGTCCTCGGCCATGTCGATGCTTTCGGCGCTGGTGCCCAGAATCTTCACTCCGGCCCGTGCCAGCCGCAGCGCCAGGTTGTTCGGCACCTGCCCGCCCATGCTGACCACCACCGCCTCGGGGCGCTCGCTCTCCCACAGGTCGAGCACGCTCTCGAAGCTTACCTCGTCGAAGACCAGCCGGTCGCACTCGTCCCAGTCGGTGCTGACCGTCTCGGGGTTGTAGTTGAGCATCAGCGTCTCGTAGCCGAGTTCGGCCGCGGCGCGGACGGCACTGACGCAGCACCAGTCGAACTCGACGCTTGAGCCGATCCGGTACGACCCCGACCCCAGCACCAGGATCTTCTTCCTCGTGCTCGGCGGGCTCTCGTTTTCGGTGGCGTGGTAGCTCGGATACAGGTAGTTCGTCTCCGCCGGAAACTCCGCCGCGAGGGTGTCGATGCGGGCCAGGCGCGGAATGATGCCGTGGGAAATCCGCATCGTCCGCACCGCGTCGGCCGGCAGACCGGAGAGCCGGCCGATGCCATGATCGGAGAAGCCGAGCTGCTTGGCCCGCCGGAGCAGGTCAGGCGATACCGCACCGTTGCCTTCGCGGACGCTGTGGGTCGCGGCCTCCGTGCCGGCGACCGCTCCCAGCTCGCCGCGCATCGTGATGATTTCACTGATGCCGTGGATGAACCACGCGTCGATGCCGGTGAGGGTGTGGATCTCCTCCGGCGTGATGCCATCGGCGAGGGCGCGGGCGATGGCGAACACCCGCATCGACGTGGGCACCCGCAGCGCCTCGCGCACATCGTCGCCGGCGAAGAACTCCGGATCCACGCCGAGCGCGCCGATGTCCAGCATCCGCACGGCGCGCTGGAGCACTTCGGGAAAGGTGCGGCCGATCGCCATCACCTCGCCCACGCTCTTCATCTCGCTGCCGATACGCGTCGACACGCCGCGGAACTTGCCGAGGTCCCAGCGGGGAAATTTGCAGACGATGTAATCGAGCGCTGGCTCGAAGAACGCGGTGGTCTTCTTGGTGATGCCGTTGGGGATCTCCGGGAGCGTGAATCCCAGCGCGATCTTCGCCGCCACGTAGGCGAGCGGGTAGCCGGTCGCCTTGCTGGCCAGCGCGCTCGAACGGGAGAGCCGCGCGTTGACTTCGATGACGCGGTAGTCGGTGCTGGCCGGATCGAGAGCGTACTGGATGTTGCATTCGCCCACGATGCCGAGATGCCGGATGACGTCGATCGCCATCGTGCGGAGCAACTGCACTTCCTCGTCGTTCAGCGTCTGGGTCGGCGCCACCACGATCGACTCACCGGTGTGAATGCCCATCGGGTCGAAGTTCTCCATGGCGCAGACCGTGATGCAGTTGTCCTCCGCATCGCGGACCACTTCGACTTCGATCTCCTTCCAGCCGGCGAGGTACTCCTCGACCAGGACCTGCTTGATCCCGCCATCGAAGCTGCGCTTGAGCGCCGGCTCGATCTCGCTCTCCGTCAGGATCACGGCGCTGCCCCGTCCGCCGAGCGCAAAGGCGACCCGCAGCATCGCCGGAAGGCCGATCTCCCGCACCGCCGCCCGCGCTTCGGCGAGCGAGGTACAGGCGACGCTCCTGGGGCTCTTGACCTGGATTTCGTCCAGCCGGGCCTTGAACAGCGCCCGGTCTTCGGTATCGCGAATCGTCGCGACCGGGGTGCCGAGCACCCGCACGCCCAGCCTGGCAAACACTCCGCGCCGGTCCAGCTCGAGGCCGCAGTTGAGTCCGGTCTGACCGCCGAAGCCGAGCAGGATGGCGTCGCACTCCTCCCGCTCCAGGATCTGTTCGACGTTGTCAGGCGTGATTGCGACGAAGTACACCCGGTCCGCCAGCCCCTCGCTGGTCTGGATCGTGGCGATGTTGGGATTGACCAGCACGGTGAAGACGCCCTCTTCCTTGAGCGCCTTCAACGCCTGGGTGCCGGAGTAGTCGAACTCTCCCGCTTGCCCGATCTGGAGCGCGCCGGAACCCAGCAGCAGGACCCGCGCGGGTCGGGCGAAGGAACGCACCGGGGTCATCGGCCGCTCCGCCGTGCGGTCTCGCACAGTTGCAGGAAAGTGTCGAAGAGAAAACCGGTGTCGCGCGGACCGGGACCGGCGTCGGGATGAAACTGCACGCTGAAGACCGGCTTGAAGCGGGCCCGGATGCCCTCGTTCGTGCCATCGTTCAAGTTCACGAACCAGGGCTCCCAGTCGCGTGGCAGCGAACTCTCCCGTACGGCGTAGCCGTGATTCTGGCTGGTGATGAAACAGCGCCGGGTGCCGATTTCCTGCACCGGCTGATTCACGCCTCGATGGCCGTAGGGGAGCTTGAATGTGTCTCCGCCGGCCGCGAGTGCCAGGATCTGGTTGCCGAGACAGACGCCGAAGATCGGCAGGTTGGGCCGCTGCAGCAGGCCCCGCACTTGCGTCACCAGCTCGGGGAGATCCTTCGGGTCGCCCGGGCCGTTGCCGAGCAGCACACCATCGACATCGTTAGCCAGCGCCGCGAGGTCCGCGAACCACGGTGCCCGAATCACATTGGCGCCCCGCTGCACCACGGAGCGGATCAGGTTGTCCTTGACCCCGGCATCCACCAGCAGGACCCGGGGACCGCCGCCGTCACCGATCCGCGTCGTTTCCGTGGGGGCGACCAGTTGGAACAGCTCACGATGCATCTCCACCCCCTGCGCCGCGCGCTGCTCTTCCTCGACCGGGTGCTCGCCGGGCAGCAGCCAGCCACGCATCGTGCCGTGCTCCCGCAGCCGGCGGGTCAGGGTGCGGGTATCGATTCCCGTCACCGCCGGCACACCCTCACCAGTCAGCCACTCCCCGAGGGTGCGCACTGAAGCGTGGTGACTCGGATGCGTGATCGCATGCTGCACCACCAGTCCCTGCACCTGGATCTTGTCGGATTCGAAGGGGCCATCGAGCGATCCCGCCGCACGCGCTGCGGGGACACCGTAGTTGCCGGCGAGCGGGTAGGTCAGGACCAGGATCTGGCCCCGGAACGACGGGTCCGTCAGCGCTTCGACGTAGCCGCTCATCGCCGTGGTGAAGACAACCTCGCCGACCACCGGCCGCCCGGCGCCGAAGGAGACGCCTTCGTAACTGGTCCCGTCTTCCAGGATCAGCGTCGTCGGCGGACGGCTTCCCGCGGCCCCGGTTGCGGTCCTCCCCGCCTCGGCCGGGCCCCGGTTTGACTGCGGCCGACTGGTGGCCGGTGAGCTGCGTTTTGGGCTTGGGATGGGCATCTCCTGGGATCGTCCCGACTGCGGCGTGCGGGCCGGGGTCCGGCCGTGACTCCGCTTGAATGGCACAGAATAACGCTTGGACGATGGGGGCCCTGCAAGACGCGCCTGAAATCGCAAGCTCGGGGCCACCCACCAGGGACCCATCGGGGCCATCCCGCAGGCGATTGTTCCCGCCAAGGCACTGGTATTGCAGACCTCACCGCGTTAGCGTGACCTGCCCCGAGACTCCACGAGACAATGACCCAGCGGCTGCAGAATCTCCTCCTGGTGGTCGGAACGATCGCGGTGCTGCTCATCGTGCTTGAGCTGCCGGCCGCGCTACGCCTGATCGACTACCGTGCGGTGTTCCGCACCGGGCCGGCACTGGCCACCGGCAAGCCGTGGCAGAATCCGTACAATCGTGCCGACGACCAGCTGCTCTGGATCCACCGGCCGCAGCAGCACATCACCGGCAAAGCCGTCGGTGACATGGTGGCGTGGTTGGGGATCGCAACCGACCGGCTCTACCCGGTGGACGTGACGTATGATCGCAACGGTTTCCGCAACGCCCGCGATCTCGACTCGGCCGCCGTCGTGCTGATCGGCGATTCCTTCCTCGAGTGGTCCAACGTGGGGCAGGCGGACCTGCTGGGAGGCGTTCTCGAGCGTCGCCTCGGGGAGCCGGTCGCAAATCTCGGGCAGTCCGGCTACGGGCCGAGGCAGGAGCGCATTGTGCTCACCCGTTTCGGCCTCCCCCTGAGGCCCCGGGTCGTGGTCTGGGAGTTCTTCGAAGGCAATGACCTCACCGATCTCGCCCGCTACGATGACTGGATCGGGAACTGGGCCCGGATCCGGGCCCAGCAGGATGCCTTCTCCGAGCGGTCGTTCCTCCACAACGCCTGGCGCACCGCCGTCGCCGTCGCGACTCGGCCGAGCTCGGTGGATGCGCCCACCGCGACCGCTCGTGCCTGCAAGGTCGTCACGGGGCAGGCCAGGGACAGTGCGCTCTACTTTGCCTATTCCGGACTGCCGTTGCAGGAGCGCGAGCTGACCGGATTGGCCAAGGTGGAAAGCATCATCACGGATGCCCAGGCCGAAGCCCGGCGCCAGGGGGTGGAGCTGGTGCTGATGTTCGTACCCACGAAGTTCCGGGTCTACGGATCGCTCTGCACCTACCCCCCGGAAGGTGAGGCCAGGAAATGGGTCGTCAACGACATGCCCGAGCGGCTCGCCGCATGGGCTGCGACTGGCAACCTCCCGTTCCTCGACCTCACCCCCGCCCTCCGCGCGGCGGCTCTAAACGGCCCCCTCTTGTACTTCATCGACGACGGCCATTGGTCCCCCCGAGGCCATCAGGTCGCGGCCGATACCTTGGCCGAGTTCTTGCGAGTGCGTGGCACACACTAGCCTGCCTCAACTCGTCCGGGCCAAAACAGACAGCAGTTCCCCTGCTGCCTGAGGAGATTGCCACGATCCCATGCCAGCTCCCACCCACATCCTCGGCATTTCGGCCTACTACCACGATAGTGCGGCGGCCCTGCTACGGGACGGCGAGATTATCGCGGCAGCGTCCGAGGAGCGGTTTACCCGGAAAAAGGGGGATCCCGGCTTTCCCACCAGGGCCATGGAGTACTGCCTCCAGCAGGCCGGCATCACCAGACAGGACATCACCCATATCGGCTTCTACGACAAGCCGATCCTCAAGTTCGAGCGGATCCTGGAGACCTATCTGGGGACCGCGCCGAAAGGCTTCCGCCAGTTTCTGATGGCCGGGCCCCTCTGGGTCAAAGAGAAGCTCTTCATGGACCGGCAGCTCCGCGACGCCACCGGCTTCGAGGGGGACATCTTCTACGCCGAGCATCACGAGTCGCACGCCGCCAGCGCCTTCTTTCCCTCGCCATTCGAGGAAGCCGCCGTCCTCACGATGGACGGCGTCGGGGAGTGGGCGACGGCATCGATGGGTGTCGGCCGCGGCAACGACCTCGAGTTGCTCAAGGAACTGCTGTGGCCCGACTCGCTCGGGCTGCTGTACTCGGCGTTCACTTACTACACCGGCTTCAAGGTCAATTCGGGCGAGTACAAAGTGATGGGCCTCGCCCCCTATGGCCAGCCGAAATTCACCCAGCTCATCTACGACCATCTGATCGACCTGAAGCCGGATGGCAGTTTCCGGATCAACCAGGAGTACTTCAACTACCTCAGCGGCTTCACCATGACGAACAGCAAGTTCGACGCGCTGTTCGGTGCGCCACCGCGGGTCGCGGAGACCAAGCTGACCCAGCGGGACATGGACCTGGCCCGCTCGGTTCAGGATGTGTGCGAGGAAGTCGTGATGCGCATGGCCCGCACGGCCCGCAAGGTCACTGGCCTCGAGAATCTCTGCCTGGCCGGCGGTGTGGCGCTCAACTGTGTGGCCAACGGCAAGCTGCTGCGCGACGGCCCCTTCAAGCGGATGTGGATTCAGCCCGCTTCAGGCGACGCCGGTGGCGCCCTCGGCGTCGCCCAGCTGATCTGGCATCGTCACCTCAAGCAGCCCCGCAAGGTCACGCCGGGCAAGGACGCCATGAAGGGGTCCTATCTCGGGCCGGCCTTCACCGATGCCGAGATCGAGACCTACCTCAAGTCGGTCGGGGCGGTCTATCACAAGCTCGATCGGACGCCGCTGCTCGAGACGGTGGCGGGGCTCATGGCGGATGAGAAAATCATTGGATGGTTCAACGGCCGGATGGAATTCGGTCCGCGCTCGCTGGGTTCGCGCAGCATCATCGGTGACGCGCGCAGCCCCCGGATGCAGGCGCAGATGAACATCAAGATCAAGTTCCGCGAGGGCTTCCGGCCCTTCGCACCCAGCGTCCTGCGGGAGCGGGTGAGCGACTGGTTCGAGATGGACTGCGACTCGCCGTACATGCTCCTCGTCGCCCCGGTCAAGAAGAGTCGCCAGATCCCGATGACCTCGGAGCAGCGCAACCTCTGGGGCCTCGATCTGCTCAACCAGCCGCGGTCGGATATACCCGCGGTCACCCATATCGACTATTCGGCCCGGGTCCAGACCGTCAGTCGTGACGTCAGCCCCGATTACTACGATCTCATCCGCGAATTCGAGAAGCTGACCGGATGCCCCGTGGTCGTGAACACCTCGTTCAACGTGCGCGGGGAGCCGATCGTGTGTTCGCCGAAAGACGCGCACACCTGCTTCATGCGCACCCACATTGATGCCCTGGTGCTTGGTTCGTTCCTGCTGCACAAGACCGAACAGGCCGCCTGGGAGGAGACTGACCAGTGGAAGCAGGAATTCCAGCTCGACTGAGTCCCGCCGAAGGGCGGAAATTCGGTTTCACCGTCGGCATCGCATTCCTGGCGCTGGCCAGCCTGGTGTATTTCTGGCGGCACAAGGAAGTGACCGGTACCATCCTTGGCGGACTCGGTACGGTGCTCCTGCTGGCGGGGCTGCTGATCCCTGGCTACCTGGGACCGGTGCATCGGGCCTGGATGGGGCTGGCGCACCTGATCTCGAAGGTCACCACCCCCATCTTCATGGGAGTGGTATTCTATCTCGTCATGACGCCGATTGGCCTTCTGAGGCGCAGTTTCGGCAAGAACTCCCTGGTCCACCGGGAGAAGGACGGAAGCTTCTGGATGCCACCGGTGTCGGGTGGTCGCAGTAACATCGAACGTCAATTCTGAGGACACGACCATGGCCAGGAATGGAATCACCGCGGAGCTCTGGGCCTTCATGAAGGTCCGCAAGAAATTTTGGCTGATGCCGATCAT
The DNA here is from genome assembly GCA_039934355.1 of Gemmatimonadales bacterium. Taxonomy (GTDB): domain Bacteria; phylum Gemmatimonadota; class Gemmatimonadetes; order Gemmatimonadales; family GWC2-71-9; genus JADJOM01. The sequence continues at coordinate 9,932 of JBDTMI010000066.1, forward strand.
CCTCGTGCTGGTGCTCGTCGGAGCGCTGCTCGTCTTTGCCCAGGGGTCGGTCCTCGCGCCGTTCATCTACACGATCTTCTAACAGCGTGGCGGCGGGCGTCCCCGCCCGTCGCGGCGGGCCTTCCCGCCCGTCGCTGCGTCCCGCCGGTCAGACGGTGAACTCCCGGATATACCGGGGCACGTCGAATTTGGTCCGTGCAGCCTTGAGCGACTGATACCGTACCAGTCCATAGATGGGACGGGGATAAAACGGTCGATCAAACTTGCCGAAGATCCACAGGATCCCGCCGTAGGAATTCGGGTCCCGGCCGTCGAGTGAATACTTGTTGTTCAGGTGCTCCAGCACCCGGAGACACTCGGCGGCATTCGGGGTCCACTGCAGTATGGCTTTCCCCCACAGCATCCGCATGTAGTTATGCATGAAGCCGTCGCGCAGATAGGATCGCTGCGCGGCATTCCACAGCTCATCATGGGTGCGGGCAGTTTCCAACTCTTCCATCGAATACCGGAATGGGCGGGGGTCCGCTTCGTGGTCGCGCAATTGCTTCCGAGCCCACTCCGGGATGGCGGCCACCGTGCGGTGCTTCGGGTTGAAGTGACAGAAGTTGTGCGACAGCTCCCGCCAGGTCAGCGCCTCGTCGAGGAACTTGGCATACTGATGCGCCGGTCCCGCCGCCTGCGCCGCGAGCAGCACCTCGTGTATCGACAGGTTGCCGAAGTGCAGCCAGGGCGAGAGCCGGCTCACCTGGTCCGGCTTGGTGGGGTCGTTGCGGTCCTCGGTGTAGCTCCCCAGCCCCGATCGCAGGAACTCGGTGAGCCGCTGTCGCCCTGCGACAGTCCCGCCCCGGAAGAGGAGTGAGGGTGGCACCGTGTGATCGACATCGCATCCCGCCACCAGCTCCGCCACGTTGAGGCGGTTCACCACCGTCGGCTCAAACGGAAGCTCAACCGTTCGTTTGACGGCGGGTTCCGGATTCTCCACCGGCCAGAGATAGTGCGGCAGCGCCTCCATCACTACCGTGCGGAAGCCTCGCGCCGTGCTGTGTTCCTTGGTGTGGTACGCCATCGGGACGACGGTGGCTGAGTCCACCGCGATCACCGGCGTCGCCGTCTTCATCCGCAGCCCGCGGAGCTGCCTCGGCACGATGAAGGTGGGGAAGTAGTCGGTCACCACCAGCGCCGCCCGGTCGGCCAGCTGCAGCAGGGCGGTTGGACCCGCCTCATCCTCCCGTCGTCCCGTCGTCCCGCCCTCCCGCATCCCCGCCGGCCACTTGGTGTACTCCCCCCTCGCCTGGTCCAGCCAGAACGCGTAATTGATCCCCTTCGCCGCAAAGTCGGCGGAGAGATCGATCACCGACTCGAGAATCCAGGTGTGGAACCGGTCGCTGGCCCAGGGATAGTCATGGCGCAGGCCGTGATAGACCTGCAGGGGAAGCCGGAGCTCGTTGGCCTGCTCAATGGCAAAGTTCAGCGCAAAATTGTCATGCGCCCGTTGCGTCGTCTGCATCCAGTACAGGACGAACTCGCCGCCGGGGCGAGGGCGGGTGTCGGGAGGAGCGTGGAGGCGGAGATCGGAAGCGCGCGTCATCGAATGCCGGGCTCAGTCGTCAGCCATCAGAGCAAGCGGCCAGCGGGCGAAGGAGACATGCCAGCGCCCAGCGCCGACTCCCGCACCGCCGCGCGGGCCAGCGCCCGCAGCATCCCGCCGAATACGAACTGATGCAGCGGCCACAGGGCATACCAGTACACCTGGCCGAACAGCCCCTCGGGGTCGAAGATCGCCGTCTGGTGAATCACGCTGCCACCCTCATGCGGCTTCACCTCGAATTGCAGCCACGCTCGGCCCGGCACCCGCATCTCGGCGCCCAGCCGGAGCAGCCGGTCCGGCTCCACCGCTTCCACCCGCCAGAAGTCCAGCGTGTCGCCCGGGACCACCCGCTCCGGGTCACGTCGGCCGCGCCGCAACCCGGGGCCACCGACGAGCAGGTCAAGCAGTCCGCGAATTCGCCACAACGAGTTGGCGTGATACCAGCCGGCGGATCCGCCGATCCGGCGGATCGGGGCGAATGCCGTAGCCGCGAGCACCGCGACCGTCACCTGCCGAGCGTCGATCAGTCGTGATCCCAGTCGGATCCCGCCCCAGCTGCGCTGCTGGCCGGCGGCGGAGAGCGCATCGGACCAGCGGGTGGCGGCAAAGGCCTGATCTTCGTTGGCGAGTGCCCGGGCCATCGCCTCTTTCACCCCGAGCGGCTTCACCGTGAAGAGCTCCCGGGCGGAATCATCCCGCACCACCGTTTCGTTCCGGAGTCCATCCACCAGCGCCCGCCCCACTCTGGCATAGACCGGCGTCACCAGGCCGAGCCAGAGGCTCGAAAGCCGTGGGGTGAGCACCGGCACGGAGATGAACGCCCGTCGGAGCCCGCGCTGCCGCGCATACTCCTTCATCAACTCGCCGTACGACACGCGGACCGGGCCACCGATCTCGAAGATCCTGCTCTCGATCACCGGCAGGGCCAGCGCCGCCCGCAGGTAGGCGATCACATCCTCGATCCCGATCGGCTGCGTCTTGGTGTCCACCCATCGTGGCGTGATCATGATGGGGAGTGTCTCCACCAGCGCCCGGATCATCTCGAACGACGCACTCCCCGACCCGATGATGATCGAGGCGCGGAACTCGATCGTCTCCACCCCCGACTCGCGCAGGATCCGGCCGACCTCCTGTCGGCTGTCGAGATGGGATGAAAGTTCCTTGCCCCCGCCGAGACCGCCGAGGTAGATGATGCGGCGGACTCCCGCCGCTCGCGCTGCGCTGCCGAAGTGCTGGGCGCCACGCCGGTCGGCCTCCTCGAATGCCGCACCGGCATCCATCGAGTGGACCAGGTAGAAGGCTGTCTCCACGCCCTCAAGCGCGGCGGCCAGACTCGCCGGATCCTGTACATCCCCCGCCACAACCTCGGTTGCCGGTTTCACCCGCGGCCGCAGGTGTTCCGGCCTTCTGGCCAGACAGCGTACCCTGTGCCCATCAGCCTCGAGACTCATGAGCAGCCGGCCGCCGACGTAGCCGGTGGCGCCGGTGAGGAGAATGAGGCCGCCGCTCATTTGGGCACGGCGAGCGCACCAAGCGCACTCCGCAATTCAGCGAGCCCCGGGATGATCTCCCCGTCCACTGCCTCGATGTCGCTGCGGTACGCCTCAGCCGCCGCCCCGCCGAACAGGAGCGGAAGATCCGCCGGCAGCCCTCGGCGCAGTGCGACGAGCTCGGCGCCCAGGCCAGCGTCGTCGGCGGGGTGAATGAGACTGAGCGCCACGGCTCTGGCATCGGTGCGGAGCGTTGCGGCGGCGATTTCCGCGGCCGGCAGATTCGCCCCCAGATAGATCACCCGCCATCCCTCAGTTGCGGCGGCTGCGGCCACCAGCATCGCGCCGCCCTCATGGACCTGGAACGGCGGCGTCGCCACCACCAGCGCAGGGGCGCGGCTCCCCGCCTCGGCGGTCTCCCGCACCCAGCCCAGCACCTGGCGGAACACCACGGTGGCCAGGTGCTCGTGCGCGATGCTCATCTCCCCGGTGCGCCAGCGGCTCCCGATTTCGATCAGGACCGGCCCCGCCACTCCTTCAAGAAAGGAGGTGACGCCGAGGGCCACGACGCCCCGTTCGAGCTGCCGACCGAGCTCCACGCCGTCGAGGGATTCAGCGGCCCGAAGCGCCGCCGCGCGCCACCGCGCCGTTGCCAGGTCGAGATCCCCATCGTCGGGCGACTGTGCCGCGCGCGCCGCGCGGTCCTCTTCCACTCGCCGGGCCAGCTCGACCTGGGGAAGTTGCGCCAGCTGACTGATCGCCCCCCCCTGACTGGTCAGGGTCCGGAGCAGCGTCAGCCGCTCGATGTCCGCGTCGGAATAGAGCCGCTGCCCCCCCTCTGATCGGGATGGTGTGACGACGCTGTATCGACGCTCCCAGGCCCGGAGCACATGAGTCGAGAGGCCAGTACGCTGGGCAACCATCCGGACCGGATGTCGGGGCAATTCGGGCTCGAGGGGCGACTTAGTGTCTGTCATACCATAATGATACCTACTTGTCTAAGTAACGTCAATGTAATTAGCTGGACGAGCCATTGACAATAGCCAGCATCGCCGATACTTTGTTCGACGCAAGTTGGACAACACATCACTACCATCATCGGAGTTGGCACATGAAGAAGCTCGACGTCCTCGCCGCAATCCTTCTGGTTGTCGGCGGACTCAACTGGGGCGTGATCGCGGTAGGCGGTCCCGACCTGGTCGCAGCACTCTTTGGGAGTGGCAGTGCCTTGAGCCGGCTGGTTTATGGGCTGGTTGGATTGAGCGCGATCTGGCAGGCGCTGCAGTGGAAGGCGATTCAACATCGGTGGTCCCGCACAGCGGTCAGGGGCGCCATGGCGATGCTCGCGCTGCTGGCCTTCTCGCCGCTCCAGGCCCAGATGGCTGCCGGGGCAGCCAGCAAGTCCAACATCGTCGAGACCGCCGTTGCTGCTGGCCAGTTCAAGACGCTGGCTGCGGCTCTTGGTGCGGCCGACCTGATCCCCACGCTGTCAGGGAAGGGTCCCTTCACCGTCTTTGCGCCGACCGATGCCGCCTTTGCCAAGCTCCCCGCCGGCACGGTCGACGCCCTGCTCAAGGACAAGGCCAAGCTCACCTCTATCCTGACCTACCACGTGGTCTCCGGTCTGGTCACCGCCGCGGATCTGAAGGCGCGCGCTGACAAGGATGGCTACGTCAGTCTAACGACGGTCCAGGGCGGCACGCTCCGGGTGCATGTGGCCGGTAACGCCGTGCATGTCGGTGAGAAGTTCGCCAATGTGACCGCGGCCGATGTCGAGGCCAGCAACGGCATCATTCACGTGATCGATGCGGTTGTTATTCCGCAGTGAGGGCGGGGAGTGAGGAGAGAGACTAGGGAGAACAGCTGAGGTGCGGAGCGCCGTCCCGGCTGCCGCACCGCAGCCACTTCAACTGGAGCTGGAAGAGAAATGTCGACCCTGATTGCGCCGCGCCACCCGCTCGGCACTATGCTCGACACCATGGCGGCCACTGGCCGGTTCGCCACCATGATCGCGGCGCTCGGCACCGCAGGGTTGAGTCGCTCCCTGCGACTGCAGGGCCCCTTCACTCTGTTTGCGCCGAGCGACTGGGCTTTTGCGAAGCTGCCGAAGCGGGTGCTGGACGATCTGCTGCGGGAGCCACATCAAATTGAGCACCTGCTGCGAGGCCATCTCGTCGCGGGCAGATATTTTGAGCGGGATCTCATCCCGTTTACCCGCCTGCCGAGCCTCGCCGGGCGGTCGCTCAACCTCTCGCTCGGCGACGGCGACGTCTTCGTCAACGGGGTCACCATCGTGACCACCGACATTGAAGCCGGCAACGGCGTCGTGCATGAGATGGATCGGGTCTTGATGCTGGACTGAGACTACTCCTCCCTCAGCGCCACCGCCGGTGCCACCCGCACCGCCCTCCATCCCGGCACGATCGCCGCCACCAGCGAGACCAGGAGCAGCAGGCCGCACACCGCGAAGTAGGTGACCTGGTCGGTGGGCGACACCTCGAACAGCAGCGACTGGAGCAGCCCCGTACCGGCCAGTGACGTCGCCAGTCCGACGACGACGCCAAGTCCCGCGAGGCGCAGCGCGCTCCGCGCCACCTGGCCCAGGATGCGGCCGCTGGTCGCGCCGAGGGCGGAACGGATCCCGATCTCGCGGGTCCGCTCGATCACACTGGCCGCGAGCACCCCGTACAGGCCAAGCGCGGCCAGCGTCAGCGCTGCGGCACCGAAAAGCTGGAACAGCACCAGCGCGAAGCGCCGGGTCGCCGCATTGAGTTGCACATACTCCGTCATGGTCACGACCGACGCAATCGGCACCGTGGGATCGATCTGCGCGATCGCCTCTCGCACCGCCGGCACCACGAGCGCCGGATCCGCCCGCGGGCCCCGCACCACCAGCACCATGCGGGAATCGGCAAACTGGTTCTGCACCGCGGGGAGATAGATCTGCGACTCGGGACCCACGTCGAGCCCCTGCTGCCGGGTGTCTCCCGTAATGCCCACCACCGTTCGAAGCGGCGACTGATCGCCGCCGATGCGGAGTCGCTGCTCCAGTGGGTCGGCCGTGCCGAAGATCCGCCGGGCCATCGTCGCATTGATCATGACCACCGGCGGTGCGGTAGCGTTGTCGTCCGGTGTGATGTCCCGGCCGCGGAGCAGCGGGATCCCCATCGTTGCCAGGTAGCCGGGCGAGATCGCGTAGCGGAACCCGTCGGGATCGTCCGCCGGATTGATCGACTGCTTCACCTCGGTGTGGATCCCCCAGGTGTCGAAGTCGCCCGAGAGCGGCAGCTGGCTCACCACCGCGGCACCACTCACCCCCGGCACGCTGCGCACCTGGTCCAGCACCCGGGCGTAGAACTGATGCACCGTCGCGTCCTCCGCGTAGCGGCTGCCGTAGGTCTGCAATGGGAGCGACACCAGCCCCGGGGCATCGAAACCGGTCGGCACCGCGAGCAGCCGGTCGAGACTCCGGAGCAGCAGTCCCGTCCCCGTGAGCAGCACCAGCGCCACCGCCACCTCCACCACGACGAGCGCCGCCCGGAGCTGCCGGCTGGTGCGGCCGATGATGCTCCGTCCGCCGGCGCGCAGCAGTCCCCCGAGGTTGGTCCGCCGCGCCGCGATGGCCGGTGCGGTGCCGGCGATCACCCCGCAGAGTGTCGCGAGCAGGAAGAGGAAACCCAGCACCGTCCCGTTCACCGTCACCTGGTCGAGTCGCGGTATCCCGGGCGGGGCCAGGTGCACCAGCAGGCGGACACCGGCATACGCGATCCCCGCGCCCAGGATCCCCCCCGCCAGGGCGAGCAGCAGTGCCTCGACCAGCACCTGCCGGATCAGCGGGACGCTGCCGGCGCCTAACGCCGACCGCACCGCGAATTCGCTGCTCCGCAGCAGGCCGCGTCCGAGGAAGAGATTGGTCACATTCACGCAGGCGATCAGCAGCAGCAGCGCCACGGCGCCGGTGATCGCCAGCAGCACCGGGCGCACATTGCGCAGCAGCAGCGCATTCAGCGGGATGATCACGAACCCTGCCCGGGCATAATTGCCGGGAAACTGCCGCACCATCGCGGTGGAGATCTGCAGAAGCTCCGCCTGCAGTGTCGCCGGGGTCACGCTGGCGCGGCGCCGGGCAATCACCCGCAGGTGGCGGCAGTCGCGGCAGGCCGGCCCGTCGCCTTCCTCGTAGCCCAGCGGGGCCCACACCATGGCGGTGCGGGAGAGCAGACTCTCGAAGGAGCGCGGCATCACCCCGATCACCGTGACCGCCCGGTCGCTCAACTGGATCGTCCGTCCGATGATCCCGCTGTCTCCCGCGAACCGCGCCTGCCAGAAGCCATGGCCCAGGATCACCACCGCATTGCGGCCCGCGTGGCTGTCCTCCTCGGGGAGAAAGTCCCGCCCCAGCGACGGCTGCACCCCCAGAGTGCGGAAGAAGTCGTGGGTGACCCGCTGGCCGCTGAGCTGCACCGCGTCGCCCCGTCCACCGAGGATCGGCGTCCAGCTCGACATCGCGGCGAGGTGCTCCAGCGAACGGCTCTCCCGCGCCACGTCGGTAAAGGTGGGATAGCCGATGTTGCTCGCCTCGCCGTGGTTGTCGGGATCGTTGATCGTCACCAGCCGGTCGGCATCAGGATAGGGCGCCCCCTGCAGCAGCACCGGGTGCAGCACGCTGAAGATCGCTCCCGCCGCGCCCAGCCCCAGCGCAAAGGTCAGCACTACCAGGGTGGTGAAGAGCGGAGCCCGTCGCCCCACCCGGAGCCCCTGGCGGACATCGCCACGGAGGCCCCGCCACCAGGGTGCGGCCGCCATCGAGGGCGATGTTGCCGATCGGGGCCACCGCCGTACCAGCACCATCGCCGTCTCCCACCAGTACCAGCAGTTGGCCCGGAGCGAACCTGCGGTTTCCACCCGCGCGCGGTAGGCCTCTTCCAGATCTCCCACCAGGAATTCACCGACGGTACCTGGCAGTCGCGCCTCCAGCAGCCGGGTGGCGAGCGACGGGGGCATCGGAGTCATGGCGCCTCCAGAGGGCGGGGCAGGCCCAGCGTCATCTGTCGCAGCGCCGCAAGTGAGCTCTCCAGGTGCCGCACGCCTGCCGGCTTGACCAGGTAGTACTTGCGGCGTCGTCCGCCGCGCTCCGGCAGCGGGTCGCCGACGCGGGATGCTATCAGTCCCTTGTCTTCCAGCCGTTGCAGCGTGGTGTAGACCGCGCCGAGGCTGGCCGACCGGCCAGCCCGGGACTCGATCTCCCGCTGGATCACGGCACCGTAGGCCTCGGTGCCGGCCTGGAGGATGGCGAAGAGGATCAGCTGCTCGAACTCGCCCAGAAAGCCATTCATCGGATAACACCTACATTGTGGGGATAATGGGCAGACGGAGTCCGGCGCGGAAAAGTTGCAGCGCGGCGCAGGGGCGTCATCGGGCCTCATCGCTTACGCTCAGCTTCTGATTGACCATGTGGAAGCCGGTAACTAGCTTACCCCTCCCTTCAGGGGGCTGTAGCTCAGCTGGGAGAGCGCTGCGTTCGCAATGCAGAGGTCAGGGGTT
>JBDTMI010000067.1:0-16872 GCA_039934355.1 Gemmatimonadales bacterium
CGCTGACGACGACGCCGACGACGCTCGAGGAGTTTGCCCGGACGGTGTTCGCGCCGGCGTTCGCTGAGTAGGCGAGAGGCGATAAGCGGCAGGCGGTCGCCTCACCACACCTCCTCGCATCCGCGGCACTCCACAGCGCCCACGCCAGAAACCGCTCCACCTCAATCAACGCGAGCTGCGCGCTCGGCCCCGCCGTGATCGCATCAAAGGCGTGCTGGGCCCAGGGAATCTCCAGCAGCACGACGGGGGTACCTCCCGCGCGCAGTCGCTCCTCCAGCAATCGCCCGAAACGCGGCAGCACGACATTGTCCCGACCACCGTAGATCAGCAGCGTCGGCGGCTGGATCACGGAGGCGTAACTCACCGGGGAGGCTTCGCGGTAGCGCGCCGGCTGGTCAGACGGCGGACCGCCGAGGTAGGCGGCCTCGAGTGACCGGACATCGAGCGGGTCGGGGACCGGTGGATGGTTGTAGCCGTCGACCAGGTCTACCGGTCCGTAGTAGCTGATCACGGCGCTGATCGGGAGCGAATCGGTGAAGGCCGCCACCAGGGCAAGCTGCGCCCCCGACGATCGGCCGATCAGCGCGAGCCGGGTCGCGTCGCCGTCGAACTGCACCACATGCTCCCGCACCCACCGCAGTGCCATCCGCACATCATCCCGCTGTGCCGGCCATTGCCACCTGGGGGCGTGCCGATAGTCGATCGCGACCACGACATAGTTGCGCGCCGCCAGATGCGCTGCGAACGCCCCATCATCCGCCGGCGCACCCCGCTGCCAGGCCCCGCCGTAGATCTGGACCACCACCGGAAATCGGCCGGAGCCGGCGGGCTGATAGATATCGGCCTGGAGTGGACCCGCATCCGTGATGCCGACCACGACGCCGCGACTGACGCGTACCTGCTGCGAGCCGAGCCCGGTGAACAATTCCGCCAGACCCAGCGTCCGCGGCCGGAGCGACCGACGTACGGAATCCGGCACGGTGCAGAGAAAGTTCTGGCCGAGCTGGTCGTGCATCGCCGTATCGAAGCGGCGACTGGTGGCGGAGAATCGGAGGAGTGGCAGGAGCGAGAGGAGGACGGTCGCTGCGGCCGACAGCAGCGTCGCCAGCCGGAGCCGGCCGGGGCCGGCGGCCACCAGCGTCATCAGCACGGCGACCGCCGCCGCTACGATCAGCCATACCCCCACCTCCGGCGCCCCGACGCTGAGGGTCAGGAGCACGTAGGTTGGGGGTGGCAGGAAGCCCGAGAGCGCCAGCAAGAGCGTGAGCGCGGACAGCAGGACGGCGAGTCGGGATAGCATCATGGGGATTGGCAATTAGCGTTCAGCATTCAGCCGTTGGCCGTGAGTATAGTGTTATCCTGTGGAGCATGAGGGACCCCTCTTCGTCCCGTTCCCCTTTTCCCTTTTCCGTCACCCCTCTCCTATGCGCCTGCTGCTCGCCCTCACCCTGGTCTCGACCCCGCTCGCGGCGCAACAGCAGGCCAGTTTCGATTGGCCCGCGTTGCAGCAGGAGGCGACGCAACTGCTCTCGCAATACCTGCAGATCAACAGCAGCAACCCGCCGGGCAACGAGATCGCGACCGCCCGCTGGCTCAAGGCGGTCTTCGACCGGGAAGGGATCGAGAACCAGATCCTCGACACCGTCGAGCTCGGACCCGGTCGGGCGAACTTCTACGCCCGCCTCCGCGGCACTGGGACCAACACCGGTGCCCGGACCGCGATCGCCCTGGCCCACCACATGGATGTCGTCCCGGTGACGCGGGAGCAGTGGACCTTCGACCCCTTTGCCGGCGAGATCCGTGATGGCTACGTCCGGGGCCGCGGCGCGCTCGACATGAAGGGCCATGGCATCATCCAGCTCATGGCGCTGATCGCGATCAAGCGCTCTGGCATCCCGTTGCAGCGGGACATCGTCTACCTCGCCAATGCCGATGAAGAATCCGATGGCACCGGGGCCATCAGGATGGTGGATCATCATGGCGACCTGATTCGTGATGTCGAGTATCTCCTGACCGAGGGAGCCGATACCCGGGTGGAGAACGGCAAGGTCCGCTGGTTCGGCATCGATGTGGGCGAGAAGCGCCCCTACTGGACCCGGATGGTGGCCGAAGGCACCACCAGCCATGGGTCGGTGCCGATCGGAGACGAGAACCCGGTGCCCCGCCTCGCCCGCGCGATCGCCCGGGTCTCGGCCTGGCAGACGCCGCTGCACCTGTCGCCCGCCGTCGAACGATTCTTCCAGGCCCAGGCGAAGGATGCCACTGGGGCTGGCCGCCGCTGGCTGACCAATCCCCGCGCGGCGCTCAGCAGTCCAGCCGGGACCGCCTGGCTGCTGGCGGAGCCGGAGCGCAACGCCCTGCTGCGCAATACCATCTCCCCCACGGTGCTGGTCGGGTCGAACAAGACCAACACCATCCCCCAGCAGGCCTCTGCCGAGCTCGACATCCGGCTGCTCCCGGATCAGGACCCGGAGGCGTTCCGCCGTGAGCTGATACGGATCATCGCCGACCAGCGGATTCATCTGGAGGAGATCGCCCCGATCACGCCACGCTACGATGCCCCGCTCGGCACCCCGCTCTTCCACGCCATCGAGCGCGCCGCCGGCGAGCTGCTGCCGGGCGTTCCGGTCGCCACGCCCGTGAGCGCGGGAGCATCGGACCGGCCCACCTATGCCCGGGCCGGGATCATCTGTTACGGGCTCGACCCCTATCTGATCCCCATCGAGGAGAACCGCTACGAAGTGCACGGCAACGACGAGCGGGTGTCGGAGGCGAATATCGGCTGGGGTGTCAGGCTGTACATCCGGCTGCTGCAGGAGGCCGATCGGGACGCCTCGTGAGGGTTCCCGATTTCCGGATTGGCGGGCATCCACTTCCATCCTGCGGCGCACTTGCACATCTTCCCGCCCCGCGAGCATTCCTGTGCGGCACAACGAGGAGAGGATCTGATGGCGAAAGTCCGCAAGACCACGAAGACCGGGGCTGGACGCACCAAGAAGGCGCGCCCCTCGGCGACGGCAAATAAAGGCAAGGCGAGCGCGGCCAAGGCGAAGGTCCGGCTGCCCGCCGTGCGGGTCCGCAGCCGTGCCTATGTCGGGCTGCCGCCCGGCATCTGCCGAGTCGAACAGGAGAGCACCCGCACCTTCGGGTATGTGGTGCGGGTCGGCCACCGCCGGTCGGCCAAGGGCTGGCGCCCCAAGTACACCGCCTATTTCGGCGACTTCTCCCACGGCGGGAAGAAGCCGGCACTCGCCGCCGCCACGCGCTGGCTCAAGACACTCGAGCGAACCGGCAAGGCTCCGGAAAAGAAGTAGTCCGGTCCGCGGGACCCGGCGCCCGGCGTCGCCCCTCGGGGCTGGCGCCGGGCGCAACTTCGTGGCATCATCGTGCCCATTCCCCTCGTACTCATTTCACGCCACGGAGTTCGCATGTCCACCGCCACCCGTTGGTCCATGGCTGCGGCACTGAGCCTGGCCGCTGCCTGCGCTCCTGCCGCTCCAAAGGTTGATCTCGCCGCCGAAGAAGCCGCCATCCGGGCGCGGGTCGCGGAATGGAATGGATTCCTCCAGACCAAGAACGATTCCGCTATCACCGCCCTCTACGGCGACCGCGGGGCGATGCTTCCCACCAACATGCCCAAGGTGACCGGGGCAGCCGCGATCCGGCCGTTCTGGGGCCAGCTCAGCACGATGGGCGTCGTCCTGAAGCTCAACACGGTGAGCGTGACCGTCGCCCAGTCGGCTGACCTGGCGGTGGAGGAGGGGACCTACACCTTTGACCTGACCGGCATGCCGAGCGACACCGGCAAGTACCTCGTCGTGTGGTACAAGCAGGGCGGCAAGTGGTTGGTCGCCCAGGACATCTGGAACAGCGACATGGCGGCACCGATGCCGGCCCCCGCGCCCGGCCCCACCAGGTAAGTCAACCTTCGGAGGCGGATCTCCATGCTCTACACGCTGCTGATCGGCTTGATCATCGGTGCGGTCGCGAAGTTCCTGATGCCGGGCAAGGATCCTGGTGGCTTCATCATCACGATCCTGCTGGGCATCGCGGGCTCCTTCATCGCCGGGTTCCTCGGCCGCGCGCTCGGCTGGTACGCACTCGATGAGCCCGCCGGCTTCATTGCGTCAACACTCGGTGCAATGCTGCTGCTGTTCATCTACCGCAAGACCCGGAAGGCGTAGGGCGACGCCCGGCATGCCCGGCTCCGTATTCCTTCGGAGTGAGCCGGACATCTCCGCCTCGCTTGAGCCGCTGCACGAGCGGCTCGCCGAGACGGTCTCATGGTGCGCGCGCCGTGCGCTGCTGGGACCGCTCAGTCAGACCCTGCGTTCCAGCCCGCTCGCTCCGCCGCCCAGTCATCCCTGGTCCGACACCGTCCGGGCGGTCGCAGAGGCGCGCCTGCAGCAACTGGGCAGGAGCTGGCGCCGCTCGCCCACGCCCCTCGGCGATGGACGGTTGCTGGTCTACTACCCGACGCCGCCGCATTCCCATGGTCGCGCGCAAGCGTCCACCGATGGTTTCTTTGACGCGCGCGACACACCGCCGTGGGACACCTGGGTGGCCTATCTGGAAGAGCCGGAACGGAGCTATCTGGTCTCGTGGGTCCCGCCTGCGGCTCTCGTCGCCGTGACAGTGGCGATGACGCCGCCGGCAGGAGCCTTGCAATGGCTGGATGAATCGGGCGTGGGACTGGTGGGGAGATTTGTGGCTGCGTAAGGAGGGGTGAATTCTCCCGTAAGACAATCTGAGCACCTCGCACACGATATCCTCCACGCATGACTACCCCCCGGTCTCCCGCTCAGCCGCTCATCCTCCCTGCCAACTCGCCGACCGACTTGACCGGCATCCGCGCGCTCTTCGCCGAGTATGGTGCCTGGCTCGGTGACCATCTCGATCAGGAGCGGTTCGCCGTCGAGTTTGCGACGCTGCCGGGTCAGTACGCCCCGCCAGGCGGGGCGCTCTTCCTCGCCCGCGTGGGAGGTGAAGTTGCGGGATGTGTGGGGATCCGGCCGTTGACGGCGGAGTTCTGCGAGCTCAAGCGGCTCTACTCCCGCCCGCAGTTTCGCGGGCACGGCATCGGCCGGCGGCTGCTGGAAGCGGCGGTGGAGGCGGCGCGCGCGGCGGGTTACGCTGCGATCAGGCTCGATACCCTGCGTTCCATGACCGAGGCCCAGGCGCTGTATGCGCGGCTGGGCTTTCGGGACATTCCGGCGTATCGGGAGGATGGCATCACGGACCTGCGCTATCTGGAACTGCGGTTGTGAGCAAAGGCGATGACGCCGCTTCAACCCCCTCCGCCTCCCGCTCAAACCAATTCCCCCGATACCCCTCCCGCCCCTGCAGCAGCGCCACACCACTCGCCGCGACATAGACCAGCGGAAAGAGAAAACCCCACCGCTCGTACTGTCGCACATGCACCCGTTCATGGGCCCGGGTCCGCGTCAGGCATGCTTCGTCCTGTGCCAGCACCACATGTCCCAGCGTGATCGCGGAGACCGACATCGGCGGATACATCCGATGGAGCACCATCCCGAGCGGACCACCGCTCGCCTCGAGCACGCCATCATGCAACGCGACCCGCGCCCCGAACAGACGCGCGACACCGGCGCCCGCCGCGCCGAGCAGCGTCACAGGCAGCGGCCAGAGGATTCTGAGGACGCGGTTCACCGCACTTCGCTCATCAGGCCGAGGGTGTTGCCTTCAGAGTCTTCCAGAAATGCCATCCACAACTCGTGGTCCGGCATCTTTGCGATCAGATGGGGTTCACTGGTGATCGTCGCCCCACGGCCCCGGAGTGACTCAGCGGCGGCGCGGATGTCGCCGACCCGGTAGTAGAGGATCGAACCGGGGTGGTCGAACCTGGGATCCTCCGCGACCGCGAGCATCAGCCGCACCCCACCGGCATCGAAGAAGGCGAGTGTGGGCACCTCGAAAAGCAACGGCAACTGCAGCACATCGCGGTAGAACCCGGTGGCACGCGCCAGATCCTTCACGTTGATCACGATCTGCCCGATCCCCTGCAGGCTGGTGCCATCCGCGGCCCTCGGCATCTGGTTACCTCACCTGGGAGAGCGGAACCCGGCCCGGCCATGACTGCCGTCGCAGTAGGGATCGTTCTTCGTCTGGCCGCAGCGACAGAAGGCAACGGGACCATCGCGCCGGAGTTTCGTTCCGGTCGGCAGCTCCAGATCCAGCGTGCCCCGGATCAGCGCTGGTCCATCGCTCGTGAATACCACCGTGGCGGCGCTCCCGGCCGCGAGCTTCGCCGGAGGATGCCCCGCCCGCACCGACTGCAATGCACCACTCGGGCACCTCGCGACGAGCGCCTGCACTGCCTCTGCCGGGGCGGCACCGGGATGGATCCAGTCGGCACGCGAGCCATCGAACACCGCCGGCAGCCCGCGGATACACACCCCGGAATGCATGCAGATGTTGGGATCGAAGGTGACGGCAAGCTCCGCCGTGTGAACCACCTGCAGCTTCTTGCTCATCGCGGCTCCATCGGGGGAACACGGCGACTGACGTCTTGCCTCACGGGCCGGCGAATGTCGAGTCGGCCCACACCGTCGTGCCATCAAGCAGGGTCATGAGGACCCGCGCCGAATGAATCTCCGACACTGGCACACCAAAGAGATTCCGGTCAATCACGATCATGTCGGCCAGTTTCCCCGGCATCAGGCTGCCGGTCTCGCGCTCCATGTGCGTCGCGTAGGCGGCATTGATCGTGTACGCCGCCAGCATCGGCGCAAGATCCACCCGCTCCTCCGGAATCCACGCCGCGCCGAGCGGCGTCTCGAGCGGCCGGCGGGTGATGGCGACCTGGATCGCGTCGAGCGGGTTGAGACTCGAAACGGTCCAGTCGCTCCCCCCGACCACCGTGGCCCCGCTCCGCAGCACGCTGCCGATCGGGTACAGCCAGCGCGACCGCACCGGTCCCAGCGCGGGCTCGGTGAGCTGAGTGATGTACTCGTCCGCCTGGGCCCAGTACGGCTGGAAGCTGGCGACGACCCCAAGCTCCCGGAACCGCATGATGTCGGCGGGATCGAACAGCTCGAGATGGGCGATCACTGGCCGGTCGTCCCGGAATCCGTTGGCTTCGCGCGCGTGCTGCAGCGCATTCAATGTCTCCCGGATCGCCCGGTCACCGATCGCATGCACGTGAATCTGGAAACCGTCGCGGTCGAAGGCGATGATCCGCGCCGTCAGGTCTTCGGGCGTGTAATTGAGGCTGCCCAGATCGCCCGGCTTGTCGAGATAGGGCGCGAGCACGGCCGCCGTCCGGGCCTCCAGCACGCCGTCGGCGAAGAGCTTGACCGTGTTGACGGCGAGCCGGCTGCCGCCGCGGTACTGTTCCCGCAGCCCCCGCAGCCGTGTCGCCTCAGCCTCGACCGGTCCATCGAGGCTGTGCAGCGCCGCCGTCACCCGCGCCGTCAGCTCACCCCGTTCATCCAGCGCATGGTAGGCCGCGAGATACTCGGGGCCCGCGTCGGCGTCGGTGATGCTGGTGATCCCCAGCCGATTCGCCTCCTTCAGCGCCCGGCGCACCGCCCCCAGCCGCTCCTCCGGTGTGTACGGCGCCAGGTGTTTCGACACCAGCCCGACGGCCGCCTCGCGCAGCGTGCCGCTGGGCTCCCCGGTGCGCGCGTCCCGCTCAATCCGCCCGTTGGGGGGATCCTTCGTGTCACGGGTGATCCCGGCCAGCTCCAGCGCCTTCGAGTTGGCCCACGCCGAATGTCCATCGGCGGCGTAGAGGAAGGCCGGGCGCGTCGGCACAATCCGATCGAGCACCTCACGCGACGGATTGGCGCCGGGGAACACCGGGAGCTGCCACCCGTTGCCCCGAATCCATGCGGCGTCGGGATTCGCCGTCGCATACGCGCGGATGATCCCTTCGACCTCCGCTGGCGTCCTGGCATCGTAAAGGTTGCATTCGCCCAGCTCGAGCCCGCCGGAAAGCGGATGCGCGTGCGTGTCCTGAAAGCCGGGCAGCACCATGCGGCCCGCCAGGTCGATGACCCGCGTGCTGCCGACGACGTAGCGCAGCGCCCCGGCATCGTCACCCACGAACATGATGCGTCCCTCGCGCACCGCGATCGCCTCGGCCCATGGCCGCTCAGGCCACATGGTGTAGATCGCACCGCCGCGCAGCACCAGGTCGGCGGGCAACACCGGTGCGCGTCGCTCAACATGGCAGGCGAGCCCGGTGCCAGTGAGGGCCAGGAGGAACAGGGTGCGTCGCATGGGTACCAGCGGTGAGGAGAGAACCGGCATGCGTTACGGCGTGAGGCTCCAGGTCGACAGCGCGCTCAGCCAGCTGTAGGGATCCACCGCAAATCCCTGCAGACGCCGGGAAACGGCCGCGATCTGGGCCGGGTTGTAGAGGAACAGCGCTGGTGCATCAGCGTTGAGGGTGTCCATCGCCTCCCGCCACCGGGGCCGTGCGGCACCGACCTCGGACGTGCCGGCTGCCAGCGCAAAGAGCGAGTCAAAGACCGGACTCACGTAGTCACCGTAATTGAGCGCCGCACGTCCCGCCGCCGTCCATTGTTCCGCCAGCCCCCGCGGGCTCGGCTCATCCAGCCACGCACCGATGTAGGTATCGAATCTCCGCTGGGCCAGTCGCTCCTGGAACACCGGAAAGTCCACTGCCGTCACCGTCACTGCGACGCCGCCCTGACGCCAGGTCTCCTGCAGTACCTCGGCCAACTTGCGGCGTGATGAGCTGGTCGCGGGTACGAGAATGTCGAAACCCAGCGTGGTGCCCCCCTGGCGGCGCATGCCATCCACACCCCGGCGCCAGCCGAGCGAGTCGAGGAGATGACCAGCGGCGGCGGTGTCGTAGGGCAGCACGTGGATCGCGTCATCCCAGATCCACAAGAGATGCGACATCGGGCCGGGCGGCGCCTGGGTGCCCGGCCCAAAGATGGCGGTGGCGATCGTGGGTCGATCGACCAGCATGTTCAGGGCGCGCCGCACACCGCGATCAGCGATCCCGTGGGCGCGGGGCGAAGCACCGCCTCTGGCAGGTGCCGATCCTCCCCCCAATCGGTATCCCAGGAATCCGTACGCCGCCGACGGAATCACAACGGTGCGGAACTGCGAGTCCGCCGTGACGCGCGCGACACGGTCTGGACTCCCGACCGACTCCATGAGGTCGGCCTCATGCGACAGGACCAGGTTGAGCGCCGCATCCGGGTCTTCGGCGAAGCGCCAGATGATGCGGGCGATCTGTGCCCGCGGGCGGCGGGAGGAGTCGGCGACCAGCGTGAGCGACTGCCCGTGCACCCATCCGGCGACCCGGTACGGCCCACTGCCAATCAGGTGCGCCGTCGTGGTGTCGGCTCCCCACTGATCGCGCGGCACATCGCGCCACAGATGCGCCGGCAGGATCCGGACATGATAGGTCGCGTCGTAGAATTGTTCGGGCGACGGATGGGCAAACCGGATCACAACCGTGGTGGAGTCTTCGGCCGTCACCTCGATGATGTCCGCGAGATAGGATCGGGCGGCGGTATCGAGCAGCGAGTCGGCGAACGCCTCGAATGAGAAACGCACGTCGGCGGCGGTCACCGGCTGGCCATCCTGCCACCGCGCACCGGGCCGGAGGTGGAAGCGCCATGCGAGCGAATCGATGCGTTCCCACCGCTCCGCAAGGCCGGGGCGATAGGCCGTCAGATCGATCGGTGCCGCCCCGGGAGCGAGATCGGCCAGACGCTCGTAGACCTGATCACCGATGTCCCGGCCCACCGATTCACCCACCAGCGGCGGAAAAACCGCCGCCGGTTCGCCAGTGGCGGCGATCACCAGCGTATCGCACCGCGCACAGGGCGGCTTCTCCCCGCAGGCCGACAACGCCACCGCGGCCATGAACACCAATCCGACTGATCTCACCTGACGCATCGCTTTTCTCCGATTTCCCGTTCCCCATCCCCCGTGTCCTGTCATTCCCCAGGGCGACTTTGAGAGTCGCCCCTACTCGCTTTCGCCCAACCGCCTACAGGTATTTCTCTCCCAGCACCCGCAGATGATGCAACTCATGCCCCGCGATGATCCATGCGAGGGCACGGGCCGACACCGGCTTCCCGCTCGCGACGCCGCGTCGGACGAGGCGGCCAGCGTCCAGCCCCCGCGCCAACGCGAGGGTCGCGTCACGCACCGCGGCGAGTTCCGCCGCGATCTCGGCAAGTGGACGCTCCTCGAACCGGCCCTCCGGTACGTAGCGATTCTCGTCGAAGCCGGCGAGCGGCGTCGCATCTCCCCGCGCGATCCGCAGCATCCGGTAGCTGAAGATCCGTTCTGCGTCAGCGAGGTGCCCGATCACTTCGCGCACGGTCCACTTCCCCTCGGCGTACCGGTAGCCGGCCCTGGTTGCGGGAATCCCGGCGAGCAGCGCGGCGGTCTTCGCGCGCGAGGCGATCAGCACGGGGAGCGCGTCGTCCCCGGGCACCTGCGAAATGTACTGGCCATAGGAGGACGCGAACTCGTCAGCGGCGGGGCGGATAATCTGCATGGCGGGGTTTGGGCGGGAGAAACCAGACACATGTGGACACCGTCGAAAATGTCCAGCTTTTCCAGGAATACAACCCGGGCGGGGTCAGCAGTCATTGGCCGAAGGCGGTTGGCCTCCAGCATTCAGCGTCCAGTGACCACCGGCTACTCCCTGCTCCGCAATCGCCCAATCGCCTAGTCGCCCAACCGCCCGCCGCCCCTGCATCACCCCATTCCACATGCATCATCCCGAGCTGGAAGATGACCGGGGGACATCCATCACAAGCTGCAAGTAACGCACTGTTCGGCAATACGTTGTGTCGATCGACCGGGCACGGCTTACGGATTGCTTTTGTATGGGCCGGGAAGTCCAATGCACCAATCCATTCACTGGGAGTTCTGATCATGAAACCGCTCCGATTTGCCACCGCGGCCCTGGCCGCCATGACCGTCCTGGCCGCCTGCAGCGGCGACTCGAGCGGTCCCTCGGTCGCCGGCCGCAAGATCGCCTTCCTACTGGCGACCAAGCCGAGCACCGCCGCCCCGAGTCAGGCCGCGCTCGTCGGGCAGGAAATCATCGCCGCTGGCAGCGACACCATCATCGTGACCAGCGTGAAGCTGGTGCTGCGCCAGATCGAACTCGAGCGCACCAACCCGGCAATTGTGTGCGATACATCCGCGGTCGAGGATGACTGCGAAGAGCTGAAGCTCGGCGCTACCCTGCTCGATTTGCCGCTCGGTGCCGGCGCCCAGCGCGAATTCACCGTGGCCATCGATACCGGATCCTACAGCAAGATCAAGTTCGAAATCCACAAGCCGTCCAGCGGCGACGACTCGGCGTTCGTCGCCCAGAACCCCGGATTCGACGGCGTGAGCGTCCAGATGACCGGTACTTACAACGGAACGCCGTTCACATACACCTCCGACCTCGACGTGGAGCAGGAGTACAGCTTCAACCCGCCGCTGACCGTCACCGAGGCCACCGGCGCCAACATGACACTGTTCGTCGACCTGAACAGCTGGTTCCTGAACCAGACCGCCGACGGACTCATCGATCCCCTGAGTGCGAACAACGGCGGCAGCTTGGAGGGTGAAGTGAAGAGCAACATCGAAAGCTCGTTCAACGCGTTCGAGGATGACAATCACGACGGCGAGGACGATCACGGCACCGGCAGCTGAACCATTCCTGAGGCATCGGCACGGGGGGGAGGGGAGACCCTCCTCCCCGTTTCCCGTTCGCCCAATCCCTACCGCCTATCGCCTGTCCCCCTGCCATCTCCCCTCAGCCCGCAACCTCCCCTAGCTTTCCCGCATGACCGAAGCCGCCTCGCCGGCTGTCCGAGCCGCCCGCGCCATCCGCACCACCCAGACCGGGCTGCTGATCAACACCGCCCTGGCCAGCATCAAGCTGGTGGCCGGCGTGGTCGGCAACGCCTACGTGCTGATTGCCGATGCGGTGGAGTCGATCGCCGACATTTTCTCATCGCTCATCGTGTGGAGCGGGCTCCGCATTGCCACCCGGGATCCCGACCACGCCTATCCCTTCGGTTATGGCAAAGCGGAACCGCTCGCCGCCGCGGTGGTGGCGCTGCTCCTGCTGCTCGCGGCGGCCGGCATTTCGGTGGAGGCGATCCGCGAGATTCGCATTCCACACCATACGCCGGCACCCTTCACGCTCCTCGTGCTCGTAGGTGTGATTGTCGTGAAAGAGGTGCTCTTCCGCCGGGTGCTGGCCGTCAGTGAGGAGGTCTCCAGCACCGCCGTGCAGGCCGACGCCTGGCACCACCGCAGCGACGCCATCACCTCCGTCGCCGCATTCATCGGAATCAGCATTGCCCTGATCGGCGGACCTGGCTGGGAGCAGGCGGATGACTGGGCGGCGCTGCTCGCTGCATGTGTGATTGTCGTCAACGCCATTCGCCTGATCCGGCCCGCCATCCAGGATCTCATGGACCGCAGCCCGGCCACCGCGCTGCTCGACGAAATCGCCGCCGCCGCCAGCGGGACGACCGACGTCCGCGCGATCGAAAAGCTCAAGGTCCGCAAGGTCGGCCTCAGCTATTACGTCGACCTTCACGTCCAGGCCGATCCCGCCCTGTCACTCCGCGACGCGCATATCCTCAGCGGCCGGGTCAAAAGCGCCATCCGTCAGCATGTCCCCCTGGTCGCCGGTGTCCTGATCCACATGGAGCCCCACGAGCTGTAACGTTTCGTGTCAATCGACTCGAAATGGACCGGATCCTGAGTGAAGTTAAGTTATCAAAACATTTATGGGACAAGGGGTTACAATTCCGGCTCGGACGGCACCTGGCTTGCTTTTTCGCAGACCAGATGCATCAGTACGACCGACCCGGACAGGAGTAGCTTCATGGTTCGCAGCCTTCGATATACCGCCCTTGCCGCCCTGACCGCGCTTGCGGCGTGCAACAGCGGTTCTGGTCCCAGCACCGGGACCCAGGTGACCTTCAACCTCGGCACCCAGGGCTCCACCCTCGGCGCACTCCGGGGCGATACGTTGACCGCCAACAACGACGCGCTCGTGATCGATACGGTCGAGGTAATCTTGCGCGATCTTCGGTTCCATCGCGCCAGCGAAGCCGGCTGCGACCTCGAGGACGACAGCCTTGAGTCAGGCTCGATCCGCCACGAGGCGGGCGGTAGTGGCAGCAGCGGAGATGACGGCAACGATGGCGTCCATGACGCCTGCGAATCCTTCAACGCCGGCCCCTACCTGCTCAACCTGCCCCTCGGAACCGGTGTAGCGCGCGGGTTCAGCGTCGCGGTCGATACCGGCAGCTATGACCAGCTCCGCCTCAAGATCCACAAGCCGGAGACCAATGGTAGCGACCCCAAGGACGCCGCCTTCATCGCCGCCCATCCCGAGTTTGCCGGGGTGAGTATCCGCGCGGTCGGCAGCTTCGATGGCCAGCCCTTCGCGTTTACCAGCGACCTGGGTGCCGAGCAGACGATGAATCTGGTCCCGCCGATCATCGTGACGGATGCCGTCACCAACCTCGACATCACCATCAACGTGGACCTCGCCACCTGGTTCAGTGATGGCGCCGGCGGCCTCGTGGATCCCAACAGCGGCAATCACGGCGGGGCCAACGACAATCTGGTGAACGACAACATCAAGACGTCGTTCAATGCCTTCCGAGATGAAAATCGCGACGGGCACGACGATCCCAGCGACGAGGATTGATGGTACAGGCCGGAATCGGGTGGCGGCGGTCCAGTAGGGGCGGGGCGAAGTCCCGCCCCTACTGGAACAATCCCGCCGCGATCTCCGGCAGAAATGGGAGCTGAGCACTGACCGCGACGACTTGGATGATCACCGCCGTGCGTCTCACCGACAGTTTCCGCACCACGATCGCCGATCTCGCGGCTGATCTGGGTGCGGAGCTTGTTGACTGGAGACCGGGGGAGGGTGATCGCGCCCCGGCCGGAAGCGCCTGCCTGCTCCTCATGGCCGGTGGATCGGAGAGCGCCGCCCTCGATGTGCTCGGTGCGCTCCCGCCGGGCGGACCGCCCCGATATGTCGTCGGGGCTGAGGCCGATCATCGACTGGCGGCGGTGGCCCTCCAGCGGGGGGCCCGCGACTACTTCGCGCTACCGGGCGATCTCGGCCTGTTGCGTCGCTCGCTCGAGCGGGAACGACACGAGGCGAAGGGTCGGGATGCGGCGGCGACGTTTGCCGCCGAGGAGCGGAGACTCACCGGCTTCGACGCGATCGTGGGTCAGAGTCCGGCCCTGCACCGCACCCTCGATCAGGCCCGACGCGTCGCGAAGCATCGCGATGTCACGGTGCTGATCGGCGGAGAAACGGGTACTGGGAAGGAACTGCTGGCCCGTGCGCTCCACTACGACAGTCCGCGCGCCGCGGCCCCGTTCGTCGAGATCAACTGCGCCGCCATCCCGGCGAACCTGCTGGAGAGCGAGTTGTTCGGCCACGACAAGGGCGCCTTCACCGGCGCGGTAAGTGCCAAGCCGGGCCTGATGGAGCTGGCGCACGGTGGGACGATATTTCTCGACGAGGTCGGTCACCTGCCGCTCGACCTGCAGCCCAAGCTGCTCCGGGCGCTGGAAAGCCACGAGATCCGTCGGGTGGGCGGGCAACAGACCCGGAAGGTGGATGTGCGCGTGATCGGGGCGACGCACGTGGACCTGGCCGCGGCGGTGGCACGGGGAGATTTCCGCGAGGATCTCTACTATCGCCTGAATGTCGTCGCGCTGACGCTGCCGCCGCTACGCGATCGAGGCGAGGACCTGGAAATTCTGGCGCAGTCGTTCCTGGCCCGGCTGGCCCAGCAGTACAACCTGCCGCTGCCGGAGCTCTCCTCCGGCGTCCGCGCCGCGCTTCGGGAGCATACCTGGCCGGGCAACGTGCGCGAGCTGCGCAACGTGATCGAACGCGCCCTCGTGCTTTCACCACCGGGTACGCTCGAGCTGGTGGACCCGCCAACCCGCCGGGCGACGGCGGCGGCGGGGAACCACGGGCCGCTGCCCTTCCCGGCCACCCTCCGGCAGATCACCACCGCCGCAGTGGAAGGGACGCTCAAGCTGGTGCACGGCAACAAAAGCGAGACCGCCCGTCGCCTCGGCATCTCGCGGCCCCGACTGCAGCGGATCCTGGAGGGGAAGGTCGACGAGGAGTAGTGACGAGCTGGTCGCTCGCCTCGGCGCGTATCACGAATGAGACCGGTAATGGCGACCCCCAGCGGCGCCCCACGACAAGGGAATCACACATGAACCGAATTCACGGCTGGACCCTCCTCGCCGGCGCACTCGCCGCTGGAGCCGTCGCCTGCTCAGACTCCGCCGGGCCCACACCGCCGGTGATCGTCCCGCCGAGTGCGCTGACGATCGTGACGCTGCCCGCACTGACGGCGCCGCCGCTCTGCCAGGACAGCGTAGGGTTCTGGGCTCGCACCGACGAAGACCGCGAGGTTACAATCTCGTTCGACGACGGGAGCTGCTCGCCGGGCGAGAAGTTCGCCAAGTTTGAGGTCAAGGCGGGCTCGCTGCTGAAGCGGCCCGATGGCAGCGGGTTCGCGACCGTGGACTCCATCTTCATTTGGATCAAGCCCGCGCCCGACAGCGTGCTGTTCGATTTCCAGCCGAGCGGACTCACGTTCAAGGCATCGCGTCCCGCGAAACTGGAGCTCGAGTACGGCGAGGCCCAGATCATCGACTCCACCATCGAGAGCCAGTTGAATCTCTGGGTGCAGGAGCAGCCGGGGGACAGCCTGCTTCAGATCGGCTCGCTGCAGATCGAGGAATTCGATGAAATCGAAGCCGACATCCTCGGCTTCAGCCGGTACGCGCTCGCGTATTGAGTGCGAAGCAACCGATGACGGCCCCGCTGTCTCCAGACGATCCCTCCCGTGAGCTGCGTCAGCTCGTGGAGTCGGGCCGTTTCCGGGAGGCGCTCGACGCGCAGTCGCGCTGGACCGCGGATGCCGCGGGGCGGCCGGATGTCGAGCTGCTCTCGGCCACCGCGGCGACCCGCATCGGTGAGTACAGCCTCGCGGTCACCTACGCCGAGGCGGCGCTGGACCAGTTCCGCCGCCGGGCGGACAGCGACGGCCGCATGCGCGCGATGAACCTCCTTGGCGTCATCGCCGTGGAACAGGGCCGGACCGATGATGCCGAACGCTGCCTGGGCGAAGCGCTGGAACAGGCGCGCCTGCTCGGCGACACTCAGATGACCGCTCACGCCACGAACAACCTGGCCTCGGTGGCTCACCTGCAGAGTCGTCCCGATCTCGCGTTAAGCCTCTTTCGCTCGGCGCTGCTCGAGTACCAGCGGCTTGGCGATCGCCGGGGCATGGCGCAGACCTATCACAACCTGGGACTCGCGTTTCGGCAGCGGGCCGATTGGGAGGACGCGGACGACTCGTCGCACCAGGCGGTGCGGCATGCCGAACAGGTGGCTGAACCTTCGCTGCTGGCGCTCACGATCATGGGGCGCGCAGAGCTCCATCTCCATCGGGACGAACTGGGCCTCGCCGAACGGGAACTCACCCGCGCCGAGCGGCTGGCGCGGGAGGCGATGGACGAGGTCGGGCTTGCCGATGCGAGCCGGCTGCGCGGCCTGCTGGCGTTGCGCCAGGCCAATCCCGCCGGCGCCGAAATCGCCGCGCGAGAGGCCCGCGCGATTGCCGAACGGATTGGCAGCGTCCAGTTGATGGCGGAGTGCACGGCGGTGCTGGCGACGGCGTTGCAACGCCAAGGGCGGGAGTCGGAGTCTGCTCCGTTGCGCGCCGAGGCGCGGGCGATCTTCACCCGGCTCGGCGCGACGAACCTGCTGCAGGATTTCGAACGGATGCTTATGTGATGTCAGCGGGGTCTGGGGGGGAATGGCCCAATCGCCTAATCGCC